>NZ_JBXWOZ010000016.1:0-74984 GCF_059611145.1 Ruegeria sp. CDSB022 | reverse complement strand
GCCCTGTTCCCCTGATCCAGGCAGCAAGCTTTTCTGATGGTTCACCAACACCTCTCAACGCACCCGGACCCGACAGAACCAAGGGCATGAACACAGCCCCGCCCCGCCCCATCTTGGCCGCATGACGGGCGGCAATGATTGCAGCCTCGGTATCCTGTCCGATGCCTTGAGACAGGGCCCGCCAGGCATGAAAACCGATGGCGGCCTGCGTCACCGGGTGCAGCCCCTCGGAATTGCGCATGACTTCGGCAAGATCGGCGATGGCTTCGGGGACTTCGTCAATCCCCTGCGCAATACGATCTAAAAAGGCTGTCAGGCCGGTCTCCCACCCGCCATCCGATGGCGCGGCGCCGGATGTTAGCCGCCGTACGGCCCAACCCGCGCGGTACAGGGCCTGCACATCATCCCCGGTTGCACCAATCCGAAGCCCGGTCCAAAGCGCCAGCCGATCAACGCTGATCCGGTCGCCGGTCCACCATCCCAAATCGGATACATCCATCAGCGCCAGCCGGTGGGTCCACCCATCCGGACCGGCGCGCAAACGTTCGTCCAAGGCGCCAAAACTAACTGCCAGATCGGCCAGTTCCAACGACAGATCTGCCTGCGCCGCACGCCAGTCCCTGGGATCAAACAAAAGACTGCGGTCGACCCTTGGACCGGGCGGCAGGAAATCCTCGACAGCCTCTTCGTCAGGTGGCAGGAACCACAGATCATCCTCATCAGCGTCGTCATCATCATAGATGCTGCGCGGGCCGAGGGGGTCCTCGTCCTCATCCGGATCGGGAATGACGGGTGTGGTGGTCATGTCCGCTATATTTCTGGTATTTCCGCAGGTTCACAAGGCGTTTTTGACGCGACCTCAGCTTGCAAAGGTCGCGGTTAGAATATCCAGCTTACTTTCCAGGTCAGTCTGATCGCTGTCACCAATCAACATATAGCCATAACCGTCTTTGGACCAGGTCGCCGTCGCCAACCCGCCGAGCACTGCCTCTTTCAAATCCTTGCTTGGCGCGCCTTCACCCTGACGAATGACACAGAAGGCAAAAGGCTGGCCCTGTTCATTCGCAAAGACCACTTGAACCAACGGTTTGCCCCTGAAGGACAACACCTGCGCACGCTTCAATTCCATCCCCGGCAACGCCTCAAGAGTGTCACGTCTCAAGGACAGACCCAGCTGTGCCTCGGCCTGATCAAACTGAGTTGTCAACGCCTGTTCCGAGCTGTCCATCCCCGCGATCGTGTCCGCCGCATATAGTGATTGATAGATCGCCGCCTGCTCAGCCCACCCCATGGGCTGAGGCCTGGTTACCCAATATGTGGCCGACACAGAAATCACCGCGACAGATGCAGCTACTGCCAACAGGCGCAGAGGACCGCCACTGGTTTTTATCTCGGCATTTGGGTCAGGCAAAACCACCTGGGGCATCTCGGCCGGGACATGTTCAAACACCGCTTGTACCACCGGTGCGAATGGATCAAGCTCCATCAGGCGCGCCTCAAGCTCGGGTTCGGCCGCAACCGCAGCTTCTATCGCCTGAGCCTCGGCTTCATTCGCTTTGCCTTCCAGGTACGCTTTGAGAACTTCATCGGAAAACTTCATTTGCGACTCCGTCGAACGGCATCTGCCGCCTCATGCTGCATCACGACTTTCAGTTTTTGTCGCGCATTGGACAGCCTGCTCATGATCGTTCCTATTGGCACCTCCAGCAATGCTGCGGCCTCGCGGTAGCTATAGCCTTCGACATAGACCAGCATCACCGTTTCTCGCTGTGCTTCTGGCAACTGCATCACTTGGGTAAACACTTCGGCGGCGAATATATTCGTTTCCGAGTCCGGTCCGGATGCAATCAGCTCTGACTCTGGGGTCAACGACAGTGCCTGCGCTTTTCGGACCGAGCGGGCACGCAGCTCATTCAACCAGATTGAACGGCAGATCGTCATCAACCAACTGTCCAACCGCTCAAATGACGTGACCTGGTGGTGGCGTTCAAGCGCACGCAGGCAAGTAGCCTGCAACAGATCATCGGCCACTTCGGAAGCACCCGACAGGGCAAGCCCAAACCGCCAGACGCGCCTCGAATGCGTCTGGATCGCGCCGCGCACGGCCTGCTCGGAACTCAATTCACCGACCATAGTTTGCTTCACGACCTCTATCATTTTCACGAACCAGGTTCGCTGGGTCAGGCCTGACATACCCTGCGCGGGAAAGAAATGGAACTTATGTTGAAAAGGAAAGTACCATGCGGTCTTTGAAATTGCCCGTGATCTGATCGGAAATCCGCAGGCTCTGATCGAAACATCCTCACTAGGAACGGAGTCTACATCCAGACAGCCGGATCAAGGAGATGGGTTTAGGTCGCGAAGATACACGTACATAACAAGTTCGACATGCAGGCTTCGGTCGATTTGATGCTTGCGATCAAGGACACGATGAAACCCCTCGTCGATCAGGGCATGTTCATGGATGAAGTCCTGGCGCAAAATCCGTTATCCGTCTTTGAGAAGTTCGCCTGGTTTCACATTCCAACCGAGCGGATGACGATGATTATCTATTGTCTGCTGGCAGAGAGCTGAAATTCTCTTGGCCGAAATCACCTCCTAGAATTTGGCCGTCGAGAATAAGGGCACAATGCGAGGCAGTTAACTGCCTCGCTCAAAACCCCACACAGCCCGCAAAAGGCGCGCTTCACAGATGATAATGGACCCGCAAGATCAGCGGAATTCGCTAGCCTGTGCCAGTTGAGGCAACGGTAGCGCAGCGAGTGTTAACCAGCCTTCTGGAGATACAAGTGTAGGGGATTTCTTCCAGGTTGCAGAGAAAGGCACCTGGCGAAGAAACGGAACAGATATTTCCTGCAATAGGTTCGAAGTCCGCTCGGAAATGTACGGTGCTTTTTACACAGATAACCGCGTAGTTCTTTGGGTCTAGTCCGATATGAGTAAAATGTGCGCGATCAAGACATTGGTTCCGTATACTTGTGACAACAAGGTCAATACTTGCCTCGTGCCCAACCAAACGTAGGGCAGCTGTCTCGCCCAGCGTAGCTATCCCACCGCCATACATTTTTCCGGTATAGCGACAAAGGCCATCACCCAAAGCCAGAACTTCAAACTCTGCTTTGACTGGAACGTGCCCAGCCAAGTTGGACTTTGCACCGACCGCAAGTTTTACCCGTGCACCTTCTCCTGCCTCATGGGCTTGTTTTGCACTTTCAGGGTCATGGAACAGACCCATTAAGACACTCTTTGTCCCGCCCTCAATCAGTGCTGCCAGCAGGCCAGTAGTATCTGATGTCCCGCCCGCACCAGCGTTGTCCTGGACATCTGCGACAACAATGGGTTTTCCCCGCCTCTCGCGACATATCGAAACCGTTTCCTCTAGAGACAACATTGAACAATCAAGATCGGCTTCGCGAGATACGAACAAATGCACGACTTCTTCCGCGGCAGCAGCAGCTTTCTGGGCTGTGGCCGCGTAGGCAAGACATGATGGGCCTGTGTCTGAGAAGTCCGCAGCGGTGAAGCCAAGGGCGATTTCTGCCAGAATTTCCTGCTTCTCAAATCTTTTCGGCAATTGATAGATCTCGCTGAATGGCTTGGAGCCCGTATGTTGCGCATGCAGAGGGATGAGGTAAGGCACCGGTTGGAAAGCCTTGTAGAGCGTTTCGCCCGCTAGCAACCGCTGCAGGACAGGAACGCATCGTGCGCCCGTTTCCGCCATATCCAAGTGGGGATAGGTTCTAAAAACAGACAAATAGTCTGCATTGTCGACCATCTCAGCCGAGATGTTGGCGTGAAGGTCCAAACTTGCGACCACTGGCACTTCGAAGCCCACAACTTCACGTACACGACGCAGAAGCTCTCCCTCACCGTCAGCGAAGCTTTCGGTGACCATTGCCCCATGGAGATCGAGATAAACGCCATCAATGTCACCCACAACCCGGATGCGATCCAACAACATCTCGCAAATTGTTTCGAATGCGTGATCGGTTACATGTGCAGACGGCTCGGCAGAACACCACAGGGTTGGTGCGACTTCAAATCCTGCTGCCGCTGCAGCCTTCGCAAAACCGGCGATAGGTAGGTTCATGCCAAACGTTTCCGATATCACCTGCGCACCGTGCAACATGCTGGGCCAGGAATCGGCCATCTCAAACTCGTGCAGACCGGCCTGCGTCACACCAAAGCAATTAGTTTCATGCTGAAAACCCGCGATCGCAATACGCTTGGTCGCCATCATGTGTGCTCGATTTCTTGTTCGGCATGGGGTGCAGAAAAAACACTTTGGCCATTGCGGATCGTTTCAAGCACCCGCGTATCTGTCAGACGGTCCGGATCGTGCAGTGGATTACGCGAAAGGACAACAAAGTCAGCAACTTTACCCGGTTCGACAGAACCGCGTTGCTCGTCCTTGAAGACTTGCCAAGCAGCGTCGATGGTCTGAGCGCGTAAGGCTGACAGAACGCTGATCTTCTGATCTTCACCGAGCACGCGGCCAGAAACGGATTTTCGATTTACCGCACAGTGGGCAAGATGAATCGGACGCGTCGGAGTGACCGAGGCATCATTGTGGATTGTATATCGCAAGCCAAACCGCTCAGCAGACGCCGCAGGGGATATCCGCTCGGAGCGCTGCGGCCCCAAGAACGTATCGTAGTGGCGATCACCCCAAAAATGTATATGAGCCGGAAAAAAGCTGACGGTAAGTCCAAGCTGGACCATACGCTCCAACTGATCATCCCGCAGAGCCTGTCCGTGGATAATGGTGTGGCGATGATCTGGGCGGGGATGCGCAATAAGCGCCTTTTCCACCGCATCTATGAACATCTCGGCACCGGCATCACCATTGCAGTGGCAATGCATTTGCAAGCCCTTGCTATGGAGTTTTCTGACGTCGGCATCTAGCTGTTCTTGTGAGGTGTAAACCATCCCACAAGGGTGACAGGGATCGGATGGCTTGAAATACGGGGTAGACAAAAACGCGGTCTGCAACTGAAAAGCCCCGTCCGTGAACAATTTGCGCGGACCCAGTGTGAAATGCGGGTTGCCGGGCCAGTTCGTACCGATCCAATGCTCGGACAATTCGGGTTCCAGACTTCCGACAGGTAAGAGCTCAATGTCTATTCCAGGATCCAGATCCGCGGGCTGGCTGGCAAAGTGTTCCAACATGGTTTGCGACGCCCAGGCGTTTTGGGCATAGGTCACACCATAGGATAGGTATTCGTCACGACAGGCCTCAAAGCCTTGCCAGAACCTTTCGCGGTCGATCAGGAAATCAGTATCGCCCATCTCGCCCATGGCCGATAATCCTTCGATCAATCCCGTCAGGGCTCCGGTTTCAGGATCACGGCCAAAGCGGCCGCCTTCTGGATCAGGTGTTTGACGGGTTAACCCGCGCCTGTGAAGGGCAACAGAATTGGCTACGCCACAGTGCCCCGACGCATGAATAACCCAGATTGGATGACGCTGTGATACATCGTCCAGCTCAGCCCGCGTAGGCATGCGGCCTTCGCGAATGGCAGTATTATCAAACAACACGCCCATGACCCATTCACCCTCGGGCGTCTCGCCAGCCTTTTCCCGAATCCTATTCAACGCCTGCGCCATGTGCTTGCAGTCCCCTAAAGGAGGCGAAGATAAGTCGACACGGAACAGCCGTATGAACCCTGGATCCGGGAAATGCCCGTGCGGGTCGATAAACGCCGGCATCAGTGTACGACCCTGAAGGTTATACTCATGTGAGTCAGCCGGCATGCGTGCGCGCAGATCTGCTTCAGCACCGACGGCCTGAATTCTTTTGCCCTCGGTCAGAACAGCCTCTGGAGAGGAGTTCTGTGCATCCATAGTCAGGATTGTGCCGTTAAAATATAGTGTGCTTGGCATTGGATTTCCTACTACGACAGCGGGGCCAGACAACGCAGCCCGTGGCCGCCATTTACTTCCCATTCAGGAGTCTGGGTGCAGATATCCTTGGCAAAGGGACAACGCTCGCGGAACTCACAACCGGACGGGCGTTTGAGCAAACTGGGGGGCTCACCTTTGAGAGCGATCCGTTCCAACCGCGCATCCGGGTCCGGCTCTGGGTTGGCACTCAGGAGGCAGCGGGTATAGGGATGGCGCGGCTCGTTAAAGATGGCCTCGGTTGTACCTTCTTCAACCAATCGGCCCAAATACATGATTCCCATTCTGTCAGCCACATGGCGTACGACGCTAAGGTTATGCGTGATAATCACCATCGCAAGCCCCAGCCTTTCGCGCAGGTCGTTGAGCAGGTTCAGCAGTTCACCCTGAACCGACACATCGAGACCTGCAGTGGGCTCATCCGCAAGGATCAACTTGGGTTCCAATGCCAATGCACGTGCCACACCCACGCGCCGAGCTTGGCCGCCAGATAGCTGATAAGGATAGCGGTCCGCGAAATGCGTGGGCAAGTTGACCATTTCCAACAGGCGCTTGGCTTCGGCGTCCATGTCACGGTCCTTCATGCCCTGAATGCGGTAAGGCTCGGTAATCAGACTGCGGATGGTCAGACGCGGCGACAGGCTTCCAACCGGGTCTTGAAACATCATCGCCATGTCTTTGCGCAACGGGCGCATAACACTTTCGGGTGCACCCCGAATTTCCTGACCTTCGAAGGTGACCGAGCCATCTTGCGCAGGTGCTAGCCCGGCAATGGCGCGAATGACCGTGGTTTTACCAGACCCACTTTCACCAACCAGCGCGTAAGTCTCTCCGGGTTCTACGGTAAAGCTGACACCCGCCAGTACATTGACCGGGCCATAGCTGGTATTGAGGTCCACAACGTTCAGCAAGCTCATGATGCGACCTCCTGATGGTTCAGCCAGCACGCAGCGTGATGGCCTTCTTTCAACTGATCCAGTGGCGGCACTTCGGTGGCGCAGAGCGCCATGGCCCGATCACAACGATCCCTGAAAATGCAGCCCCCCGGCAGGTTGGCCAAGTCGGGCACTTCACCGGGAATGGTTGGCAATACACGGGCTCGCTCTTTGATGTGACCGGGGTCGCATTCGATCAGTCGGCGTGTGTAAGGGTGTTTAGGATTGTGAAAAATCTCCCGTACGTCCCCGCTTTCAACAACTGCGCCAGCATACATCACAACAACCCGGTCGCAGAGTTCTGCGATCACGCCCAAATGGTGCGAGATGAACAGGATGGCACAGTGAAACTCGCGCTGCAGCTCTTGCAGGCGCTCAATGATCTGCACCTCCAGTGTCGCATCCAGTGCAGTTGTCGGCTCATCCGCAATCAAAAGATCAGGTTCGGACATCAACGCCATCGCGATGGCGATCCGTTGACGCATCCCGCCAGAGAATTCATGCGGATATTGCGCCAGACGCGCCTCAGGGTCAGGAATGCCAACAGCGCCCAACATTTTGGCCGCGTGCGCCAACTTGTCAGCTTTGGACTGTCTGGATCGGTGCTGAATATCCAGCATCTGCTGACCGATAGTCAGAACCGGGTTGTGCGTTTGCATCGGATCCTGAAAGACGATGGATATATCCGCCCCGCGCAGGTCCCGCATGTGCCGATCAGAAGCTTGCAGCAAATCCTTCCCCTTGAACCTAATTTCTCCTTCACGGAACCGGGTATTGGGCGCGGTCAAACGCAGAATGGATGAGATCAATGTGGATTTACCACAACCGGACTCTCCCACGATGCCAACGATTTCACCTTTGTTGACGTTGAATGTGATGTCCCTCAATGCCCTGAGGTCGCCACGGCCTGTTTCGTAATCGACGCAAAGCTGGTCGATTTCCAGAAGTGTCTCGGTCATCGCTGTTTCCTCAGTTTCGGGTCAACTACATCGCGCAGGCTTTCACCCAGAAACGTGAAGCCAAGCGTTGCCAGAATGATCGGCAGGCCTCCGCCAACAACCAACCAAGGAGTTTGGCGGATCAGGGAATAGCCATCCTTAAGCAAAGCACCCCAGCTCGGGGTCGGAGGCTTAACGCCCAGACCCAGGAAGGACAGGCCGGCCTCAAGCGCGATGACTGTAGGGATATCCATTGCCGCCAACACAGCCAGAACGCCAATGATGTTGGGCAGCATATGCACACCCAGAATGCGCGCCATGCTGGCCCCCATCGACCGTTCGGCCAAGATGAATTCGGAATTGCGCAATGTCAGCGTTTGGGTCCGCGCGACACGCCCATAGGTTGGGATCGAGGTCGCCATGACGACAAACACGACCGTCTGCAGACTGGGCCCGATCAGGGCCACAACAGCCAGCGCGAACATCACTGTCGGAAAGGAACGGATGGTATCGAAGAAAAGCATTAGAAGATTATCGAGCCATTTCGGCCCATACCCTGCAATCATGCCCAGTGTCAGGCCAATCGCCATTGCTCCGAACACGGCGGGCAATGCCACCTTGAGCGCAACTTGGCCCCCCGCTATGACCCGCGAAAACGTATCGCGCCCTAACTGATCTGTGCCCAGCAGGTGTGCTGTGGACGGTCCCTGCAAGCGGGATTTGATATCCATCGCAATCGGATCATAGGGTACGATCCAATACGCAAAGATTGCGCAGAAAACGATGACACCGACGATGATTAAGCCCATGAGACCAAGCGGGTCGCGCGCAACGCCGACTATGATCTGGCCCATTTCGGAACGAGATTTTTCCATGTGCCTGCCTCCTCAATGAGCCGTGCGCGCGCGTGGATCAAGCAGCGCATTGATCAGATCGGCCAATGCGGTCGACACCACGAACAAAGCTGTTGATACTAGGACAGAGCCCATCACAATCGGGTAGTTTCGGGTCGTAATGCTGTCGATAACCAGTTTGCCCAAACCAGGTCGGGCAAAGACGATTTCAGCGAAAACCGCCGAGCTGAGAAGAAAACCCATCCCAACACCGATCACGGTAACCACGGGCAAAATGGCGATCCGCAGCGCGTACACCATGACCACGCGACGTTCGGCGATACCAAAGGCTCGGGCCGTGCGGACATGGCTTTCACCCATAACCTCCAGCATCGAGGCGCGTACCAACCGGGCAATATAGCCAACCCAACTGAGCCCGATGGCAAAGGCGGGCAGGACCAAATGGTCAAGACGGTCAAGGAAGCCTTCCCCGGCACCGATCGCGGGAAACCACTGTAGATGCACTGCAAAAACCAAAAGAGCCAAGAGCGCGACAACAAAGGCCGGAGCGGCCACAAAACTGACAGATATCGCGGCGGCAACTCGGTCGATCAACGTATTGGGATGCGCAGCCGCATAGGCGCCGAGTGCGATGCCCAGCGTTGCTGACCACAGGATCGACGCGAAAATCAGTTCCAGTGTGAATGGTAGTTGCTGGAACACGATGTCAGTCACGGAACGACCCGAAAAGACATCGGTTCCCAAGTCACCCTGCAAGAGGTTTCCGTAAAAAATCAAAAGCTGTTTCCAGATTGGCTGGTCCAGCCCCAACGCTACTGTGAGTTGGGCCTGAAGCTCGGGCGTGGCGCGTGGGCCGAGCATGATTTGGACCGGGTCGCCTGGCACGGCGCGGATCATCAGGAACATGACGGTGACCGCCACGAACAGGATAAGCAGCGACAGCCCGAAGCGACGGGTTGCGAATTTCAGCATGGCCAACTGGCTCCTTTTGGCTTGATGGCGTTGGTGTTGGTACGGCGAGCGTTACGCACCCGCCGCACCCGGTCGACCTGGGGAGATCAGGTCGCCTTGCCAAAATAGCGAAGCAGGGACAGGCCATCTGGCCGCAGCGCTGGAATGACGCATGCGCTGTGAATAACCGGTGTCGCCTCGTGAGTGATAAAGCGATAAGCACCGCTTTCTTCCATCAGATCCTGCGCACGCTGATACATTTCAGCTCGCTTTGCGATGTCCGTTTCAGCAGCCGCAGATTCATGGATTTCGTTAAATTCCGGGCTGTTAAACCGTTCCCAGTTCCATTTCCCGATCTGTTCAGGTGTGAACCACGACGTCGCATAATACGGATCAGGCGTCATCGAGAAACGGTTCAGAACAAGCTGTAGGTTCTCATTGTCACCAGACGCCCAGAATGCCCCGGATTCCAGAACGTTAACCTCAACCGTGATTCCGATCTGCGCCAGCGTCGCCTGAATAATCTGTGCAGTTGTTGTAAAGGTCGTCTTGTTCAACGTATCGAGGGTTAGCGTGACATTGGTTTCACCGGATTCCGCGAGCAACTGCGCGGCTTTCTCGAAGTTCGCCTCAGGTGGTACAAGCGAAGATGGCCGATGGCCAGCAAGGCCCGGTGCGATGATGCCGGTAGCCGGTTCAGCAGCTCCAAAATATGCTGCCTCCAGGATGCTCGGAACATCCACTGCGTGCTGAATTGCCTGCCGCAGTTTTTGATTTTGCAGCTTTGGATGCTCGACGTTCATTCCCATCCAGACATAGTAAAGCGAGGGTTTCTCAACCAGCGACCCACCATTGGGAACCCCGGCGCGATACCGCTCAACTGAGCCCAGCGACACGCGAGTTACGTCCAACTCGCCTGCCTCGAACGCAATCTCGGCCGTGTTTTCATCATCGATCGGATAGATCTCGACGGTATCCCAAGCGGGGGCATCCCCTTTCCAGTCAGGGTTGCGCTTTAGAACGGTCTTTTCTTTGGGCGACCAACTGTCTCGCAGATACGGGCCGGATTCCGCAACCGGATCAGCACCGATCCGGCCACCGGCGGCTTCGACCGCTGCCTTGGAGACGATGTTGCCAGTAATATACGGCAGGGCAATCGACCAGATCGGGGCAAACGGGCTGTTCAGAACGATTGTCCCTTCACGGTCTCCTGTCACTTCAACATGGCTGAATGGCCCTAGGTCGGGCTTATTCGGACTGTCGGTCGCGTCGTCCACGATCCGTTCCATGCTGAATTTGACGTCTTCAGCAGTCATCGCGCCAAATCCGTTAGTGAATCCAATATCGTCACGCAATGCGAACTTGATATGGGTCGGGTCAACCTGCTCGATCATAGTTGCCGCATCCATTTGCCAACCCCATTCCTCGCCCGGCTTGTATTGGATCAGCTTGTTGTAGATGGAGGCATGCACTTCTTCTTCAACGACACCAACGGAATGTGCTGGATCCATGTTCTGTGCATCACCATAAGCCCGCACCCGCAGAACACCGTCGTCTGCTGCAAACGCGCGGTTCGCCCACCCCATCGGAAGCGCTGTAGCGGCCCCTAGCGCAGTTGCACCTTTCAGAAACCTCCGGCGACCAACATTGGCCTTTGTCCATTCGATCTTCATAGTATCCTCCCTTAGATTAAGTCAGAGAAGTCCGCGTGGAACGGTTTCGGACCATTCCCTTGTTAGGACTTCGATTTCATTTGCGCCTTCAGCGGCGCGTAGTTTGCGGTAGAGATAGAAATTCTCGGTGTCACAGCTCATGCGGCACTCGGTCGTGATGGCGACCTGCCATTCTTCGCGCTCGAACGAAAAACTCCAAGCGGTCTCGAAATACGCGATTTTCGGATCATCGGGGTGAATGCGGTAAAGCATGCGTACGTCGCTACCAACAATCAGATCGTGGTAGGGATCGCGCGTTTTACCATAGTCATCAAACGTCTCCAGAACCACGCAACCGCTTTCCGTCACCGTGCGTTCTGATTGCGCTGAAGGTAAACGCAACTGCTCAGCTGCCAGAACCGGATACGCCTGCGCCGGGCCGGGTTCAGAGGCTTGAATTTCATGCGCAACTTCGCGCACCGGCAGATGAAGAGCACAATCCAGCAAGTGTAAAGTTACCGTGGCCGATTGAGGTGCTGGCCAGACAATCGGCCAATAAGACGTCGACAACGCCAGTCGCAAAACGTGGCCCTCGCGCAAATGGTGCGCACATTCGTTCAGCGTGATTTCAGCCTCGTAGAGCTCACCTGGTTGCAGGGCCTGCGGCGTCTCATGACTGTGGGAGTGACACAGGTTCAACGGACGATAGCTGATCCGCTGTGACACACCTTCGGGTGAAACATCACACAGCCGCGCGACAAGCTGGGCAACAGGCTGATCCACTGAAAACTGGAACTTTAGCTTTGCCCGACCCAGCAGCTCGAGCGGTGCTTGCAGCGGCGAGCTGTCAAAACAGACCGATAAGGCATCATCACCGGACTGATCCCCTGCAAGTTCATTGTCGATACGCATGCCCGCACAGAAATATCCGCCTTCCCCACCAACATGGTTGGGCGACGTGACAACGACCGTGCCAACCACCGGGTCCCGCGAAAACCCACCAGGAACCAGATGCCAGACCCGTTCTGAGACATGAGGTGACGGCCATGCCGTCTCTGCAATCCAACGACCTTTCCGAGGACCGTTTTGCGCAGTCGGATTGAAGTGTTCCTGCATGTATGTCCGATAGGCAGGCAAGTCCTCGGCGCCGTTTTGTTGTCCCTTCAGCCAGCGGTCAAACCATCCGACGACTTCGGAATGAAAATCTGCGGGATCAAGCTTTGAGATGTGCGGATAGCGGTGTTCCCACGGCCCAATGATAGCTTTGGTTGGCGCCGTCAGGTTGGCTGCCAAAGCCGGAGGCGCATTGACGTAAGCATCTGCCCAGCCTGTAATCGCCAAGACAGGGGTTTGGATCGCGGTCCAATCCTCGCAAACTGAGCCGTGCTTCCAATATGGGTCGCGCGTCTGATGTCGCAGCCAATCTGCAGAAGAGAATGGGACGTTTTGCAGTCGGGCAAGCCAGTCCTGTCGCCAATCTGCTCGAAGCTCTGGATCAGCTGGGCGCGTCAGATAGGCAAACATCTGACTGCCCCAATTCATGTTGTCACTCAGCAGGCACCCACCCATGAAATGGATGTCATCGGCATATCGATCCACAGTCGAAGCGACACTGACGATGGCTTTCAGTGCAGGTGGTTGCCTGAAGGCCAGCTGCAGACCATTAAACCCGCCCCAAGATATCCCAATCATCCCGACATTGCCGTCACACCAATCCTGCGCGGCAATCCAGGCTATGACTTGCTCACCATCATGCAGTTCCTGTTCCGAGTACTCGTCGTCGAATTGCCCTTCGCTGTCCCCGGTGCCAGCTATGTCGACCCGAATACAGGCATAGCCCGCCTTTGCAAAAACCGTGTGTGTTGTTTCGTCTCTGGGCGCGGTACCGTCACGTTTGCGATATGGCAGATATTCCAGAATGGCCGGTGTGGGGCCTGTCTCGGGCAACCAGAGGCGCGCCGCAAGCCGTCGCCCATCGGCGAGTGTGATCCATGTGTTTTCGATTGTTTCGATTGGCATCTGAAGCTTGTCTGTTACGATCTGATGCTGAAGAAGAAACCGATTTGCAGATAAATCAAATTGTGCAATCTTATGCGAGTTGACGCAGTTTGCAGTGATATAGCGTCAAAACGCGAAAGGTTTTTCTTGTGTCCGAGTATTTTTCTGCCAACTTACGATCGTTGTGCGCAGAGCATGGAAACATTTCGCAGATTTGCCGCGAAATCGGCGTCAATAGACAGCAATTCAATCGCTATTTGAATGGCTCCAGCCTGCCCTCTGCCCATAACATGCGCCGCATTGCACGTCATTTCGACCTGACCGAAGCACAGCTTTTCGAGGAAACTGCAAGCTTCGAACGAATGCTAAGAGGCGTCCTGCCACAAGTTGGGAAAACGCCCACAGATGCGTTTTTGGAACCCTTCCGGGGGCAACAGAAAAACCTGAGGCGCTACATAGGTTTTTATCATTCCTATTTCTGCACGCCATCTTGGGAAGGAAAAATCTTCTGTTCATTGATCCGCATTCAGGAAGTTGAAGGGCTAATCACGATCCGGTCCCGTGAAATTGCCACGTCTCCAGACAAGAGCATGCATCAGATTTCGCGCTACGCTGGCTTTGTAACTATGCGCGGGAACAGGATATTCGTGACCGAACACGAGCTCGCGCGCGAAGGCAGCGTTTCCAATACAATCTTGTACTCGGCGCATCGCCAGCAACTGAAGTATTTGCGAGGGATGACCATGGGCGTTGCTTGGCGCCCATACCCCCATCCATACGCAGCCAAAACAATCTGGAAACGTCTGCACGAACGCGTAACTGCGCGCGAGGCGATCGCAGCTTGTGGCATTTACCCAATCCAAAGTAATAGGATTGATCCAACTGTCAGAAAGCACCTGACCGAGGTTTGAATCGCCGGATAGACATAAGCGAAAGCACCGTTCTTTAGGTGCCGACTCCAATTCCGATAGTAATTTTTCGTCCAAACTGTACGAGATCAATTCGTACCAGTTCTTCGAGACAGCACTGACAATGCCGCAAGTCTAGCTCGTGCATCGGGTAATGCTCGTCTCTGATTGCTGCGAAGAGGCGGATTATGACCCAGGCATCACCACCGATCTGGCAATACCATGTGTGTGCAGTAGCATTTGTGCTGCTTCTGCAAACATGCTGCCTGTCTGACGTCTGGCACGAAACACTGGTCTGAACTTAATCCACCGCTGCACGAAAACGCCGCCCCCGGATCAAAGGGGGCGGCGCAAGGTTCGTAACGCTATAGTTTGATTACTCGGCAGCCTGTGTGCTTGCGTCAGCATGCTTGTCACGCTGTCCGTCGCGGTAAAGCGCTTTGGTCAGCGAGACCATCATAAGGGCCATCACCATGGTAAATGGCAATGCACCGATGATCATCGCGTTGCGCAACGCATCCATCGGGTTGTTTTCCCCTGCAGCAAGGATCAGCGCGCCGATCACCGCCGTCAGGATCACCCCCCAGATGATGCGGTGCTTGATGCCGGTCTCCTGGCTGCCGCCGGACATGATGGTGTTCATCACCAGAATGCCCGAGTCAGCTGAGGTCACCAGGAAGGTCATGATCAGGATCACGCACATGACGTTCAGCATGGACAGTAGCCCTCCGTCGATCATGTAGGACAGGGTCACGAACAGCTTGTTGGTGTTCGAGGCACCAATGATCGCGCCTTCTGCGGCACCGGCCAGTTCCAGATCAATCGCGGTGCCACCCAGTACTGTCATCCAGGCGAAGCACACCAGTGCCGGTGCGAAGACACAGCCCAGAATGAACTCACGCACGGAGCGACCTTTGGAGATACGCGCCAGGAACAGGCCCACAAACGGCGAGAACGCAATCCACCAGGCCCAGTAGAACGTGGTCCAGCCAGACTGCCAGCCGAATTGACGGCCCTGCTCACCCGCTGCATAAGCTGCGGCCAAAGTTGCTTCGTCCAACTCCGCAGCTGCGCCTTCCAGACCGCTCTTGAAGCCGTCAAAGCTGCCCCAGGCATTGGTAGCGCCACCCATCAGGGCGTCCGCATGCGCCTGTGCTTCGGCAGGCAGAGCCGCCGCAAAGGCCTCGGCTGACAGCGGGCCATAGGCACCAAAGCTCAGCGAGAGGAAGTTCAGAAGGTAATCAACCAGGGCTGTACCATAGGTGGTCATAGCAAAGACGAAGGACCCGAAGATCACAAACGTGCCCAGCAGGATGATCGACAGGACAAGGTTCAGGTTCGACAGGTATTTAACACCCCGGCCAACACCCGACACCGCCGAAATGATGGACAGACCCATGATGACGACCAGACCAGCAATCAGACCAACTTTGCTTGGCGTCGGAACATCTCCGCCAAAGTCCATGATCCATTCCATGCCGGTGATGGCATAGAAACCGTCGATGAACTGGCTGACGCCAAAACCGATGGTCACGGACACACCCAGGATCGTTGCAACAACGCCCAGAACGTCGACCACATGGCCAAGGAATCCGTTCATCAAACGACCGAACAGCGGGGTCAGAGCCGCACGGATGGTCAGAGGCATGTCACGGGTATAGGCGTAATAGGCCAGCGACAGGCCAGTCACCACATAGATTGCCCAGGCGTGGAAGCCATAGTGCAGGAAGGTATACCGATAGGCCGACTGAACGGATTCGGGATCGTTGCCAGCAACTGCACCGGACACGACCTCGGGGTTTGATCCCCACAGGCCCAGCGGTTCAGCCGTAGCAAAAACCATCAAACCAACACCAAGACCGGCACCAAACATCATCGAGAACCACGAGAAGTTCGAGAACTCGGGCTTTTCGCCAGGTGTTCCCATCACCCGCTTCCCTGTCGACGGCAGGATCGCCACAATCACCAGAAAGATGGCAAACAGGCCGACAATAACAATGTAGAAGCTGTTGAAGATTTCCAGCAGCTTGCCATTCCAGCTACCGAGGGTGCTGTTGGCATTGGCCGGGAAGACAAGCGCCCACAGTACAAGGGCAACCATGATGCCCTTGCTGATCAGCGCAATCGGTACGCTGTAATTCTCATAGAAACCGGCATCCGCCGTTTCTATCTCTAGATCCGTAAATGGTTCAGGTAATGACATAAGGTTCCTCCCAGTTGTCACTTTTTCATTATTTTTCCGCACAGGTTAGTTGGCTTTGTACCATGAACCCGACGGGCCTTTGGTTCGAACACACGTGCCGATCTTCTCATGCAGCGTGGCGGTTAGCGCTACGTCTCCGGTAGCGGCACATTCAAGGATTACAGACGGTTCACATCTGGCAGGCGAGCATTGCTCGCCGACTGAAACGACGCGATCAGGTTCAGAAGTGGTCACGTCTGGCTCCAAATTCGGCAATTCCGATTCAGAGCAGAATGCAGCTACAGGGCGATATCAGTCAAACTCAATTAGCTTTAATTAACTTCAGTAAAGATGAAGTCGGTAACTTTCCTTGCCAGAATTCAACAACCGCACGGATCTACTTAGGTGCATGCATAGGGCAGACACTAATGATCTGAACCGCGCCAACAGGTCGTAATCTTTGAATAGCGTTGGGCCTATCCCGCCCTATCCGACGCGAAACCGGTTCAGTCAATTTCGGCCTCGGCCGGGTTGGTAATAGCTACAGTCCCCGTCGCATAGATCTCTATCAGGGCTTCGCCAGCCTGTGATCCATCTAGCTCCACCTCAATGATCTCAAGGAATTTTTCGGTCTCAATCGCAGCCACCGCCATTGTCCGCATATAGATTTCCCAAAGATTATACTTGCGTTTGGACGAAAGATTCCCATCATTCGATATACAGTCTCGTATTGTAAGAATTTCATTAACATGCACCTAGAACGTCTGATCCAGATACTTGAAATCATCGCAGTCGTCGGACGCCCTGTTTCGGTGGCAGAGGTTCAACGTGCAACCGATCTGCCCAAGCCCACATGTTACCGGCTCATTCAGTCACTTGTTGAACAAAATCTCCTCGACGAACCCTCTAATGACGGAAAATACATCATTGGCGAGCGGATGATCAGGATTGCCTTGCTTGGAAAGTCCGATGCCGATGTCCGACGCTGTGCAGCCCCCCTCATGCGCCTCGCAGCGACAAATTTTAATGAAACGGTTTTTCTTGCGCGCTTTCGCGACAACAAAGTTGAAATCATCCACGTAGAAACACCCGATGATCCCGCTCGTGCCTTCATTCATCCGGGCTTAGGCGTACGTCCCATGCATGCCTGCTCGTGCTCGAAAGCCATTGCCGCCTTTGCGGAACCGGAATTTCGCGAAAGCATCATGTCAGGGAGCCTGAAGGCGT
The DNA here is from genome assembly GCF_059611145.1 of Ruegeria sp. CDSB022. Classification (NCBI taxonomy): domain Bacteria; kingdom Pseudomonadati; phylum Pseudomonadota; class Alphaproteobacteria; order Rhodobacterales; family Roseobacteraceae; genus Ruegeria; species Ruegeria sp. CDSB022. The sequence goes on along the minus strand of NZ_JBXWOZ010000016.1, from coordinate 57,438 downwards.
ATACTGAACACACCAAGACGACCGAAGATGAGCTACGCCGCGAATTCGAGATAATTAGCGAACGCGGCTTTGCCGATTGTGATCAGGAAATCGACATCGGAATTGCCAGCGTTGCGGCACCGGTATCGATCGGCAACATCGGAGCTACTTTCAGTATTGGTGCGGTTGGCCCCATTCGCCGGTTCCGCACCGAATACCGCATGAAGATCGGCGAGAAATTGAAAGGTTTGTCCAAGAAGGTCAGTGGCGCAATCCAGCTGTGCAACGTGACGGATACATAACGAAACGAACAACTACCGGCCCTTTTGGCCAAAAGGATGACACTGAGAATAGGAAAAATTCAACAAACCGGAGGAAACCAAATGAACCTGAGACCAGATCCAACGTTTCACGCCTCGCCTAAGCTTGCCATGCAGGCACCGGTGGAAAACTACGCCTTCACTGTTATGCTCAGCCCGGACGGATCGCAATCTGATGGCATCGCGGTCATTGACCTCAAACCGGACTCCGACACCTATGGCCAGATCGTACATCAGGTCATTGTCCCCAACAAAGGCGACGAATTTCACCATTTCGGCTGGAACGCCTGTTCGTCATCTCTGTCTCCTCTGACCGGACACGCCTTTCTGGAACGACGTTATCTGATCGTACCTGGAATCCGATCCTCACGTATTTACATCATCGACGTGAAAGACCCGTTGAAGGCCAAGATCCACAAGACGATCGAACCCGAAGAACTATTTGCAAAAACCGGGTATTCGCGCCCGCACACCATCCACTGCGGTCCCGAAGGGATCTATGTTTCCTGCCTTGGAGGTGGCGGCGAAGACGGTACAGACGGACCTCCGGGCATCTTCATTATGGATTGCGAGACGTTCGAAATTATCGGGCAATACGAGATGGATCGCGGCAAGCAGGACAAGCACTATGATTTCTGGTGGAATCTGCCGCAGGACTACATGGTTAGTTCCGAATGGGGTTTGCCGCCGCAGTTTGAAAACGGCGTGGTGCCCGAGGACCTGTTGTCGAACAAGTATGGTCATTCGATCCACTTCTGGGACTTGCGCGCGCGCAAGAATATCCAGACGATGGATTTCGGCGACAATTACCAGATGGCACTGGAAATTCGCCCTGCGCATGACCCGACAAAATCTTATGGTTTCTGTGGTGTCGTGGTGGACACCACCAACCTGCAAGGCGCAATTTTCACATGGTGGCGCGGTGACGACGGCAAATGGCAGTCCAAGAAAACGATCACCATCGATCCGCGCCCCGAAAAGCCCGAGAACCTGCCGCCACTGTTGCAAGGGTTCGAGGCCGTGCCGCCGCTGGTCACCGATATCGACCTGAGCCTAGACGACAAATACCTCTATGTTGCGTGCTGGGGGCTGGGCGAGATGCATCAATACGATGTCAGCGACCCGATGAACCCGAAGCTGACCGGAAAAGTCGAGCTGGGCGGCATCGCCCGCGGCACCAAGCACTCCAACGGCAAGGATTTTGCCTATGGCCCGCAAATGGTAGAAATCAGCCGCGACGGCAAGCGCGTCTACTGGACCAACTCGCTTTACTCCACCTGGGACAACCAGTTCTATCCCGACGACGAAGGCGGACAAATGGTGATGGCCGATGTGGGCGAAAACGGGGGGCTGACGCTGAACAATGACTTTTATGTCGACTTCCCCAAAGGTCTGCGCAGTCACCAAATTCGCCTGGAAGGCGGTGACTGTTCGACCGACAGCTTCTGCTATCCGTCCGTCTAAGAAATGGGCGACATAACAACAATGACAGCCCTTTGGTGGGCTGTCATTTTTTCTGGACTCTACCACGGTATCAACCCCGGCATGGGTTGGCCGCTGGCCGTTTCGGCGGCGTTGATGGAGCGAAAGCACAGCGCCCTGCCAAAAGCGCTGGCAATGCTGGCCACGGGGCATTTCCTCGCGATGATTGGCATCTTATTGCCGCTCTCACTGATGATGTTCCTTGTTCAGTGGGAAGTTCAAATCCGCGTGGTCGCCGGGCTTTTGGTCATCGCCATGGGCCTCTATCTGCTGATCAACCGAAGACATCCGAAAATTCTGGCGCGCGTGCACCCTGCACGGTTGGCGCTCTGGTCATTCCTCGCTGCGATGGCGCATGGGGCTGGTTTGATGCTGGTACCGATTTTTCTGGGCATCTGTGCGATTGGAGCGGACGAAACCGGTCATGCCGCAGCACAAACACTTATGAGCAGCAACGTGACGACTGCGTTTCTTGTTGCAGCAGTACACACGTTGTCGATGACAATTGCTGGCGGCACCATCGCAGTTGTGATCTACCTTTGGCTGGGGCTCAGGTTCCTCTCAAAGACATGGTTCAATCTTGATGTCGTCTGGGCACTCAGCCTCATCGCCGTCGGAGCATTCGGACTCTATGCAGCACTTTTTGGCCATTGAAATCGGGTACCCGACCAAATGGCACCTGTTCACGAGCTGGCAGAAACCAGCAATCCCGGCAGTTAATCTTTCAACGCATCTAGTGGCACCTGAAGCACCGCGTTGCCGATTTAGTCAGGTGGAGTTTCTCCTGCAGGCTCTGCCGCAAACTTTTCAACTTGATTACCTGGAATAACCCCGACCGGCATGATGCGTGAGACAATCTGCAAAGCGGACGCTCAACACGCTCGTTCAAAGAATGTCATTTTCCAAAGCACATCGTTGTTCACGCAATCTACTTTTACTCACGATACTCAGTGTCTTAACGCGATCTGGAGCAGATATTGGCAGAGCGGGGCGTTGCGGTTGATCATGTGACAATCAGAAGATTGGGTGGTGAAATTCTCGCCCCAGGTCAAGATTGAGATGCACAAATGCAAGCGCCCTAGTGCAGTTTCATGGCGCATGGACAAAACCCATCTCAAAGTGCGCGGCCATTGGATGTATCGGTATCGAGCGGTTGATCGCGACGGCGAAACCCTTGATTTTATGCCGTTTGAAAGCCGCGACACCGCGGCGGCCAAGCAATTCTTCGCGGAGGCATTGGCCAACAAAGGCATTCCGTTGCAGATCGTGGTCGACAAAACCGTCCCTCTCGCTGCAAATCTGTTTTCATCCCAAGATCAAACATCTTCTTTAAACTGCTTACGCAACCAGTCCACAAAGATCTCGACCTCTGGTCGTACAGATTTTTTGGAAACAGGTTGCATTAGGAAATGTGCATCCGGATGTGGCAGCGGTTTGCCGGCAAATCGAACGCCCGAGGCGAGCCCATTTTCGGTATTGACCAGTCGCGAGAACACTAGGGCATAGCCACCGCCACTCGCGACAAGTTGCAGCGCCGAAATGGTTGTGTCTACCAGGTATTGCGGGGCGTCTTGCGGCTTGGTGCAGTCATATGCACTCAAGTATCGTTCCCAATGGCCTTCATGGCCCAATATGTGAACAAATGGACCAGACAGCAGATCCTGCACTTGCTTTGCACTGTTCTTCCGGCCTTTGGCGCATATCGGGACGATCGTTTCATCAGAGAGCTTATCGGAGAGTGCGTCGGTCCAGTTGCCACGACCCAAGCGTAGCTCTACGTCGATCTCTTCTAAATTGGTGGTCTCTGTCCAGATATTTGTCACAAGGCGAAGATTTATCGTCGGGTGGTCTTTCTTGAACGACGGAAGACGGGGCGCAAGCCAAAGTGAAGCGGTCGATATCGGCGCCTTGATCGTAACTGTCTTCGTCGCCATCGACCCGAAAAGGTTTGCCGAGGCCATATCGATATCAGCAAGCGCCTGCTGGACAGTTGAGCAATAAGCCTGACCAAGCTCTGTGAGAGACAGATGTCTTGCGCGCCTCACAAATAACTTGTGCTGCAACTGCTGTTCCAATGATCGGATGTGCAGGCTGACGGCAGCCTGCGTCAGCCCCAATTCGACGCTTGCACTGGTAAAATTCAGATGTCGGGCCGCGGCTTCAAAGCTACGCAGCCAGGTTAGACTTATCTGGTTGGACGGCATTTACCACCAAGAAAAATTCGCGTTAGCTCGGTTTATTTATCATTTTTCTTTTATCAGCAAGTTCCCAAATAGGGTCTGGTTTTGTTCTTTCGCTCGAACAGGAGATACGGACATGACTGAAAAAAACAGGATGTGTCGCAAACTCTGGTGTCTAGTTGACGAGCATGCATGATCTGAGGTTTTTACTGGTCGAATAATTTTCGAACAGGTTATTTGAGCATGATCTCGTTAAAGGGCTGTCATTTCCCCAAGGATGCAGTTTTGTACGCTGTTTTCTTCTATCTGCGGTACACGGTGTCCTATCGTGACTTGGAAGAGATCATGGCTGAGCGCGGTGTCCGAGTTGACCATGCCACTTTGAATAGGTGGGTGGTGAAATACTCGCCTATCGTCGCAGCTCGTGCGCTGTCAAAGAAGCGTCCAACGCCGAGTTCATGGCGCATGGACGAAACCTATATTCGTGTTCGCGGCAACTGGATGTACCTCTATCGGGCCGTCGACAAAGCTGGGAATACTCTTGATTTCATGTTGTCTGAGCGCAGGAACCGTCCAGCAGCAGCAAGGTTCTTTGCCAAAGCGCTGTCTTCAAATGGAATCCCGAGCAAGATCGTCATCGACAAAAGCGGCGCCAACGCGGCTGGCATTCGAGTGGTGAACAAAATCCTTAATCGGTTTGGCTGCCCAGCCAAAATCCAAACGGTCAGGTCCAAGTATTTGAATAACCTAATCGAACAGGGTCATCGGTTTATCAAGCGTCGTGTACGGCATATGTGTGGGTTCAAATCGTTCAGATCCGCATCAGCTACTTTGGACGGCATCGAGGTCGCCAAAATGATCCGGAAGCGGCAATTCCCCAGCACTACCACGTCGGGCTTTCGGCTGTTTGCCGAGATCGCAGAATAGGTGTGTCCGGTAGTTGACTGCCTATGGTCGTTGCAAAAGTTTGCGACACATCCAGTTCACAATGAGGAACGAACGGCGGCCCTGCGGACATAGCTGCAATTCGCCCTTTCCCAAAATCCTCTTTGTGTCGCAGTCTTGCGCGTGACGTCCGCTTGACGACACGACCCCTATCAAACGATCATCTCAGAACTGTCATGTGGTACTTCAAGGGAGATCTCATGGAAGTATTCGGAAGTGAAGCACAGCGACGCATGTCAACCATGGGCGAGCATCTTATGCAGCTGTTGGGTGATGACCCTCGGTTTTGTAGCCATGGGCGTGGTATACAGATTGCCAACGAGTATAGCGGGGCGTTGGATGATGCCGTCGCAATGGCCCGAATTCTTGGCATCACGGCGATAGAAAGCATACCGCGTGAGGAGGTGGCGACGGCGCGAGAACGAATTGAAAGCGAGGGTTTAAAAACCGACACGATTGCTTGCTATCTTGGCGGTCTGAACTGTGTCGAAGCCGCTCGCCAAGTGGTCGCAACTCATGCTTTGCCCGAGGATTTAACGATACGAGTGATTGATCGCAGCTCTCCACCAGAATGGCTTGAAGCTTTCGCGGAAGTCGCGTTGAGCCATGGTGTTCTACCGCCAATAGGGCCGGTGATGCGCGGATTGTCTCGTCCCGGGTTTGCTATGGTCGTCGTTGATCGATCAGGTGCTCCAATTGCAACTGCGGGTTCAGTTCTGTGTCATCCCTCCAGCAGTCGGCTGCATAGTCGCGCACAATGGGGGCAACTCTCGACCAAACCTGAACGCATGGGCGAGGGCATTGCAAAAGTCTTGGGGGCGATAGCTCTAATACACTCGCATGAAAAGCTTGGCGCCACAGGGTTCAAGACAGGCATCGCTCCGGGTAACATTCCCTCTGCACGGCTTTGCGAAAGACTTGGCTTGGAGGACAGTGGAAACGACATAGTCGCGATCATTGACCCTCACGTATACTCAGAAGATCGGTTAACCAAGTGACCCATCCGGCTGTCTGTGGTCGCATTGTGTAAGCAATATTACCAAGAGCCTGAGTTGGTCTCTTGAAAAAGCTGTCTGAAGTCAGCGCATATGGGACCAAAAGCCCCAGAAGGTTGGGAGAACAACTGGGCGCAAACCATGCCAGGGCAAAGCTTCAACGTGATGATGCGCCTCAACGGACCGCTCGAGCCTTGGTTCGACAAAACCTGGCGTCCTGGTGATCTGAAATTGGTAGAATAAAGCGACGGCCACGACTATCGGGCGACGCTAATTGTTGGCGTCGCCTGGCATTTTCTTTGGTGTCCGCTTTGGTCTCAAAGCGGAAATCCATTTTCGGGAGCACTGCCATCTTTCTTTAATTCTAGATTTATTCCTGAACCAACTGCCTCCACTACTACTACTGCAGTTGCAAAATATCCGGGACGCAGAGTTTTCTTTTGGCAGGCATTTTGTCTGCACCATCTGATCGTTTCAGTCGCTTCGGGCCGTCCTTGACCTTGATTTTCGGCTTAGCTAGCGGGCCTTTTAGAGTCACTGGCCAGGGGCTTTTCGAAAGAGGTTCGCCAATCTTGCGGGGCTGTAGATCTAAATCCAAGACCTTGCCAGCCACATCGACCCCGCCAAAAACGACAACTTGGACATGATCCGTTTCCAAGGTGGTTTGTTTCGTCGAAATACTTCCATTGGAGATACTAATCGGCGCGCGCAAGCACACGATCGGAGCAACCTTTTGTTTTTCTTTGGTAAACACCCAAGGTAGCACACCCAGCCCCGCCAAATCCAAAAGCTGGGTCTCGATCGAGCCATCACGTAATGAAACTGTGGCGTTGCCGTTCATGCTGTTGGCAAAGTGCTTGGGTGAATCGGTTCCTCCTGACACCGAAAAATCTGCATAAATCGTACCGCTTGCACCTTTTTTGAAGTCCAGTCCGTGAAGAATGTCATCCAGCTGCCAGCCGCCTGCCTTGCCGGTCAACGTGAGCAGGTGCGCATCGTTCGATAGATCCATTTGCCCGCTGACGTCGAAATGAGCGCCACCGTATTCAAATTTCAAGGGTCCGGCCTTAAGCTCATTTTTGTTAAGCGTCAGTTCGCTCTGCAAACTGCTAATGCCTTTGGCGCCCTCTATGTGCCGAAGGTCAATGTCGACATCCATATCCATACCGGACAAGAGAACTGAACGCCCAATTGGTTTAAGCGTCACATCTCTCAAAGGGCCAGTGTCATCTGCTTCTTGATTGGCGTCTTCCTCGTCGGGCTCCGAACCGCCTAGCTTCCGCAACTGTGCAGCGGCCTGAATGATCGTTCGAATATGATCTATCTTTATCAGGTCACTCTCTATGGAACCCTTCAGCACAGGATCACTTGTTGCATCATCAAGATCGGCGACAATTTCCAGGACAGATTCAGAAATCTCGACATTGGCACTCGCGTTCCAATCGGTGCCTTCGCTAGCGAGGTCAATCTCAAGGCGAGCCTGTCCGGTTTCCACACGTTCAAGCGATAGTGCCTCCAAAAGGTCCGCTCCTGACGGGACTTCGACATCAATTGCTAAATCCAGGTCCTCGAATTTGAGTACATTCTTCACAGTGCCATGTACTTCGAGGTTCCAGACTTCTGTTTCACTTGTCTTTCCATCTAAATTCGCCAGCGATAGCTGATTGATGTCGCCATTCAAATGAAAGTCGCCGGAAAATCTGCCGAGTTGGTCGTCCGGTCCTAACAGTTCTGGCGAGATCAAACTGCTTGCCGGAATATCCATTAGACCTTCTGCTGATATTCCTTGTAACTGCAGCGCGTCATCGACCGAACCGTCCAAAATGATAAACGGATCAGCCGGGTCCCCAATTCTCAAGTTGATGCTTCCGACCCTTAAGCTGCCTTCTGGTGTTCTGGAAAGTTCGGAGAACTTGATCGGAGGCGGGCCCTCGCCAGACGTGTCCAATGTGAATCCGTTGGTCTTAATGACCATTTGCCGCTGCGGAATCTGTCCGGGGACGCTGTCGATAACCATGTCGACCGCGATAAGTTTAAGATCATACCGCGATGCGGCGGGGGCTGGTTCAGCATCTTCAGGATACAACCGAATGCGGGTTGTCAACGATACGTCTTCCGGATTTCCCAATTCTCCGATTTGTCCTGTCAGCGAGAGGCTTTGCCCGCCATCCAACTCCGTCAAAACACTTAGATCATCAATCCGAGCAACGCCGTCGACCGATTTGAATGTTGCACCAATACTTCCTGAACCTTCCAGGACACGGTCAAGCTTCAGGATATCGAGAAGCTGGCCAAGTTCTACAACCTCTAGGGTCGTCTTCACTTGCAGCCCGTCTTCTATGGGGGATTCCTCTGCGGTAATCGAAATCTGTTCGAAGTTCACCGCTACCTGAAACGGGTCTTCCACAGGGAATGTCGCGTACAGATCAAACCTCTCTCCGTTTAGCGAACCGGCCCCAACTGCGGTCGCAACGTCGGTTTCCGTATCGCGTTTTAGAAGCAGCTCAGAAAGCTGCAGATCCAGCTCAAGCCCGTTTAGATCGTTTTGGTAAAAAACGGTGATATCGGTCAGTTCAATTTTATGGTCCGTTAGAACTCCAGCCAACGGCATTTTCGGAGACTTAGCAGCTTGCCCGGCTTCTACATCTGATTGGGAAAGGGACTGCCAGTTTCCGACGCCGTCTTTGCCTGTGATCAGGTTCAGGTGAACGCCCGAGAGAAAAAGGTTGCTCAGCGATAGATTACTGTTCCAGAGGTCGCGCGTGGACATTTCGAACTCAAGTTCGTCGATTGCTGCCAGATTCTCGTTCGCTCTCCGCGAACCGGGTAGTACCAGCCCCGCCGCTGACACCTGCAAGTGCCGGCCAAGGCCCAGACGCACTTCATCCTCTATGATGACGTCCTGACCAAGTTTCTTGGAGATCAGGTTTTCGACGAAGGTGGTCCTTACAGAAGAAAACAACGTAGAAGACAGGAAAAGCCAAGCTGCTAACACAGCCACAAACGCGACAGCGCAACAAACCAATACACCTTTTGCAACGTATCGCACGCTTTTCTCCTAATGTTCCGATTCATACCTTGGGCAACCTAAACCATTTATTTGTTAGGTTAATGGATTATATGGTCGAAAGATTTCCCGACCTCTGAATGATCTTGACCGTACAGCTGATAACTCTCGCTGATTTGGTCGGACAGCTAAATCACGGGTAGATGACAAAATAACTTTTGTACCGCTGACCCAGCTTCCAATCAGCTGGCTTGAAGCGAGTTTGACCGACCAGAACTGGACACGTTGCAGGGGTTGCGATTTCAGCGGCTCGACGCATCCCCAAGCTATTGGCAGCCAGATTTCCTCGATTTCCCACATTTATCTAATTACTGTTATATGTGAATTCTTCAAACGACGAGGACAGGATGAACTCACTAACTAGAATAACACGTGGGATAGGCGTCGCTTTCAAAGACGGTAGAGTGAAAGGCATTCTTGCCTTCACGGTTGGAATGATTTTATGGGCCTCGGTCTTTTACCACTTTGTCGAGGGTTGGAGTTGGCTCGACTCAATCTACTTTTCTGTAGTGACAATTTCGACCGTAGGGTTTGGTGACTTCTCACCTGAAACCGCGGCAGGGAAGATCTTCACAATGATTTACATCATCGTGGGCCTCGGTGTCTTCGTGACCGCGGCGACCACAGTGGCGGATACAATCTTATCCCAAGACGACAAAAAAGCGGACTAATAGACTGCACTCAAATGAGCCAAACCGAGTTCCTGCACAGGCATTGGCCCGTCTGTGCATCTCAAGCTGCGGCCTGGATTCATTTGCGTCTTCAAGCTGATAGATGAACACTAAAACTAAAAAAATATACATATTATGTTTTTTGAGTATAACATTCAAAAAACATATGGAGGGATGGAATGGAAAAGACACAGGACGCAAAGATTGTCGATCTAGCGATACGATTGCTCTTTCTCGGACTATTTCTCTACAGCGCTTTAGTCATGGTGGCCCCGCTTGCGAGCGTGGTTATCTGGGCAACGATCCTTTGTGTGGCGCTTTACCCGGCATTTGATTGGCTTCAGTCCAAGCTTGGAGGTCGGAAAAAACTTGCCACGACGATCTTGGTTTTGTTGGGCCTTGTTCTGACCCTCGGGCCAGTCGCTACCGCGGTGTCTGGTGCCGCAGAACTTGGGTCTGAATTCGCGGAACAAGCAGACAAAGGTGAGTTGAAAGTCCCACCTGCGCCCGAGGGTCTCAAGGAATTGCCCTTGGTGGGAGACAAAATAGCCGATGTTTGGGGGATGTTTGAGCGCAATCTTGACGGCGCGCTTACGAAATATGGCGCGCAAATCCTTGAGATCACCAAGTCGCTGTTTGGAAAGGTGTTGGGCATCGGCATCGGGCTTCTTGGCTTAGCTCTGTCCGTATTGATAATGGGGGCGTTGTTCAGCCCCGGGCCAAATATGGTCCAAGGTCTTCAGCGCTTTGCCAACCGTGTTTTCGCTCCGCGCGGTGGAGAATTCGTAACACTGGCAGGCGCAACAATTCGGAACGTTACAAAAGGCGTGATTGGCGTAGCTGCCATTCAAGCGGTCTGCGTTTGGATACTGTTGGCTTTGTTTGGGATTTCTTCGGCCGCCACGTTGGCATTCATCTGCCTGATACTCTCGATTATCCAAATCGGGCCCGGATTGGTTCTAATACCGGTAATTATCTACGCTTGGAGTTCCATGTCCGGCGGGACTGCTTTGATCTTCACCATATTGGCCGTTCCCGTCATGATAATGGACAGTTTTCTAAGACCCGTGTTCATTTCAAAAGGCCTTGAGACTCCCATGTTGGTCATCCTCATCGGTGTTCTCGGAGGTATGATGGCGTACGGTTTGATCGGCGTCTTTATGGGGCCGGTTCTCTTCGCTGTTTTCTATGAGCTATTCAAAGTTTGGATTGATACCTCGCCCGAAGCCGAGGGCACTGCTGAAGGCGCGGCGAAATGAGGAAGACAATTTGGACAACCCTGGCGGTCATTCTGATTTTTCTTGTCTGGTACCTGGTCGCTGATCGGAAAACGCCATTTACCGGGAACGCCAGAGTAAAAGCCGTGGCGACCCAGATCGTCCCGCAGGTGACTGGAACTGTGACTGAAGTCTTGGTCGAAAATGGTCAAATCGTCTCGGCCGGAGATGTCCTCGTCCGGATCGACGCGCGACCCTACGAAATTCAGCGCGACAAGGCGGAAGCTGATCTCGAAGCAGCCACTCAAGAAGTCGGTGCATCTTCGGCAGAAGTAAGAGCGGCACAGGCCAAACTAGCAAGGGCGCAGAGCGATCTGGATACGATGCGCATTCAAACAGAACGCGTATTTGCGCTCGAAAAGAAAGGGTTGATTGCCGTCTCAAAGGCCGATGATGCGCGAGGGCAACTGGCAGAGTCCGAGGCAAACTATGAGAACGCAAAAGCAGATCTGGAAAAAGCAAAACAGAGACTTGGTGACGACGGAATCGAAAACCCGAAAATCCAGCGCGCGTTGGCCGCCTTGGCGGATGCAGAGCTTAACCTTGAGTGGACTGAGTTGCGCGCTCCGGCGACAGGTGTCATCTCGAATTTGCTGATAGCCCCCGGAACATATGCGCGATCCGGCCAGGATCTGTTGACGTTTCTGGACGCAACTGACGTCTGGATTGAGGCGTATTTTTCCGAGAACAACCTAGGAAGAGCCTCGATAGGGTCTCCGGTTGATGTAGTGTTGGACATGCATCCAGGTCAGGTTATTCCGGGCGTCATTGAGAGCTTTAGTGCGGCTGTTTCCCTAAGTGGCGGTGATGTGCCCGGGCAATTGGCGAGCCCGCCAAGCACTAAAGGTTTTTTGCGCGAGCCTGAGAGATTCCCAGTCAGGATCGTTTTACCTGGCTATGAAGCCGGAAGCGCCGAAGATGACCTTCGCTTTCAACTGAATGGGCAAGCCGATGTGATCATGTACCTAAGCGACAACTCGTTGCTGAACCTCGTAGGTCGCACCTACATCCGCGTGGTTTCAATTCTGTCCTATGCGTACTGAGGACCAACGCTCTGTCACCCGGCTTGCGCTGGGTGTTACCGGCGTCTTTTCATTGGGCCTATTTCTTGGGTGGCCGCTTGCCGTCGTCGGGGCGGTGTTCGCCGCCCTTTTTCTGCAAGCACCTGCCGCATTGCCTTTGACAGCATTTGCGAAGCTCTTTGTCTTCTCTATTGGGTTGATGTTCATTTCGTTCCTGGTGTCGTCGATCTTCTCACCATATCCGCTTGTATTTCTGATGCTGGTGGCGATTGGAATAATCCTGTCTTTCATGTGGTCAGTTTCCGGCGCCGGAGTATTACCCGGTGTCATAGCTCTCATGGGGGCATTGATGATCCCAAACTTGGTTCTGCAATCACAGGACCTGGCTTTGGTGCTCGTGTATTGGATACCGTTGAACCTGCTGTTCGCAGGCTTCATATCGACACTGATGTTCGTATTGATACCCGCTGAACCTCAAACGGCGGCTCAAAAAAAAGCTGCAGCGCCGCCAAGCTTCGACCCACATCGTCGCATAGTCAGGATGTCGCTTGTCACAGTCCCGTTTGCTATGGCATTTTTTGTTTCCGGCGCGTCTGCAATGCTGGTTCTGTTCTTTGTCGCGCTGCTGAGCCAGCAACTTGCGGCAATGCCCGCTGCAGGCAAAACAGTTGCAAAAGCAATGCTGACGGCAAACCTTCTTGGGGCGGCAGTATCCATCATTTGTTATGAAATAAACGTAATAGCTCCGGTTATTCTCACCCCCATTTTGCTGTGTTTTTTCTTTTGCCTGACACTCGGAGCACTCGGTAAATCTCAAGCCCCGCTCGCCACCGCTGCCGGCTCTGCTATTACAACGGCTCTCATAGTATATGGCGGGTCGGTTGCGCCGTTTTCAGACGAGGCTGACGTCAAGAGCATCATTCGAGTTTTACAAGTTGCCAGCGCCGCATTTTTTGTAATCATCGCATATGTCGTGGTAGATGAATTCTGGCCGGAAAAAGAGCGCCAGGCGGCTCAATGAAGTTAGTTGCAACAAGGCTTGGCGCTGAAACCGACAGTGTTCTCAACTTGACCAATTCTACTTAGGGTCAGGATTCATAACCAGTACATAACGGTTGCCTCGAGTGCGAAGGCTGAGAGGAAGACCTTGGGACTACGGTCATAGCGTGTCGCCACGCGCCTCCAATCCTTGAGTCTGCCGAACATGATCTCGATCCGGTTGCGACGTTGTACTTTCGCTTATCGTATTTGACCGGTGTCTTGCGTTGCATACGGCCTGGGATGCAGGCGCGTATCCTTTTGTCTTTTAGCGCTTCACGGAACCAGTCGGCGTCATAGCCGCGATCCCCGAGCAGCCAATCCACGTTTGGTATGCTGCTGAGCAGAGCCCGAGCACCGATGTAATCGCTGACCTGCCCGGCGGTAACGAACAGGTTGAGCGGGCGACCTTAGCTATCACAAATAGCATGCAGCTTGGTATCCATGCCGCCTTTGGTTCTGCCAATCAGGCGGCCACGCCCCCCCCTTTTTGAGCCCAAGCTGGACGCCGTGCGATGGGCTTTTAGATATGTGGCGTCGATCATGACCGTCTTCTTTTCACCGTGCTCGACGGCCAGACCAGCCATCATTCGTGCGAAGATGCGTTTCTCGCTCCAACGCTTCCACCGGCTGTAGAGCGTCTTGTGAGGTCCGTATTCCCTGGGGGCATCTCGCCAACGCAACCCATTGCGATTGATGAAGATAATCCCGCTTAGCACCCTTCTATCATCGACCCGTGGCCTACCGTGCGACTTCGGGAAGAAAGGGGAAAGCTTGGCCATATGCTCGTCTGTCAGCCAATAAAGGTCGCTCATGTCATCGCTCCATATTTGGAGCTGTGAATTACGCAGCGCAGCGAAAATCAATGCATCCTGAGCCTAACATAGATCCAAGCGAAAGCTTTCTTCGCACCAAAAGTCAATTCATGGCAAGCGTTGTTGAATGGCCGCTAACCGAGACTGTGAATGCTTTTTATGCGAGAGTAGCGAACGGCGGGTAGGCTCGCATCAACGAAACTGCAAATTCCTGTCTTGAAGGTCCGCTTTGGGCTGCTAGCGGCCTATCGTGCTTGTTGCGGAGAATGGCCGCATCGAGCCCACTTTGACCGATGCTGATCGATGCCCCAATGACAGAAATGCGCAGAAAGCAGACTTTGCAAACCTCGGCGGAAGATCATAGCAAACGTTTGCTAAGACCATTTGGAGCAGCCGCTATTAGGAACTGGCTGGACATGCTATTGATCATGATTTGGTGCTACTGCCGTAATCTCGCGTCCGTTGCTGGTCGCTTTGATTGCGAAGAAAGGCGATGGTCACTGCCCGGAATTGGTTTTCGCTATATTGCAAAGCAGATCAACATGTTGATCCAACCAATCTTCGTCCAGTGCCTCGTGACGTATGAGTTTGCGGAAATAAGGTGCAGCGACTGCTAGTTCTATGAGTTGGTCAACCGGGACGTCGGCGGTGATCTCACCGCGGCCTATTGCGGCTGCAAATACTGCTTCAACACTTGCGAACCTGTCTTTCATAAATTCAGTGATCACCAACCGCGCTTCTGCATCAGCGGACGCAGCAGCGACAACTTGAGGCGCGATTTGACCCCATGGTGTGTCATTCAAAGCTCCCATCAGTACTCCGAGTAACCAGCGCAGATCAGATCGCAGCGGGCCATCGGTTTTGGGTGGTATGTTCGGCGGTGTTGCGATGCGCCTGAATGCTGCATCACGCAGACTGCGCGCATCTGGCCAGTGCCTGTAAAGTGTGCTGCGCGAAATGCCCGTTGCCTTCGAAACTGCGCCATGAGTTACGTGCAGCACGCCCTCATCCATTAGTATCTTTTGCGCGGCATCAAGCGCGGTCTGTCGTGTGGCGATCAGCCTAGGATCTTCTTTCAATCGTCCCTCCTATAGAACATCTTGTTGCATAGTAGAACATTTTGTTCTAAAAGTATGGTCGGTCAAAACCTAAATCCCACAAACACGTCTTGTCAAAACGGGAGCGTATCAATGTTCAAAGTGGCAGCAACCCCGCTGGTGGTACTCTTATCGATGGGCGCGACAACCGCATTGTCCGAGAGTGGCACCTACGAGTTGGATCCTGGACACAGCCAGGTATTGTTCAGCTACAACCACATCGGGTTCTCAGAAACATATGGAATGTTCTCAGGTTTTAGCGGTGAGATTGAGTTCGACGAAGATGATCCGTCTGCGTCATCTGTCACAGTGTCTATGCCTGTAAAATCTATGATCACGGGCTGGGATGCCCGTTTGCAACACTTCATGTCCGATGACTTTTTTAGCGCGAGTGACGGTGACGTGGTCACATTCGCCTCAACCAGCATTGAAGTGACCGGGGACAATTCCGCGAATATTTCTGGCGACCTGACCATGAATGGCGTCACCAAACCTGTTGTTCTGGAAACAACGCTTAACAAGTCGGCGCCATACCCGTTTGGCCCAAAAGAGGGCACGCCGACCTTGGGGCTGGCTGCCACGGCGACTATCGTGCGGTCTGAATTCGGACTTGGGGCATTTGCGCCAGCGGTGAGCGACGAAATAGAGCTCTTGATCAATATCGAAGCGTTAAAGGCTGAATGATGTGTGCAAGGGCGCCGATACTGCGTTCAGCACTCAATCTTTTTGATTGGCAGATGGTCAACACGATGAATGTGCACCTGAGAACATTGGCGGTTGCTGTGACGGTAGTGGTATTGATGTGCTCAATGGCGTCCGCGCAAGAGCGCTCCTTGCCGGAGCGCACCTCGCCCCGTCCCGAAACGACAAGCGGCGTACCGCATACTCAGATTGGTGTCGAAATTAATGCCGATTTGGCCCAGTTATTGCTGGAGCGAGTTGCGCAATTCCCAGGGGTCACACTTGGCCCAACACGCATATCATTACCTGGCGCGCTTGGCTTTCAGCTTGATCCCGACATGTTGTTGTCTCGACCGAGCTCTATCGTCGGTGGGTTTGAGTTTGCGCATTTGCATCCTGACGGCAGTTTGCACGCTTCGCTCGACCCAGCATTGGCGCGAAAAGCAATTGAGGCTGGCTGGGCCGTAGGACACCCTTGGGCCAATCAACGCCCCGGATGGAGTGGCTTTGTCATGATCTATACTCCGACCACACCAGAAGAGTTGGATGTAGTCATCGATCTGGTCGAAAGTTCGTACACCTTCATCACCGGAAACACCTTGGGCTAAACCTGTTTTGCCCGAAAGTGTGCGGTGGCGCCTGCTTTCTTAAAGAGTGCTGTTTCAGCCGCCGTGCTTTTCACGGTCAATTTCTTTCTTACATTCTTGCCGTGGCGAAGCGCTCGGAGCGTGCGTTCAAACCTTCAGCACCAATAGTAACTCCCGTCCCGCGCAGTTGAAATTCCAAAGCTCAATGGCGAATGCCCGCTTTGGGCTGCGACCAACTAATTGAACTGATCGCAGAGAATGGCGTATCTGAGCCCAAAGCGACCATTCCGGTATCTAATTACAAAGTGGGTGTTCATGTCTTTGGCCTCACTTCACGGGTTTTTCGGTGAACCGGCGAACTGCGAGGACCGAAGCAGCATAATCCCCCAGTGAAATCCCTCTGAAAGCAAAAGCCGCCGGTTTATTGCGTGCTCGGACGTCGACTTTGCCAGCGACCAATTCCGTCAAGTCGCCAGCAATTTGCTCGTATGGCAACATCGGCTTGTCGCTTTCCAGCTCCTGCAAACGGTCGTCGACAATTACCGTTTTAATACCAGTCATGTGCGCCGGCACCCACGGGATGCACGCATCAGTTATGGTTGCGAAGGCAGTCGGCTTCAGCCATCGGGCATCCAAGAAGGGTTCAATGGAATAGTCCAACGTTATCGATGTCACTATCAGATCAGCATCACTCAAAGCCTCCTTGGCATTGGCGCATGTTTCAGCTTCGAGACCCATGCCCCTAGCATAACGACAAAGCTTGTCGGCATTCTCTTTACCACGCCCGAACACGCGGATTCGTTTCAAGGGAAACAGTTCTGAAAACGCAGCTAGATGGGAGTGAGCTTGCACGCCCGCGCCCACAAAAGCCACCGTCTCGGCATGAGGGTCAGCAAGCCGTCGCGCTGCCACCACTGACAGAGCCGCAGTTCTGATTGCCGTAATCCAATTCGCTCCCAAGACCGCGCGAAGTAGTCCGGTTTGCGCATCCATAACCATGATGGCACCGTTTATCGCGGGAAGACCCCTCGCTGGGTTTTCCGGACACACTGTAACCTGCTTGGTCACGATGAATCCATCATCTCCCATTGCCAATGTAGACATTGCGTAGCGTCCATCGCCGGGCAAGATGACTGTCTTGGGAGAAGTGTGAAGCTTTTCGTCTGCCTTGGCTATTAAAGCAGCCTCGATGGCATCGGCAACTTCCGAAGGTTGGATGCCTAAACCCCCGAGGTCGTCGTCAGACAGGTAAATTAAGGCGTTCTCAGAAGTCACAGAGTCCCTCACTTAAGCAATTTGGCTTTTTGACCGAATACATTGTCTTCGGCAGTTCTTCCTATCGGTTTACCTTCACAGAAGTATTTTGGCTGTAACTTTTGATCGCCCGATCCAATGCGCAAAAAAATGCGCCTTCATTTTTCTGAAAATGTGAACCTAGCCGAACGCCTGATTTGTCCATTAGGCCGACTTTGTGCGGTCTGAACCAACCCGATGACCTACTGAGATCGTCAGACGACAGGTTTGGGCCCATTGGTAGTTAAAGTTGCGAATTGTTCAAACGACACTTTGCAGATCAGATTCCGGGCGACTTCAGGTCGGGATCACAATCCGACACACCAACCCACCCAGCGATTCAGAGCGGTCCAGATCTAGTCTGGCATCGTAGGCTTTCAGTAAGTCGACCGCGATCGCCAGCCCAAGCCCGCTGCCAACGACCGAGGTGTCCAGTCGTCCGCCGGATCGCAAGGCTTCGCGGTGGGCGTCTTCTGGAATTCCGGGACCGTCATCCTCGATACTGATTTCGATACATTTCTGCTTACGTTTCGCGGTCAGCCGTACCGCGCTTCGACACCATTTGACTGCGTTGTCCAGAAGGTTGCCCAAAATCTCTTCTATGTCCTGCGTATCCATGCGCACCCAAAGACCCGGATCGCCATCGATCTGCAGCGATTTGCCTTCGCGGTCCGCCATGGCCGAGAACAACCGCGCCAGCCGCTCGATGGAGTTAGACAGATTCGTCCGCGAATGGGTCAGGTCGGCAGCGTTCAAAGCCCGCAGCCTGGCCAAAGATCGACCAAGTTGAGCATCGATCCTGTCCAGCGCCTCTTGTGCGGTATCTGTCACCGCTCCGGCGTCGGACAATGTCACAAGTTCATTGCGCAATATGGCTGTAGGAGTTTTCAATGCGTGTGCCAGATCTGCGGCCTGGCGGCGCGAACCCGAGACGATCTCGCGGTTCCGACGCAACAACTGGTTCAGGTCCTCGACCAATGGCGAGACCTCTTCGGGGTAATCTGTGGGCCTAAGGTCTTCGTCCTGATCCCAGCGATGGGCCACATCCGTACGCAGCTTTCGCAATGGCCCCAGAACAACTGAAATTAGAAACAACGAGCCGGCTAAACCGATCAGGCCAACTAGGCCAAACACCGGCAGCAGGCTTTTCTGCGCCGCGCGCCGCTCGGCCACGAGCTGAGCCTGACTTTCGGCGACGCTGACGCCCCATACCGTGCCATCTTCATAAGTGATCTTCTGAAAAGCGCTGCGCAGCACTTCATTCTCCGGACCGCTTGTGTCCCAGAGTGTGGGGATGTCAGGAATACCGGGGGGTTCCGCGATGACCTCATCAAACAGAGAGCGAGAGGTGAAGACCACACCGTCGGCGCTGCTGACCTGCCAGTACCGTCCGGAATAGGGGGTGCCATAAGCCGGGTCAAATATCAGATCCCGTAGGGCATCCGGGTTTTCGGTTGTGACATTCAGCCCGACAACCAGCTGTGTGTGGCGATCCAGCAGCGCAGAGTCGAACCGGTTGGACACCCGTGCATCAATGTATGAGAAAACCGCCAGTGTACCTACGCCAACAGACACTGCCCCAGATGCAATTCCCCCCAGCAATGCCCGTTGTCGCAGCGATAACATCAGGCCGAATCGATCATATATCCACGACCCCGAACCGTTGTGATCAGGTCAGTGCCAAGCTTCTTGCGCAGACGGGTAACAAATACGGCGATGGTGTTCGAATCCCGGTCTCCATCGTATTCATAAATATGCTCTGAAAGTTCTGATCGTGAAATCATCCGACCAGAATTATGCGCCAGATAAGTCAGCACCGCGATTTCTTGAGCAGTCAGGTCAACCGGCACGCCATCGGCTGTCACCCGGCCGTTACGGGTATCCAGAATGACGTTTCCCATTTCAATCACGGGATTCAGCTGTCCACTTTGCCGTCGCAGGATGGCGCGAACACGCGCGGCCAGTTCGGGCATGTGGAACGGTTTGGTCATATAGTCATCTGCGCCCGCATCCAGGCCGTCGACCCTTTCGCTCCAGCCATCGCGGGCAGTCAGAATCAGCACCGGTGTTTTGACACCCTCGTTGCGCCATTCGCGCAGAATCGAAATGCCGTCGCGCTCTGGAAGGCCGAGGTCAAGGATGATCATGTCATATGGTTCGGTCGCACCCAGATGCAGGGCGTCGAGCCCACTATTGGCGACATCCACAACGCGGCCTTCTGCGTTCAGGAGTTTTTTGATCTGTTCGCAGAGGTGCGGTTCGTCTTCTGCCAGCAATACTCTCATACTTAGGGACTATAGGCGAGCGAATGGAAGTATAACCATTACTTTTTGCCCCCGCCGTTACCTCCGCCATTACCACCGGAGTTACCACCGCCGTTACCGCCGCCGTTGCCACCGGAATTACCACCACCGTTACCACCGGAATTACCGCCACCATTGCCACCGGAGTTACCGCCGCTATTGCCTTTGTTTGCAGATTTCCCCTGCGAAGTGCCCTTGCCGGAATTACCCGGCGCAGCGCGGGCAGCTTCAGAAATCTGGCGGCCAACGACGGATCGGTTGGAGACAACAACACCCGTCTGAGCGTTGACGATGACACTGACGATTCTACCATCCGGTTTCTTGACGAGAATACGGTAATATAGCCTGTCAGCCTGAAAGGCGCGCGCGTCAACTGGCGTTCCACCAAAAGCCTTTTCAACGCCTTTGATTACTTTTTTCAAACGAATGGCACTGCCTGAGGTTGTCGCCTTGCGCAACTCGGATTGCGTCAACTCACGTGCAGAAGCCTGTCCCTCTCCGGGGTGGAGAAAGGCAAGTAGACAGGCAATGGCAATAAGCTTTTTCATCCTTGTCACTCATTACTGCGAAAACGCCGGCTCAATCTACCGATTTCTATGTGAACCTACGGTGAACAGCCAGTTACGCGTGGGTTCAACGATGATGGGTTTAGATCAGGGGTGTCGGACTCTGTTTTCGACACCCAGTTTTTGCGTCTGCTCGCCGCTGATTACCGTGACAGACGAGAATCGCACCTGACGAACGAGGACCATTATGAACACCAAACCGATCAACCTGCTAAAAGCCTCTGCTATTGCCATCGCCCTGCTGGGCTCGACCGCGATTGTCGGAGCTGTCGCGTTTCCTGATGCTGCTTATGCCAAAGGGGGCAACGGCGGCGGTAACGGAAACGGCGGCGGCAATGGCAATGGCGGTGGAAACGGCAATGGTGGTGGAAACGGTAATGGCGGATCTGGTGCGTCCATTAGCGATAGTGATAAAGCGGCCGGAAAATCTAACCGGAAATCTTCCAACGCTGGTAAGTCTAAGTCATCGGGAAAAAACAAGTTTTCCTTGAAAGACCTGTTTGGGGGCAAAAAGACCAAAGCCAAAACCGCAGCCGTAAAGACCGTACGCAAAAGTCAACCAGTGGATCAGGTGACCAAAGCAATTCGCCCCGCCCCGAAACCGAAAGGGTACAAGATGGCGGATCTGCTGGGCGTGCACCCATCTGAACTAGGCGCTCTGAACGCCGCCAACGCTAATGAGAATGCTCTCAAGAACGCCTCTCCTAATTCCCGTGTAGGCCGCATCGCCGCATTTCGTGACGCGGTTCTGGCCGGAGATGAATTGCGTGAGGAGCTTGCGGAAACACAGGCACAGCTGGATGGCATGACCCCGCCGGACCGCCCGGTCTCTGAGATCGAAGAGGACCTTGATGCGGCTCTGACAGATGTTCAGGAGAAGCAGGATCGCGTGAACGAGCTTGAGGACGCTCTTGCCGATGCCGGGGGCACAGATCCGGATATAGAAGCAGAGCTTAAGGACGCCAATGACGAACTTCAGGGAGCCCTCGATACGGCCGAAGACCTAGGCGCTGAACGGCAGGCTGCGGTCGACTACAACGATACTGTGGCAGAAGTCGATGCGCTGACTGAGGCTGTAGAAAATCAACCGCAGACCGAGCGTGAAGCGTTGGAGGCTGCCGCCAACAAGCCTGTGACGGATGAGGTCGAAGCTGCCGTAAAAACTCTGCTTGGTCTTGATAGCTGATTGCTGATTGTCCAATCAATCACCAGGTCAAATAGACCCGAGCCAGCAGGCATAACAACATCACAAATAAAAAAACCCGCTCCGATCCGGAGCGGGTTTCACTACATCCCAGACAACACCACGTGACTTGGGATATACGCAGACGTTCTGTTGAGAGATCAGACGCCTCGTTTCGCCTCTTTTAGCCGCTCTTTGTTGAATAGTTCAGACAGTGCATTTTCGATAGGAGGGAAGCGACCGTTGCTCGAATTCGTGATGCTTGACAATTCACCGCCTGAGACGGTGCGCGAGGATTGCATTGCTGTAGGAATGCTAGGCGCACCCTCATTGGCAGTATTGATCATGCTGTTCCCCTTCAGTGCATCCGGGCACGCATTGATCGGCCCTGAGTAAGGAAGTATGAACGATAACGGTTGAACACTCTGAGAATACATTGTTCACGTTCGGTTAATGTTGTTGCGTATGAGTGGACAAATTGGGAGGGGGCATTGACCGCCGTATAAGGAAATGCTTCCATTTTGATTTTATTTCCCGATGGCGGCTTTGTCCCGCATGGCCACTGTCCAAAGCTCCACACCACTGCATCTTGGATTAAAAGTCCGCTTCCGGTGCTATTGCCGCCGTTTGTAGGGCTTGTTGATGCAAGCGCGGCGAAGGTCTGCCGTGTGGCCTTACTGCCAAGTAGCCTGTGGCACGTCGATTGGAGGCCATCGTTCTGGATGAACGTTGTCAACAAGATTGGGCGGCAGCTTTATTGGGATTCACGCGGCAATTCACTGGGAATACGCAGAGCAGGCAGAAAAAGCCCTGAAAAGGGCGTTGGATCGTGAAGAACACCACAAACGGAAGCAAACTCGCGAGTATCAATCTCATCTTAAATGACCTTCTGATAGTTAGACCGCTATGTTCTCACGAACACGGGCGTTGTTGCATATCTCTCGCAGCGAGGGATTCACAACGCGAATCCATAAGGTTAAACGGTGTGGATGAGTAAGCCATCTTCCGCCCGTTAACGCGTCACGAATTGGTCCGACTACAATGCTGCGCCTAAGGAGCGCGGGTCACTTCTTGTCTGGCTGGACAAGGACATGACCTGGCTCGCGGCGCACGAAGGTCGGCCTTGTCACAGCCGGTCTTTTCGAATGCGGCGATCCAATTCTGCCTGTCGACCAAGGTGCTATTCAAGCTGCCACTGAGACAGACAGCGGGGGTGACCGCTGGCGTTGATCAGCTTCGTTTCGTAGCTAGTTTCTCTGACCACATCGTTGATAAAATGCGCAATCTTAGCCGTTTGGCCTTCTAGGGTACCGTAGGCAATCAGCACAGTCATTCCGATCCTCCTGCAAATCGGTTCGAAAAACGCACCAACTATGTCGAAACAGCTCGCTTCGGCCCTTGATCCCAATCAAAAGTGCCTGTCTTGCCAGTTATTTGGGCGCGGGTGAGGCACCCATTGGCCGGCTTATGCGGTTTTGGAAAGCGCGAAAGCTACAGTTAACCAGAACGCACTACGTATGGTCATTGCGCCGACCGTTCGCCATTCAAAAGGCGTTCCACTAAGTGCCGCTAGTATCAGAACAACGAACACCAATAGTGTAGATAAGCCAAGCAACCAGGCAATTCGTTGTGCCCAGATTGTGGATTTATAGATCGCGAAAGCGCCTAGCAAATAGATAAATCCAGCCAGAAAATTGAACCAAAGCACGAATGGAACTGCAGCTCCGACTGCAGCTCTGGCAGCAGCACCCCCAAACAGGGCTGTTCCTCCCGAGAAAATGGTAAGGAGACCAAAGAGTATTGCGGCTATCGTAACTGGGCGAACCCAAGGCGGAGAGGAAGGCATCGTTGTTTTCCTCAGAAATAAGATTGAATCTCGTGTCGTGGGCAATCTACCAAACGAACTGAAACGCACGTCCCTAATAGCAATTCTTCTCGCCATTTCCCTTGATCTTTATCATTGGTCTTAACTTGATACCCTTTGAAAAAATGCAGCGTCTGCGCGAGGTTTTTCGCAATAATTATGCGCTGTTGCCCCTTTGGGATGACCCGTTTGCAGCTCCTAACATTCTTTAAAATTGGTTCAGTTACCGTGTATCTTCTAGAAATAGACGGACGACTACGCTCGAACCTGCAGTGAAAAGTGTTGATTTGAGTCAAAGTTAACTACTTCAAGCTCGCCCATACTAACCCCTCACTAAGGAGGGAGTGCAACATGTTCAAAAAGATCGTAGTTGGCTTGGATGGATCTGAGGCGTCAGAAGCAGCTCTGCGCGTTGCCTGTGATATTTCAAGCAAATATGGCTCCCAAATTCACCTTGTTCATACACCTCAGCCCCAAACCGTGGCGTTCGCAATGGGCGCATTGGCTGGCTATCACGCCGTCACGACAATGCCTTCAGACGAAGAGGTGCAGCAGGCAGCAAACAAGATTATTTCCGCTGGTAGAGAGATTGTCGAAGAGTACAATCAGACGGTTTCGCAAACGCATACCCAACGCGGAGACCCCGTCGACCAGATCATCGCATGTGCCGAGCAATGCAAAGCTGACCTGATTGTGACGGGTCGCCGTGGATTGGGAAGCATTGGTAGCCTAATTCAAGGGAGCACCTCTCTAGGCATCAGTCGGAATGCCACTTGTGCTGTTTTAACCGTTGCCTGAATTTCAAACTTGGCCCCAATCGGCGCTAAACGATGAGGATCGAAAAGTTCTGCGTTGAGATCTCGCAAAAGCGGAAGCTGAAGTGGACCTCATGGGTACCTATGGCCATGACCGCGCGCCAAACTGTGTTAGGTGGAACTATCCGAACTCAGAGGGAACAGGTAGGCTTCCGGTTTTATTTGCGCGTTAGTTCAAGGTCAGAAGACAGGCTTAAACTACCTGCTACGTAAACTCGTGCAAACTCTGGAGCGCCACATGAACCCCCCGGCCCTGTTCGATGCTCATAAACCCGCTGAAATTGCAACGTTAGTTGAGACTGCCGGGGTCGCAAAGGCAAAGCTGCCACTAGCACCCATGTTCGTTCTTGCGATGCTGGCTGGAGCATTCATAGGGTTTGGCGCAGCGGCCTATACGATGGCGGTCACAGGGGCAGACAGCGCTTCGGGGCCGATCCGCGTTCTGGGAGGAGCAGTGTTTTCCCTGGGCCTTATCCTGGTGATCGCAGGTGGTGCAGAATTATTCACCGGCAATGTTCTGATGGTGATAGCAGCGGTCGATCGCAAGATACCGTTGCGGCTGCTGTTCCGAAGCTGGGGCATCGTCTACGTTGGTAACTTCGTGGGTGCCGTTGGGCTTGCATTGGCCTTCGCCCTGACCGGCTTGCTTGAGGGGCCGATGGGTAGCACTGCCATAAGGGTAGCCGATGCCAAAGCGGGGTTGGAACCGATGGAGGCTTTCGCCCGCGGCGCATTGTGCAACGGGCTGGTCTGCCTTGCCGTATGGCTGTCCTTCGCCGCCCGCAGCGTCGCTGGAAAAATTCTAGCGGTCTTGTGGCCCGTCTCTGCATTTGTGCTGCTGGGGCTCGAGCATTCGATTGCGAACATGTATTTCTTCCCGCAGGGCTGGGCAGCGGGAGCAACCGTGCCGGTTTTCGCAGCGGCGGCCAATCTGCTATGGGTCACTCTGGGTAACATTGTCGGCGGGGCGGGAGGAGTTGCCTTGGCCTATTGGTTTGCTTATCTTGGCGGACCCAAACGGTAAGATCTGTTTCTTCGATTTCAGCACCCGCCGGAGAGAAATGATCGGAAACAGTTGGTTCTGAAGGCGTTGTCTAATAGCGCACTGGCTGAAGACGACGCCGGAAATTGGGCCGCTCATTTCCACTGTGCAAGTCGTCCTCTCGATCCTGATCTGAATCCTTCGCGAACATCTAATTTTATTGATCCCTGTCAAGATTGGCAAAGGTACGATGTGATACAGTTGAGGCTGAAATTGGGGGGCTATCATGGAAGAATTAGTCGAGATTGGACGAACATTCGTTCAGGCAATGCGTGATCGCAGAGGTCTTGCAAACGTTGGTGAAATGTATGCCGAAAACGCTCAATCTATTGAGGCGGTTGTACCTCCGGTTCGACAGTTTCGCATCACCAAGGGCCGGGATGCTATAAAGGGAAAAAGAGAGGACTGGCTGGCAGCTCATGAAATCGTCGAATTCGACGTGGATGGCCCCTATGTTCATCCCCCAAACCGCTTCGGTGTACGATATAAGGTCAACGTAACGCAGAAGGCTACAGGGCAACACATGACCTTGAGCGAGATCGCAGTTTATTCGGTAGCAGATGGGAAAATTGTACTTGAAGAGTTCTTCATGTTGCCGAAGTAGGAACGACAGCCAGCAACGCTGACGCAGTGTTGGTCTTATCTACACGTTGGAAGCGTGACTCGTAAAAGCTTTGACACGACAGATGGACAACTGGGCATTTATTTCGACTACGGGATGCTTGCCCTTGCGCATCATTGCGACCAATTCGGCGCAGCTGTCATAGAGAGTCACACCCCGAAAGCCTCATTGGGCCATGGATGTGGGCCAACCACCAGACCTGTGCCTCAATTTCGTACCCGAAAAGCACTTGGACTTTCATCAGATAGAACCTGTTTGATCCAACTCAAGGCATCACGTCGAGAGCGAGCTAAATTAGAATAGAAAATTAACTAATGTGCGCGGGGCCATGAGAAAGAACGTACGCGCAATTCTGATCGCCATAGCGCTCCTACTTGCAGGTGCAGCTGTTTATTTTTTCGTCGCAGAAGACAGTGATGAATTGCCGGCTGGGTTTGTACAGGGCAATGGGCGGATCGAGGCTGAACAAGTAGAAATCGCTCCAACCTTTGCCGGGCGCGTTGCTCGGGTCATGGCAGCAGAGGGCAGCCTGGTTGCTTCGGGTGAACTGCTGGTTGAAATGGATACAGATGAATTATCTGCAGCCCTTGACCGTGCCAGTGCCGAGGTTGCGCTGGCGCGCCAAACCAAGGCCGAAGCCGAAGCCGTGGTCATCCAGCGAGAAAGCCAGCAGCGTCGCGCTTCGCAGGAGCTTGACCGGGCCAAGGCGTTGCTGGCCGGTCAGAATATCTCGATGACTGTCTTTGAGGATCGTGAAACCGCGTTTCAGGTTGCGGATGCCGTGCTGGGCGCGGCCAAGGCCCGGGTTGCAACGGCGGATAGCCAGATTGCCGCCGCAGAGGCCGAGGTGCGCCGGATTGCGGCACAAATAGAGGATGGTTCTCTCATCGCTCCCATGCCGGGGCGTATTCTGTATCGACTGGCCGAGCCCGGCGAGGTCGTTGGAGCGGGCGAACCGATCTTGACGTTACTCAGTTTGGAAAACGTCTATATGGAGGTCTTCCTGCCTGCACGCGAAGCGGGACTATTGCCCATCGGTGCCGAGGCGCGCATCGTGCTTGATGCGTTGCCGGAATTTGCCATCCCAGCAACCGTAACCTTCGTCTCTCCCGAAGCTCAATTCACTCCCAAGCAGGTAGAAACTTTGAGCGAACGGGAGCAGCTGGTTTTTCGCGTTCGGGTTCGCATTCCCAGGGATTTGGTTACGGCGCGGATTGAGCATGTGAAGACCGGCCTTCGCGGCATTGCAGCGATCCGACTTACTTCCGATGGCGCGTGGCCAGACGATCTGGATAGACGAATTCCACCCGAGCTGTTCGAATGAGCGCCGAGGGGGGCTCATCTGGTTTCTGCATCAACGGTGTCACACACACGTACCGACAGCATGTTGCGTTGGATAACCTTTCGCTGGTTCTGCCAACTGGCCAGCTTATCGGATTGATCGGGCCGGACGGGGTTGGCAAGTCAACGCTGCTGGGATTGATTACCGGCGCAAAGCAACTTCAGTCCGGGGAAATTGATGTTCTCGGGGGATCGATAGGTGACCGCGCGCACCGTCACCGCGTGTGCCCGGCGATCGCATTTATGCCGCAGGGGTTGGGCCGCAACTTATACGCGGAACTGTCTGTGCGTGAGAATCTCGAGTTCTTTTCACGTCTTTTCGGACAGGGGCAACAGGAACGTGAAATCAGGATCGCGGCCTTGCTGTCAGCGACCGGACTTGCGCCCTTTTCGGACCGGCTTATGGGCAAACTTTCGGGCGGAATGAAGCAGAAACTTGGACTGTGTTGTGCGCTGATCCACGACCCTAAGTTTCTGGTACTGGACGAACCGACGACCGGAATTGATCCCCTGTCGCGGCGCCAATTCTGGGCGCTGATAGACGCGGTCCGAGAAGAAACGCCCGGTCTCTCCATTCTGGTTTCAACGGCCTATATGGAGGAAGCCGAACAATTCGATTTTATCGTAGCGATGGATGCCGGTCGGGTGATATTTCACGGCCCCCCTGCCAAGCTGAAGGGTAAAGCCCGGGATCTTGAAACATCTTACAGGCAACTACAGGCACGAGGGGAACCCCGGTTTGTGTCGAACAAGGTACCTATGCATCATCAAGGTGCAGACCCGGTGATCACGGCGCGTGGGTTGACCCGGCGCTTTGGCGATTTTACTGCCGTCGACAACGTCGAATTCTCGATCCACCGAGGCGAAATCTTTGGCTTCCTCGGATCAAACGGCTGCGGCAAGTCAACCACCATGAAAATGCTGACAGGTCTTCTGCCAGCAAGTGAGGGAGAGGCGCTGCTGTTCGGCAGACCGGTGGATGCGCGCGATCTAAGGATGCGCCGCGAGATCGGGTATATGAGCCAGGCATTCTCGCTTTATGGCGAGCTGACCGTTCAACAAAACCTCCAGTTGCACGCCCGCATCTTTGCGATCAAGGATCGTGTGGAACGCATCGATGAATTGGCCGAACGTTTCGGCCTGAAGGCACATATGGGCACGCTGGCGTCGGCGCTTCCGCTGGGTATCAAGCAGCGTCTTTCCCTTGCCGTCGCCGTGATCCACCGGCCTCGGGTGTTGATCCTGGATGAACCAACCTCGGGCGTGGACCCCGAGGCGCGCGACTCGTTTTGGGCGCTGTTAATCGAGCTGTCGCGAGACGATGATGTAACGATTTTCGTCTCGACACATTTCATGACCGAAGCGGAGCGCTGTGATCGCGTTTCTTTCATGCATGCAGGCCGGGTATTAGCTGAAGGTACACCAGATGAGTTGATCGCAACGGCGCAGTCGGACAGTCTGGAAAGTGCGTTCATCGCTGTCCTGGAGGCGGTCGAGCCGCCCGCGCCGGTAGCAGCACCCAATGTTTCGGTTGATGCTGTCAACCCGGGCGCTGCCGGAAGTATCGGGCGCATACTGGCCTATGCACGGCGCGAGACAACCGAGGTTCTGCGCGATCGCGTCCGTTTGGCTTTTGCTTTCCTTGGCTCGGTGATCCTGATGTTGGTCTTTTGCTATGGGATCACTCTGGACATAGAAGACCTGGATTTCGCGGTACTCGACCTGTCTCAAACGCCTGAGAGTCGTACCTATATCGCCGAGATTTCTGGTTCGCGCTATTTCAACCCCACGGCGCCACTGGCCAGTTTTGAAGACGGCCGCGAGCTGTTGGCCAAAGGAGACATCTCGCTGGTTGTCGAACTCCCACCCGATTTTGGTCGCAATCTGCGCGCCGGCGAGCCAACTGAAGTCTTGGCAATTGTGGACGGTGCGATACCGTTCAAGGGTGAGACAATAGAGGGCTATGTGGCCGGGCTTCACAGTACGTTTCTGGAAGTAATGGCCCGCCAAAGTGGCGAGCAGTCGGTCGAAATCGCCCGCATCGAACCGCGCTTCCGATACAATCAAAGCTTTGAAAGTATCGCTGCAATGGCCCCTGCCATGCCTGCGATCCTGTTGATAATGCTGCCGGCCGTTTTGATGGCAGTTAGTGTCGCGCGGGAGAAAGAGTTGGGCACGATCACCAATTTCTACGCAACGCCAACGACGCGGCTCGAATTTCTGGTTGGCAAACAGATCCCCTACATCGCGATAGCGTTCGTCAATTTCCTACTTTTGGCAGCGATGACGATCTTTATTTTTGGCGTGCCCCTAAAAGGAAATCCGGTGCCTCTCGCAATTGGTGCTTTCCTATATGTTTGGGCAACCACATCTTATGGACTGCTTATTGCGACCATAACGTCGAGCCAGGTGGCCGCAACTTTTGCCACCGCTATCGCGTCGGTGGTGCCGACCATTCAATTCTCCGGGCTGCTACAACCGATCTCGACGTTGGAAGGCGGCGCCCAGACGATTGGATCGCTTTGGCCTTCATCCTATTTCCTGCATCTAAACGTCGGCGCGTTCACCAAAGGTCTTAGCTGGGATGCACTTGCCCCCGACCTTCTGGCCCTAGCCTGTTTCGGGCCCGCGCTAACCTTGATCGCTGCACTGTTACTCCGAGCGCAGGAGAAGTGAATGCAACGATTGTCCCGCATATTCTGGCTTGGTTTGAAAGAAATGATGAGCCTTCGGCGCGACTGGGTGATGATGGCGCTGCTTGTCTGGTCATTCACGCTGGCGCCCGTAATGGAGGCTACGGGCGTTTCAAACTCGGTCAACAATGCATCCATTGCATTTGCCGACGAGGATGGCTCGCCTCTTTCACGCTCGCTTGCCTCAGCGTTTTTTCCGCCTGAATTCCAACCCGTTGTCCAGATCGCACCGGGCACCGGGGCCGAAAAGATGGATGCAGGGCGTTTCCTGTTTGTAGTCGCAGTGCCACCAGGGTTCGAGAAAGATGTTCGAGCCGGGCGCGCGCCAGAAATTCAGGTTTTGATCGATGCGACAGCGATGGAGCAGGCCGGAATTGGAGCGAACTACATCATCAATATCTTGAGTGCCGAGATCCGGCGCTTTGCCATCGGTGCAGAATTGTTATACCCGCCGCCCATCGATATCATTGTGCGCAGCGCATTTAATCCAAATCGCGACACTGTTCGTTTCGCCGGTATCGTCGCGTTGATCGGCCAGATCATGTGGCTGACCACAATCCTTACCGGTGCTGCCATGATCCGTGAGCGCGAGCATGGAACAATCGAACACCTGCTGGCGATGCCGCTTACCCCATTTGACATTGCGGTCGCCAAGATCTGGGCAAACGCGGCGGTGGTTCTGGTAGCGACCGCCCTATCGCTGACCTTTGTTATGCAAGACTTCCTGGGGATCAGCATCGCGGGATCGAAGGTGTTGTTTTTGATTGGCACAGCTCTCTTTCTCTTCACGGCGACGGCGCTTGGGGTGTTTCTTGCGACGATTGCGCGCTCAATGGCTCAATTCGCACTTTTGGTTATGCTGACGGTGCTTCCAATGTTGATGCTGTCAGGAGGAGAGACGCCAATCGAAGGGCAGCCCGGCTGGCTTCAGATTGGAACATCTATCCTCCCATCCCGCCACTACATGTCAGCCAGTCAGTCCATCATTTTCAAAGGTGCCGGGATCGAGACGGTCTGGGCAGAGTTTGTATGGATGGCGTGCTTGGGCGCGATCCTTCTGGCAACAAGTCTGCTGCTTTTTAGACGCTCGGTTGCACAAGAGACATAAATAAGTTTTTGCACCTGAGCCAAACTAGGCGGCTGACAGAACACCCGCTTGCGTAAGATCAAGGTCACATCCAAGTAAGCAAATTTGAAGCGCACGCACGTTCACCATGATCGGGTCAACATGTACAGAAGGCCGGTCGGTCGGTGATTGGACCTCTCCTGATAGCATCACCTATTTGCAATTAACTCGACGGTAACAATTAACCGCCGGAGAACCGCTCCCGGGCATACTCTGAATGTGTGCTTTATTGCCAAACGTGGAAGTTTCGAGGTTGCCCATGATAGAGTGGGTATAGCGCTATTAAACAGAGATGGGCCATGCGGACACCGGACCAAGGCGACACAGGAGTTGATACAGGTAATGTCCGTGCATTCCTGGAGAGCTTGACCGGCCCGTCCCGCGGGACCGTAGTCTGGCTTGCCGACAACGCTGTGTCGGCCTCGGTCAGTCCGGACCGTACCTTGAGGCTGAGACCGAAAGAAGATGTGCCAGCTTATGACGAAGACATTGCGACTCTTCAGTGGTCAAATGACGGTTACACGTTAAACGCGTTGTCTGATCGGAATATCTGGGTCAACGGTCACAAGGTCGCTTCGGCTGACCTCAGGCACGGCGACATGATCGAATTCGGCGAAAAAGGCCCGATGTCCCGCTACAGGGTGTGCGACCACTCATTCCCTGCACATCGCACGGTCGAGGATATCCTAAGCGACGCGTACGCATATGCGAGAACAAGCCGTCAACCCTTTCCAAGAAAAATTTCCGGTGCACTGCGCGAAAGTGGGCGTCGGCTAACATCACAAACCACAATTCTCTTCAGGATCACCGTTATTGGCGCAATCCTTCTGATCGCCGTATTTGGGTATTTACTGTTTCAGAACGACAGGAAGCTGGCGGACAGCCTGGAACGAGAATCCCGTAAGATCGAAGCAGTTGCCGTTATGCTGGCACAGACCCGGGAAGACTCGTTGACGCCAGAGGATTTGGGTGCACTCAAAGACGCTTTCGAGAGTCAGGTGCTGTCCACTGAGCAGCGTCTTGGCACGCTGGAGGAACGCGCAGGCGCATCAACGCGGATTATCACAGCCTCTACGCGTTCCGTCGCGTTCGTCCAGGGCGCCTATGGATTGCGGCAGATCAAAAGCGGGAAATTGCTGCGGCATGTGGTTGGCCCCGATGGAGAGAAACTGCAAACGCCATTTGGACAACCGTGGCTCGAACCAGATGCGATGGGCGAGCCTGCTGAGTTTCAGTTTACCGGAACCGGGTTTCTTCTACAGGACCCGCCTCTGTTGGTGACCAACCGTCATGTCGCCTTGCCCTGGACCACTGGCGACCGTGCGCAAGCCCTTCAGGCCGCAGCGCTGGAGGCCGAGATGCTGAGTTTGCTGGTCTATTTGCCTGATCAAACTGTACCAATTAAGGCTGTCTTGCATAAAGCAAGCGAAACCGCAGATCTGGCGCTTCTCTCTATCGACGCCACACGCGTTCGGGGTCTTGGACTGTTACTTGCAGATGAGCCACCGCGAGCGGGAGAGGAAGTTTTCCTGCTTGGATATCCAACCGGCCTGAAGGCTCTTATCGCGCAGGCCGGTCCGGGCTTTCTGAAAACACTAGAGAATAAAGGCGCCGTGGATTTCTGGACAATTGCCACCCATCTTTCGGAACAAAATAAAATCCGCCCCCTGGCCAGCCGGGGAATCGTAGCCCAGACCAGTCCTGGCGCCATTGTTTATGATGCAGAGACCACAACTGGAGGAAGCGGGGGACCTGCGTTGAACCGAAACGGTAAGGTGGTTGCGATCAACGCCGCGATCTTACCCGAGTTTGGTGGTTCGAATATTGGCGTTCCGGTGTCGCACCTCAAGACACTTCTCAATGAAAGCGATTGATCCGCGTATTCATTCGCCTGTCCGATATGGTGAATTTTGCACAAGAAAAACCATAATCAGTGGGACTATGACAGAGATCAGGCCCACGGTAATCAGCAAATTCCCCAAGTGGCTATAGTCAGCGATGGATGCAACTGAACCGGTTCTGGGTTCGGTCACGACACGAGTCACGACAAATACCTGGTTTAGGTATTTCGTGCCCAAGCTACTTGCCGACAATGCCATGTTGGTGAAAGACGCCATGACAGCAAAAAAGGTCGCTTTGAGATGTGTCGGGGCGTTACGTGCGATCCAGGCCAGCATCGGGACCATCGCGATCTGACCCAGCGGTGACTCGACGGCTGTGTCGAGTATGGCGATGAATCTTGCATCCACAACCCCGCCTGTGTGCGCGGCCGTCCATTCATGCACTCCGTAGTACAAAGCAAGGTTAGGCAGGGCCAGCACTCCGGCGGCAATGGTGAGCAGTACCACCACCTGCGCGATGGAACGACTGGCCATAAACGGTCTGAGGATGATCAGGCCAAGCAGCGCTAGTAGTGAGGTCAGGAGCGCCAGAATTGCCAGAAACTGTTCGTCGAACCCAAGCTCGTCGATTTCGAACCAGGTCAATCCCGGACCAGGCAACGGGACCGCGCGAAAAACGAAAATGATTGTCGCCGTCCCGATCAGAACCTTGGCCTGTTTCGACTCCAGTTCCCTTAGCAGCCGTGACATGAGATAGAGAATGACCGTGAGCGAAACCGCAAAAACAGTCTCTTGCGCAAAGGCGAAATTTGCGGTTCCCAACACAACGCTGAGTACAACAAACGCGAGACCTCCCAGCAGTATTGGCCACCTTACTTCGGTGGCTTGATCCGGTTTGTGTGGAAGGTGCCCAAGACTAACGAGGCGACGCTGTATCAGAGCATGAAGAACCACTCCGCTGATCGACAGTAAGGGGACAACCAGAGCGACGAGATAGACCTGACCGTAGAGAACCAAACGATCGCTTTTCTCCAGATCCTCCGCACCCGAAAAAATCCAGATGTTAACCGCTGCGACTCCCGCAAACCCGGAAATGATCGCAATCCTGCCCAGGGTCTGCATGGTAGTGTGGCGGGCACGAACTTCTTCATGCGTAAACGCGAACCCATCTTGGTTGGTTTGTGGTACCGCTTCGACCGTCATGGCATCTGCCACGACGTCCTGAATGGCATAACCAGAAGGTGCCAGGATCAAGGCAACGACATACCAATGCTCAGGCAGCATGACCCCGGCCATCTGGGCAGGCGCGGACACAAGTCCATACATGATAAGCAACGAGGCCGTGATAAGAGACGCGCCAACCAATATCAGCAGCGATTTCCAACGCCAGAACAGATCCACCAGATGCCCAAGCGGCATTTTCAAAATCCAGGGCAATCCGGCCCAAAATGCCAAGCCCGCCACGAAAGCAGCAGATAGATTCAGATAGTCCTTGAGGAAAAACGCGCCAACGACGGATGTCAGTCCCGAAACTCCGGCCGCGAAGTACACCATTAACGGTGGCATGTAGGACCATTGTAATTGCGCGACCAGATCAACGAATGTCCGGTGCCACCAGTCAGAGAGCCGCCTTCCAAGTGTAGGTCGATCAGTGTTCATATGTCATTCGGATCCCGTTCTGGCGACCTAACGCCGTCGGATTTTCTCTCAAAGAAACCCGGCGCCAAAAAGCAGGGTGCTGGTCAGAACACCAAGGATTGGCACGACAAGAGGTACGTGGAAATGTTGTCGGGTTGAATCCGGTTTCAACTTCAAAAAGATCAGCGAGAAATTGACTAGCACAAACACCCCCAAGACGATCTGAGATGTGCGTTCTGCTAGGGTGCCGATCGGCAGTGTTTGGGTCAGTAGAAGGATTAGCGCCACAACCAGCAGGGTTGCGACGACTGGTGTCTGGGTTACCTGCGGGACACTCGCCAGTATTTTCGGCAGATGATCCCGGTCGGCAAGACCGTAGATTACCCGCGACGCCATTATCATCTGGATCAGGACGCCATTGACTGTTGCAACGACTGCGACTGCGGCAAACCCCTGTTTGATTACTTCGGGTGCATTTGAAAAAACCAAAGCAAGCGGGGCAGTCGACGTCGACAAGGTATCGATAGGAACAACAAGCAGGACCGTAATTGAGGTCGCCAGATACAGACCCGTCGCCAGAACGAGCGTCAGCAGAATTGCCTTAGGAATTGTGCGAACTGGGTCTTTTACTTCTTCGGCGACGTTTGCCATGTCCTCGAATCCAACAAAGGCAAAGAAAGCCAGAAGCGACGCCGCAAAAATGCCCCGCCAAGCGTTGATCTCAAAACCTGGAATCGTCTCGCTGAACGCATAGCCTTGCGGATCCTGCACGGACATGCCCCAGCCAATCACAAACAGAAGCCCCGAAATCTCGATGATCGTGATCACTGCCGCCACAAATACTGATTGCGCGATGCCCCAGAGTGCAATCAGTCCCATAACCGACACGATGCCGATCGTAAGCAACGTGGTGCCAAGGTTGGTCAGGGTGTGAAGATAGGAGGCCGCTCCAATCGCAACGGCCGAAGCCGATATCACTCCCGAAGCAGCGACGGCGAGACCCACCAACACGGCAATCCAGTTTCTTTGAAACCCAGCTTCGACGTATGCCGCTTCTCCCGCGCTTACGGGATAACGGGTTGCGAGTTCGGCGTACGACAAAGCCGTCAGCGAAACGACGAGCGCTGCAATGAGAAACGAAACAGCGGCGTAAGGACCAGCGACCTCGGCGGTGGCACCGACAAGCACATAGATTCCCGCACCAACGGTGACACCTAGTCCGTAAAGCGTAAGCAACGGGGCAGTAAGCGCGCGTCGGAGTTTAGGTGTCGGTGGATCGGCCGTATGCATTGGCTTCACTCCTCAATGAACAAACGCCTGTGTACCGAGCTACAGCGCGGTTAAGTACACCAGTCACTAACGAGGGGCTCGCCACCATTCATTCCGAGCCCCTGCGGTGGAATTTCCACGCTTTTGCAATTCCGCTTATCACCATGTTTGATTTGGATGCAGCCGATGAACGGCAATCCCGCTGAAACATTCATGCTTTACTATGTAATGTACCTTTTTGAATTGATCTATGTCATTGGTCGCCAAGAACCGACCAGCCAAGCGGAACCGACTGCAGTGTACTTACTTTCGTCGCAGTTTTTCCCAGCTGGTACTCAAAGGCTGAATATGAGCGAGATCAATGAAGCGTTCGCTCAATACCGCGTAGTCTAAACGCGAAATGCTGACGTTCGAGGAGGAACAAATGCCAGTTTATCGCGGACTTCTTTTGTCAATATTTGCTGCAAGTGCTGCACTGGCGCAGGATATTGACCTTCAAAACGGGCACAATCTCTACAGAACCTATTGCTGGCAATGCCATGGTTTCGAGGCCACTGGAGATGGTCCAATGGCGGAGATGCTGGCAATAAGGACGCCTGATCTGACCAGGCTTGCGGCCCAAAACGACGGTGTTTTTCCGATTGAGGAGGTGGCGCGTCAAATTGATGGTCGCGCACCATTGCTCGCGCATGGCGGAGAAATGCCCATTTTTGGACCAGCTTTGGATTCGGACCAAAAAGTTGCGCTGACCATGCCTGACGGCCAGCCAATGTTCGCAGGTGTGCCGTTGGCAAATGTGATTTATTATCTTGAGTCCATACAAATCGAGTAGGTTGGTACAAATGCTGCCATTAGATTGTAGAGGACCACTGCCCACGTTTGTTGACGCCGGTTGATCTACATTAAGGTTATTTTCTACGGGATTTGGTAACATTCAGCATTGGGAAGATGAGGAGGAATCTCCGATGCCTGAAGAGAAGCCAAAATCAAGTTACTCCAACCCACTTGTTGATGTTTTCAAGCAGATGCAGCCGACTACTACGGCCAATCCGTTTTTAGGCGCACAGCTTGAGCAATTCTGGGACACGCAGGAGAAATCACTGAAAGAGGCAGAGGCCTTTGCTCAACATTGGTTTGAGAGGCGCCACGAGGCTGTTCGAACCGCGCTAGAAGCTGCGCGCTCGGCGTCTGCTGCAGACCCGACTGATCCGGCGAAAGCACTGCAATCCATAGCAGAGTGGCAGAAGCATTCAGCCGAACGCCTCGTGGCTGACGCTCAGGAATGGTTCGAAACAGTTGCCCGATGTGCAGCATTTGCAGCGGAAACCGAAGCCGAAGCTGTGGAAAAAACAATAGATGATGTTGCAAGCACAGCAAAGAAAGCGGGTAAGTCTTCGAAATCCGAACCGGTTTAGAGTGCCGTATCACCGCGGAGGCCGGAATGATCGTAGCTGGAGCAATCGAAGGTGACTAACATGTATAAGAACATTCTGATTCCAGTCGCGCTGGACAACGATCACGATACACAGGCCTCATTTGAAGCTGCTCGTTTGCTGGCGAGTGCCGATGCGGAATTCACAGTGCTCCATGTGCAGGAGCCGATCCCTGCATATGTGGCATCCCAGATACCTGAGGAAGTTCTGGCAAACACGCGAAAAGAGCTTCAGGAGGGCTTACATCGGAACGCTGCAGAGCTACCGGGGGCGAAACCGCGGCTTATCTCGGGGAGCGCTGGCCGAGCGATCGTTGATTTCGCAAATGAAAATGGCATCGATTGCATCGTGCTGGCCTCACACAAGCCGGGGATCGAGAACATTTTTATTGGGTCGACTGCG
Source organism: Ruegeria sp. CDSB022 (assembly GCF_059611145.1). Lineage (NCBI taxonomy): Bacteria > Pseudomonadati > Pseudomonadota > Alphaproteobacteria > Rhodobacterales > Roseobacteraceae > Ruegeria > Ruegeria sp. CDSB022. The sequence goes on along the minus strand of NZ_JBXWOZ010000016.1, from coordinate 19,851 downwards.
AACCGGGTCGTTCACCACGCCAATTGTTCTGTCCACGTGATCCGCTGAGTCGTTTTGAGGCAGGTGTCCAAGTCGAATGCTGGATGCCCAGCATGGGACACAAAGACGACGGAGTGAAATTGGCGTTGCGAGCACGCGCAGCGTGAAAATCGTATTCACGCTATGGGCTCTCAGCAGACATTCGAGAGTTCACAATGAGGAGCGCCGATGTCTGCTATACGGGACAAACCAGACATTAAACAATCAATGCCCAATGTCTGGTTCTCGGTATTTGCGTCACTCGCGCCCTGAGGTGTCCCACCAATGCGCTTGCATGAACTGAGGGATCGCCATCGTCGTGCCGTTCAAGCACTCGACCGTTCCGGCTGTCAGCTCAAGGGCCATCCTTGCTTCATGCGCCGTCAACAGATCAGGATAAGGCGTCTGTTTGTCAGTTGGGGCAAGACCATACCGGGGGTAGAAGTCGGGGACGCCCAGCACGAACACAGCATCCGTTCCAATGGACTTCAGGTGTTCGATACTGGTTTCCATCAGCTCCTTGCCGACTCCATGGCCTTGATACACCGGCGACACGCCGCAAGGTGCGAGCAGGTAGCATTTTGTGTCCGGATGGTCCTGGAAGACGAACGGCGTAAACAGCAAGTTGCCTGCAATCTGCCCGTCCCGTTTGACACTGATCGAGATCGTGTCCGGGTGGCTGAGGAAGTCCTTGGCGAGTTGAGCGGTTACTTCGCCCTTTGTTTCTCCAAACGCCAGTCTGTGAACTTCCAGGATGGCATCGCTTTCTGCGTGTTTCTTGGTTCTTTCCAATCTTTGGTTTTTTCGCGCACCCATCTCCCCCGCAACACGGGAGGCTCTGTTTCAGGTTCGCGAAGCAAATTTGCGTTGTCTGGTCTATTGAAAGCCTGGCTCTACACTTGTTCGTTCGGATGCCCCCACATGAGAGGCGCAGCATATGGGCCAGTCACACTGGATGTGGATTCCTCGATGCCGTCCAATGCCCTCGGAGTAAGTTCACGCGCGCACCAGCACTCAAGCGGCGCCTGCGTTCTTACAGGCGGCAATGGTTCCGTCGCAAACTTTGTCCTTACCTGTCAGGTCGAGTGCATTTCTGGTAGCGCGCACTAGAACATGACAGGAGCAGGCCGTGACGATCTCATTTAAGGGCGCACATTTTCGAAAGACGTCATCTTGCACGCGGTCTTCTTCTACCTGCGCTACGTTGTTTCATACCGGGATTTGGAAGAAATCATGGCGGAACGTGGCGTTGATCTGGATCACGCAACGCTGAACCGCTGGGTTAGTCGATACGCAGGCCTCATTGCTGAAGCAGCGCGGTACAGAAAGCGTCCCACAGACCGTTCGTGGCGCATGGATGAAACCTATGTGAAAGTGAAAGGCGAATGGGTTTATCTTTACCGAGCGATCGACAAACACGGCAAGACACTGGATTTCATGTTGTCTGAGCGCCGGAATAAAGCCGCTGCGACGAAGTTCTTCGCCCCCGCGCTTGAGGTGAACGGATTGCCACGCAAGATCGTCATCGACAAAAGTGGTGCCAATACAGCTGGCATCAAAGCGATCAACAAGATGCTCAAGAGCTTTGGTTGTCCGATCCCAATCGATATGGTCAGGCGGAAATACCTCAACAACATCATTGAACAGGATCACCGATTTATCAAACGAAGGATCAGACCCATGCTGGGATTCAAATCCTTCGCTTCAGCCGCATCTGTCCTGCCAGGCATAGAACTGGTCAACATGATCCGCAAAGGTCAATTCACGCCCGGACTCCGTCCGTTTCAGCAGTTCATCCAACTGGCGGGATAAACTGCTCGCCAAATCCACTGATGCTTTGCCATCTAAAAAGTTTGCGGCAGAACCTCCGGTAGTTGACTGCCTATGGTCGTTGCAAAAGTTTGCGACACATCCCTAGCGAGCACCTCCAAAGGATCTTGAATTCACAATGATCATTTATTCCACATTTTGATCATTACCTTGACAGTAGTAGAACTCGCCTCTGCGAACCAATCCAGTCAGCTCTTTGATTTGTTTGGCGACGAGATCGATCTATCCCGGTCTCGTCAAAGGGCTAGCCCAGATGGTTGCCAATCTGGTCGATCAGTTTTTGAGCCTCATCAACTGAAATTTCCCGCCCGCGTATCCTGAGGCGGAGTTCCCCAGATGTCACCTCGGCCTGAATTGTGCCGCCTGTGGGAAGGACAACCGGTGTCAATCGTTGCACCTGCTGCGGGCGCCCGCCGCGCGATTTAGCTTTTTCCGCGTCCGGCACGCCCTTGATCGCAGCTTCAAGCAGACCCCATTCGGATTTGCAATCCAACGGGCCGGCGCCAGCCAATGCCTGACGCAATCTGGTTTGTGCCCCGTCCCGCAATGCCGATGCAAGCTTGAGCCCGGCCTTTTCTGACAACGACACGGGATGCTGCAGCAAATCCCCCAACGCTTCATGCACCATAGCAAAGCTACGGACCTTGGACCGTTTGGCTTTGGACGCTGCGGCAAAAAGCACATCGACAGCGGCCTCGGTTGAAGCAAAAACCCCCTGCCCTGCCGCCAGAACCGCGACGCGCCCGCGTTCATAAGGGCTGAGGTTTGAGCGCAACTCATTCTCTTCCACCATCGAGACGTAAGCGCCCTGCCCTGTTCCAGCCTCACGAACAAATGCAGGAATCTTGGTGAACCGAGCATCACTTTGGGACAGCCGCTTGAAGGCCTCCAGGCGCCGATAGCCCGAGATCAGGCCAAAACTGTCACCGACCCGGCTCACCTCGATTGGCGTTCTCAAGCCGTGAACGCGCAACGATTCCAACAGTTCCGCCATGGCTTCTTCGTCTTCAACCATCCGGTCACGGCGGATAAAATCAGGATCAATCTGATCCAGCGGTATTTTTTCCGCAATCAAACCGGCGGTCTGTGCATCGCGCCATCGAGCTGCATCACCTTGGTCCTGGGCCAAAGCGACCCTGTCTGTCACGGACGCCATGCCACCCAAAGTGGCGGCCTCCGCCGCAACCTGAGCTATTGGAGGTGCTGACGAGCTTACTTCAAACGGGCTGATCGACGGTTTCGCGGCGAAACCCGCTTCAAGCTGTTCGAGCTCTGTTGTATCCGGTGCGGTCAGTCTTCTGCGTTTAGCCATCTGCTTCTCCTCCCATCTGAGCGTCGCGCCACCAGCAACCGATCAGAACCTCTTTGAATTCTGCGTAAGTCCGGTCAAATGTTTCCCGACCCCGAACATATGTGTCGCGGTTAAAATCACGGTAGTCGGCTTCGTAGATCCCATTCACCTGCTCACCAGCCTGCCCGACCAAAGCAGTATAGTCCTGCCGGTAGGCATTCATGAAATCCCCGAAATAGGCCTGAATTACGTTCGCCATGTCTGTTTGCTGACTGGCATCAAACCGGGTGATGATTGCGCGTACAACATCCCATTCGAACTTGAGCTCAGGCAAGCCAGCTGCGCGTTGTGCCGTGTTTTCACCATCCTCGATACTGGCGAAGGTCGTATAGAGCATGTCAAAGAACCGACCCGTTGAATCAAACTCCAGAAACGAAGCTCCAAGCGGAACCAGAAGGATATCTGCAGCAGCCAGTGCATTGATCGTAAGGTACCCAAGTGCAGGAGGCGTATCGAGAAAGACGATGTCATAATCGTTGAGGATACCTTCATCCTCGAGGAAATTGGTCAGGCCGTCCCACAAAGGCCAACTTCTCAGCCCCATCCTCCACACTGGGATCTGGAACTCGGCCCAGTAAAGGTTCAACTGCGCGCCTATCAGATCAATATTTGGCCAATGGGTGTTCTGAATTACATCGCCAGGGGTCGTTTTAAGCGCTTCTTGCAAGGTCTCATCCAATGGAATTTCAGGTTGACCTGCCGCATTGCGCACGCGGTTTTCCTCGTGTACCGCCCTAGCATAGTCCTTTGCGATCAAGGGGAACACAGTTTGCCATTCATCTGCGACGGACCCGCCAAGGATCGACGTCATGGATCCTTGGCTGTCGAGGTCGATTACCAGAACTTTGTACCCGTCCAAGGCGGCGGACATGGCCAGATGGGCGGCGGTCGAGGTTTTTCCAACACCGCCTTTGAAATTTGCAACGGAAACAACCTTTGCCGGAAGCCCTTCAGGCCGGTAGGGAAGATACTCCTTCGTGCTGACGCCTTCAGCCGCAAAATGCTGGCGCAAGCTCAGGACCTCTTCCAAAGTGAACCATTTTGAACCAGCTTCTCCTTCGCCTTGAGGAAGATCAGGATTTGCTTTGAGGACACGGCGGAGATGCGCAGGTGCAACCGGAATTAGGTACTTAGTTATTTCCCAGATTGAAAACCTACGTAGCCGCTTTTCCCCATCAGGGGCATAACCTCGGCGGGCAAGATCCTCACGGCCTTTGGCGCAGAATGCCGCTGCTTTTGCGAATCGAGAGGTGCCTATAGGATCAGGTAACTTCCCGGCCGCTGTTGCGGGATCAAGATTCAGATATGGCGGTAGCGGAGGTTGGTTTGATTTGTTCACTGTCGTTGCCTCAGAGGATGTTCGCCTTAGCGGCGTATATTTAGGAATGTAGCGAACATTATCTTCTAAAGCTATCCTGCTATCGGAAGTTTTCCACAGTTTTTGCGCGCAAGGCTGGGTTTCGCCACGAAACTCTAGAAAAATGATAGAACACGCCAACAAAGAGTTTATTTTTTATAGAGTCTTTAAGAGATTTAGATTAAGAATATGATAATTATAACAACAAGTTAGACCACATTAGGGACCCATTTACAGTTCCTGGGGTATCCGATTCCGGGATCAAAGGTGCCCAGATACGGGACCAAAGGAACCATTCGACAGGAACAAGGGCACCGATTCGCAGGGACGTGGATCTTCGACGCTATTAGACACTTACAAAGCCGTTTCCAGTACGTTCGATCCTGTCTGAGTCGTTCTTATGACGGGCTCGCGATGATAGGTCTGGGGATAAGTTTAGGTATATCTGTTTAGGGTACCCGTTTTCGGGATGAGCCTGATCCTGTATTTGGGCACCTAATAGAAGTTGATTGATAGGTACCTTTCATGGCAGAAATACAAAAAAGAGCAGTCAGGCAGAATCATGCCGGAAACACAAATAGACATGGATCACCTATCCGGAGCCTTGCGAAGGGAAACGGTGAAAAAGAACGTCGCCGCGATTCACATCAGCGGTAAGTTGACATTGCTTCAGCGAAAGCTGTCGAATGTCCTGCTTCTCAATGCCTATGATGCGCTGACATCTGCACAGACCCATACCATCGATGCACGAACTCTGGCGATGATGGTTGGCTATAACTCGAACGATTTTGATACCTTGCGTGCAAGCCTGCGCGCCCTGGCCGAGACTGTCGCTGAATGGGACATGTTGGATGAGCAGGGGCGTCAGGAATGGGGTGTTTCCTCTCTGCTGAGTTTTGCCAAGCTCAAGAATGGTGTTTGTGAATACGCCTACTCACCGGCGCTGGCGCAGAAGCTGTATGATCCCAAAATCTATGCGCTGATCAACGTTCAGATTCAGCGCAACTTTAGTTCTGGGCACGGATTGGCACTGTATGAAAACTGCTATCGCTTTGTGCGCATCGGGTCGACAGGTTGGTTGGCCTTGGACGTTTTTCGAAAGCTCATGGGGGTAGATGGCAGCGACTATTATACCAGCTTCAAACATCTCAACGCCAAGATCATCAAACCGGCGGTTGCCGAGGTGAACAAAAGCTCGGACATTCTGATCGAACCCGAGTTCCAAAAGAAAGGCCGGACGGTCACCGATATTCGCTTTCGGATTAAGGGAAACCCGCAAAAGGCGATGTTCGAAATTGATGACAGTGACGGTGCTCGGAATATGCAGGTGTACACGAAGCTACGTGATCAAGGGGTCTCGGATCGTTTGGCCCGACAGTGGATTTCCGAACATGGTGAAGACTACGTCGCGCAGAAACTTGATTACGTAAGGCAAAAGGGCGGAGTGAAATCCACATTGGGCTATCTGTCGGCTGCATTGCGCGATGACTATCAGCCACCTGAACCGGAACAGCCAGCGAAGCCCAGCCCCGAAGCACTGGAAGAAGCGCAGGCGAGGCAGGCCCAAGTGGCGGTTGAAGACAAAGCCTATGCCGAACGGGTAGCCGAGCGGGAGGAGCGGGCGCGGAAACTCTCGATCGTAGAAGAGCTGGTTTCGCGGCGAAACCCGACACAGAGGGACGCAGATAAAAGACTGTTTCTTGCCGGTCTAGACAACGACCTGGACCGCGAGCATTTCCGAGCGCATGCGTGGCGCTCGGGGCTGAACGCAACCGCAATCTTCGAATTCTGGCAAGAGCTAGAGCCAGACGCTTTCGACTGATCGCGGTAAGGGCAGGGGGGTGCATACCCTTTAGCAGATTATTGTTTCTTGAACGCAGATTTCAGCGCATCTGCAAGTGCCCCCTGCTGCGCATTATTGCCGTTTTTTGCGCGTTGTGTTTCTTTTTGTTTTGTATGGCTTTGCCGCGATTGGTCGCTGCTTTGAACGCGCTTTTGCCGGGTTTCAATGCCACCATCCTTGCGCATCGTCAGACCGATGCGTTTTCGCGGCGCATCCACCTCGACGACCCGTACCTTAACTACCTGGCCGGTTTTGACGACATCATGGGGATCTTTGACAAACCGATCTGCCAGTTGGCTGATATGCACCAACCCGTCCTGATGAACACCGATATCAACAAAAGCGCCGAATGCCGCGACATTGGTTACTGTGCCCTCCAGGGTCATTCCAGGTTTCAAATCACTGATCTCTTCCACGCCATCAGCGAACGAGGCTGTTTTGAAATCTGGCCGGGGATCACGACCGGGTTTTTCAAGCTCGGAGAATATGTCCTGAACCGTGGGCAGGCCAAAACTGTCGTTAACAAACTGTTCGGCGCGCAGGCCGTTCAGGGCCCCTTCATTCCCCATGATTTGCCGAATGTCCCGCCCACATGCGGCAACAACGCGCCGGGCCACGGAATAAGCTTCGGGGTGGACCGAGGACGCATCAAGGGGCTCGGCCCCATCGCGTATCCGCAGAAAGCCTGCGCATTGTTCGAATGCGCGGGGGCCAAGGCGCGCAACCTTCAGTAGCTCTGCACGAGATTGAAAGGCACCATTCATGTCGCGGTGCAACACGATGGATTCTGCCAGCCCCGGGCCTAACCCGGACACATGCGACAGCAATGGGGCAGAAGCAGTATTCAGATCAACCCCAACGGCGTTCACAACGTCTTCGATGACAGATGCCAGTGATTGCGAAAGCTTAAATTGATCGACATCGTGCTGATATTGCCCGACCCCAATGGATTTTGGTTCGATCTTCACCAGCTCGGCCAGAGGGTCTTGCAAGCGACGGGCGATTGAAACCGCTCCGCGAAGGGAAACGTCCAGATCCGGGAACTCTCGGGCGGCCAGTTCGGATGCGGAATAGACCGATGCTCCGGCTTCCGAGACCACGACTTTGGTGGGAGGAGTGACGGTTTTGGGCAAATCTCTGAGCGTGTCGCCGACCAGCTTTTCGGTTTCGCGGCTGGCTGTTCCGTTGCCGATTGCAACAAGCTCAATGCCGTGCTGGGCGATCAGGCGCAGGATTGTGGCCTGTGCGCCTCGAAGGTCATTCTTGGGTTGGAACGGGTAAATTGTTTCAGTTGCAACCACTTTGCCAGTTGCATCGACAACCGCTGCTTTGACACCTGTTCGTATTCCAGGGTCCAGCCCCAAGGTTGGGCGGGCGCCAGCTGGCGCAGAGAAAAGTAAATCTTTGAGATTGCGAGAGAAAACAGAAATCGCCTCGTCCTGGGCACGGCTGCGGAGGTCGGCCATCAGGTCAACCATCATCGTCAGCGAGAGCTTTACCCTCCAGGTCCAACCGGCCACCTTGCGTAACCAAGTATCGGCAGTTGAATCCGTGCGGGTTAGCAGATGTGATGCGACGATCGCTTCCGCCCGAGCAGCGCCGGTCTCGGGGTCCGGCGCGATGTCCAATGTCACGATGCCCTCTTTTGACGCGCGAAGCATCGCCAAAGCCCGATGAGACGGCGTTTTGGCCCACAGCTCGGAATGGTCGAAATAGTCGCTGAATTTCGCGCCATCCTGTTGTTTGCCATCAATCACCTTCGAGGTCAGCAGCGCCTCGCGCTGCATGAAGCTGCGCAGTTCGCCTAACAGGGTGGCGTTTTCGGTTAGTCGTTCGGTGACAATGTCGCGGGCACCGTTCAGGGCATCCTTGCTGGTCGGAACAGCCTCGGACAGGTAGGATTGGGCAAGGGTATCGGGATCGACAGACCGGTCTGCAAGAATTGCGTCAGCCAGAGGTTCCAACCCGTTCTCGCGTGCGATCATTGCCTTGGTGCGCCGCTTGGGTTTGTAGGGAAGGTAGATGTCTTCCAGCTGTGCTTTGGTGTCAGCCAGCGCAATGGATTTTGCAAGATCATCTGTCAGCTTGCCTTGATCCTTGATCGAATTCAGGATGGTTGTGCGCCGGGCGTCCAATTCGCGCAGATAGGTCAGGCGTTCTGACAGGGTGCGCAGTTGGGTATCGTCCAAACCGCCTGTCGCTTCTTTGCGGTAGCGCGCAACAAAGGGCACAGTCGCGCCTTCGTCCAGCAATTTTACTGCGGCCCCTACCTGATCGGGTCGGGCGTTGATCTCGGTGGCGATGGTGCGGGCGATGCGGTCCAATGGGGCCTCCTGACAGTCGTTCGGAGAGACTTCTTAGCCAGCTGCTTTGCTGAGGGGAAGGGGGCTAAATCTGTTGGGCCAACTCTTGCAGATCGTCATAGAGGGTTTTGGCAATCTCTACATATCCGCGTTCCGTGTTACGGGCCCGGGCGGCAAACCGGCGTTGTGATGGTAGGCGCGCGCCCTGATCGGTGATGTCAGCGAACAGGCGTTCTGCCCTTGCATCGTTCGGGTCTATTCGGCCACCGCTGAAATGCCCCGGATCGAAGGCCAGAAGGATTTCACCATGATAGGGGGCGCCGCCTGAGTTGCCGGCAAACTCCATGCTTTCCAGGCTGGTCAGGTCGTCGATCAGCGGACCGGCCAAGAGTTCGATCATGATGGACAGGGCCGAACCCTTGTAGCTGCCGAAGGTCAACATCGCACCCTCCATCGCAGCCTGCGGGTCGTTGGTTGGGTTGCCGTCCTTATCGATTGCTACGCCATCGGGTAGGGGCTTGCCTGCGCGGCGATAGAGTTCGATTTCGCCACGGGCAAAGGCGCTTGTTGCGAAGTCAAAGGTGAAGGGATCCTTGCCCTGTCGCGGCCAGCTGAATGCCAGCGGGTTGGTGCCCAACGAACCGCGGGTGCCGCCGGCTGGGGCAACCCAGGAATGGCTTGGTACCATCGCCATCGCCGCAAGGCCGGCAGCAGATAGCCGCTCCACTTCGGGCCAGAGCGCAGAGAAATGAAAACAGCGATTGATGGCCATGGCTGCAATACCAAGGGTTCGGGTTTTCTCGATCAGAATTGGAAGTGCCTCATGAAATGCCAGCAGGGACATACCTCCGCGAGCATCGACCCGAACGATGGCGTTATCCGATTGGGTAATGGCTGGCGCGACATTTCCGTCAATCTTGCCTGCCTTCATGGTGTCATTGCACATGAACAGTCGGAACAGGCCGTGCGACTGGCAATCATCAATTTGACAGGTGACCAGCATATCCGCGATGGCCGCTGCATGGTCCGGCCCGTATCCGGATCCGGACAGAATGGTCAGGCTTAGGTTTCGTATCTCATCCAGTGTCAGCTTGACCGCTTCGCTCATCTGCCATGTCTCCCATTGCGTTGGCAGAAGAAGGCATAGCTTGGTCTGGCTGGCAAGGAGAACCCTTTGCAATTTGCCACTCATTTATGGTTAATGCCGTATTGGATTGGTCTAATAATGCAATATGTGAATAAGTTAACAGAAGTTCCCAGACCTTTTGTACTCAATCGAAAGTTGTGGTGGCGGCTCAGCGACTCAAGTTGATTTTTCAGATCAGCAGAGGTCGCACTCTGCGTGGCGCCCTACAAAATTTTCAGAAGTTTTTTGGATGGGGAATTTTATGCATAGTCCTTATGATCGTGACCGAGTGATCTGCTTGGAGTTTACACCGCGCCTTTTGTCCGAATTTCGCAGCATAGTTGAAAGGTCTATGGGATACCGCGTGTCGAACGATGCAGAAAGCACAGGCATTTCTCGCCATGAAAAAGCAATCGTTGTACGTCAGTGCCTGAAGCGTTTTGTGCCGGCCAATGCCCCAAAACCTGCCGGGTCGCATAAGCGCCAGCACAGTTTTGCACTGATCAACCTGGGTTTGTCGACGGCGCGTGCCGAAGTATATTCGCAAGGATACAGCGACTATATTGCCTATCCATTTGTCACCAGCGAAATCCAGCACAGATTCAGTGCGGCGCGAGCATTGATGAAACAGAATGTCTCTGCCGAGTACTTTTCAAAAGATACGTTGGTCAATGCTGCTTGTAATTTCCTTTCTACCGAGCCCGAATTTACAGGCGGCATTGACGCCTTGGCGCAAGTGGTCGGGTCAAACCGGAACACCTTGTCCAAGCGGTTCAAGGAAGAGTTCGGCGTTGGCCCCATGGCTTGGTTTCGGCGCTACAGGTTGAACTATGCAGCGGCCCTGGTTCTTGAGGGGCAGCACAGCATTCAGGACATCGCCTTCAAGGTTGGCTACGAGGATGCGAATAACTTTTCGACCGCGTTCAAACGGGAATTCGACGTCTCGCCGTCAGAGTATCGGCGCTATCGCAATTCGATGAACTAAGCATCACCCAAAACACGTCCTGGATGAGCATGCTCCTGCGCGCGCGAGGCTGGCCAAAGTGTGCACCGGTTACCGCGGGCAGGGGTCTAACAGTGCAAAGATCAAAGGAAATGATGATTCCTGCAAAGATCGAATTACAGAGTTCTCAGCTAGCATTGATTCACGATTTCGTCGTTCTCGACAAGAACCGCTAATGGAAGGAATCTGAAATTGGTTACCGAAAATATTCAACTCAGATTGGTCAATCACTCGGATGATGCCAATAATTCATCGATCGTTATTTTCCAGCAAAACGTGGCCGAAGATTTCGGCGAACTCGCTATCGCGTGGAAAGTCATCAAAAACCTGGGGCGTCTGGATTATCACCCCTTCAAATACCCGCTGAAGTTTCAGGTTTCGGCCTCGGACAGCTATGGGAACTATACGCCGCAGATGACGGCCTATGACGGTCAGGCCTACGAAATGGTCAAAGACACCAGCGGGGATATCTTGCGCCTGGCCAAGACCCCGGCAACGTCGCCGAATGAGGTCGAGCTGCGCAACAACCTGACCATGGGATCGATCAACGCGAATATCTATCGCGAAGGCAAACTTCTGGCCGCCAAGACCAACCTTGCGCCGGGGCAGAAGGGCGTCTTTCAGTTCCACCCGACCATCTATATCGGCGTGGTGTCGCAGATCGAAGAGGGCCAGGTCATGGACTCGGCGATCATCAGTCAGATCAACACCGAGATCAATCTGTTCGGCATCCAAAGCGCTGATATCGTGATGTCGGGCGGCGGGCCTGGCAAAAACTCTACCCCCTTTGATTTCCAGCTGGCAAACATCAATGCGTAAACGCGCCCTGCGGCGGATTACTAGCCGCAGGATGCACACCGCTTGACGGAGCTATGGAAAGAGGAGGTGTGTCATGACCAAAACTGCCGACACAACAATCGCCCTAAAACGAAAACGGTCTGAGGGCGACGAAGACAGCGATCAGAAGGCTGCCGCTGATACCCCGACGCCGGTAAAGCCCGCGAATCCCAAAAAGCCGGATTCGAAACCCAAGGATGACGCGGACAAGAAAGACAGTTTGAAGCCCATTAAACAGGTTTGGCAATCTGGCGATTTCCATAAGACCGGGCGCAACAAGCCCCCCTATAACGGGCTTCAGATTTCGGTCCAGTACAAGGTGGACGATGCCGGGAAATTTGAGGACGTAACCGTCACCTTCACTGACTACACATATTCTAAGGACGGGGTTTCATCCAAAATTCAGGCTCTTGCGGTCAGTGATGGCTGGGTTGAAGTTCCCAAACCGGCCAAACCCAAGTCCAGCAGTGATACCAAAGCGTCAACGTCCAAGGGCGATAAGGGAAAAACAGATTTCACAGTGGTCGGCCACGTCAAAATCAGTGGCGAGCCGGATGGAAAGTTCTTGAGGTTGCGTCTGAAATCCGGCCTGGAGCCGGGGTTTCAACAGCTTGGTTTTATCATGAGGCTGTCGCCGCCGCCGTCGAGTTCATAACACAGATTCGTCAGGGTGGCGCGATGACAACCCAACTCGTATTTGAGAACCGATCATTAAACCCCAATGTGCGCAGGGTTGGCCTGTTCTGGGACTGTTTGGATCACGACCAGCACATCAGGCCATTAACCTGGCAGGTTGTTCTGCAATGCCCGTATCGCTGGTACCGAAGCTTTCAGATTGATCTGACCCTGTCGGTCAGGTTCGTCACCTGCGAGGGCAATATCTCGCCCGATGTTCTGGTGGATCGCAAAGTTGTCTGTGGCGAGGCAACGATCGAACCCCGGCGCAAAGGCGACGGGATTGACCTGACCATCACGGTTCCAAAAGGGCATCGGTTGCACAAGGTGCAGGTCGTGCGCTGCGGCTTTCCCCTGACCGAAACCCGCCTGCCTTTGCAGGGAGAATGCGTGCTCCGGGCTCCGGACCGGCTGAACTTTGCGGCCGATATGACAACGCGGCAGGGTTTTCGGATCGACCGCCGGGAAATTGGTCCGGGTGTGGCCAGTTTTGATCTGCACCAGGTCCAGGCAATGCGCGTCGCCATGTACGGCGGCACGCCGGGTCCGAATTCCGATCCGATCAATTTTGTTGGTTACGACATTCAATATTCATGACGCCCCAAGCGGGCGAAACTTTGGAGGAGTGAATTGATGGCTTACAGACGTACATCCGGAATCCTGACCAACGGCGGTGCTGATCCCAAGCTTGAAGCGGACTATATCGTTGCCGCCGCCATCGTAGGTCATTCGATCGAACAGATCCGAGCCAATGTCGATGTGCAGTTTTCAATGGAACCTTCTGACGAGATGCCCAGGTCCGACAAATGGTCCCGCGAATGGGATCAGCTTCAGCAAGCCGCCCAGAAAATCGGACAGCTGGCCGCTTTGGAAATCGACATGCAGGGTCATTCTGTTAGGGCAGGGACGGCCGTCGATCATAAAACCGGCGCTGTGATCGTTGGGGTTTATGGTTTGGCCGGGCATGAGCCTCCGACCGAGGGCGATATCCGCCACCCCGAACACCACCTCAGTGACAAGGGGCAGGTGCTATATGATGAGATCAAGCAAAGGGATCGCGACCCCGCTTATCAGTATATCGGGCTGGGGGCCTATACCGGGTTTGTCGATAACGGAAATGTCGAAGGCGACACCGATCCGGTCGGTCCGATGCCAAGCGCGCGGTTCCATATCCCTGATCTGGATGCGGGCGATCATGACGACAATATTTTCGAGGGATGGTACCCTCGGTGGTTGCCGCCCGAGGATTCTGCCCTGTGGAACCCGCGCGTTCGTCGCGATACCCATGACCATGACTGCGTTGGTTGGGGCATCATTGGCGGCGATCTGGCGCAGGATGCTCCGAAGGAAGGGGAACCCGATCACGGGGCGACAAACCGGTCGGACCAGATCACCAATATTATGCGCTTTGATCAGGGTATGAATTTCGTCGATGAAAGCGGGGACGAAGGCGTTAAGGGCTATACCCACGGTATGATCCAGGCGATCTACAAGGCCTATCATCTGGGCCCGCATTGCACGCCTTATGAAATTACGGTTGGTGACTGTACCACCAAGCTGGCCTCGTGTTTTGGCTGTACGATGTTCATGACCGCCAATGGCTATCCGCCCACCTCGACCCATCTGGGGCGCGCCGAAAGCTGGGTGCCACTTTACGAGCCCTACAAGCCGTCGACCTCACCTAAAGCCGAGCGGATCGTGATCAACGACCTGAACGCCAGCTTTGCTGCCTATTGCGACAAGGTTCTGCGTACTGGGATGCGCGCGCTGAGCGTCGACAATATCGCGGATGCCTATGACCACTGCCCGGCTGCGCTGGAGCATGTTCTGGGCGGGCATTATTCTGCGGATAACCGGGTTGCGGTCTCTCTGTTTCTGGATGCCCTGACTGTTCATGACCGCGAGCTGAGCCGCGTCCGTCGCGTATTGGGTTTGGACTAAGTCACCAACAGCCCGAATTAACATATCGGAGGAGAAGACACATGGCCTTTCAGGTTTATGCACTCGTACATACCCGCTCTGGTCGGTTTCTGATGTTTCGTCGACCTATCCTGACCTTTTTCCAGCGCGGAAATGGGGGGCAAATTTTCCCCGAAGGTCAGAAACTGCATGGCGGCGGGCGCTATGCTCTGCCATACGCTCAGGTTGATCCTGAAATCGCGATTGAGCTTTGGGAGGATGATAATTTCATTGCCGAAGCCGGCCAGCAAATTCTGATTGATTGTTGCGGTGCGCTGATCGAGTTCCTTCCCCCAGAAGCGGCAGACAAGGGGCCTGTGTCAATCGAGGGCGAGCATGAGATATTGCTCGCCCCGGCGACCGAAGTCGTGACCCGTTTCGATGAAGATGGCACGCGATCCGCAGTTTATTTCGCCGAAGTGTCCGACGCGGATCTGGACCGCATTCGCGACTATATGGTTGAGGTGTTGGCCGAGGCTCGCGCGGCGATGTTGGCCGTGATTCAGGACAACCTGTATGAATACACCGAGATCGAGGCATTCTTTCCGCACGCGCCTTTTGACAATATCCATACCGGTGTTGATGTCTGGCAACTGGATATCGAGCGTCTGGAAATCAGTGGCCTGAAATCCAGCAAGCTGACTAAGGGTTCACTGCAGGCGATCAGCGAGCTTGAGGTCGTGTTGGCGGTGGAAGACGCTTAACGGGCATGACCAGCCAGGACCCCAAACTCATTTGGATGGATGCGCCGTTCGAGGATCTGCGTAACCAGTTGGTGGCCAATTTCGAAACCCATCCGCATGGTGCCGATCCCCCGGAATTCGTGACCGTCCAGTTCTTTTTCACCAAGACACCGGGCAAGGCAGTGCGCGGCCCTGTTCTGAGGTATAAGGAAAGAACGCCGCTGAATGTGCTGTTCGAAACCGGTGAGCGGTTGACCGGTACCCTGACCTGGCAAAGCGGATTGAGTACGCCGTTGTCTCAGCAGGTCCTTGGGGCTTTGGCTCTGCAAGAACCCGAGACCGGTCGTGTCTGGCGCTTTCAGGGTTTTATGTCTGAATTTGGCAAGCCAAGCCATATTCCATCGCCCGATTCCGGAGCAGGGGGCGGGGCCGATGATGGTGGGAACTCTGGCACCGGGCAAAACGGTTCAGGTGGACATGACGGGCATGACCCAGATCAGCCAAACCACACTCACGGCGGTGATGGTGATAATCCATTTAGCGATGACCCGGATTCTGACGGGCTGAGCCCGGTCACTCAGGGCGCTAACCTGCGCTGGGATGAGCTGTTCCCCTTCATCTATATGAAACATTGGCCGTCGATAGCGCCGGGCGCGCTGGATGCGGGTTTCATGGAGGTTCCGCAAAAGATCCTGGCGAACAGCGTGTTCCTGCAAAGCCTTGTTTCAAAATCCGGGGACAGGTCAGGGCAGGAGGCTTTGGCGGTTACTTACGTGGATCCAAGCTCGAACACCGACAATACACCAGGTGGGAATAGTTCGCCCCATCCGGCATCGGTTGCGGGGCAATCCGGCAAGGCTCAGCCTGCGGCCGAACCGGGCAAACCCAAAGGGTTCATCTCCTCGATTGAAACGCTTGGCCCGCCATTCAGTTCTTACCCTGAACTGTGGCCGGCTCTGAGAGAGCTGCCGGAATTTTCGCTGGCCCAGATCACAGATCTGATCAAGGCCCGTCTGGGCGGATGGGCAGCATTCAAGGTTCTGGCAAATGCACCGGATGCGCAAAAGGAACTGGCCCGCATCTGGGAAAGCATCGTTGCGCTGAACCTTTTGGCTGGCTGGCAAAAAGACGAACTTGCAGTTCTGATTCAGGTGTTGACTACCCATCACGTTCTGACCCGTGCGCTGGCTGCAACCGAAGGAGGGCAGGCCAGCTTGATGACCGATCCGGTCACCGGACGACAGATCAAAGCTTGGATGCATGCGACGCTGGTTTTGCCTGGCTCCATATTCGAGCCGAAAAAACCTGCGCCGGTTGCAGCAAAGGATACAGATCATCAGATCCCTCTGAAATTGACAAAGCCCGGCTGGGTGCGCGCCTATTCATACGGGCTTGCCCGTTCGATCCGGTATCAGCCGCTTGGGTATGAATTGGGCGACGTGCAGCGTATCGAAAATGTCCTGCGCGGTGAAATGCGCGAGACGCGAAACCGGAGATTGCAGCGCCGCGAAAGCCATGAGGCACATTCCGATGTGACCACCAAAATTGCCCGGCGGGACGAGGATACCTCGGTTTCGGACCTGATCAATCAGGTGCAAAAGACGTTGGCCGACCATGTCTCGACCACGCATGTCAACTCTTACGACACCCAGTACGGAATGCCGACAGATGGCAATAAGATGAGTGTTACTGGGAATTGGTGGGTGCAAGAGCAGCCAGCCGGAGGCTTCGCGAAAAACGACCTGAAATTTGCCCGCGACATCGTCGAGAAAACGGTGCGAAACCTGTCACGCGAAATGCGCCATACGCGCGAGTTATCCGAAGTTGAAGAAACCGAATACTCGGATGTGACGCGCTTTGACAATCGGCGGAACGGCACGGATATCCGCGGCATCTATCGTTGGGTGAACAGAAGCTTTCGCTTGCGCACGAAAAGTCTGGGCGAGGTTTTGATTTTTGAGATCATGGTCCCCAGCCCGGGTGAGAACCTTGTCCGGCATATTCGCCGGTCCTGGCAGCTTGATCTGCGCCCACCGAAATCTCCAGGCGAGTTTGGGATAAGCGGATTTCAGGATTTGACCGATGAGACTGGCAAGACAGACGATGGCAAGATATTTTATCTCGATGCGTTTCAGGAATTTGGCGTGGAAGAGACCCGTATGGCCCCGCCATTCAAGCTTGTGGTCAGCCAAACGGTGCAAAGCCATACGCCAGTGGCCGAAGGCGCCGTCCTGATCCCCAGAGGCTTTGAGCCCATCAAAGCAACAGCAACGGTGATGAGTGTCGGAACTCCCGCAGAAACCCATGTCATCGTGGGCTCGGTCGCCCTGCAACCGCAGCAAGCGGGGGACAAATCCGCCCCGCCCGGTTCAAACGGCCATGCGGACAAGTCACCGCAGCCACTGCGCCTGCCTGTCAGCCAAGCCTCGGGCGCGCAGGTGCTGAGCGCCCAGCTGGATAAAGGGTTCGGAACCGGAACCTCTCCGGCGGATGAAGGCCATCCGCTTGGGTTCACCATTCTGTGCAGCCTCAAGCAAACCGCAGCCACACAATCGTCCGAGCCCAACTCTCCGCCGGATATGCCGGTTCCCGATCCTGCACCAATGCATTTGCAAACCGAATTGACCGGTTTCTTTGCGGCAACTCTTGAAGTGACGTGCCAACGGTCGGCGCAGACTTATTCCGATTGGCAATTCGAAACCTATAGGCTGATCAAGGAAGCGTATGCGCGGCAGCTAGAGGGTTACCGTCGCAAACTGGAACAACAGGTGGCTGCGATTGAGGCTCAGAACCCTGCGTTCCTGAACAAGGCGATGACGACGGAAATCCTGTCCGCGGCCCAGGAGCAAATCTTGACCCTCAGCGGGTCCGAGAAGGATGCCGTGGCCCCGGATTATGCCAAGCCGCGTATCAGGCACTATTTGCAACAAACGGTCGGGTGGTCCGACATCGCCACATTCATGGATATCGAGGACGAAGTCAGCGATCTGACAGGCGACCCCGCGGATCTTGCCCTGCGCGAGACCGTACCCGACCTGCGGTTCCGGGATTTTCTGCGCGCTGACCGTGTGCGCATTCTGGCGCCGGTCGACAGAAAGCACGCGCGCAGTTTCCTGTATTTCCTGCGCACCGGCCGGATCTGGCCGGATGCAGATCATCTTGCCCCTTGCCTGCCCGAAGACGCCGAAATTGTGGCCCGGATTAAATCGGAACATACACAAGACGATGAAGGCAATGCGCAATCCTGGACGGTTCAGGTGCCCACGCATATGTGCATGCTGAGTGCGGATAGTGATCTGCCAGGTCAGACGGATTCAGAATGAGACCGCCAGGCTTTCCGACCCCGCCCCGACCAAACGCCCCCGGCGGACCGCTTGAACCACAACAAGGCTGGGGCCCGTCTCCGGGCCGGGTATTGGGAATGCCGGTTGGCGCGGTGATCGCTTTTTCCGGGGAGCTTCTGGGACAATCCAAAAAGCTGGCGGGCGGGACCACTGATCTGCAACATTATGGCTGGAAGGTTTGCGACGGCTCACCTCTGTTGATTTCCGCTTATCCGGAATTGTTTGCCGCCATCGGATATCTGTTTGGTAAAGGCAAGGACGGAGAGTTTCGACTGCCTGATTACCAGGGCTATTTTCTGCGCGGCGTCGACCCCGGCGGGAAAGTCGATAAGGATCAGGACCAGAGGTACCGAACCGACAAAAAGAACCAGAAATATGACAGGGTAGGGTCGCTGCAACTGTCTGCGCTCCAGCAACACCAACATGTGCTGGAACAAAGCGACAGCACGGTATCAAACGGAGTGTTAGGCCCGGAACCGGTTATCGCCCCCACACCCCAATCCAATTCGGGCAACGTCGTTAAAGGGTCGGCCCTGACCAGCGAGACCGAGACCCGCGCAATCAACATCTCGGTCTATTGGCTTATCAAATGTCGGTCGGATGCGGTGTTATGACAGATAGAAAAGGCCGATCTGATGGCATGTAGGCTGGGCAAAATTGTAAGGTCGTTTCGCAAACCATCAGGACAGATTCTCAAGGCGGCGCCAGATAAGGCGCAGGCAAAAGGAATAGATGTCAGTGATCATCAGCGGGATATCAACTGGCCGCAAGTCGCAGCCTCGGGTGTTTCTTTTGCGCTGATAAAGGCGACCGAAAGCGTCAGCATCAAGGATACCTATTTTCAGCCAAATGTACTGGGCGCGAATGAGGTGGGTATCCTGTGCGGCGCCTATCACCTGCTTCACGTCAGCCACCCGGCCAAGCCACAGGTCACGAATTTTGTCGATGCAGTGCAGGCTGTTCATTCGAAAGGCCCGGTTGGAAAATCCGGCCTTCTGCACCTGCCATTTACACTCGATCTTGAAGGCGTCCCGACGGCACAGGGGGCCGCCTATCGAAGCCTCGCGCTGGAATGGCTTACCAGCGTTCAGAGGGCTTTCGGAACGGTGCCGATGGTATATGCCAATCTGAACACCTGGGAGACCGAGCTGACCTCGGGTTTCGGGAACTACCCGGTCTGGCTGGCAGAATACGCAGCCAGACCCGCACCCAATGCGCCGCAATGGGAGTTTTGGCAGCATTCTACGAACGAGCGAGTGTCCGGTATTGCCCCAGAGGTTGATTTGGACGTGTATTGCGGATCGGTTCAGCAACTGAAGGCGCAGTACGGGGTGCAAAGTCGAAACTTATAATTGTCACAGTTCGATTCACCAAAATGTTCAGTTGCTAACTTGGGAATACCCAAAAAACGGTAGTGCAACTCCGCAAAGAATTTGAGTGATCCCGTTGAGCAGCCTCATCTGACTGGTTCAATTTGATTGTTAGTGCATCATTGGCCTGTGATCCATTGAGATGATGGTTT
>NZ_JBXWOZ010000015.1:0-77146 GCF_059611145.1 Ruegeria sp. CDSB022 | reverse complement strand
CGTTCGCCGAATAGTCTCAGACCTAACCGTCGAAACAAAAAAGCCCGCCCCAAACCGGGGCGGGCTTTTTCTGTTTGAATTTGGTAGTTCAAGACGGGGGAATTCCTAAAGAAGCAGCATGCTTCAGTCGTATGCGGCGTCCACTATGAATTCCACCTTCAGTTCGGGCCGCGCTAGTTTTGCTTCGCCACACGCCCTCGCAGGTGCGTATCCTGCAGGAACCCAAGCATTCCAGACCTCGTTCAAACCAGCAAAGTCCTTCATATCGGCCAGCCAGATGGTCACACGCAGCATTTTTTCCCGTGATGAACCTGCGCGCTCTAGCAGGTCGTCAATTTTCCCAAGGCAAATACGCACCTGTTCCTGAATGGTATCACCTTCGGCGACTTGCCCGGTCAAATAGGCCACACCATTATGTTTAACGATTTTGGACGATCTCTCGCCGGTTTCGATGCGTTCTATCATTGGAGTGATCTCGCTGTTTCCTGTTTGATGCACGCGTTCATGGTCATAAGATGCCCCGCATGGCAAACGGAAACCGCTTGAGTAACTTTCAGAAAAGTTGAACTGGTCGGGGACGGGGCGGGTCGATAGCATTTTGCCGCGCCTAGGCTAGCTTGCCAGCGACACAGTATACCAGATTGCGCTTTTGCCGTTGAAGTGCTCTCTAGTTGGTTTCAGTGGATTGCATCGGGCGAAACCGCAAGAAGGATACTTCGACATGGACGAAACCGTAGAACGACTGTCCAAACGCCTGAAGCGGCGAGGATATCAGGTTTCGCCAATGAAGGAGACGGGTGCCTATATCGGTAATCTGGGTTTTGAGGTCGAGACAGTATTCGATGTCGGGGTGGCCTCGGGAACCGAGCATTTGTACGAGGCTTTCCCCGCAGCCAAGTTTGTGTTGGTCGAGCCCATTTCGGATTACGAAACCAAAGTACGGAAAAACTGGGGAGACAAGATCGATTTTGATTTCCATGCTTGCGGAGTTGGTGCCGAAAGCGGACAGACGACTCTTCGAATTCCAACAGTTGGCGATCGTTGGCTCGGCACACGGGCAACGATGCAGGAGTTTGACGAAGCGGCAATCCAGCACACCTCGCAAGTTGAAGAGCGACAAGTCCCGGTAAAAACACTGGATGAGATTGCGTCTTCCTACAAGGAACCTTTCGGATTGAAAATCGACACGGAAGGTTTTGAAATCGAGGTTATTAAAGGTGCATCGGAGATGCTGAAAAAATGCACCTTTGTATTGGCTGAAGTCTCTGTACGGCGTCGGTATCACGGCGGTTATAGGTTCAGCGATTTTGTCGCCGCGATGGCAGATCACGGGTTTGAGCTGCACGAATTCGTCAGGCCACCGTCTGCGGAAGCGACCGATTGCGATGCCATCTTTGCCCCTTTCGAAAGCTCAGTGTTCGACTATCAGGATACCAGACTGTCACGTATGGCGGCACGCGTAGCCAAGACATAGTCTAAGGGCATCTTTCCGCATGCAACGCGAGTTGTGTTGTCCGCGAAGGCGTTGAGCCAATCGCGATGGAAGATGGCCTGCGCATTGCGATCCACGAAGGCGGCCGCACCGTCGGCGCCGGTGTTGTGTCGAAGATTGTTGAGTAAGTCGCGCAAGCGAATGATCAAACGGAAAGGGCGTCCCTCGGGGCGCCCTTTCCTGTTTCCGTTTTCAACTTGATATTTAGTTGGCGTTTTGACTTAAGCTCACTCAGCATTCTGCTTTTGGACCGTATATACGAACAAACACTGACGAGAAAATTTTGAACAAAACAACGTTTTTGATCCTCTCTTGCCTCGTATTGTGCGCTTGCACCACGCTTGAAACGACACAAGTTTCTTCAAGAAAAAAGCTGACCATCCTGGGGGACGTTGCTTTGGATGCCGATTGGCATTGCGGCGCAGGCTTTTCAGATCCGAGCTTCAAACGTATCAGTTTGCCTGGCGTTTTCGAAGTTGATTTCATTAGAAACCGGTATCAGGGAGCGCTTAAACCTGACGGTAAAGCGCTTGCAGTATTCGATAGTGAAGAGAACTGTTCGCTATTGATTGAAGCCAATGAAAAGTTTGTTCTTGCGAACGGTGGATTTCCGCTGAAAGAACACATAGGAAAAAGCATGTATGCAGAAATTGCCGCTGCGACTGAAGAGTTCTATCGGAAATGCGAAAACGCTGAGATCAATTCGCGCGTTGACGCCAGCAAAGTCGAGTACCCTTCGTATAATGGCCCGGGTTCAGTTGTCCTAGAGCCGAAGTCCATTTGCGAGATGGAATTGGAAGCCGCCTCTCTAAGGTTTGGAGTTGTCGTTGATGACAAACCTACTGGCCTTTACATTGTGGACGGCAATGCTTTTCTTTGGCTCCCGTATACTGAGTGTTTTGAGCATTCAATTGATACCAATCTGATAAAATGGTGTGAGTAGCTGGAGCGGCATCGATTACACGTGTCGAAATACATTAAACCCCCTTGCCAAACCCCACCAACCCCTGTAGGTCGCGCGAGTTCTCTGTAAGAACATCAAGGCGGGGTGATTCCCGCCTTTTGGGTTCGATGAGGGTTGGCGATGCGCGCTTGTCCTCCTCTCAACCTCAACGCCTGATAAAAGGCTGTTATTATGCAAAGCCAAAATATCCGTATTCGGCTGAAGGCATTTGACTATCGCGTTCTGGATGCCAGCACGCAAGAGATCGTCAACACTGCCAAGCGGACCGGCGCGAACGTGCGCGGCCCGATCCCGCTGCCGAACAAGATCGAGAAGTTCACGGTTCTCCGTGGTCCTCACGTTGACAAGAAATCCCGCGACCAATTCGAGATCCGTACGCACAAGCGTCTGCTCGACATCGTTGATCCGACCCCCCAGACCGTTGACGCGCTGATGAAGCTCGACCTCGCTGCTGGTGTGGACGTCGAGATCAAGCTGCAGTCGTAAGATCGGAGGGTATAGATTATGCGCTCTGGTATTATCGCAAAAAAAGTCGGCATGACCCGCCTGTTCATGGAAGACGGCAAGCAGATCCCTGTGACCGTTCTTCACCTGGACAACCTGCAGGTTGTTGCACAGCGCACGGACGAGAAGGACGGCTATACTGCTGTTCAGCTGGGTGCCGGTGCTGCCAAGGCAAAACGCACCTCGAAAGCCATGCGCGGTCACTATGCCGCTGCCAAGGTTGAACCCAAGCGTAAGCTGGTCGAGTTCCGCGTCTCTGAAGATGGCCTGATCGAAGTGGGTGCCGAGATTTCGGCAGAACATTTCCTGGAAGGTCAGAAAGTTGACGTTTCGGGTACTTCGATCGGTAAAGGCTTTGCCGGTGCAATGAAGCGCTGGAACTTCGGTGGTCTTCGCGCCTCACATGGTGTTTCGATCAGCCACCGTTCGCACGGTTCAACTGGCCAGTGTCAGGATCCGGGCAAAGTTTTCAAAGGCAAAAAGATGGCCGGTCACATGGGTGCTGCCCGTGTAACCACCCAGAACCTGGAAGTCGTCAAAACCGACGCCGACCGTGGTCTGGTCTTCATCAAAGGCGCCGTTCCCGGACCGAAATCCGGTTGGGTTACCGTCAAGGACGCCGTCAAGAAGAAAGCACCGGAAGGCCTGCCTTTCCCGGCTGCTGTGAAATCGGCTGCAACCGAAGCACCTGCGGAAGAAGCTCCCGCGGAAGGTGGTGAAGCATGAAACTTGATGTAATCAAACTGGACGGCGGCAAAGCCGGCAACATCGAGCTGGATGCGGACCTGTTCGGCCTGGAGCCGCGCGCGGACATCCTGCACCGTGTGGTCCGTTGGCAGCGTAACAACGCGCAGGCTGGCACCCACAAGGTCAAGACCCGCTCGGAAGTGTCCTACTCGACCAAGAAGATCTATCGCCAAAAAGGCACCGGTGGCGCACGCCACGGCGCCCGTTCGGCACCGATCTTCCGGGGTGGTGGCGTTTACAAAGGTCCGGTCGTGCGTTCGCATGGTCATGACCTGCCGAAAAAGTTCCGTAAACTTGGTCTGCGCCACGCGCTGTCTGCCAAAATGGCAGCTGGTGAACTGGTCGTGATCGAGAACGCCGAAGCCGAAGGCAAGACCGCCGCTCTGGCCAAGCAGGTTGCAAACCTGGGTTGGAAACGCGCTCTGGTCATCGACGGGGCGACCGTGAACGAAGGGTTCCTGAAGGCGTCGCGCAACATCGAAGGTCTGGATATCCTGCCGTCGATGGGTGCAAACGTTTATGACATCCTCAAGCGTGACACTCTGGTGCTCACCAAAGCGGCTGTCGAAGCACTGGAGGCTCGACTGAAATGAGCGCGAAGGCAGAACACTACGACGTGATCCGCAAGCCGATCATCACCGAAAAGTCGACCATGGCGTCCGAAAACGGCGCGGTTGTCTTTGAGGTTGCGATTGACAGCAACAAGCCACAGATCAAAGAGGCCGTTGAGGCACTGTTTGGTGTGAAGGTCAAAGCGGTGAACACCTCTGTGACCAAAGGTAAGGTCAAGCGGTTCCGCGGCCAGTTGGGCAAGCGGAAAGACGTCAAAAAAGCATATGTGACCCTTGAAGAGGGTAACACCATCGACATTTCCACCGGTCTTTGATCGGGCATGTCTTTGGACAAACCATTAAGACCCCCGCGAAAGCGGGGGTTTTTCTTTAGGTAGTGACACCAAAAGTTGAGCGCCATTCCCAGCGTCTCGAACAGAAAATGATTGCTATGCCGGTGGGGTCGTCTATCCGGTATGGAACAAACAAACGATATGGCAGGCGCATGACCCAATCCACTCTCTCGACCCGGGACAACCCGGATATGACTGTCGCGCGGGACTGGGTGTCGACGCTGGCCAAATATCGGGAGCCAAGCCAACCGCGTAGCTGGTTCGAGCTGGGGGTTACCTGTGTTCCCTTCATAGCGCTTTGGGCCTTGGCCTGGATGTCTTTGTCGGTCAGCTATTGGCTAGCGCTTGCGATCTCGGTTCTGAACGCGGCCTTTTTGCTGCGCCTGTTTGCCATTCAGCATGATTGCGGTCACGGGGCATTTTTTACGAACCGGACGGTCAGTGACTGGGTCGGTCGGGGGCTCGGGGTGCTGACGTTGACGCCTTACGATGTTTGGCGGCGCACACATTCCTCGCATCACAACTCATCTGGCAATCTGGATAAGCGCGGGATGGGAGACATCCATACGCTGACGGTGGCCGAATACCGGGCGCTGACGCCTTTGAACCGGTTATTTTACCGGCTCTATCGCCACCCGATCACCCTGTTTGGCTTTGGGCCCGGCTATCTGTTCCTGTTTCAAAACCGCCTCCCGCTTGGCTTGACCGGTATTCCGAAATTCTGGGTCAGCGCGATGGCGACGAACCTGGCCATTCTGGCCGCACTGGGGGCCATCTACTATTTTGGTGGCCTGATGCCGGTTCTGCTGATTTTCCTGCCCTCGACCCTGATCGCTGCAACGGCTGGCGTCTGGCTGTTCTACGTCCAGCACCAATTCGAAGAGACGCAATGGGACCCTGATCAGGACTGGCAACTGCACGAGGCCGCCCTGCACGGCAGCTCGCATTACATCCTGCCATCCGTATTGCAGTGGTTCACGGCCAATATCGGCATCCACCACGTACACCATCTGTACAGTCGCATCCCGTTCTATCGCCTGACCGAAGTGCTGCGGGATCATGACGAATTGGCCAACAGCAACCGGATGACCATCCGCGAGAGCCTCGCCAACGCGCGGCTGCACCTGTGGGATGAAAAGAACCGCCGCCTGCTGTCCTTTGCCGAAGCGCGCGCGCTGTATGGGTGACGGGATCGGTCAGATGGTGTGAACGATAGCCGGAAATCCGGTCGTTGCCCCCGGCGTGTGATGCGGATACGGTCGCTCTTATGAAACATGTCCCCAAAGAAACAACAGATGAGGCCCTTATTCAGGAGTTCCTGGATAAAGGAGGCAAAGTCAGCATCGGCAAAACCAAACCTGCGCCAGCAGAGCTGGGTCTGAGCAAGAATGTCTGGAACGCCAAGCTGACCAAGGAAGAGAAGGCCGCGCGCGACAAGAAGTGATCGTGCGGGGCTTTGGGTGAGCGTTGAGGCTTCTGGTGTAACACTGGAAAATGGCATCCATTGACGTGTTCGCCAGCCTCTGGTCGGCCTCGTCTTTGGAGAGAGATATTTGGCCCCCGCGCAAGCGAGTTTTTTTGTTGTCTCTATCCGCAAGCCGCGCCGGTGACTGACCGTGGGATGGCGCCGCAGCGACTGATCTGCGCGCTTTATAGTGCCAATTACATCCGAACTTATAGCGAGGCGCAATAGTCCCCAAAGCGCCAGCCCGCCGGGACGGGCAGTCGCTGGCGCGGCGGCCTTCGGCCTTGACTACGCACCTTTTGGGCGAACTGAAAGAAATTGTCAGAACAAGTATGCTTGGGAGGAAAGTGAAGCTACCGAAGTTAACCTAAGCCATCCGTCAAACGTCTAACTCAATAGGTCAGATGCGAGTGTCGAATTCCTTTAATGGCAATTCTGGCTCTCATTCAAAACTCTCTAGTATCTCGGTATACCGGCACCTTTGTCTGCGATGCATGCGTTGGCTTTGTTGGCCAGTTCATAGTGTACTGTGTTCGGTGGATCAATTGAGTACCCGGTGCGACCGCCTACAATGTATTTTGTGACTCGAAAATTTGATCCAATCCCAGCTTCCGCGGCGCATTCCAGCACAATATCCAAATCTGATTTCGCGCTGGTCTTTTGGCCTTCCGAAGCCTCCGGTAAATCTGCTGTGCTGCACGCAGAAACGAATGCTGTTCCGCAAATTGCAAAGATGGGGAATGTGGCCTTAATCATCTTTTACCTCCTAGTTGAAATGTGGGAAAAGTCAGTAGATGAAGAGATTCCGGCATCAACTAGCAGTGCGTAAATAACTATATATGTTGCCAATATTCTATACTGGTCTTGGTTGTGAGCTGCGCACAGCCGTTGCCGTCACCAAGTTTGAACAATATTCTTTCGTGGTTTAAGAAAATGAATTTGGAGGGAACCATAGAGTATCGAAGTTTTCGAAATTCATAGAGCACCCTATAGACACCCACCCCCAACACGGCTATATGCACCCAATCTTGCGGCCTCGGATTCGTTCCGGGGCTTCTGATATTTGAAACCGGGGACCTTCGGGGCCCTATACCCTTGGCACCTACGGGGGCCTATCACATAGCGGGGAAATCCCCGCACTTGCTAAACGGAAGACAGAAAGCATGGCACTCAAGTCGTACAAGCCGACGACGCCGGGCCAGCGCGGGCTGGTGCTGATCGACCGTTCGGAGCTTTGGAAAGGACGTCCGGTCAAGTCTCTCACTGAGGGTTTGACCAAATCGGGCGGCCGGAACAACACCGGACGGATCACTTCACGCCGCCGCGGCGGTGGCGCAAAGCGTCTCTACCGGATCGTTGACTTCAAACGGAATAAATTTGATGTCGCGGCAACCGTCGAGCGGATCGAATATGACCCGAACCGGACCGCGTTTATCGCACTGGTAAAATACGAAGACGGCGAGCAGGCATATATCCTGGCTCCGCAGCGTCTGGCTGTTGGTGACAAGGTTGTGGCTTCGGCCAAGGCCGACATCAAGCCGGGCAACGCAATGCCGTTCTCGGGTATGCCTATTGGTACCATCGTCCACAACATCGAGATGAAGCCTGGTAAAGGCGGTCAGATCGCACGTGCGGCCGGTACTTACGCGCAATTCGTAGGCCGCGATGGCGGTTATGCTCAGATCCGTCTGAGCTCGGGCGAGCTGCGCATGGTCCGTCAGGAATGCATGGCCACCGTTGGTGCCGTGTCCAACCCCGACAACAGCAACCAAAACCTCGGTAAAGCCGGTCGTATGCGCCACAAAGGCGTGCGTCCGTCGGTTCGTGGTGTTGCTATGAACCCGATCGATCACCCGCACGGTGGTGGTGAAGGCCGTACCTCGGGTGGCCGTACACCGGTTACGCCTTGGGGTAAGGACACCAAGGGTAAGCGTACTCGCAACAAAAACAAAGCGTCCCAGAAGCTGATCATCCGCTCGCGGCACGCCAAGAAGAAGGGACGTTAATCCATGTCTCGCTCTGTTTGGAAGGGTCCTTTCGTCGATGCTTACGTGCTGAAAAAAGCCGAAGCAGCGCGCGAGTCGGGCCGCAACGAAGTTATCAAAATCTGGTCGCGTCGTTCCACCATTCTGCCCCAGTTCGTGGGTCTGACCTTTGGTGTGTACAACGGCCAGAAGCATATCCCCGTCAACGTCTCGGAAGACATGATCGGTCAGAAGTTCGGTGAGTATTCGCCGACTCGCACCTATTACGGTCACGCCGCTGACAAAAAAGCGAAGCGGAAGTAAGTCATGGGCAAGGAAAAGAACCCCCGCCGCGTGGCTGAAAACGAAGCAATGGCAAAAACGCGCATGCTCCGTACCAGCCCGCAGAAACTGAACCTGGTTGCGCAGATGATCCGCGGCAAGAAAGTTGAGAAGGCTCTGACCGACCTGACTTTCTCGAACAAGCGTGTCGCGCAGGACGTCAAAAAGTGCCTGCAGTCCGCAATCGCCAACGCTGAGAACAACCACAACCTGGACGTCGACGAGCTGATCGTTGCCGAAGCATGGGTTGGCAAGAACCTGGTCATGAAACGCGGTCGCCCTCGGGCCCGTGGCCGTTTCGGCAAGATCATGAAGCCGTTCTCGGAGATCACCATCAAGGTGCGTCAAGTTGAGGAGCAAGCCTAATGGGTCATAAAGTAAATCCGATCGGCATGCGCCTTCAGGTGAACCGCACCTGGGACAGCCGCTGGTACGCCGATACCAAGGACTACGGTGATCTTCTGCTGGAAGATCTGAAGATCCGTGAGTTCATCAACAAAGAGTGCAAGCAAGCCGGCATCGCCCGTGTGATCATCGAACGTCCGCACAAGAAGTGCCGCGTTACGATCCACACTGCACGTCCGGGTGTCATCATCGGCAAGAAAGGCGCGGACATTGAAGTTCTGCGCAAGAAAATCGCCCTGATGACAGACAGCGAATTGCACCTGAACATTGTCGAAGTGCGCAAGCCCGAGCTTGACGCACAGCTGGTTGCCGAGTCTATCGCTCAGCAGCTGGAGCGCCGGGTTTCGTTCCGTCGCGCGATGAAGCGGTCTGTTCAGAACGCCATGCGTATGGGCTCTCTGGGTATCCGGGTGAACGTCGCTGGCCGTCTGGGTGGCGCCGAAATCGCACGGACCGAGTGGTACCGCGAAGGCCGTGTGCCTCTGCACACGCTGCGCGCCGACATCGATTACGCACAAGCCGAAGCGATGACTCCTTATGGGATCATCGGGATCAAGGTCTGGATCTTCAAAGGTGAGATCATGGAGCACGATCCGCAGGCACGTGACCGTAAAGCACAGGAACTCCAGGACGGCCCTGCACCTCGTGGTGCTGGTGGCGGTCGTCGCTAAGGAGGGAAAGATATGCTTCAACCAAAGCGTACTAAATTCCGCAAGATGCACAAAGGCCGGATCAAGGGTGAAGCCAAGGGCGGCTCTGATCTGAACTTTGGCACCTATGGACTGAAAGCTCTTGAGCCTGAGCGTGTAACTGCACGCCAGATCGAAGCTGCACGTCGTGCCATGACGCGTCACATGAAGCGTCAGGGTCGTGTCTGGATCCGCATCTTCCCCGACACTCCGGTTACGGCTAAGCCGATCGAAGTTCGTATGGGTAAAGGTAAAGGTTCGGTCGACCGCTGGGCATGCAAAGTCAAGCCTGGCCGCGTGATGTTCGAAATCGACGGCGTCAATGACGACATCGCCCGCGAGGCCCTGCGCCTGGCTGCGATGAAGCTGCCGATCAAGACTCGCGTCGTGGTTCGCGAAGACTGGTAAGCGACCCGGGGGCGACCCCGCTCGCGACAAGATTGACCCCCGTCGGGAAACCGGCGGGGGTTTTTGGTTTGATGGCGCTGCCCCCGCGACAGCCTCGCAAAACACCCATCGCCTTCATCGAGAGGCTGGTTTAAGACAGGCCCATGGCACAAATTGAATCGCTCTTCGTTACCCGTCTTTATCGCGCAGCCCTTTCCGATTTCGATCCCAAGATCGATCCCGAGGAAATGGAAAATTCTTGTCTTGTCATCGCCGAGGATGACGAGGCCGGGCAGGAATGGTGCGAAGAAAACGGCTATCCCGGTTATACCAGCTATGCCTCGCTGACGGATCTGCCCTGGCGGTTTCCGATCTTTGCCGATCTGGTTAAGGTGCTGGACCAGCACGTTGCAGCTTTTGCTAAGGATCTGGAGTTTGATCTGGGTGAGGGTGAACTAAAGCTTGAAGACCTTTGGATCAACATTTTGCCCGAGGGCGGAATGCACTCCAGCCACCTGCACCCACATAGTGTGATCTCGGGCACGACTTATGTTTCGATGCCCGAAGGTGCTAGCGCGCTGAAGCTTGAAGACCCGCGCTCGGGCCGCATGATGGCAGCGCCCACGCGTATGAAAGGGGGGCGTCGGGACCTGCAGCCATTCATCTATGTGAAGCCTCAGGTTGGCGATGTCTTGCTATGGGAGAGCTGGTTGCGCCACGAGGTGCCGATGAACATGGCCGAGGATGAGCGGATTTCCGTCAGCTTTAACTATAAATGGGACTAGCACGGTCGTTTAAGGGACTCTGATTCAAAGGAATGTGTGAAAAGTTCTTGCATTGTGTCGTCAGATAAACGATGTGGGGGGCGCTTACGTTTTTCTTTTTCGACCACTGTCTCCCGAATATCGGCGTTCAGTCTTTCGATCCAGACCGACAACGCCGCGCTGTCGCAATTCCGCGGACAGCAATTTACTAGGAGACTACGGATATGGCCAACGGCACCGTAAAATGGTTCAACACAACTAAAGGTTTTGGCTTCATCGCACCGGAGACCGGTGGCAAAGACGTGTTTGTACACATCTCTGCTGTCGAGCGCTCGGGTCTGACCGGCCTGGCCGACGACCAGAAAGTAACGTTCGACATCGAACCCGGCCGTGACGGTCGTGAGTCGGCTGTGAACATCGCTCTGGCGTAAGTCACTCAGACTTAGACAGTTGAAGACGCGGTCTCGTGCAAACGAGGCCGCGTTTTGCGTTTGTGAGTGGGATGTCTACATGCTGTAATGGCTGGTGCATTCAACGCACCTGTCAACGAGGCCTAGGGTGGCGGGATTAATGCCAGCTTTTCTATTTTGTGGGAGTAAACCATGGGCGCGCCAAAACCAGCAAAGGTTGTACTAGCGGTTTCACTTTTTTTGGCGTTGGCCGTCGCACCTGCACTTGCGACGTGCCCAACCCGTGTAGATGTCGGTAAAGGCGTCTGGTTGGACTATGGCGGAACATGGCTTTTACGAGTTCAAACCGTTGTTGAGACGGGGTTTGTCGTTGAGTTGAGAACCGAAGACTCTAGGCGCATAGGTTTCGCTAGCCACTACGCGCATCCTTTGCTGTTCGGCGAGACCTTTATGAAGTTCACCGCCTCAAAGCGTTCATACGAGCAATCAGTTAGTTCCTTAGATGACCTAGAGCAGCAAAAAGAGTGGCAGTCAGGCTTCACGATACAAGATGGCGATAAAGAAGCCTTACTCGGCACTGTAACGGTTGAGTTCCAGAAAAATCGAATTGAACGGGTTGGAACGTGTAAATACAAAGTTTGGGAAGTTCTGGTGCGTGAGCATGTATCAGGGGATGACGAACGAACGGTAAAGGTGCTGTATTCTCCAGAGCTAAAGATAGTTTTGAAGCAGGCGCATATGCTGCCGAACTCTGGATTGGTTTGGGGAAGAGGTTTCGATGGAATTCGCTCCAAGAGCGAATAGGCTTCCAAATTCGGTTCAAACATCTCGTGCCCGTCGCTGGTTGCTCAAGTGAGCAGAGCGCTAAAAACGGCCTCTCGATCAATCCTCCATACTTTCCCTTGCCACCCACCCCAGAACCCCCTATAGAGCGGCATCTTGCGTTCCCCCGGCCGAGTCGGGGGATTCGTATGTCTATCATTCATCCACCAGGTCAAAGGTGACCCTGCATAGGGGCCTTCTGGTGTTTTGAGCAAAGGAAAAGGCGATGAACGCCCAAGAACTGCGTGACAAGACCCCTGACCAGCTCCGCGAGGAACTGGCCAACCTGAAGAAAGAAAGCTTTAACCTGCGCTTTCAACAGGCAACCGGTCAGATGGAAAGCACCGCTGGCATCAAAGCGGCCCGCCGCAATGCCGCCCGCGTTAAAACCATCCTGAACGAAAAGGCCGCTGCTGCGGCATCGGAGGAGTAATCCTATGCCTAAGCGTATCCTTTCCGGCACCGTAACGAGCGATGCCAACGCACAGACTGTAACCGTATCCGTCGAGCGCCGCTTTACGCATCCGGTTCTGAAGAAAACCATCCGTAAGTCCAAGAAATACCGGGCTCACGATGAAAAGAACGCCTTCAAGGTCGGCGATACAGTTCGCATCATCGAATGCGCGCCGAAATCGAAGACGAAACGTTGGGAAGTTCTGGAAGCGTAAGCCTCCGGGATTTTCCCATTTGTCGAAACCCTGGGGGATCTAACAAGACCAGCCCCCACAGGTCGGGAGAAACCACATGATCCAGATGCAGACCAATCTGGATGTCGCTGACAACTCCGGCGCACGCCGAGTTCAGTGCATCAAGGTCCTGGGTGGTTCCAAGCGTAAATACGCCTCTGTAGGCGACATCATTGTCGTCTCGGTGAAGGAAGCCATCCCACGCGGCCGCGTAAAGAAAGGTGACGTCCGTAAGGCCGTCGTCGTACGCACCGCCAAAGAAGTCCGTCGCGAAGACGGCACCGCGATCCGTTTCGATCGCAACGCCGCCGTCATTCTGAACAACAACAACGAGCCCGTAGGTACCCGTATCTTTGGCCCTGTTGTTCGTGAACTGCGCGCGAAAAACTTCATGAAAATCATCTCGCTTGCTCCGGAGGTGCTGTAATCATGGCTGCTAAACTCCGCAAAGGCGACAAGGTCGTCGTGCTGGCTGGCAAGGACAAGGGCAAAGAGGGAACTATCACCTCGGTCGACCCGAAAGCCGGTAAAGCCGTTGTTGATGGCGTGAACATCGCCATTCGCCACACCCGCCAGTCACAGACCTCGCAAGGTGGTCGCCTGCCTCAGGCAAACCCGATTGAGCTGTCGAACCTGGCTCTGCTGGACAAAAACGGTAAAGCAACCCGCGTTGGCTTCCGCATGGAAGGTGACAAGAAAGTTCGTTTTGCCAAGACCACGGGGGACGTGATCGATGCTTGATACCGCAACCTACACCCCGCGTCTGAAAGCTCAGTACGCTGAAACCATCCGTGCCGCTCTGAAAGAAGAGTTCGGTTACAAGAGCGATATGCAGCTGCCCAAGCTGGAAAAGATCGTTCTGAACATCGGTTGTGGTGCAGAGGCCGTCAGAGACTCGAAGAAGGCGAAAGCCGCTGTTGAAGATCTGACCGCGATTGCAGGCCAAAAGGCTGTTGCAACACTGGCGAAGAAGTCGATCGCGGGTTTCCGCGTCCGTGAAGACATGCCGCTGGGTGCGAAAGTTACCCTGCGCGGTGACCGGATGTATGAATTCCTGGATCGTCTGATCACCATCGCGCTGCCGCGCGTTCGTGACTTCCGCGGTGTTAAGCCTTCTTTCGATGGTCGTGGCAACTTTGCCATGGGCATGAAAGAGCACATCGTGTTCCCGGAAATCGACTTCGACAAGGTCGACGAGGTCTGGGGCCTGGATATCGTAATTGCCACCACAGCGAAAACCGACGCTGAAGCGAAAAGCCTGTTGAAAGCGTTCAACATGCCGTTCAACGCTTAAGCGCCGGGAGGATTGAGACATGGCTAAAAAAGCAATGATCGAACGCGAGAAGAAGCGCGAACGCCTGGTGGCCAAATATGCCGCAAAGCGTGCCGAGCTGAAAGAAATCGCGAATGACGAGAGCAAGCCGATGGAAGAGCGTTTCAAAGCGCGTCTGAAACTGGCGAAACTGCCGCGCAACAGCTCGGCAACTCGTCTTCACAACCGCTGTCAGCTGACAGGTCGTCCTCATGCTTACTATCGTAAGCTGAAGGTCAGCCGTATCATGCTGCGCGAGCTGGGTTCTGCAGGTCAGATCCCCGGCATGGTGAAATCGAGCTGGTAAGGGAGACATAGATATGAACGATCCTATCGGCGATATGCTCACCCGTATCCGCAACGCGCAAATGCGCGGCAAGTCCACTGTAAACACTCCGGCGTCGAAACTGCGCGCCTGGGTTCTGGACGTGCTGGCGGACGAAGGTTACATCCGTGGCTACGAAAAGATGACCGGTGAAAACGGTCATCCGGCCATCGAAATCAGCCTGAAATACTACGAAGGCACCCCTGTCATTCGCGAGTTGAAGCGGGTCTCCAAGCCCGGTCGTCGCGTATACATGGGCGTCAATGACATCCCGCAGGTCCGTCAGGGTCTAGGTGTGTCGATTGTCAGCACTCCGAAAGGTGTGATGTCGGACCAGAATGCACGCTCCAACAATGTTGGCGGCGAAGTGCTCTGCACCGTCTTCTAAGGAGGTCTGTCAATGTCTCGTATTGGTAAACGTCCGGTCGAACTGCCCAGCGGTGTAACCGCCTCGGTTTCCGGCCAGACCATCGAAGTCAAAGGCCCGAAAGGTGCCCGTAGCTTCACTGCGACTGATGACGTTACGCTGTCGGTCGAAGACAATGTGGTTCAAATCAACCCGCGTGGCATGTCCAAACGTGCCCGCCAGCAATGGGGCATGAGCCGCACCATGGTTGCCAATCTGGTAACCGGTGTGACCGAAGGCTTCAAAAAAGAGCTGGAGATCCAGGGTGTTGGTTACCGGGCTCAGATGCAGGGGAACACCCTGAAGCTGAACCTTGGCTACAGCCACGACGTTGATTTCGTTGCTCCGGAAGGTGTCACCATCACCGCACCGAAGCAGACCGTGATCATTGTGGAAGGTAACGACCAGCAGCAGGTGGGCGAAGTCGCGGCGAAAATCCGCGAATGGCGCCGTCCCGAGCCGTATAAAGGCAAGGGTATCCGCTATAAGGGCGAATTCATCTTCCGCAAAGAAGGCAAGAAGAAGTAAGGACGCAAACAATGGCAAACAGCAAAAGAACCCTGTTTCTGAAGCGCCGCCTGCGCGTTCGGAACAAACTTCGCAAGGTCAATGCAGGTCGTGTACGCCTGTCGGTTCACCGTTCGAACAAGAACATCAGCGCTCAGCTGATCGACGACGTTCGTGGTGTGACCCTGGCCTCGGCCTCGACCCTGGAAAAAGATCTGGGTGTAGTTGGCACAAACAACGTCGAAGCGGCTACGAAAGTGGGCGCAGCCATCGCCGAGCGTGCCAAGAAGGCAGGCGTCGAAGAGGCTTATTTCGATCGTGGCGGCTTCCTGTTCCACGGCAAAGTGAAGGCTGTCGCCGACGCTGCGCGTGAAGGTGGTCTGAAGATCTAAGACTTGCGGGCGGCGCCTCAGCTGCCCCGATGATCCGGGGGCCTCGGCAATAGTCGAGGCTCACTTGGATTGAAACAACGGCGCCGTAATGCGCCACATGAGAAAAGGGATGCCAAATGGCAGAACGTGAAAACCGTCGGGGCCGTGGCCGCGACCGCGACGAAACTCCGGAATTCGCAGACCGTCTGGTCGCGATCAACCGCGTGTCGAAAACCGTAAAAGGTGGTAAGCGCTTTGGCTTCGCCGCTCTGGTGGTTGTCGGCGATCAGAAGGGCCGCGTCGGCTTTGGCAAGGGTAAAGCAAAAGAAGTACCCGAGGCCATCCGTAAGGCGACTGAACAAGCCAAGCGTCAGATGATCCGCGTGCAGCTGCGCGAAGGTCGGACCCTGCACCACGATATCGAAGGCCGTCACGGCGCCGGTAAAGTGGTTATGCGCTCGGCACCTGAAGGTACTGGTATCATCGCCGGTGGTCCGATGCGTGCTGTGTTCGAAATGCTGGGCGTCAAGGACGTTGTGTCCAAGTCGTTGGGCTCGCAGAACCCGTACAACATGATCCGCGCCACCATCAACGGCCTGCAAAAAGAGCAGAGCCCGCGTTCGGTTGCACAGCGTCGCGGCAAGAAAGTTGCTGACATCCTGCCCAAGCGGGACGAAGCGCCTGTTGCTGCTGAAGCAGAAGCATAAGGAGAGCGACCCATGGCAAAAACCATCGTCGTCAAGCAGATCGGTTCCCCGATCCGCCGCCCCGCCGAACAGCGCGCGACCCTGATCGGTCTGGGCTTGAACAAGATGCACAAAACCCGTGAGCTGGAGGATACTCCTTCGGTCCGCGGCATGGTCAACAAGATCCCGCATCTGGTAGAGATCATCGAAGAACGCGGCTAATCGCGAGTTCTTTGAAGACTTAAGAACGCCTCCGATCTGATCGGGGGCGTTTTCTTGTTTAGCCGGTCGTTTTTTTCCGGCTCGTCTTATGGTGCTGTTCAGTGCCTCGGCGCAAACTCGGCTATGACCCGAGCGCCTTTTTTTCTGCAAACTCAATGTCGACTTCATGGCGCAACGAAGGTTCTCTGCCTGGTTTTTCGTACAGCCTGGGGCATCCATCGCAAAAACTGGCTGCTGCTTCGCGTTTGGAATGAGCACGCGGGTTCCAGACCTGCCAGCGCAGAGCTTTGTATTTTTCGTTGTTCCAGATGGTTTCAAGTGGTTCGTCGAAAACATTTCCCAACACATGCGGATCACGGTTCTTGTCGGAAACATATTGGCGGCCGGATCGCCAGAGACAGCAGGGAATCACATCGCCATCAAAGCGAATGACCGTGCTGCTGTGGGGCCAATGGCACCTTGGGGTGAGGGATGATGACAGGGGCGGGCCATTTTCAATCCGATCGGGATCGTCGTCTACGACGTTGTACAGATCTCCATTTGCATCGAACCGTAGCCCTTCAAACGTGGTAAAGGCGTCGATACCAATCTCGTCTACGATGGCCTTCACCTGAACCAGTTCATCCTCGGCGTGATGGGGGAAAGAGATATGCTGTATTTCTATGAACGGAGATTTCAGACCCTTCCTCTTTTTATAGCCAGCCAGTAGTCGCAGGTTGTTCAGAACGAAATCCAGGCGTCCGCGAACACGGGTAACCTGAAAGCTTTCCTGCGTCGCGCCATCAA
Source organism: Ruegeria sp. CDSB022 (assembly GCF_059611145.1). NCBI lineage: Bacteria > Pseudomonadati > Pseudomonadota > Alphaproteobacteria > Rhodobacterales > Roseobacteraceae > Ruegeria > Ruegeria sp. CDSB022. The sequence goes on along the minus strand of NZ_JBXWOZ010000015.1, from coordinate 59,986 downwards.
CTGAGATTGTGATATGGCTAAGCCCGGCATCGACCAGGTCATGAATCCTCTCGGCTTTTAGCCGATAGCTGAAATGGGTGGTGATATGGCTTTCCAAACCGGCTGCGGTCGTGGCCCGGATCATGTCGGTGAGGTCCGGGTGTGCCAGAGGATCGCCATAGTAGAACAGGCTTACACCAAGCGCGCGATCTTTGATCTGGTCAATGATATGCCGGTACTGCTGAATGCTGAGTTTGTCCTGTTTCCCGAACTTCTGATCGCTGAGCAAGGGTCGGTCACGACCTGCCGGATTCGCATGGACGCAATGTGGACAGGCTAGTGAGCACAGCGGCGAAATATCAATTTTCACCAAAGACGGCAGCGGGGCGGCTTGTTGAGAGTGAAGAAGATAGCCCCGAATGTTGCGCAACAGGTTTGCCGATTGCTTCAAGGAAGGACGGCGCTGAATCCAGCGCAACCTTCTAATAACGCTTGAAACCAAAGGCATGGAGTATCCTCATTCATGAAGTCGAGGACGCCCTAAACGTGCGAGGCGAAAATGGTAAAACAGGCCGAAATAGCCCGATAGTTCACGGATACGTGATAGAATAGTGAAAATATGGGTCCGTAAAAGAAAAAAGATATTAAAATATATAAATTTGATAAATCTTATCTTTAGACGAGAAATCCAAAGGTCTATTTCAACGAAAGCCTGTAGTGGGATGTCTAAACAGTGTTTTCACTGCCATTCCCTCAATGCATACCGGCCAGACCGAATCTTCTGTTGTTAGCGTTATCTGGCGTTCTTATTTGAGCTTTGTCCCAAATAGGAACGCAAACGAAATCTGGAGAATACGCTCCGGTTTAGAAAGGAATATAGAAATGGCAAACACAGCAACTTTTTCCCGCGAAGGCTTTGGTCTGACCGCCCGCATCACAACTCTGATCGCACGCGTGAAAGAGGCCTATGCCCTGCGCGCCGAATTCGGCCGCACCTATTCAGAGCTTCAGAACCTGACTGATCGTGAACTGAACGACATTGGTATCCGCCGGTGCGATATAAGTGATATTGCGCATAAGCACGTCTACTGCTGAGAACCTGGCAGGATGAACAACACCGAGGCGCCATTTGGCGCCTCTTTTGATTCTGCGTGCTTGAAAGGCACAGGCACGGTGAAATTGCTCACTCTGCATTGTGGATCGTTTGGAAATTTTCCATGAGAATTATTAGAGGGGGCTATGTCCCAACAACGCGATGACGAGGCTGACACAGTGCGAGACTACCAGATCGGCATGTTGTGGGTGGATGGCCCGCTGAGCTTTCTCGAGCAGCTCTGCATCAAATCCTATCTGGATGCCGGTCAATCCGTTCGCCTCTACACCTATGGGAATGTCTCCGGGATACCTGAAGGTGTGGATACCCGCGATGCGCGCGATGTGATGCCTGGCACAGAATTCATTGCGCATAGCCGTACTGGTAGCCCGGCGCCGCATTCGGACAAGTTCCGATACCGCATGTTGGCGCAGGAGCCCGATTTGATATGGGCGGATACGGACGCCTATTGCATGCGTCCATTCACAACGGAGACTGGGCATTTTTACGGAATGCTCGAAGGAGAGATTGCGATCGGCGTATTGGGCATTCCGTCAGACAGCCCGGCGCTGGATCTGCTCATCGAATATACAACGGACCCATATCGGATTCCGCCATGGCTGCCCAAACGATATCAGGAACCCCTTCGTGCGGCACAGGATGCAGGTGATCCGATCAATGTGCCCGCGCAATATTGGGGCGCATGGGGTCCGTCAGCCTTTGCCTGGGCTTTACGGCAAACCGGCGAACACCAATTTGTTCTGCCTGAGCATGTGTTCTATCCGGTGAACTTTACCAGACGGCGCGCTTTGGCACGCCCAAACGCCGATTTATCCAGGTTCTTCCACGAGGACACAGTTTCAATTCACTTTTATGGTCGCCGGATGCGTTCGATCCTGAGGAACAGGTATAATGGCCTGCCAGATCCAGACAGCCTGGTGGGTAAGCTTCTGGCCAAACACCGGATTAATCCACTGGACGCGCCAATCCAAAATGCTGAAGGCTAGACAGTTTGGGTGTTGTTCACTTCAAAACTTGCATCCTCAGCCACAAAGCTGTATCGGGCTCCGGTGGCGTACTGCGCCGCAAGAATCAAAACCAAGAAATGCCGTGTTTGACCCATCACGCTTCGGGGTCATTTCCGGCGAAGGAGAAGCGAAATGAAACTGAATGAATTGCGCGACAACCCAGGCGCCACACCGAAACGGACCCGCGTCGGCCGTGGTCCCGGTTCCGGTAAAGGTAAAATGGGTGGCCGTGGTATCAAAGGTCAGAAATCCCGTTCGGGTGTGGCCATCAATGGCTACGAAGGTGGCCAGATGCCGCTGTACCAACGCCTGCCCAAGCGTGGCTTTAACAAGCCGAACCGCAAGGCGTTTGCCGTTATCAACCTGGGCCTGATCCAGAAATTCGTCGACGCCGGTAAGCTGGACGCCAAAGCCGCGATCACCGAGGACGCACTGGTTGCATCCGGTCTGGTTCGCCGTAAACTGGACGGTATCCGCGTTCTGGCCAAAGGCGAAATCAGCGCCAAGGTGACCCTGGAAGTAACTGGTGCTTCGAAAGCTGCCGTTGAGGCAGTCGAAAAAGCGGGCGGTTCACTGACGGTCACAAAAGCCGCTGCGGCAGAGTAAGCGCTTGTGAGCGGGCCAAGACCCGCTTACATAGACCTCAGAGTTTTCCAAGACGCCGCCCGAGCCGGAAAACGGTTCCGGGCGGTGTTTTCATAAGAGAGACCGATTTATGGTATCAGCAGCAGAACAAATGGCAGCCAACACTAGCTGGGCTGCTTTGGGCAAAGCCACCGATCTGCGCAACCGCATCCTGTTCACACTGGGTTTGTTGATCGTCTATCGCCTGGGCACTTTTATACCGGTGCCGGGGATCGACGGACAGGCCCTGCGTGAGTTCATGGAGCAAGCGGGGCAGGGCATCGGCGGTATGGTTTCGATGTTCACCGGCGGGGCGCTTGGGCGGATGGGTATCTTTGCCCTCGGCATCATGCCTTACATCTCGGCCTCGATCATCATTCAGCTGCTGACCTCGATGGTTCCCGCGCTCGAACAGCTCAAGAAAGAGGGCGAGCAGGGTCGTAAGAAGATCAACCAATATACCCGTTTCGGCACCGTGGCGCTGGCCACCGTTCAGGCCTATGGCTTGGCCGTTTCGCTGGAGTCGGGCGATCTGGCGACTGATCCGGGCCTCTATTTCCGTCTGTCGACTATGATTACACTGGTTGGCGGCACCATGTTCCTGATGTGGCTGGGTGAGCAGATCACCGCGCGCGGCATCGGCAACGGTATCTCTCTGATTATTTTCGTTGGCATCATCGCCGAGGTTCCGGCAGCGTTGGCTCAGTTCTTCGCAAGTGGCCGCAGCGGCGCAATCAGCCCCGCAGTAATCATCGGGGTGATCGTCATGGTCATCGCCGTGATCACCTTTGTGGTGTTCATGGAGCGCGCTTTGCGCAAGATCCATATTCAATACCCGCGCCGTCAGGCCGGTATGAAGATCTATGAAGGCGGCTCGAGCCACTTGCCGGTCAAAGTGAACCCGGCTGGCGTTATCCCGGCGATCTTTGCCAGCTCTTTGCTATTGCTGCCGGTGACGATCTCAACCTTCTCATCGGGTGCGACCAACGGGCCGATCATGTCCTGGCTGCTGGCCAATTTTGGACCTGGTCAGCCTCTGTACCTGCTGTTCTTTGCCTCGATGATCGTATTCTTTGCTTATTTCTACACGTTCAACGTGTCGTTCAAACCGGATGACGTGGCGGATAACCTGAAAAAGCAGAACGGTTTTGTGCCGGGTATCCGTCCGGGTAAGAAAACAGCCGAGTATCTGGAATACGTGGTCAACCGCGTACTGGTTCTGGGTTCGGCTTATCTGGCGGCGGTTTGTCTGTTGCCTGAAATCCTGCGGGGCCAGTTTGCCATTCCGTTCTATTTCGGTGGTACTTCGGTTCTGATTATCGTCTCTGTGACCATGGATACGATCCAACAGGTTCAGAGCCACCTGCTGGCGCATCAATACGAAGGGCTTATCGAAAAGTCCCAACTGCGCGGGAAGGGTAAGAAACGCGGCAGGAAGGGACCCGCTCGTCGATGAACATCATTCTTCTGGGCCCCCCGGGGGCGGGTAAAGGAACGCAAGCGCGTCATCTTGTTGAAACACGCGGCATGGTGCAGCTGAGCACCGGAGACATGCTGCGCGAAGCCAAAACCTCGGGCACCGAGATGGGCCTGAAGGTCGCAGCCATCATGGATGCCGGCAAGCTGGTCACCGATGAGATTGTCATCGGCCTGATCGAAGAGAAGCTGACCACCGAAACCGGTGCCGGTTTCATCTTTGACGGTTTTCCCCGCACATTGGCACAAGCCGACGCATTGGCGGCTTTGCTGACCAAGCTGGGCCAGTCACTGCACACTGTGATCGAGATGCGGGTGGATGACGATGCCCTGGTGGATCGGATCACCGCACGTTCGACCTGTTCGGGCTGTGGCGAAGTTTATAATGACAAGACCAAGCCGATCCCGGCAGATGGTCGCTGCACCAACTGTGGTGAGCAAAAAGAGTTCACGCGTCGCGCCGACGACAACGAAGACAGCCTGCGCACGCGGTTGATGGAGTACTACAAAAAGACGTCGCCGCTGATTGGTTATTACTACGCCAAAGGCGATCTTCGCCCGGTCAATGGGTTGGCCGATATCAAGGAAGTGACTGCGTCGATCGAGGCCGTACTCGGCTAGCTCCAATATGGCCTTGACGCCAAGCGCAAAAGCCCATATCGACCCCCATCCCTAAAGGGAATCAAGATCGCAGGCAGGATTCGTCCTAACTGCCCCGACCACCTCGAATAATACTGGGCCCTCTGGCGTCACTGCCACGGTCAAGTGTTGTGAAAAAAGGTTCCGGAGCTACGGAACCGCAACAAAAAGGAAAGTGACACGTGGCACGTATTGCCGGCGTAAACATCCCGACTGCAAAGCGGGTACCTATCGCCCTCACATATATCACCGGTATCGGCAACACCTCGGCGCAGGCCATCTGCGAAGCCGTAGGCATTGAAGCGCACCGTCGCGTCAATGAGCTGTCGGATTCCGAAGTTCTGGCCATCCGTGAACATATCGACGCTAACTTCACCGTTGAAGGTGACCTGCGTCGTGAAGTTCAGATGAACGTCAAGCGCCTGATGGATCTGGGCTGCTATCGCGGTCTGCGCCATCGTCGTAACCTGCCCGTTCGCGGTCAGCGTACTCACACCAACGCTCGTACCCGCAAAGGCCCCGCAAAGGCCATTGCCGGTAAGAAGAAATAAGGGGGGTCTGACTGATGGCACGCGAAAAGACTCGTACCAAGAAAAAAGAGCGCAAGAATATCGCATCGGGCGTCGCCCATGTGAATTCGACCTTCAACAACACCAAGATCCTGATCTCGGACGTGCAAGGCAACGCCATTGCATGGTCGTCGGCCGGGACCATGGGTTTCAAAGGGTCGCGTAAATCTACTCCGTATGCTGCTCAGATGGCTGCGGAAGACGCAGGCAAGAAAGCACAGGATCACGGCGTCAAGACGCTGGAAGTCGAAGTTCAGGGCCCCGGTTCGGGTCGTGAATCGGCTCTGCGTGCATTGGCTGCAGTGGGCTTCAACATCACGTCGATCCGTGACGTGACCCCGATCGCTCACAATGGTTGCCGTCCGCCGAAGCGCCGCCGCGTCTAAGCGAATTAGAATTGAGCTGGGGCCCGCATTTTCGCACGGCCCCAGCACGTCATTTTGAACCTCGGGCGTCTGCACCTTGTTGGTCATGGGGCGCGGACAGGAATGGAGGGATTACATGATCCACAAGAATTGGGCAGAATTGATCAAGCCAACCCAGCTGGAAAGCAAGCCGGGCAACGACCCCGCGCGCCAGGCAACGCTGGTTGCAGAACCGCTGGAGCGTGGCTTTGGTCTGACTCTGGGCAACGCCCTGCGCCGCGTTCTGATGAGCTCGCTGCAAGGTGCGGCCATCACCAGCGTTCAGATCGACAACGTCCTGCACGAATTCAGTTCGGTTGCAGGCGTGCGTGAAGACGTCACCGACATCATTTTGAACCTTAAGCAAGTCGCCCTGCGCATGGAGGTCGAAGGCCCCAAGCGTCTGTCGATCAATGCTAAAGGCCCGGCAATCGTCACCGCAGGCGACATCAGCGAAAGCGCTGGCATCGAGGTTCTGAACCGCGATCACGTCATCTGTCACCTGGATGATGGTGCCGACCTGTTCATGGAACTGACCGTCAACACCGGTAAGGGCTATGTCTCGGCTGAAAAGAACAAACCAGAAGACGCACCTATCGGCCTGATCCCGATCGACGCGATCTATTCGCCGGTTAAAAAGGTCGCCTATGATGTTCAGCCGACGCGTGAAGGTCAGGTTCTAGACTATGACAAGCTGACCCTGAAGATTGAGACTGACGGTTCGATCACCCCCGAGGACGCGTTGGCCTATGCCGCACGCATCCTGCAGGATCAGCTGTCGATCTTCGTCAACTTCGATGAGCCGGAAGCGGCTGGTCGTCAGGACGAGGATGATGGTCTGGAGTTCAACCCGCTGCTGCTGAAGAAAGTAGATGAGTTGGAACTGTCGGTCCGTTCGGCAAACTGCCTGAAGAACGACAATATCGTCTACATTGGCGATCTGATCCAGAAGACCGAAGCCGAGATGCTGCGCACCCCGAACTTCGGCCGCAAGTCGCTGAACGAGATCAAAGAAGTGCTGTCCGGCATGGGTCTGCACCTCGGCATGGATGTCGAGGACTGGCCGCCCGACAACATCGAAGATCTGGCGAAGAAATTCGAAGACGCGTTTTAAGCGCGTCTTCCCCAATACCCGGGCTGCCGGGGAATGTAAGGGCGATCATGCCCCAAGGAGAGCCGGTGACACGCATCGCCGGCCAGACAAAGCAAAACGCTGAAGAAGGAACTAGAAAATGCGTCACGCACGTGGTTACCGCCGCCTGAATCGTACTCATGAGCACCGTAAGGCTCTGTTTGCGAACATGGCTGGCTCGCTCATCGAACATGAGCAGATCAAAACAACTCTGCCCAAGGCAAAAGAACTGCGCCCGATCGTTGAAAAACTGATCACTCTGGGCAAGCGCGGCGACCTGCACGCCCGTCGTCAGGCCGCATCGCAGCTGAAAGAAGACAAAGACGTCGCAAAGCTGTTCGAAATCCTGGGCCCCCGTTACGCCGAGCGTCAGGGCGGTTATGTCCGGATCCTGAAAGCAGGCTTCCGCTATGGCGACATGGCCCCGATGGCGATCATCGAATTCGTTGACCGCGATCTGGACGCCAAAGGCGCTGCAGACAAAGCGCGTACCGCCGCCGAAGAGGCCGCAGACGAAGAATAAGAAAGCTTGGCTTTCATGTGAAAACCCCCGTGTCTCGGACGCGGGGGTTTTTCTTATGGAGCCAGTCGCAAGTCCGCTCTGCTCATGGTATGTGTCAGCTTTAGTCAGGGCCCGAGAAGCGTTTGCAAATGTCTGGTTGCTGCTTCTGCGCGCCTTGCCAATGTTCCCGGATCGGGCTTTTCTGTGCGCCCGATCGCGCGCTGGATCTGAAGATCACCAATCAACAATCCCAAATACAAATCAACCACGTCCGATATATCGTTGCTGACTAGCTCTCCATTGGTTCTGGCAGCTTCAAAAAGCTGTGCCAGGAGAGGGGAAATCGTTTCCCGACCTGCCTCTGACAAGGCTTTACCTAGTTGGCCGGTTGCGTCAGCTGCGGCCGCGCGATTCAGAGAAACTGCCTTCTCGCCCAATATGATTTCCAGCAATACCGGCCCAAAGGCGTCGAGTGTTTCGATCGAGGCTTCACGCTGTGCAAGCGCGTTTTCAAGCAACGTTTTTGCTTCCGCAGCGTTTCGTGACACCATGGTGCGGAACAAGCCAAGCTTATCGCCATACCAGTTGTAAAGCGTTTCGTTTGAGCAGCGGGCACGTTTGGCGATGCTCAGCATCGAAGTTCCCGCGAAACCTTTTTCTGCGAGCAGTTCATAAGCCGCTGTTTCGATCTGTTCCTGCCGGGCAGTGCGTAGGTGATCTTTCAATCTGGCCTCCTGAATGGTGTTGACACTCAGCCGTACATCGGGTTACGGCTTAACGCAACCGTACACTTTGTTACGGAAAAAGGAGGCGAATTTGATTTATGAGAAAGATCGGGCGGCCAATGCTGCTTTGTTGACACTTATCGTTTTGCAGATCGTTATGCTGAGTGCTCTCTATGCCGGAGTACCGCCACATCCGCCCACAGTTACACCACTGTTTGGGATCGCGCCTTTTATTGGGGCCGCACTCAGCGCAGCCTGCGCTGCGATCCTCCTTGGCGCCACGGAAACAAAGGCCGGCATATGCCTGACACTTTTAGCGGCACTTCTTGCTTCGGTTTCCTTCGGACCGCAAAAGTACGCAGACGCGCAGTTTCCCCTGATCTGGCCCGCAGTACTCGTAGGGCAGGGGGCCATACTTACGCTTGTCGTTTTGGCATACAGATCGGTTCGCTTGAAACCGAGACAGCTCAACTAATACCTATCCGTCTGACTATGAACGTCGTAGTCAGGCGGTCGGACATGTCAAATGTGGCTGGACTGGCTTTACCTCGTCAGGGTGGTGATGGCTGAAGTCTGGCAGAAACTCCAATACCGCGCTTGCAAACCCAGACATCGCGCCGCATATCCAAAACAGTCCAAAAATTTTCGGGAACTATGATGCTTCGCGCCACGGCCTTCGCTTTATCGCTTTTGTCTGCCTCTGCCGCGGCGGAAACCAGGGTGCCACGTTCTCAGGCCGAAATCAGCCTAGGGTTTGCGCCGGTGGTGAAACAGGCCGCGCCAGCTGTGGTGAATATCTACGCCAAGATCGTGCGCGAAGGGCGCTCGAATTCACTGTTCTCTGACCCGTTCTTTCAGGATTTCTTTGGCGGCGGCTTTGGTGAGCCGCGACCGCGCGTTCAGAACTCGTTGGGATCGGGCGTGATCCTGACGGATGACGGCTATGTGGTCTCAAACTACCATGTCGTGGGTTCGGCGACCGAAATACGGGTCGTCACGACGGACCGGCGCGAGTTTTCGGCCGAGGTGGTTCTGGGCGATCAGGAAAGCGACATCGCCATTCTACGTCTGAAAGATGCCGAGGCGTTGCCTTCGATCGACATGCGGGATTCCGATTTGGTTGAGGTAGGTGAACTGGCTCTGGCCATCGGCAACCCGTTCGGCGTCGGGCAGACGGTATCATCGGGCATTATCTCGGGGTTGGCGCGGACCGGTACGGCCACGGGCAATGCGCGGGGCTATTTCATTCAGACGGATGCGGCGATCAATCCCGGCAATTCGGGCGGGGCGCTGATCGATGTGAACGGTGATCTGATTGGCATCAACACCTCGATCCTGACACGTTCTGGAGGATCGAACGGGATCGGCTTTGCCATCCCTGCCAATCTGGTTGCCGAATTCCTGCGGCAAGCCCAGGCCGGCAATGACAGTTTTGTCAGCCCCTGGGCCGGAATGGCCGGGCAGCACATGAGCGCGGATATCGCTGAGTCTCTGGGCTTGGTCATCCCGCAGGGTGTGGTGATTTCGGATCTCCATGCGCTCAGCCCGTTGGCCGAGGCAGGGTTGCAGGTTGGGGACGTCGTGACCCATGTCGACGGGGATGAGGTGAACTCGCCGGCAGAGATGAAATTCCGCATGTCAGTGGCCGGTGTGGGCGGCACGTCGGTGGTGACGCGACTGCGCGGCGAGGACCGAGCTGAACTTGAGGTCGCTTTGGTCAAAGCGCCCGAGGTTCCGGCAGCGGAAGTGACGACGCTGAACGATGAAACCGTGATGCCAGGCCTGACCGTGTCGCGGATCAACCCTGCTGTTATCGCGCGGCTGGGGCTTTTGCTGTCGCAGACGGGGGTGGTTGTGGTCGACGCGGGCCGCTATGGCGGTCGGTCCGGGCTGCGTCCGGGCGATGTGGTCGATGGGATAAACGGCGCGCGGGTCGAGCGACCTGCTGATGTCGTGAAGGCGCTGACCGATCCGGGGCGTCGGATCAATCTGGATATCCTCAGGGGCGGCCGGCCGGTTTCCTTGCGGTTCAGGCTGTGACCGGATGAGTGACCTTTTCGATACCGGGTCATCTGACCCTGCGCCGCCTGTACATCGCCCGCTGGCCGACAGATTGCGCCCGCAAACGCTGGCCGAGGTGATCGGGCAGGAACAGGTGTTGGGCCCGGATGCGCCTTTGGGCGTGATGCTGGCCTCGGGCAGTCTGTCGAGCCTGATATTCTGGGGGCCGCCCGGCGTCGGCAAGACCACGATCGCGCGGCTTCTAGCGCAAGAGACGGACCTGCATTTTGTGCAGATCAGTGCCATCTTTACTGGTGTTCCCGACCTGAAGAAAGTGTTCGAAGCTGCGAAGATCCGGCGTCAGAACGGGCAGGGGACGTTGCTGTTTGTTGACGAAATCCATCGCTTCAACAAGGCGCAGCAGGACGGGTTTCTGCCGCATATGGAGGATGGTACGATCCTCCTGGTCGGGGCGACCACGGAAAATCCATCGTTCGAGTTGAACGCCGCTGTGCTCAGTCGGGCACAAGTGCTGGTGCTGGAACGGCTCAGCCTGGCTGATCTTGAGCGTCTGACGCAGCGCGCTGAACAGGAATTGGACCGCGGGTTGCCGTTGGACCCTGCGGCCCGTGATGCGCTGCAGGAAATGGCCGATGGTGACGGGCGCGCGCTGTTGAACCTGATCGAGCAGGTTGCCGCGTGGAAAGTTGAGGGCCCGCTGGACCTTGAAGCCCTGTCGACCCGGCTCATGCGCCGTGCCGCGAAATACGACAAATCTGGAGATGAGCATTACAACCTGATCTCGGCCCTGCACAAATCGGTGCGAGGATCCGACCCCGATGCCGCCCTGTACTGGTTCGCGCGAATGCTGACAGGAGGCGAGGACCCAAGGTATTTGGCGCGCCGGATCACGCGAATGGCGGTCGAGGACATTGGTCTGGCTGATCCGCAGGCTCAGGCGATCTGTCTGCAGTCCTGGGAAACCTATGAGCGGCTGGGCAGTCCCGAAGGCGAGTTGGCTTTGGCGCAGGCGCTGGTCTATCTGGCTCTGGCTCCGAAATCGAACGGGGCCTATGTGGGCTACAAGGCAGCGATGCGCCTGGCCAAGCAATCAGGAAGTGAGCCGCCGCCCAAACATATTCTGAATGCACCAACCTCTTTGATGAAAGATCAGGGTTATGGTGCGGGCTATGCTTATGATCACGATGCCGAGGATGGGTTTTCTGGGCAGAACTACTTTCCCGAGTCCATATCGCGCCCTGTTCTCTATCAACCTGTCGAGCGTGGGTTTGAACGTGAGCTGAAGAAACGGTTGGACTACTTTGCCAAGCTGCGTTCGCAACGGAAACCAGACTAGCACCGGCTTGACTCTTTGGCCGATGCGCGCGACAGACGCGCATGTTTTCTGGGACAATGTTTACAGCGTGGTCCGGGCGGGTCTGCCGCGCGGCGCAAGGGGCAATGGCATGAGTGGCGTGCAGATGATTACGGTTGCGGATGGGGATGGCGATCAGCGGGTGGACCGCTGGCTGCGGCGTCTGTTTCCGCATGTCAGCCAGGGGCGCATCGAGAAAATGTGCCGCAAGGGCGAACTGCGTGTGGATGGCGGACGGGCCAAGGCCTCGACCCGGCTTGAGGTCGGCCAGGTTGTACGCGTGCCACCTCTGCCGGATGCGGACCACAAACCGGTCGAGGTGAAACCGCGGATCACAGATGCGGATGCCGAGATGATGCAGGCTTGCGTGATTTATCGCGATGATCACGTGATCGCGCTGAACAAACCGCAAGGCTTGCCGGTGCAAGGCGGCAGCGGCCAGACCCGGCATGTGGACGGCCTGTCCGAGGCGCTGCGCTTTGGATATGACGAAAACCCCCGATTGGTGCACCGACTGGACAAGGATACCTCGGGCGTGCTGTTGCTGGCCCGCACACGCGAGGCCGCCAAAGCACTGACCGCCGCTTTCCGTCACCGGGACACGCGCAAGATATATTGGGCCCTGGTCGCTGGGGTGCCGACCCCTTATCTGGGCGAGATCAAGACCGGTTTGGTCAAGGCCCCGGGCCATGGCAGCCAGGGCGAGGGCGAAAAGATGATCCCCGTTCATCTGAACGAAATCAACGACACGCCAGGCGCGAAGCGGGCCCATACACTTTACGCTACGCTATACCGCGTGGCTGGACGCGCCGCCTGGGTCGCGATGGAGCCGATCACCGGCCGCACCCATCAGTTGCGTGCGCATATGGCAGCGATTGGGCACCCAATCATCGGGGATGGAAAATACGGCGGTTCGGGTCAAGAGAACCTTGGCGATGGCTGGGGTGCGCAGTTGGGCGGTGTGATCAGCAAAAAGCTGCACCTGCATGCACGGCAGGCTTCGTTTCAGCACCCGGTGACGCGTAAGAAGATCACTGTTACCGCACCCTTGCCTGATCATATGAAACACAGCTGGGACACATTCGGATGGGCCGAAGACCTGGCTGCGGATGATCCGTTCGAGTCTTTGCAATGAGCAGACCCTTGCGTCTGGTACTATTTGATGTGGACGGTACCCTGGTCGATAGCCAGGGCAGCATTATCGCGGCCATGACCGCCAGCTTTGATGCCTTGTCTCTTCCGGTACCGGATAGGGCGGGGATCTTGTCCATAGTCGGATTATCTCTGCCACAAGCCATGGCACAGTTGGTGCCCGAGTGTTCTGCTGTGGATCAGGCGCGGTTGGTAGAGGGCTATAAACAGGCCTATCACGCACATCGGCTGGAACAGGGAATGGCCAGTTCGCCGCTCTACCCCGGAGCCCGTGAGGTTATCGAGGCACTGCATGCAATCCCCGAGATGTTGCTGGGCGTGGCGACAGGCAAATCGCATCGTGGTCTGGATGCTTTGATCGAAGGTCACGGTCTGCAAGGCTATTTCGTGACCCGGCAGGTCGCAGATCACCACCCGTCAAAACCGCATCCTTCGATGATCGACACGGCTAGGGCCGAAACCTGCGTCGATGCGGTTGATACTGTCATGATCGGGGATACCCGATTCGACATGGATATGGCCGCCGCCGCCGGTGTCACGGGAATTGGCGTCACCTGGGGGTATCACGAACGGCCTGCCCTGGCCGCTGCCTCTCGTATTATCGAAACGTTTGACCAGTTGCCGGGCGCACTGGACGATATCTGGACCTGAAGACATGAGTGACTGGAAACCGAAACGATTTTGGACTGCATGTCAGGTGGTCGAGGCCGATGGCGGATTTACGGTCGAACTGGACGGTCGTCGGGTCAAAACACCTGCGCGGGCCGGACTGATCCTGCCGACCTTGCCGATGGCTCAGGCCGTTGCGGCCGAATGGGACGCGCAGGAAGAACAGGTTGACCCAGGGACGATGCCCTACACGCGTTCGGCCAATGCAGCCATCGACAAGGTACTGATTCAGCACGCCGAAGTTGCAGACATGCTGGCCGATTATGGCGATTCGGATTTGCTGTGCTATCGCGCCGCTCACCCGCAAGAGTTGCAGCAGCGGCAAGCTGAGCAGTGGGACCCGGTGTTGGACTGGGCCGCGGAAGCCATGTCGGTTCGCCTGCAGCCCGTCACAGGTATCCTGCATCAGCCGCAAGACGTGGCGGCGCTGGATCAGTTGCGCCGGCGAGTGCATGATTTCAACAACTTCCAACTGGCTGCCTTCCACGATCTGGTCAGCCTTTCGGGCTCGTTGATCCTTGGGTTTGCGGCCACTTCCGATTGGTGTGATGCGCAAGAGATCTGGCGGATTTCGCGGTTGGACGAGCAGTGGCAAATCGAACAATGGGGCCATGACGACGAGGCGCATGAAGCAGCCGAAGTCAAACGTTCTGCCTTTTTACACGCTAAACGCTTCTACGACGTCTCTGATTGATCTTAGATTTCTGAATTTTTACCGCTCTGATGGACATCTGTGAGTTGATCCATCGTTTTCCCTGATCCGACCCTTGACGTTTGTTTATGAATGCGACCAAACTCGTGCGCACTAAAGGGGAGACACCTTTGGGGAAACCTTTCTGGTACCTGAGGTGCCGGATAGAACCGTCCCTGAACGGGATGGACAATCAGGAAGAGGTAAAAATGAAAAAATCCGTAATCTTGGGCGCGGCCACAGTTGCCGGTCTGGCCGCAGGCGCAGCCATGGCGGGAACCGTGGACGACGTCAAGGCGCGCGGTAAGCTGAACTGCGGTGTGACCACCGGTCTGGTCGGCTTTGCCGCGCCCGACGCAAATGGTGAATGGCAGGGCTTTGACGTTTCGTTGTGCCGCGCCGTTGCCGCTGCGGTTCTGGGTGACGCAAGCGCCGTTGAATTCGTTCCGACCACAGGTAAGACACGCTTTACCGCGCTGGCTTCGGGCGAAATCGACATGCTGGCCCGGAACACCACCTGGACCTTCAGCCGCGACGTAGACCTGAAGTTCGAATTCGTCGGTGTAAACTATTACGACGGTCAGGGCTTTATGGTTCCCAAAGCGCTGGGCGTAAGCTCGGCCAAGGAACTGGACGGCGCGACTGTCTGCATCCAGACCGGCACCACCACCGAGCTGAACCTTGCGGATTTCTTCCGCTCGAACAACATCAGCTACGAGCCGGTTCCGATCGAAACCAACGCAGAAGCGCAGCAGCAGTATCTGGCTGGCGCATGTGACGTCTACACCACCGACGCATCGGGCCTGGCCGCAACTCGCGCCACGTTCGAAAACCCCGGTGATCACATCCTGCTGCCCGAAATCATCTCGAAAGAGCCGCTGGGCCCGCTGGTCCGTCATGGCGACCACGAGTGGGGCGACGTTGTTCGCTGGACACTGAACGCACTGGTTTCGGCTGAAGAGCTGGGTGTGACCTCGGCGAACATCGACGAGATGTCTGCTGGCACCGACAACCCCGAAGTGAACCGTCTGCTGGGCAGCGAAGGCACTCTGGGTGAGATGCTGGGTCTGGACGCACAGTGGGCAATGCGCGCTATCAAGGCGGGTGGTAACTATGGTGAGGTCTTTGCCAAGAACATCGGTGAAGAAACGCCAATCGGTCTGGCACGCGGCCTGAACGGTCAGTGGACCGATGGCGGCCTGCTGTACTCGCCGCCGTTCCGCTAATATCCATTGAAGAGGGCGCAGTTCATCCTGCGCCCTTTTTCAATCCATAAGAAACAGTCCCGGTTAGATTGAACAGAGATCAACTCTGTCTGCGAATAACGGGATGACACGGGGATATACATAGGTCATGTCGACTCTCACTGACCCGCCAAAGGAGCAGTTCCGGCTGTCCATGCTCCTTTACGATACGCGGTACCGATCTGCGACCATCCAGGTCATTGCAATGATCGGTTTCATGCTTTTGGCAGCCTGGATCATTTCCAACACCATTCAGAACCTCGAAGCACTTGGTAAACCCGTAGAATTCGGGTTCTTCGGCGAACCTGCAAGTTACGATATCAACCAACGCCTGCTGGAATACGATTCTCGAGACAGCCACTTGCGTGCTGGGTTTATCGGATTGCTTAACACACTTGTTGTTGCAGTTCTCGGCTGTATCACGGCGACAATTATCGGTGTTTTCGTTGGTGTATTACGACTTTCCAACAACTGGTTGATCGCGCGGATCATGACTGTTTATGTCGAGATGTTCCGTAACGTGCCTGTGCTGCTTTGGATCGTTCTGGCTATGGCCATTCTGATCGAAGGTTTACCGGCACCCAATGCATTCCGAGGCGAAACCCCGACGGCCACGATGGATTTTTTCAACTCTGTCGCCGTCACCAATCGCGGTGTCTATATCCCAGAGCTCCTGTTTTCACGCAGTCTTGGCGATATCCACTTGTTTGGTGCGTCCAGCTTACGCTTCGACATTTCATTGGATCTGGTCGCCTTTCTGGTCGTTTTGGCGGGCAGCATTTTTGTGATGCGCAAAGTATCCGCTAATGCCGCTGCAAAACAGGAAGCAACTGGTGATCGCCCAACCATCTGGCACATTCAGTTGGCTATACTGTTTGTGCCGATGTTGATCCTGCTGACTGCGTTGGGATTCCATTTGGGATACCCGGAACTGAAAGGGTTCAACTTCAAAGGCGGCACCCATTTGCGGAACTCGCTTATCGCATTGTGGTTGGCCCTGTCCCTTTACACTGCAGCTTTCATCGCTGAGATCGTGCGGGCCGGAATTCTCGCCATTTCCAAGGGGCAGACCGAGGCCGCCGCCGCGCTGGGTATACGCCCGAGCCGGATTATGCGTCTGGTGATCCTGCCGCAAGCGTTGCGCGTGATCATCCCGCCAATGATCTCGAACTACCTGAACCTGACCAAGAACTCGTCTCTGGCGATTGCGGTGGGATATATGGATATCACAGGTACCCTGGGTGGCATCACCATGAACCAAACCGGCCGCGAGCTGGAATGCGTTCTACTGCTGATGCTGGTCTATCTGTGCATCTCGCTGAGCATCTCGGCAGTGATGAACTGGTACAACAATAGTGTCAAATTGGTGGAGCGGTAATATGAGTGATGTTTCATTTGTCCGCGCGGAAATGTTGCCGGAGAAAGCGCCACCAGCGTCCGAAGTGGGAATAGTAGGTTGGGTTAAGCACAATCTGTTTTCTGGTTGGTTCAATTCGATCCTGACTTTGGTTTCGCTCTATGCGATCTACTATGTGTTGTCGGGCGTTCTGCCATGGACGTTCCAATCCGTCTGGAATGCCAATTCACTGACTGAGTGCCGTGAGATCATGATGGCAACCTGGGGAGACACCCATGGTCATGCTTGCTGGGCTGTCATCAATGATCGCTGGCTGCAGCTGTTGTTCGGATTCTACCCGAGCCATCTGTACTGGCGGCCGATTCTGGCGCTTGTTCTGTTGCTGGTTGCGCTGGCACCAGTGCTGTATTCGGACCGTGTTCCGAGCAAGTTGCTGATCTTTAGCGCGATCTACCCCTTCCTGATGCCTTGGTTGATGTGGGGTGGTACCATCTGGGGGCCATTGTCGGCGGCACTTGGATTTGTTGCCGGCTGGGCCGTCTACACCGTCGTCAGCAAGCAACAAAGCGAATTGCTCGGGATGATCGGTGGTGCAGTGGCTGCATTGATCTGGTGGCTGTTTCTATCGAGCTACTTCGTTGGTGCCATGGATTCGATCCTGCCGATCGGTATCGAAGCCGTGCAAAGTCGTCAGTTCGGTGGTTTCATGCTGGCGATCCTGCTGGGTGTTGTGGCCATCGGTGTCTCGCTGCCGATTGGTATCGTGTTGGCGCTGGGCCGTCAGTCGGACCTTCTTATCGTCAAATACATGTGTGTGGGCTTTATCGAGTTCATTCGCGGCGTACCGCTGATCACGCTACTGTTCGTGGCCTCGCTGCTGTTGAACCTGTTCCTGCCACCAGGCACCAATTTTGACATCATCCTGCGGGTGATGATCATGATGACCCTGTTCTCAGCCGCCTATATGGCCGAAGTGATCCGGGGTGGCCTGGCTGCATTGCCACGCGGTCAGTACGAGGGCGCCGACAGTTTGGGCCTGAACTACTGGCAGGCACAGCGTTTGATCATCATGCCGCAAGCCCTGAAAATCTCAATTCCGGGCATCGTGAGCACATTCATCGGGATCTTCAAGGATACGGTTCTGGTGTCGATCATCGGACTGTTCGACGTGCTTGGCCTTGCCAACGCGATCCGCGCTGATACCGCTTGGAACGGCATCTACTGGGAACTGTTCGCTTTTATCGGCGCGCTGTTCTTCGTCGTCTGCTTCTCCATGTCCCGTTATTCCATGTATCTGGAGCGCAAGCTTCAGACTGGCCATCGTTAAGGAGTTCAACACATGTCTGAACTTGCAATAGACCGCGAAATCGACCGATCCAAGATGCAGGTGAGCGACGAGGTCGCCATCGAAATCAACAACATGAACAAGTGGTATGGGTCTTTCCATGTGCTGCGCGACATCAATTTGACCGTCAATCAGGGCGAGAGGATTGTTATCGCGGGGCCGTCAGGGTCGGGTAAGTCCACCCTGATCCGCTGTCTGAACGCGCTGGAGGAACACCAGCAAGGCACGATCATGGTGGATGGGACGGAACTGTCGAATGACCTGAAAAACATCGACAAGATCCGGTCCGAGGTCGGGATGGTGTTCCAGCACTTCAACCTCTTCCCGCATCTGACCATTCTGGAAAACTGTACGCTGGCCCCGATCTGGGTGCGCAAGACGCCCAGGAAAGAGGCTGAAGAGCGTGCGATGCACTTCCTAGAGAAGGTGAAAATCCCAGAACAGGCCGACAAGTATCCTGGTCAGCTTTCGGGTGGTCAGCAGCAGCGTGTGGCGATTGCCCGTTCGCTCTGCATGATGCCGCGGATCATGTTGTTCGATGAACCTACATCGGCGCTGGACCCTGAGATGATCAAAGAGGTGCTCGACACTATGATCGAGCTGGCCGAAGAAGGCATGACCATGCTTTGTGTGACCCACGAGATGGGTTTTGCCCGTCAGGTCGCCAACCGCGTGATCTTTATGGATGCCGGTCAGATTGTGGAACAGAACGAACCAGAAGAGTTCTTCAACAACCCACAAAGCGAGCGGACCAAGCTGTTCCTGAGCCAGATTTTGGGTCACTGATCCCGATCGGAAGAACCATGAAAGGCGGGGTTTTTGCCCCGCCTTTTTTACTCCGGCAACTCGCGTGGAATGACGAACCCCAAGACATCCCCACTGTGCCACCGAAGCGCGGCCCAGGAGTTGATCTCGAACTGTATGACTGTTGTTGCGCAGGTCGGGTAGTCATCGAAACGGCCGTGATCTGGCGCCTGCCGCACAAGCTGTCTGGCGAATTCAGCGATCCCGGGGTTGTGGCCCAGCATCAGCACGGTTTGGCCAGAAGCCTGCGACAGGGCCCGCATCATGAGATCGGGACCGGCCAGATACAGCGAGCGTTCGAACTGGATCAGATCGGCCTGCAGCCCCATTCGATCCCACGTCTCGCGGGTTCTGAGGGCGGTAGAGCTGAGCACCTCATTCGGTAGCCAGCCATTCCTGAGTAGCCAGCCGGACACAGCAGGTGCCGAGCAGCGTCCACGTTTGTTCAGTGGCCGATCATGATCGCTGAGCGTCGGCTCATCCCAACTGGATTTGGCATGGCGGGTCAGGATCAGAGTGCGAGTCATGACGGGTGAAAAGACCTCATGTGGTGGGCGGACTGTTCTGGGTCCCGCCTGGCCCCGGGGCTGAGAGGGCAGGCCAGGCGCGCAAGGCAGCCACCGGTCATGCAGGTTTGGCCCTGCTCTGTGTTCAGATGCCCGTGGCAGGCCTCAACGTCATAGAAGCTGTGGGTGTTCAGGGCCCCGACTGGGCAGGTCTGAGCGCAAGGGGCATCGCATGTAACACAGGGCGATGAATTATGGGCACCGGGAATCTCGAATTCCTGATCAAAATGCAGCGCGCCGCGATACGAGATCATCATACCGACCGTGTCATGCACCAAGGCGCCAACCGGGCTGCTGAATGTACGCCCCGATTTCAGCGCCCAGTCGATAAACGGCACATAGGGTGGGCCACCGAATGGGAAATAGGCTTGACCCCCCAAATCCTGCGCCATCTGATTGACGACGCGGTACGACCACCGGTCAACAGGGTCGGGACCTTGCCATTCAGGGGCTGATTTCAAAACAGGCCAGAACGTGGGCCCTGCACCTAGCAGGATCAGGGTGCCGCTGTCCAATTGCTTGGCATTAGCGCGCCCAGGATGTAACGCACCCATCACGATAAGCCCAACCTCAGCAGCCGCGCTGTCGACACGTTGATAAATGTTCGGGGAAGGTGCGGTTTGAACTGTCATGTCACCTCCGTCGCAGTCGATCAATCGGGTCGGATCAGCGACCCAGCTCCGTGTTCGGTGAACAGTTCCAGTAGCACCGCATTGGGCGCGCGCCCATCCAGAATGACTACGGCCCGCACCCCACTATGTAGTGCGTCCAGCGCGGTTTCGGTCTTGGGGATCATTCCGCCTGCGATGGTCCCGTCCAGGGTCATCTCGCGGATCTGACCGGCTTTTAGCTCGGTCACGACCTCTCCGGCAGCGTTCTTGACGCCTGATACGTCGGTCAGCAACAGCAGACGGTCTGCCTTCAAGGCCGAGGCGATGGCACCGGCGGCGGTGTCACCGTTGACGTTGAACGTCTCACCCTCGCGCCCGGCGCCCAGAGGCGCAATTACCGGGATCACGTCATGCGTAAACAGATCGTGCAGGATTTCGGGTTTCATCTCGGAAGGAGAGCCAACAAACCCCAGCGAGGCATCGGTTTGATCACAGATCATCAGGTTGGCGTCCTTGCCCGACAGGCCAACCGCAGTCCCTCCCTGTCCGTTGATGGCCTGAACAATGCGTTTGTTCACGAGGCCCGAGAGCACCATCTCGACCACTTCGACAGTTGCCTTGTCCGTCACACGCTTACCGTTCACGAAATCGGATTGGATATCGAGCTTGTCCAGCATCGCGTTGATCATGGGACCGCCGCCATGTACTACAACCGGGTTGATGCCCACCTGGCGCATCAGAACCACGTCACGGGCAAAGCTCTCCATCGCTTCATCGCTGCCCATGGCGTGTCCGCCCAGCTTGATGACGACAATGGCCCCGTCATAGCGCTGCAGATAGGGCAGTGCGCTGTTCAATGTGGCGGCGGTGGCGATCCAATCCCGGTTCATATCTCTTGTCTTCATGGCTAAAGGTCCCTCTGGCCCACCGTGTTAGGGCCTTTGAAAGGTGCTGCCAAGGGCCAAGCTATTCCAGATGCGTGATGATCGAGCGCAACGTTGGGATACCATCCCCTTTTTCGGACGACGTCAGCACGATTTCGGGGAAAGCGGCGGGGTGTTTTGACAGGGCCGAGCGGACCTGGTTCAGAACCTTTTCGCGTTCATTGGCCTTGACCTTGTCTGCCTTGGTCAGCACGCATTGAAAGGTTACGGCACTGGCGTCCAGCAGCTTCATGATCTCGGCATCAACAGGCTTTACCCCATGGCGCGCGTCAACCAGGACAAAGGCCCGGCGCAGGGTCTGTCGGCCACTGAGATATTGTTTCAGCAACCGCTGCCACTTTTCCACTACCTTAACCGGCGCATTGGCATAGCCATAGCCGGGAAGGTCGACCAGATACAGTTCTGGGCCCTGAGTGAAAAAGTTGATTTCCTGCGTGCGGCCCGGCGTGTTCGATGCACGCGCCAGCCCCTTGGTTCCGGTCAGCGCATTGATCAAACTGGACTTGCCAACATTGGAGCGGCCCGCAAAGCAGACCTCAAGGCGGTCAGGGTCGGGCAGCCCACTCATGGCGACGACACCTTTGACAAACTCGGACGGGCCAGCAAACAGCTTGCGCCCGCGCTCCAACGAGAATTCATCGGGATCTTGGGCCAGAGGGAAGGGTAGGGTGCTCATAACGGTATCACCTTGTCACCGACCGAGATTACCCCGCCGCGAACCACTTCGGTATAGATGCCGAAATCCTGATGGCCCCAGCTGTTCAGCGCGCCCAAAGTGTCGGCATCGCGGTCGCCGGTATCCGGGTTCGCAGTGGTCGCCAAACAGCGCACAATCCGCTCGCGGACGCGGAACACGGCCTCACCGATTTGCAACTCGCGGTCGAGCCAGTCGAATTCTTCCCATAGGGGCAGGCCATCGAACCAGATGTTACCGCGCCAGCGTTTGATTGACAGGTCTTGCCCCAGTTTTTGTTCAACCGCCCGGTGAGAGGCCATGTTGCACAGGCTGATTGACGGGAAATCGCTGTCTGTCATCCCACGCCCTGGTATCCGAACGATCCGGGCAGATGCCGCCCTGTCCGCGGGCATCAGCGGGCGCACCCAATCCAGAAACACGTCCTGTTCCCGATCTGGGTCAAAGGTTAGATCGGGGCGATTGGGATGGGTCAGGGTCAGCAGATCCGCGTTCAGCTTGGCGGAAATGGCCATCAGGTCTGGGGCTTTTGACCCACGGCTGAAATTGACGCAGGGTACCCATTTCGTGCCATCCGCCTTGGACGCTTCGTGCGCAACTGCCCAAACGCGATCCCCGGGCATTGTCTGCCCGGGGGTCACTGTCACGGTCTGCACGGCTTCGTGGCCGTGGCTTTTCATAGGATGCCGCCAAATATGGGTGACTTTAGCCGTCATTTGTCATCCGTCTTAGCGGCGCGCTTGAAGCCGGATTTGATGTTGCCAAATACATCCGGTTTATAACCCTGGCTGCGCATGATCAGATACTGTTGGGTAAAGGTGATCGTGTTGTTCGCGATCCAGTACACCACAAGGCCGCTGGCAAACCCACCGAGCATGAACATGAAGACCCAGGGCATCCAGGCAAAGATCATTGCCTGTGTCGCGTCTGTTGGTGCCGGATTCAGCTTTTGCTGCAGCCACATCGAAATCCCCAGCAACAGTGGCAGGATGCCGATGAAGATTAGCGCCATAAGGGTGTCAGGTTGCGGCCCGGCCCAAGGCAGCCAGCCGAAGAAGTTCATGATTGACGTTGGATCCGGTGCGCTGAGATCCTGAAACGGGCCAAACCACGGTGCTTGACGCAGTTCGATGGTGACAAAGATCACCTTATACAGCGAGAAGAAGATCGGGATCTGCATCAGGATCGGCAAACAGCCCGCGGCGGGGTTAACCTTTTCCTTCTTGTACAGTTCCATCATACCTTGCTGCATTTTCTGACGATCGTCACCAGCGGCCTCTTTCAGGGCCTCCATCTGCGGCTGCAGTTCCTTCATCTTCGCCATCGAGACATAGGACTTGAACGCCAGCGGGAACAAGATCGCCTTGATGATCAGGGTCAGGCCGATGATCGACCAGCCCATGTTGCCGATCTGGGCGTTAATGTTGTGCAGCAGCCAGAAGATCGGCTTGGTCAGGAAATAGAACCAGCCCCAGTCGATGCTGTCGATGAACTTTTGAACGCCTTCAGCCTGATATTCACGAATGGTTTCCCATTCCTTGGCACCGGCAAACAGCTGGGTTGTGACCTCTTCAGTAGCCCCAGGTGCGATAAGCAATGTCGGCAGTACAGTTTCCGTCTGATAGATCTTGCGACGGGCATCGTATTTGGCTGCTGCCTTGAAGGTCGTGCCCTCAGCCGGGATCAGGGTGGTCATCCAATAGTGATCAGTAAAGCCGACCCAGCCACCGTCTTTGACCTGAAAGACCTCGGCTTGCGCCCGTTCGTTCGGATCAATGTCAAAGTCGCGCACATCGCCGTAGTCGATTTCATCCAGAACACCGTCGGCCATGACCATCACGCCTTCATGCAGGATGAAGAAATTCTTAAGTCCGGGCAGGTCGCCATCTTCGCCGATGCCATGGCGGGCGAGGATGCCATATGGCGCCATGCCGACCTCGGCTTGTGTGTTGTTTTCCACCGCTTGTGTGACTTCGAACATATAGTTCTCGTCTACCGAGATGGTACGGCGGAAGGTCAGGCCATTGCCATTCTCCCACTTCAACGTAACTGGAGCGTTCACCCCAAGTGTTTCACCATTTTCGACCATCCAGACCGTGTTCGGCCCGGGTACGTCCGTGCCGGTGACACCAGCGCCAGGTGCCCATCCGTAGAGCGCATAATATGCAGATTCAGATCCGACCGGAGAGAACAGTTCGACAATCGGTGCGTTGTCCTGAATCGAGACTTTATAATCCTTCAGGTACAATTCATCGATGCGGCCACCGGACAACGACAGGCTGCCCTCAAGGCGGGGCGTGTCGATCTTGATCCGCGCGGCCTCGGACCCGGGCAGCGTTTCTTCTGCGCTCGCCGTGGCTTCGCCTACGGTACCCGCGCTAGAGGCGCTGGGGGTCTGAACCTCATCGCTTTCGATGGCGCTGATTTCAGCCTGATCTGTAATGGTGGTTTGCTCGGGCGGTGGAAACAGCACGAACCAAACCAGGATCACGACAAAGCTGAGCGCGGTTGCGAGGATGAGATTCTTGTTCTGATCGTCCATCTGGGACAGCCACCTTAAGCAGTGAAACACACCCGGTGGGTTCAACAGAGTGCAGCCCCAAAGGTCAAGCGGATTCGCCCGCCTTATGGTTCCAGATTGGGCTTTTGTGGTGAAAACCTGCGATCAAGAACCCGCTTGCCGTCCAATCTTGGGAATGCCTTTGACTTTGTTCTGATGGGCCGAGATCCAATCCATGGTCTTTTCGAACGGCATGGGCTTGCCAATGCCAAAGCCTTGAACGTGGTCACAACCTAGCTGTGCCATCAACGCGTGCTCACCGGTGGTTTCAACACCCTCGGCGAGTGTTTCCACATTCAACCTTTCGGCCATAGTGAGAATTGCACTGACCAATTGTTGTTGCGATGCATCACTGTCCGCCTTGGCCACAAAAGTTCGGTCTATCTTGATCCGCGTCACATCAAACCGTTTGATCGAGGCGATCGAGGCATGTCCAGTGCCGAAATCATCCAGATCAATACAACAGCCAAGTGCTGCAAGGCTGGTCACGTTGCGGGTAATCACATCGTCCGGACGTCGCGAAAACACGGTTTCCAGAATTTCGACAGCCAGTCGGTCGGGCGTCAGGTCGTTTTGGTCCAGTTCCCATTTCAATCGGTCCAGCAGAGCGGGGTCTCGTAGCTCGTCCGAAGAAAAGTTGATTCCGATTCGTGGGACGTGAATCCCGTTCCGGTCCCAGCAGCACATCGCGGAAAATGCATGATGCCGCATCGTTTGGCCAAGCCTCTCCATAAGCTCGGCCTGTTCGGCAAAAGGCAGAAATATCTGTGGGTTCAATATGCCTTTTTCCGGGTGCTCCCAGCGGGCCAGGGCTTCAAACCCCGTAACCCGCCCTGTATCTGTGGAAACCTGAGGCTGAAACCAGGGGCGGATTTGTCCGTTGTCCAGCGCAGCCTCAAACTCTTTGCGAAGGTTGGCCCTGATATTGGATCTACGGCGGGTTTCGTTTGAAAAGGCGCGGATCGTTGAGGGCCCATTACGCTGAGCTTCGCATAGCGCAGCAGATGCGGCATCAATCCAATTTTCAAACCGGGATCCGCGAACTGCGGATTGCAGGCAAAAACCGATTGAACACGAGACATAGGCAGTGGTGCCGTTTAGGGTGATCGGCTCTTCAACGGCGGATTGGATGCGGCCCGACATCTGAATGCAGGCTTCGAGATCGAGATGCTGTGACGGGCGCAGGCCGATGGCTATTCTGCACTCGTCTAATCGTGTCGCAATATCGCCGGTTCGAATGACCGAGAAGATGCGGTCACAAAATTGGCTGGACAGATGAGTCGCAGCCGCATTTCCGTGCAGGTCAACAAATTCTGTGAACCCGTCTAAGGCTATGATCATACAAGCCGATCCCATGTTATTGTGATCGGTACGGTCAAAGAAATTTTCAAGTTCGGCGGCAAACTTATCCGTTGGCGCGAGTCTTCCGTGATGGTGCAGTGGAGAGATGCGTGCAGTTAGTGTGCGTCTGACTGAGGCGAAGGCGACGATCAGCAACGGAAGGCTTAGTGCCACAACGACAAGCGCACGTTCTCCACCGATCCAGAAAGCCGCAAGCGAAATGGCGGGAGCAAAGGCCAGCACCGGCGGGCCACTCAGATACGTGGTGAGAGTATCGAGAAATTGATCAACGGAAACAGATTTCCTCATCGGTTCGTCTTCGCCTTTACCCTGAGCATCTTGCGCTCAGGTCAAACCGTAGAAAATCAGTCTGAGTCACTCGTTAACGCAGCTGTGGAATATCATCCGTTTTTTCAGTTTTTTCGCTCGAATTGATGGAAAGATTAACAAAATCAAACAATTTCGGGTCCAAAAGGTGCGAAGGGCGCGCATTGGTTAAGGCGCGGAACATCACTTGCCGCCGTCCGGGGCTGTTTTTTTCCCACTGATCGAGAATCTGTTTGACCTGCTGGCGTTGTAACCCGTCCTGGCTGCCGCACAGGTCACAAGGAATGATCGGGTAGTTCATCGCATTGGCGAATTTCTCGCAATCCGCCTCGGCGACATGGGCAAGGGGGCGAAAGACGAACAGGTCGCCTTCTTCGTTCACCAGCTTTGGCGGCATCGTTGCTAGACGGCCGCCGTGGAACAGGTTCATGAAAAACGTCTCAAGGATGTCGTCACGGTGATGACCCAGCACCACGGCCGTGCAGCCCTCTTCCCGCGCGATGCGGTACAGGTTGCCACGGCGCAGGCGCGAACATAGCGCGCAAAAGGTGCGGCCTTGGGGAACCTTGTCCATGACGACTGAGTAAGTGTCCTGATATTCGATGCGGTGCGGTACACCCATGCGTTCCAGAAACTCGGGTAGGACGGTAGCAGGAAAACCCGGCTGGCCCTGATCCAGATTGCAAGCCAGCAGATCGACCGGTAGTAGGCCGCGCCATTTCAGCTCGTACAGAACCGCTAGCAAGGTATAGCTGTCCTTACCGCCTGACAGGCAGACCAACCAACGGGGTGGCTTGCCGTCTTTCTCATGCGCGGACGGGTCCACCATGCCATATTGTTCGATGGCTTCGCGGGTGTGGCGCACGATGCGTTTGCGCAGCTTCTTGAACTCGGTGGTCGAAGGCGCGCCGGCAAACAGCGGATGGATATCGTCAGCTTCGTCAAACATGCGCTGCCCCTACAGCAGATGGCGTATCCGGGCAAGTGTGCGGGTCAGCCCAACCGCGCAAGCAGGGCACCAGTATCCAGCCCGGACACCGAACCGGGGATGCGGCCATTGTTACCTGTCAGCCGAGACGCCACAAATCCATCAGCGACCGGCCCGGGCGCTTGGCGTATCAGTTGAGAGGCCGTCAGCAGTTGTGCGGTGCGCTCCGCAAACCAGCGCGCCTCGGCTTCGGGTGGGATATTGGTCCAGCGGGCGCGGTGGTCCCTCAGCGCCGCATCATAGTGGCGGTTCACTCCGGTTGCCGCCTCAAGCTCAGCCTGCAGGACCTGGGCGGCCAAGGGGTCGCGGGTCAGGGTGCGCAGGATATCCAGACAGATCACATTGCCCGAACCTTCCCAGATGCCGTTCAAAGGGGCTTCACGGTAGAGCAGGGGCAGGGGGGTGTCCTCGACATAGCCAATGCCGCCCAACACCTCCATGGCTTCGACCACGACGACTGGACAGCGTTTGTTGTTGAGGAACTTGGCGAGTGCAACAGCGATGCGGGCAAAGGCTTTATCCTCGGGTGTATGACCGTCATAAGCCTGCGCCACACGCATTCCCAGTGTCAGCGCCCCCTCCCAGTCCAGCACGAGATCGGCCAGAACGATGCGCATCAGGGGTTGGTCAATCAACCGGCGCTGAAAGGCGCTGCGATGGCTGACCCAGTGATGCGCTTCGCTGAGGGCCGCCCGCATCAAACCTGCCGGGGCCATCGCAGTGTCGAGCCGTGTGTGATGCACCATCTCCAGGATTGTGCGCACACCCGCGCCCTCATCTCCAAGCTGATAGGCCAGCGCATCATGGTATTCAATCTCGGCCGAGGCGTTGGACCGATTGCCCAGCTTGTTCTTCAGCCGCATCAGGTGGATTGCGTTGCGTTCGTCGTCCAGCCAGCGGGGCACAAGGAAACAGGTCAGACCGCCGGGGGTCTGGGCAAGTGTCAGGAAACCGTCGGACATCGGGGCCGAGCAGAACCATTTATGCCCGCGCAACCGCCAGTGATCTCCGTCGCGTGTGGCCGTCGTGGTATTGGCGCGAATGTCCGAGCCGCCCTGTTTCTCAGTCATCGCCATGCCTAGCGTGGCGCTTTTTTTGGAGGCGATAGGAGCGATAGAGGAATCGTGGTTCCATTCCGTCAATCGGGGAACCCAGATCGAGGCAATCTCTTCATTCGCCGCAAGTGCTGGAACGGCTGCGTAAGTCATGGTCAGCGGGCAGCAATGTCCGGGTTCGACCTGACTGGCAAGGTAGACCATGGCGGCGTGGGTGGCGTGACCATTCGGTAGGTCAGACCAGGCAACGGCTGCGTATCCGGATGATTGACTGAGTTGCATCAGGTGATGGTATGAATGAGTGAAACGCACTTCATCCAGGCGGCGTCCACCTTGGTCAAACAGAACAAGTTCTGGGGAGTGGAAATTGGCCTCGCGCGCCATGTCTCTCACTGCAGCACGCCCAAGGTCTGCACCATAGTTGCGAAGAATAGAGCTTCGCGCGCCTGCCACATTTTGCAGTACTGGGTCAGAGGCCCAAAGGTCTAAATCTCCGCGCACAGGCGGCTGGTTCAGAACGTCATGCGTGGGTAGGGAATGGCGCGCGTCAGATGTCATCTGGCCCTCGAATTGAACAGCACAACTGTTCAGCGAAGGTGCGCTCCGGTCAAGTCCGACGACGGGTCAGGAGGGATCTTCACGGTCCGGAACCGGATCATACCCGTCACCACCCAAAGGGTGGCAGCGCCCAATCCGTCGTGCGGCCAGCCATGTGCCTTTGATGGCACCGTGTTTTTCCAGTGCCTCCAACGCATAGGCCGAGCATGTAGGCTGATAGCGGCAGTTGAACCCGACCCAAGGGCTGAACAGCAACCGGTACGCCCGAATGGGTAAGGCAAGGATATGCGAGAGCAATGTCATTTCCGCGCAGCATGGACTTTACGCAGAGCATAGCGCAAATCATCCAGCAGCGCTGCATAGGGGCGTCCGGCTGTGACATCGGCGCGACCGATTAGCACGTAATCCCAGCCGTCCTGCCCCTTCTCAGGCAGTACCGCGCGCGCAGCTTCGCGCAGGCGTCGCTTGGCCCGGTTGCGAGCCACGGCATTGCCGACCTTTTTGGAACAGGTGAAACCGACGCGAATCCCGTCCGCCTCGCCCTCGGCGCGTTTGCGCGCCTGCACCATCATTGATGATGTGCCCTGCCGACGCGCACGCGCGGCGTTCAGGAAATCGGATCGTTTCCTGAGGATGATCAATGTTTTGGATGCGCAAACGGACGCCGCCGGGGGCGTATCCCCAGGTTGGTTCTTACCATCCTCAGGGGCCTCCGGCGGCGTCACGTTCATAACCTGATCGGTGAGCGGTTTATGCGCTCAGCGACTTGCGGCCACGTGCGCGGCGCGAGTTCAGGATCTTGCGGCCGGCCTTGGTGGCCATGCGCGCGCGGAAACCGTGGCGGCGTTTGCGAACCAGGTTCGAAGGCTGATAGGTGCGTTTCATCGCTCCGTCTCCAATCTATTCGGTCGGGTGCAGCGCGGATTCGCCTGCCCGTGGTGTTCGAAGCCCGTCCTCTACTGCCAAGCGGGGGGTAAGTCAAACCCCTTGGTGGGGGTTTTGCAGCCTTTTGCAACAATTCTATAATCCCGCGCGGTAAAAGATTTCAAAAATACGGATTTTAGGCACAAAACACTCACATTCACTGTCGAAAAGATCAAGGCAGCGTGAGGCCCCTGTTGCCCGGGCGCGTGACGTCGCATGTTGAGGCCAGAATGAGACGCACAAAACCGGACACCATTATGAGCGATACAACTCAGGCCCCGCGTAGCGGGCTTGCGCGACATATTCCTTTGCTGGTGATTCTTACCGTAGCCGCTGTGGGTTACTTTACACTGGGTGAATACCTGACTTTTGAAACCCTGCGCGACAACCGAGAGGCCCTTTTGGGTTGGCGTGATGCCAATTACTGGGCAATGGCAGGTGCGTTCATCGCGATCTACATTGCCATCGTTGCGTTCTCGCTGCCTGGCGCAGCGGTGGCCTCGATGACCGGAGGGTTCCTGTTTGGCCTTTTCGCAGGCACGGTCTTCAACATTTTTGCAGCAACCATCGGCGCCTCGGTGATCTTTCTGGCGGCGCGCTGGGGGTTGGGGGCGTCCTTGACGGCGCGTCTTGAGGCCTCGGAAGGCACGATCAAAAAGCTGAAGGATGGCCTGCGCGAGAATGAGATCTCGGTCCTGTTCCTGCTGCGCCTTGTCCCGGTGGTTCCGTTTTTTGTGGCCAATCTGGTGCCGGCGCTGGTGGGGGTGAAGTTCCGCAACTTTTTGTTCACCACGGCGCTGGGCATCATTCCCGGCGGTATCGTCTATACTTGGATTGGCGTCGGGCTGGGCGGAGTGTTCGACCGGGGTGAGACGCCGGACGTCTCACTGCTGTGGGAGCCCTTCGTTATCGGCCCGATTGTTGGCTTGTGCGTGCTGGCGGCTCTGCCCATTCTGATCAAAACGCTGCGCGGCCAAAAGGACAGCTGATCATGCAAGAACTGAAATCCGATATCCTGGTGATCGGGGCCGGGTCAGGTGGGCTGTCGGTCGCCGCGGGGGCGAGCCAGATGGGTGCGGATGTGATCCTGCTGGAAGGTCACAAGATGGGCGGGGATTGTCTGAATTTCGGCTGCGTCCCGTCCAAGGCCCTGATTGCCAGCGGCAAGGCCGCCTATGGGCAGGCGCATGCCTCGGCGCTGGGTGTGGCGGATGTGGTGCCACAGGTGGATTACGCCGCCGCCAAAGATCACGTGCATGATGTGATTGCGCAGATCGAGCCGATGGACAGCCAAGAGCGGTTCGAAAGCTTTGGTGTCAAGGTGATCCGGGAATATGGCAGCTTTGTCTCTCCGACACAGGTTCAGGCGGGGGATCATCTGATCACCGCGAGGCGGGTTGTGATTGCAACAGGCTCTTCACCACTGATTCCGTCGATCCCCGGTTTGGACAAGGTGCCGTATTATACCAACGAGACTATCTTTGATCTGCGCGACAAGCCCGATCATCTGCTGATCATCGGCGGTGGCCCCATCGGGATGGAGATGGCGCAGGCGCATATTCGGCTCGGTTGCAAGGTCACAGTCATCGAAGGGCAAAAGGCGCTGGGAAAGGATGACCCCGAGGCGGCAGAGGTCGTGCTGGACAGTTTGCGCGCCGAGGGCGTTGCGATCCATGAACAGGCGATGGTGGCACAGATTCGCGGCTCCGATGGCGCGGTTGAAGTGGTGACCGAGAACGGCGAGATCTTCTCGGGCACGCATCTGCTGCTGGCTGCGGGGCGAAAGGCCAATACCGACCGCCTCAACCTTGCCGCTGCCGGGATCGAGCCCATCCGAACCGGCATCAAGGTCGACGACACCCTGCGCACCACGAACCGCAGGGTCTATGCGATCGGAGATGTCGCGGGTGGGCTGCAATTCACTCATGTGGCGGGCTATCACGCGGGGATTATCATTCGTTCGGCGCTGTTTGGGCTTCCCTCCAAGGCGAAAACCGCACATATCCCCTGGGCGACCTACACCGACCCCGAGCTGGCGCAGGTTGGCCTGACCGAGGTGCAGGCGCGCGCCGAGCATGGCGATAAGATGGAAATTGCGCGGTTTGACTATCACCACAACGACCGCTCCATTTCCGAGCGTAAAACGAATGGTTTCATCAAGGTCATGGTCGTCAAAGGCCGTCCGGTGGGGGCCACAATCGTTGGTCATCAGGCGGGCGAACTGATCAACTTGTGGTCGCTGGCCTTGGCCAATAATCTGAAGATGGGGCAGGTCGCCGCGATGGTTTCGCCCTATCCGACGATTGGAGAGCTTAACAAACGGGTGGCGGGCGCTTATTTCTCTCCAAGGCTGTTTGAGAATCAAACGGTTAAACGCGTAGTCAGGTTCGTCCAGCGCTGGATGCCCTGACCTGGAAGGGAGAGCAATGTGAACTCGCTGTCAGGCCGATTTCTGATCCTGACGACGGTCTTCGTGATGTTGGCCGAGGTTCTGATTTTTGTCCCTTCGATTGCGCGATTCCGCGAAGATTTCCTGCTGAACCGGCTGGAGCGCGCTCAGATCGCATCGCTCGCTTTGTTGGCCGATGATATGCTGGCCGAGGACCTTGAGGCTGAACTGCTGGCCAATGCGGGCGTCTATAACGTGGTTCTACGGCGAGACGAGATGCGCCAGTTGATGCTGTCCTCTCCTATTCCAGGGCAGATCAGCAAGACCTATGACCTGCGTGACGCGCGACCATGGGTTTTGATCCGGGATGCTGTCGTGCGGTTGTTCACGCCGGAAAATGAAGTCATCCGTGTAATTGGCGAGCCTGTGAAAGGCGCAGGTCTGCTGATTGAGGTGACGACTGACAGCATGCCTTTGCGTATGGCGATGACGGATTATGGGTTACGCATTCTGGGCCTGTCATTTGTGATTTCGATCATCACGGCTTTTTTCCTGTTTCTTGCGGTTCGGGTGGTTCTGGTAAAGCCCATCAAAAGCGTTGTCGGATATATGCAGCGCTATGCCAGCGCCCCCGAAGATGCCCGTGGAATCATCTCACCGGATTCCAAAGTGACCGAGCTGCGCGAGGCCCAAGAGGCGCTGAAACAGTTGCAAACCGAACTGACCCAGGCCCTGAAACAGCGCGAGCGTCTGGCGCAGCTGGGCGGGGCTGTGGCTAAGGTGAGCCACGATCTGCGCAACATCCTGACCTCGGCCCAGCTGTTTACCGACCGGATCGAATCCAGCGAAGACCCGTTGGTGCGTCGCATGGCCCCTAAGCTGGTGAACTCGATCACCCGAGCGGTAACCCTGTGCGAAAGCACATTGGCATTTGGCCGCGCTGAAGAACCTGCACCGTCGCTTACACTGGTTCCGCTCCGCATTGTGGCCGAGGATGTGGTTGCGAGCGAGAAACTTGCCGTTGCCGATGCCTGTGTCGAGATCATCAATGATGTGCCGGAAGAGTTGGTCGTAAGAGCTGATCCTGAACAGATTTTCCGTGTCATGATGAACCTCGTTCGAAATGCCCGTCAGGCGCTGGTTGCATCAGGAAAGCCCGGTCGGATCACCTTGTCCGGGCAAGAGCAGGACGCCAACTGGTGTATTCAGATCAGCGACACAGGGCCGGGCCTGCCGGCCAAAGCGCGTGAAAATCTGTTCACACCCTTTCAGGGTGGCGTCCGCAAAGGCGGGTCGGGTCTGGGCTTGGCGATCTCACAGGAACTGTTGCGGGGCCATGGGGGTGACCTTGTTCTGACCGAGACAGGGTCAACAGGTACCACCTTTGAAATTCGCCTCCCGCGGGGCGATGGGGCTTTTTGAATTATTTTTACAGAATCGACTTGCACGTCCCGAATGCCGGGTCTACATAGCGCCTCACCAACGCGGACCGATAGCTCAGCTGGATAGAGTACTTGACTACGAATCAAGGGGTCGGGGGTTCGAATCCTCCTCGGTCCGCCACTGGTTTCCTGTTGAACGTCACACGAACCTGACCCAACCGTCATAGTTGGACCAGAAAAGCAGTGAACGTTCGACATCAGAAGGCGCCCCCAACGTTGGACATCGGTTGAATTTGACCTTTGCGTCATCAAATAGCACGCCGCCCCCATTTCATACTCCCGCAGACAGTTTGGTTTGATCTGATCCCCCCTCTTGGAAAATCAGAGCTGATTTGTAGGTCTGACAGCGAAGCTGCCTGTTCCTGCTAATCTGCCACGTGGCGAACGCGGGAGGGTGCGAGGCAATGCTATTCGACGGGGGTGGCGCGGCCCGCAGGCACAGCCGAGGACACGGTTTTGTCTAATAGGGTTGCCCGAGGGGGAAGGCAGCGTCTTTCCCCTGATGGCCAGGGGCGTTTGGCTAGTCCAAATCCCGCTGGCCCCAAAACAAGTGCGACGGTGTGGGCTGCGCCGTAACTCTTTGCGCCAGAACACGTTGTTTTTCGAAAAAATGGGCGGAATGCGGAAGTTCGCCGCGTATTCGAATTTCAAAAACCACAACGGTCAAAGTGGCCACTCGCTTGTATCGCTTCTTTGGCAGCTGGGCATGTTCGAGAGACGACTGCTGCCAAGATCAGGTGCTTAGGATGTAGCAGTTTTTGCGATAACGAAGCGTTTTGCGTGTGGGCTTCGTTTTTTTCGGTCTGGCGAAGGGTGTGTAAGGGAAAATCCAGCCCTTCTGATTAGGGGCGGCTTGCCATTTGGGATAGAGAGTGCAGCGGGAAAACTAGAAACTTAAAATGTCTTCAAGTTGTTTCCATATTTGCTCTGCGTGATCTGGCTGAGATTCTGCCAGGCGGACTACCCTGATTGCCAGAAGCTGTGTGGGCAGCACGTCGTCAATACACACAAGCGCGCCCTCAGAAAGGTGGGTCGCCACTAGAGAGCGGGGCAACCACGCGATGCCGATTTCATTCAAGGCGTATTGTAGTATGGCCAACGTAAGTGCGGTTTCAGCTCTGGGTACTGCGGTTTTACCTTCAGGTAATCGCGGCGCAATCATTCTGGAATAGACCTGCCCGAGAAAGACTTCGGGCGGGTAGCTGATTGTAGGAATTACGTCTTCCGTCACTTGCGTGCGCACAGTAGGCGCACAGACTGGAATCAAAGTATCCATCCCGAGTGTTTTGGTTTCAAACGCGTTAGCGGGTTCTTGAATACTGTCATCAGGCACCGCGTACATGATGGCAAAATCGACCTCCTTCGAAATCAGATGCAGTAGGCACTCGTCTTGATTTCCTGACCGCACGCGAACCGAGGTTTCGCCATCTTCAGTCAAAACACGCACAATTTCGGGGGAAACCGTCGTTGTGAGGGCGTGTTGGCAAACAAAAGACAGCGACTTGCCGGCCTGATCACTCGCGGTTTTTAGGCTGTGCCGAAGCCCATGCAGCCGGGTGCTGAGTTCACGTAATTCAAATTCCAGTTCCCGCACGCCTGGCATCAAAGAGACTGGCTTGCGGCGGCGATCAAACAGCGTTGCGCCGATGTTGTCTTCGATAAGCCGCACCCGCCGAGTAAACGCAGATTGCGTCAGCAATCGCTTTTCAGCGGCGCGGGCGAGAGAGCCGCTATCAAGCACCGCCAATATATCATCGATCCACTCAAGACGCATGGCGGATCGATAGTGCAGTTCGTGACAACATGCAATTCCTGCAATTTATGTACCGAAGTTCGAATTAGGAATGCGCCTCAGCGCGTAGTAAGTTGAAAAAAGCAAATATTAGGAACCATGACATGCACCTTGCCCGTTTTCCCCGCCTGCATCTTGCCCATCTTCCAACACCGCTTGAACCCATGACTCGATTGTCAAAAGAGCTGGGGGTCGAAATATGGATCAAACGCGATGATTGCACCGGTATGTCGACCGGCGGCAACAAGACCCGCAAGCTTGAATTTCTAATGGCTGAGGCCGAGGCGCAGGGTGCCGACATGGTGATGACCCAAGGGGCCACGCAAACCAACCACGGTCGGCAGACGGCTGCATTTGCCGCCAAGCTGGGGCTTGCCTGTCACATCCTTTTGGAGGATCGCACCGGTTACCAAAATGGAAACTACAATAAGAACGGTAACGTCCTGCTAGACCATTTGCATGGCGCAACCACCGAGAAGTTTCCCGGCGGCCATGACATGCCGGGTGAGATGGAAAAAGCAGCCGAAAAGAAGCGCGCGGAAGGGCACAATGTCTATGTCATCCCTGGCGGCGGATCGAACCCGACCGGCGCACTTGGCTATGTTAACGCGGCCTTTGAACTGTTGGCACAAGCAAATAACAGTGGTTTGCAAATTGACAGATTGGTGCATGCAACCGGTTCTTCAGGAACGCAGGCCGGGTTGGTGACTGGCATGTGTGCCATGAATGCGCAGGTGCCCGTGCTGGGCATCGGCACAAGGGCGCCTCAGCCCAAGCAAGAACAGATGGTATATGACCTGGCCTGTAAAACAGCCGAGAAACTGGGCTGTGCTGGTGTAGTCAAGCGCGAAGACGTGAAGGCCAATACTGACTATGTCGGCGAGGGCTATGGCCTGCCGACCAAAAGCGGCATTGAGGCGATCCGGATGTTTGCAGAGCTCGAAGGTATCCTTCTCGACCCGTGCTATTCGGCCAAGGGCGCAGCCGGTCTGATTGATCTTGCGCGCAAGGGTGAGTTCAACGGCGAACGGATTGTTTTCCTGCACACCGGGGGGGCGGCAGCTCTTGGCGGATATGATTTTGCCTTTGATCATCAAAACCGCTGGGTGACTGTCTAGGCTATGACACTGCGCCCGGTTGGAATTCTTGGCGGTATGGGCCCCGAAGCGACGATCCTCCTCCAGCGCAAGCTGGTGGCGGCAGTACCCGCAACTGATGACCAAGACCACATACCTTTGTTGATCGACATGAACCCGCAGGTGCCGTCGCGGGTTCGTCATCTGCTCGACGGCGTCGGCGAGGATCCGGGGTCGACGCTTGCCGCTATGGCGCGTCGGCTAGAAGATGCTGGAGCCTTAGCGCTGGCGATGCCGTGCAACACCGCCCATCACTATGCCAAGGCGATTACGGACTCCGTGGAAATACCCTTGCTGAACGTGGTCGAACTGACGGCTGATCATGCGGCTGGGAGGCTCGGATCAGGGGGATGTGTCGGGATGCTTGCCTCGCCTGCCGTACGACATACGCAGCTATTCGAGACAGCGTTGCACAGGCGCGGGCTGTCGGTGGTTTGGTCCGCAGGTGATGAAAAGATGCTTGCAGCGATCCGGAAAATTAAGACGGACGGTCCGTGCGAAGAGGCGCGCGAAACACTAAGAGTTGCCTCGAAAGAACTTGTTGCCGCAGGGGCCGACCTGCAGCTTGTGGCTTGCTCAGAATTCTCGCTCATCGCTGATAGTGTTGCGGCCGAGGTCAATGCCATTGATACGATTGACCTGCTTGTCCAGGCGATTGTCGAATTTTCCCACGCAGGGCAAGTTTAGGCGATTGAATAAGTGCGCCACAGCGTTCGGAGGCAATCTGCAAGTCAACAGATACCTTTGTTCATAATTGGTCCCAAAGCTGTTGCGCTGTCTGATCAAAGGTCGCCGGATTGGCAAATGCGGAAATCGTCAAGGTGGCACACCACGCGTCATCGCCGATTGGCACCAGCAATCCTGCGTCCAGCTCTGGCGAAATTGCAGTTTCGGGCATCCAGGCAAAGCCGCTTCCGGTAATCAGGCGTCTCTTGATTGTCTCAACCAGACTATCAACATAAATCGTCTCGGCGTTCAGGGGTTTGCGGTCTATGGTATTTTCTACAACCATGCCTAAAAACGAAGAACGATCATATGCCAGATAGGGGATGGGTGGGCCATCCTGCTCTGCGAGACTCCAACCCATGGCACGCGCTGAATCAGCTGTAGCCACTGGCACCAGACGATCCTTTAACAGGTCTTTTCGCTCAAATGCGGTTTCATCAATCATCGGTGAAACCGAGTGGTGATTGTAACACAAGAGAATGTCCACTGCGCCCTCGACCAACAGGTCACAGCAGGTGCTTAGGGAATCGGACAATACTCGAGTGCGCAGATCGGGAATTTGCATCTGCAACTCTTCGATGCGACTTGCCAAAAAATTAACCGCGATCGTGTGGAGGACCGAGAACCGGATGAAACGGCTATCCCCACGATCGGCATCCCGCAGCGATTGACGGGATTCTGACAGTTGTGAGATCGCCGCTAAAGCGACCGGCAAGAATTGTTGACCTGCTTCTGTCAATTGAACAGGATAGGTGGCGCGATTGACCAGAGGCAGCCCGACCCAGCTCTCCAACGCTTTGATTCTACGACTGAATGCGGATTGTGTGATGTTGCGTTCATCGGAGGCTCGGGTGAAGTTCAGTGTCCGGGCGAGGCATTCAAAGTCGCGCAGCCAGTTCAAATCCAATGTGTGTACCTGCATTTCCAAGGAAGCATTGGTCGAGCATACTCAAAACTATGCATTGCGGGAATAGTTTGATGAAATGTTCGAATTGGCCCTCAGAAAACCTCATGCTCTAGACTTTAAGCTAGGGCCTGGCGGTTTGTCCCCCTTTTCCCCTTCCGTCCGAAGTCGCAGCCTGAGACGACTTTGTACGACACCGCCGAGCGATGGGAATGAGATTGACTAAAAAAACGACGCCAAAATACGGCGCAATTCAACAGAGGAGACT
Source organism: Ruegeria sp. CDSB022 (assembly GCF_059611145.1). Taxonomy (NCBI): domain Bacteria; kingdom Pseudomonadati; phylum Pseudomonadota; class Alphaproteobacteria; order Rhodobacterales; family Roseobacteraceae; genus Ruegeria; species Ruegeria sp. CDSB022. Next base: position 21,952 of record NZ_JBXWOZ010000015.1, on the reverse strand, counting down.
ATCATGAGAAACAAGCTAAAGGCATTTGGTATGGCAGCGGCGGTAGGTATCTATGCGATGCCCGTATTCGCGGCGGAAGAGGTTAAAATCGGTGTGCCGTCTTGGACCGGGGCGCAGGCAATCGCTCATCTTCTGGGTGCCGTTGTTGAAACGCGCATCGGCGGGACAGTTGAATATGTGCCCGGTAACAATGCAACCATCTTTCAAGCCATGGATCAGGGCAAAGGTGACATCGACGTGCATCCAGATGTGTGGCTGCCCAATCAGGAGAGCTTTACCAAGAAGTATGTCGACGAGGCCGGTACGGTAACATTGTCCTCGAACCCCTACGAAGGCAATCAGGGTTTTTGCGTCAGCAAGGACTTTGGTGAGGCCAACAATATCACCGACATAGCTGATCTGGGCCGCCCTGATGTCGCCGCCCTGATGGACAGCGATGGCAACGGCAAGGGTGAGATGTGGATTGGCGCCCCCGGCTGGGCTTCGGCCAATGTGAACGAGGTGAAAACGCGCGACTACGGTCTGCTTGATTTCATCGAGCCCGTGCGTGCAGAAGAAAGCGTGAAGACCGCGCGTATCAAAGACAGCATCGCCAAAGGCGAGGGCTATGCCTTCTATTGCTACAAGCCACACGCGGTCTGGTACATGTTCGACGTTCAAATGTTGAGCGAGCCGACGTTCGACCCGGCAAAATACGTGATGGTGCAGCCATCGGACGATCCGGATTGGTATAGCAAATCCAGTGTTGCCACCAAAGACGCCCTGAAGAACGTCCAGATCGCATGGTCCAATACGTTGCCAGACCGCTCACCTGCGATTGCTGATTTCTTCGCGAATTTCGCATTGACTGCGGATGATGTCAGCGGTTTCGCCTTTGAGATCAGCGGCAAAGGTCGCGATCCGGCAGAGGTTGCCCGCGAATGGGTCGAAGCGAACCCGGATCGCGTCGACGCTTGGCTGGGCCTCTGATCCCACTTCCAGAAACAGGGTGGCGGCATCTGTTGGCGCCACCCAAAAGCAGATCTCTGGAGGACCTATGAGCGACGACACCGTTATCGAAATTTCGAATGTCTGGAAAATTTTCGGAGGCAGACCCGAGGTGGCGCTGCAGGCGATCCGCGACCGTGGGTTGGACAAGTCCCAAGTGCTGGCCGAATACAACTGTGTTGTCGGCGTCGCTGATGTCAGCCTGTCGGTAAACCGGGGTGAGATTTTTTGCATCATGGGTCTGTCAGGCAGCGGTAAATCCACCCTGGTTCGCCATTTCAACCGACTGCTGGAGCCGACAGCTGGTAAGATCGAAATCGAAGGCACTGATGTCATGGCCTTGGGGCCAAAAGAGCTTCAGCAGTTTCGCAACAACAAAATCGGTATGGTGTTTCAGAACTTTGCGCTGATGCCGCATCGGTCGGTGTTGGATAACGTGGCAATGCCACTGGAAATCCGACAGGTCAGCAAGAATGAACGCATGCGTCAGGCTGCTGCTATTCTCGATATTGTCGAACTGGGAGCCTGGGGGTCAAAGTTCGCACACGAGCTGTCCGGTGGCATGCAACAACGTGTGGGCCTGGCCCGCGCCTTGGCCGCCAACCCCGACGTGCTTTTGATGGATGAACCGTTTTCGGCCCTTGATCCGCTGATCCGGCGACAATTACAGGATGAATTCATCCGGCTGAGCAAGATTCTCAAGAAGACTACGATCTTCATTACCCATGACCTTGATGAAGCCGTCCGCATCGGCAATCGGATCGCCATCATGCGGGACGGCAAGGTGGTGCAGATCGGGACAGCCGAAGACATTGTCATGAACCCCGCTGATGACTATGTGGCTGATTTCGTTGCAGGTATTTCACGCCTCAAAGTGGTGCGCGCCCATGCGGTCATGCGGCCAATTCCAGAACATATTGCGGCCCATGGGCCGCTATCGGCGGATGCCCCGCGCGTGAATGAAGACGAAAATCTGAGCACGCTGATCAATCTGGCGATCGACAACAGTAGCGCAATCCTTGTGGAGGACGGCGGCGTGGATGTTGGCGTCATAACCCGTGCCGATCTGTTGCGCACCGTGATCGAAGGGACCGAAGTGTCATGAGCATTTCTGATGTGAACCCGCTGGAAGATACCGAAAGCGAAGCGGCCCTTGCCTATGCCGAAGAGCGGCGTGAAAGCATTCGCACATTTGTGCGCACCAGCCCTGACTACTATATCCGTAATTTCGACAAGATTGGTGCATCGTCCCGCTTTACACCAACTTTCAATCTGATGGCCGGATTGTTTGGTCCGGTCTGGTTCGGTGCGCGAGGTCTGTGGTCATGGGCGTTACCATTTCTGATCCTCGAAACTATAGCCTTTGTGCAGATTGCGCGAGGGTTGTTCGGCGATCTGGCAGCCGAGGCAATGGAGCGTATTGCATCGATTGAAGGGACGCTTGAACTGCGCCGTCAGCAATTGGCGGCGGCTATCGAAAACAATTCGGACAAGATCGATGTCTATCAGCGAACGGTGGACTCGCTTGAAGAAAACATAGGGGGTATCCGTGCCGAGGCCGAGGCGATGGCAGCTGAAGGTCCTTACATCATTCTAACCGGCCTGATCATACTGATCATCATCAAATTCATACAGTCGCAGGTGGCGAACTGGGCGCTTGAGGCGCGTTTCTCGGAGTGGCTATCGGATCGTTCGATCCGTTCGGCCATGCCGGTGTCGCAGATCGTGTTCAGCGCAATCTTCATGGCGTTAATCGTCGCCGCGGCAATGTTGCATTACAGCTTCCCAGGGCGCTTTTCACTGCTTAGCCATTTTCCGACAGACCCAAACATCCGCCTGACCAGTATCACTTGGGTAGAAGATTTCATCGCCTGGTGCGTACGCAACAGCGAGACCTTCTTTGATGGGCTGACATTCGGCATCCGCACTCTGTTGGATGCGCTAGAGGTCATACTGGTTCAGACGCCATGGATCGTGATTGCGAGCTTGATTATTCTGCTGACCTGGCTGACAGCGGGCATCAGCACGGCGATCTATTCGGGCGCATTTCTGGCCTATATGGGCCTGCTGGGTTTCTGGGAAGGTGCCATGACGACGCTGGCCTTGTTGGGGACAGCGGCGTGTCTGTCGATTGTTATAGGAATTCCGCTCGGCATGTTTGCTGCCCGTCGCCCACGGTTCTATGCGTTTATCCAGCCGATCATGGATTTCATGCAAACCATGCCAGCCTTCGTGTTCATGGTGCCTGTGATTGCGTTCTTCGGCGTTGGAAAGCCAGCGGCGGTTGTGGTCACGATGATTTTTGGCGGCACACCGGTGGTACGATTGACCGTTCTTGGTCTGCGTGGTGTACCAGAAAGCGTGCGCGAAGCAGCTATTAGTTTCGGTGCCAATAAGTGGTACTTGCTCACTAAGGTAGACCTTCCATTAGCAAGCCCATCGATCCGCGCGGGGATCAACCAGACGATTATGTTGTCGCTGGCGATGGTCGTCGTGGCCTCGCTGATTGGCGCCAAGGGGCTGGGTGAGGACGTGCTGGAAGCATTGCAATATGCCAATGTGGGCCAAGGCATCCTCGCCGGGTTTGCGATCCTTTTCTGCGCCATGATCCTTGATCGCATTGTACAGGGTGGGCGCAAATGACACCTGTCGTATTCGTCCATGGATTTTTGGGCGGCAGTCGACAATGGTTAGGGCAAGTCGAAGCCCTGGCCGGTTTCAACGTCGTAGCCTTGGACTTACCGGGATTTGGTGAGAATGCGCATCTCGAGGCCCCTACCAGTATTGCTGGATTTGCCGAGTGGGCGCTGTGCGAATTAACCGGGCTGGGAATTGAGCGATTTATCCTGATCGGCCATTCAATGGGCGGGATGATCGTCCAAGAAATGGTTACCCGCGCACCCGAACGTATCGACCGGTTGGTGCTTTACGGCACCGGAACGATTGGCATTTTACCCGGCCGGTTTGAGACGATCGACACTTCAAAGCGCCGGGCCAATACAGAAGGACCAAGAGCCACGGCCAGACGTATTGCGGCAACCTGGTTTCTTGATCGGGGAAAAGCTGCGGCCTATGAGGACTGTGCTATGATTGCAGAACAATGCAGCCTGCAAACCATGCTAATTGGGCTCGACGCAATGGAAAGTTGGAGCGGCGCCAAACATTTGGCGGATATCATGACCCGTACGTTGGTGATTTGGGGTGACCGGGATCGGACCTATCCATGGAGCCAAACCGAACAATTGTGGCAATCAATTCCCGACGCCAACCTCGCCGTGATACCTGGATGTGCTCACGCGACGCATTTAGAGAAGCCGGGGCTCTTTAATTCGATACTGCGAGATTTTTGTACCGCCTGACAGCTTGTCTGCAGCCAAAATGTTAGAACGACCGCTGTCGTGACCAATTCCGGTCTTTCCCGGATAGTGTAGATATTGCTGCGAATGGGTATGCACGGGCAGCAAACGCCGGTTTGCAACGCTGTATTTCAGTAATCCGTTCGGTTGTAGAATGTCTCTTATGGGCCGTTCTGCCACGATGCTAGTTCTGCGAAACTGGCAGATGCCGCGCCGCATCTGAGGTCGGCTCTGAGCCCAAAGTCACGAATGCTGAGCTTTGCGCATCGGACAGCTCCCATGTCTACGACCCCGGAACTCACCGCCTATATTGCGGCAGGCAGGCGGGCAGTTGAGCGGCATCTGCGGAAATATAGATGGCGACAGCGCACCAGTGACCGTTGATTGCGAAGCTTGCCGCATCAGCAACACGTCCGTTCTGATTCAAGACAGTTGTCCACGCTTCGTACAGACCACAGCAACGCAAACTTTCGAATTTATCGCCAAGCGCGTTGCCGAGCGCAATGATCTCGATCCCGCGCGTTTGACCCGCGACCTGCCTCACGCCTGATTTCATTACCTTCTATTGAAATCAAAGATGCCCGTATCCCGCTGGATGCGGCGCGATTGTGCTTGGAGGCCACTAGATGACTATTACCGATACACCTGCGCTGTCCGAGGGCGGCGCAAACAAACTCTACTTCGCGGCATGGCGCTGGCATTTTTACGCTGGTCTTTATGTCATTCCAATCTAAGCAAATTGATTGTGACACATCCTACTGCGTAGAATCAGGGCCTGACGGTTCCTGACCAACCCGCAGCCTTCATTGCACTGATCAGCTCTTGAACTGGCTGCGGGTCTACAAACACTCGAGCCTTCAGTGCTTCGAGAGGGAAGCTTGGCCAAGTGTCCGAAAATACTTTTGCAAGCCGCTGTGCCTCTGCTTGTTCTCCGTTCCTCCAGTGGGCTGCCATAAGGTAAGCTGCGGAAATTGGTCCGAACGGCCCACCACGCGATATTGTTTCATCAAACGTCCTGATTGCGGCAGCATAGTCTCCCGTATGGAACTGAGCCGCACCCAATGCATTGTCAAATACAAGTCCCCCTCCTTGTGAGGCCAGGACTCTATATCGCGCTGATTGAGACAAAACTCGTTCAAAATCAGATGTATAAAGGGAAATCAAGGCATCGAATTCAGCAACATGTGAATCATCGGGTGCCAAACCTACGGCCCGTTGGGATAATCGAACTGCGCTATCGTAATTGCCCACCCCAAATTCAAACCAGGCTCGCGCTGAAAGCGGCCATGCTGCATCCGGAGCCAATTCCAAAGCATAAGCACTATTCTTGTCGGCCGCGTGCAAAAACTCATCAGAACCGGGATCGCCAGATTTCATGATGGCGAACATGGTTTCGACCTGAGAAGCGCCAGCATACCCCCCGTAATAAAACGGATCTCGTTCAGTTGCTGTTTGAAATATCAACAACGCTGGTTGAAGGCCTGCCAAATCTGTAACCGGAAAAATCAGATCCCGGCCAGCGTTGCTTAGGTTCATTGCTTCGACGCGGGCGGGCGACACGTCGTAGATCGCAGCTTTGCCAGTTATTGGAGCAACAGATTGCGAACCGCGGCCGATCAGAACACCAACTAGAATACCGGCTACTAGAAGTGAAAGCGAGATAACGACTGCGTAAGCCTGCCGCCTTCCGCGTAATGGTTGGCTGCGTCGATTGGAGCCTGGCAAAAACTCGGGTGCGTAACTTCCGACAGGCAATGAGATTACCAATTCGTCAGCAATCCCCTTACTTTCATAATAAGCTTGGAGTTTTCGCCGAACACGTCCCGCATCCACACGTACGACGCCTTCGCGTTTCAATAGCTCATCCGCGTCGTATCCATAAACATCCATCGCAATGGTTTTGGCGCGTATCTGTTCGGAACGACCCTCGAGCGATTCCATCACAACATAAGACAGAAAAGACCGCATGCGGGCGGACCCTTTGAATTCATCTGACTTCTGAACCCTATCCAACGCATCGCGCACCTGCTCGGCCGAGAACTGTTGAATGTCATTCTGTTCCTGATCGTCCATGCTGGCGGTCAAAGAACTATCCTTTCGCAATAAGGGTTTGGCGCCATGGTGCTACGGTAGCATGCGGCTTTGTACGTTCAATACATTTTCTGTTGGGTGCATGCTTGGCAAACGAATGCCTGAAGGGCGCTGCCAATGACGGATGATGAGTTCTTTGAATCCCAATTTCCCGAAGCGGGTCGCCTGCTGCGGGACCTGCGGGCAAAAGACCAAGAGTTTGATCGAATTTGCCGCGACTACAAAGAGGTCTTCGCCGAACTGGCGGTGCCGCCAAGGTCGCAGTCTGTTCTTCAGATGCGCTATCTCGCCGATCTGGCAGAAAGCCTTTCGGACCTGCGCAGCAGTATTGACGGACGGCTGGAGGCGCATGGCCTTGATTCGGAATCGGTACGGAACAAAGATTTGGAGGTTTGACATGAGACTTAGATACATTTTGCCTGCGTTGTTGATTGGTGCCGGCTCCGCGCTTGCTCAGGAAACCCCGATTGTTCATGACGGCGAGTTCGAATTCCTTCGCGCGCAGTTTGGTGAGGCATGGGATGCGCAAGACGTTGAAGTCGACGCAAAGCTGACCGAAATTCGTGCGGCCAATGGCGGCAAACCTCCTAATTTCCTCTACATCTTGATCGATGATGTAAGCTTTGGTCAGATGGGTGACCGCAAGATGAATTACGTCATGGGGATCGAGACACCCAGCATCAATCAGTTGGCTACCGAAGGCATGTCGCTGATGCGCATGTATACCGAACCCTCTTGTACTCCCACACGTACCGCCATGCTGACAGGGCGCCACCCGATACGCGCCGGTGTCGAAGAGGTCAAAGTGGCTTTGGTCGGAGAAGGTCTTCCGACCAGCGAAGTGACACTGCCGGAGATACTGAAACAAGTCGGCTACAATACGGCGCATATCGGCAAATGGCACCAAGGTGACATTGAGCAATCGTACCCACACAATCAAGGATTCGATTGGGCCGCATTTCCACTACACCAGCAAGTGCAGCTGAGCCTCATGATCCCCGAGGCAATGAGGTCCAACGCCATGCTCGGTTACGTGCCCGAGGGGCAGAACAATCAGTTCCTGCTGGATGAGCGCTTCAAGCCATATGGTCTTGTCACCGGTGTCGAGGCCGAAGCCGGTGGGCCCGCCCTGGAAGTAGACATGTCAGCCGGTGAGGTTTGGACGCAGGCTAAATATGAAGAGATGAACGAACGATATCAACGGCAGGCGCTGGAGCAACTCGAACGTGTAGCCTCCGAGGATGCGCCGTTCTTCTTGCAATACTGGCCTCTGTACCCGTTGAACTTCGTCTACCCGGATCAGGCAATTTCACGAAATGGCGGGTTTCATGCCGACAAGCTGCAACTGCTTGATGGATGGATTGGAGATCTCTTGGCCAAGCTTGAAGAAACCGGCACGGCGGACAACACAATTGTTGTTCTGATGGCAGATAATGGTCTGATGTATCATTATGAAGGCTCATCCGGCCTGAACCAACTAATCTATCGCGGAGGCAAAACTCAGCATCTTGAAGGCGGAGTAAGAACCGACGCGTTCATTCGCTGGCCCGGTGTGATCGAACCCAACAGTGCAGCTGGCGACATCGTTCATGTTTCAGATATCTTCACCACAATGGCGCGAATTGCCGGAGCCACCGCCTTTATCCCAAGGGACCGAGTGATAGACGGCATTGACCAGACGGCGTTACTGTTGAACGGCGAGGGGAACGGTCGGCGCGACTATGTCTATGTCTACGAAGGTCCTGTCTTGCGCTCGGTCGTTAAACAAGAATTTAAGATGCACCTTCCTGCCCCTGGTCAACCCGGCGCGGCTGCTCCAACCTATAACATCTATCGGGACCCTCGTGAGGAACACCCGTTGGTTGGCTACTCGCTTTGGGCCGGTGCATCTTTTCAGGATATGATAAAGCGCCACCAGAAAATGATCGCCAAATATCCACATTCAGAGATCGGCAAAGGTACCCCTTATGAGGGCATCGAAAACCTGCGTCCGGAAACTGAACTGACCCGTGATGTATTCATGAGCTGGCAGTGACGTCGCAAATTTAAGTAAATATTTGAATATAACGATGTTACAAATGGTTAACGCATCTAAGATCAAACACCGAAGCTCGGCTTCAAACCTGGGGGAGACGGAATGAAACTACAATGGCTTCTGGTTTTTTGTGCAGGCGTTACGGCACCACCCTTGCAGGCGCAGGAAGACCCAATCCAACACGATGCTGAGTTTTATGTTTTGCAGGCACAACACGCGGATAAATGGGTGCAAGATGACATCGCTGTTGATGAGGCTCTGGCGGCTTTTCGAGATAGGAACAAGGGGCAACCCCCAAACATAGTCAGTGTCTTGATCGATGATCTTGGCTTCGGAGATATGGGAATACCCGAGTTGAATGCCGTCCGGGGCTATGAGACGCCCAACATCAATGATTTCTCTGATGAAGCGATGCGTATGGTTCGGATGTATACCGAACCGTCCTGCACCCCGACCCGCGTTGCCCAAATGACCGGGCGGCTACCCGTCCGTATGGGAATGGGCAACACGCAGGTTGATATCGCCGGGGAAGGCCTTCCAGGGGAAGAGGTTACACTGGCGGAAGTACTAAAACAGGCTGGATACTCTACCAGCCACGTTGGCAAATGGCACATGGGGGATATTTCAGAAAGCTGGGCGATGAATCAGGGGTTCGATTATGCCCAGCATGCAATCCACCAACAGGGGCAACTAACGATCTTCCATGACGACGCGATCAAGGAACAGGTTTCGGTGGCTATTCGGGACTACGATGATAAGTACACCATCGACCAGTGGTTCCGTCCTGATGCCTCGGCCATGATGACCGTTATTGAAGGCGAAGCTGGCGGCCCGATCCGCGAAATCCGAATGGAACCTGGCGAGCGCTGGAACGCCGCAAAGTATGACGAGATGAACCAAGCCTTCCAGGACAAGACCATGGACGAATTGGAGCGTTTGGCTGGCGATGAAGAACCATTCTTCCTGCAATACTGGCCCATGATCCCGCTGGACAACACACGAACCGGCAGAACGGGTCCTAAAAGCGCTAACGGCGGACTTTATGTCGACAAGATGCAGTTGCTGGATCAATGGCTTGGTGATCTGTTCACCAGAATTGACGAGCTCGGCTTAGCAGAGAATACAATCGTTATAGTAATGGGCGACAACGGTCATTTCACCAAGTACTCACCGCAATCAGGGTTCACTCCGATGATCTTTCGTGGCGGTAAAGCCGATACCACCGAGGGCGGTGTACGGGTTGATGCATTTATCCGGTGGCCCGGCATGATCACAGCAGATGGCCTTCTCAACAGCATCATCCACATCTCCGATCTCTATACAACGATGGCTCGCTTCGCCGGTGCCGATCAGTTTGTCCCACGCGATCGCTTGATTGACGGCGTGGATCAATCTGCTGCATTGCTTTTCGACGACGAAGCAAAATCGCGCCGCGACCACGTGATCATCTATTCAGACAAAAAACCCGAAGCCGTCGTCAAAGATCAACTCAAACTCATCTTGCCGCCACCTGGCAAAAACCCCATCGCCGCCGAATTCTTTGACCTATATCGCGACACTCGCGAAGAATTTTCAGTCTCAACCGAGGTTGGCGCCTGGGGTGGACAGGAGTTTGTGCGAATTCTGGGCCGACACATGGCCCGTAAAGAGAAATATCCAGATAGTCCGCCGGCCTATGGCGTGCCCTATGAAGGGATTGAAAACACGCGCCCAGAATCGCGACAAGCGGTTGAGGCGTTCCTGATCAAACGCCAAGCCCCGCAGCAATAACACCGATAACGGCAGCGACGCACCAAAGCCTTTAGGATCATCACATGATTGGACTACTTTTCTTTGCACTGGGTTTGATCACATCCCTTGGGATCGGCTTTGTCTATTTCAGAGACCTTGGCGACGTCTCTCAAATGCTGCTGAAGGTAAAGCGCGAGAATATGGTGCGCTTTATCCGCAATGAATATCGCCTGATCGGTATCGGACTTGGCGGATTTGCAGCGGCAACACTTGCGCATTTCCTTTTGGGCGCTGGCCCTTTCTGGCTTTGGCTCATAGCGGCTGTGCTTACTCTTCTTCTTTATGGGTTTCCCTACGTTTGGGTGCATTTGGGTCTAAGGAACCAGCTCAATGACGCACAGTACTTTCCAATTGAAGAAGCCCGCAAATATGTCGGACCAACTGCGCCCGTCGTAGTCATCGAAAACAACGGCCAAGCCCGCGCGCACCCGGATGCGCAGATTATGCGCCCTCATCTGGCCGGGAATGTAGATGGCTTGGGTGGCGAAGACGTGGTCATGACCTATTGCGCTATGGCCAATCTGGGTCAGGGTTACATTCCGCGAATAGAAGGACGACGGTTGAATCTCGAGGTTTTGGCCCAGCATGGCAATAACCTAATCCTGCGCGATAACGACATGGGCGAGCCGATCCAGCACATCTATGGTTTCCGCGAGGCGGACCGCGACCCTAACTCCGACGGTCCTGCCTGCCCCCTTCGACCCGAAGCGCAAATGGAGCCCTGGCCAACCTTTCGAATGACGTTCCGCGGGTTTCAGAAGGCCTATCCTGACGGTGAGGTATTTCTGAACAAGCCATCCCCGAACCCATTTTTGCGCCTGCTGGATATGATGACCGAGATCACGTTTGGCTGGGGCATCGGACGCCAGCATCAGGAAGATGCGCCCGTGATGGACAACATGGATCGTTCGGACGATCGGTTACCAAATAAAACCTACGTTTGGGGAATTACGATCGGTAAGGATGCGGTTTGCTGGACTGATGATTTCATCGTCGAGAACGAGTGGATCGTGAATTCCAATGTCGGCGGACGAGATGTCGTGGTCAGCTTGGATCCAAAGTATGAAAGCCTAGGCGTTTGGTACAACGACTTTGGTCAACCTGTGAGCCATTGCGATTTTTGGGGCCATTCAGATCAGGGTCAGCTAAAACGTGTCGAAACCCTGCGCGCAGGCGCATTCTGGCATGTCTGGTCCGAGTTCTTCCCGAACACAGATATTAATCGTGTCGGCAGCGGTTCCATGGCAACCGAAGGAGCTGTAGAATGAGGCCCATGGCTAAACAACCACAAACCAAAGACCATTTATTCAAACTTGATTGTTTGACGGGAGGGACAGAATGACTTCGTCAATTTGGGTGAAAAGCTGCGCTTGCGGAGTAGCTTTTTTTGCATCTGTGGCCACAGTGGCTTCGGCTCAACAATCCGATTGGTCATATGAGGCCACAATCTACCTGTTCATGCCGGAAACAGAGACTACATTGGACACACCTTTGGGCACTCTGGACGGTACTCTCAGCTTTTCGGATGCGTTGGAAAACCTCGATTTTGCCTTTATGAGTGCGTTCTCGGCCACCAACGGACGTTGGCTGATACTTGCAGATTACAACTACACAGACTTATCTTTCAGTAACAGCGCTCCTGGACCTGTCGGCTCGGGTCTGGAGACATCATTTACCACACAATACCTAAGTGGCTATGTTGGCTACAGAGTGTATGAAGCGCCAACTATCACCGTTGACGTCGCCGGGGGTTTCCGGTGGTTCAGCACTGAAACGGAATTTACCCTTCTACCCGGCGCGGCACCGGGGCGCACAACAACGGCAGATGATAGCTGGACCGACCCTGTCATCGGCGCCAGAGCACGGGTACAGTTCTCGGATAAGTGGTCGGGCTCCGGTTTTGTCGACTACGGAGGCTTCCGCAGTGAAAGTGAAACCTGGCAGATTCTGCTGACGGCAGATTACGCAATCAACGACAGGTGGCTGATCCGCGGTGGCTATCGCTATATCTCATTCGATCATGAAATCAACGGCAACGATTTTACATTTGATCAGTCGGGGCCTGTGCTAGGCGCGACTTATCGGTTCTAAAATTCTTTGTTGGCGAACCCGAGACAAGGTTGTGATGTTACGTACGTCGTTTGATTGGCGCGATTCAATTGTAAAAAGTTTTAGAGAATCAAATTCGCATGTGCCCTCAGATTTGTTTTCGTGCCTGGCCCCAGATCTTGACCCCCGGCATCGATAGCTGGCTGGAGTTTGTTGTAGCCATAGAAATCTAGCAATGAATGAGACAAGTCTGAGGTAGCGATTCCACTGTCGAACGCGGAGTGAGAATTCACCTAGACTAGCTTTCGCAATCGCAGCGAATGTCTGAAATGCGGGCTGCTAACGCAGTATTTCAAAGGGCTGATGGATGTCGGCTATGGGCCGTTCAAATTGATGGCGAGTGGTTCTTGAACCGAAATGCTGCGCTGCACCCAAGGTCTTGAAAGAGCCCACACCTACCAATGCTGCGCGCGCCACAAATGGGGGATAAGTTCACTAAGCTCCCATTGTCAATCAAACGAACAAACCTTGGTCGCCCTTCTCGACACTGCGATGTGGATCATTTCTGCAACTGCGTCAGCGTAGAGCCTGACGCATTCAATGGCGATTGAACCCCGAGCATCTGATCATCGAATGGTCCTAATCCATGGCCACTTCCAACGTTGGGCTTTGACCCGCCAGTTCCCTAACCACATCGCGCAAAACTGTTTGAAAGCGGCAAAGAGCTTCGGTTCTGTCCTGCGAGACGGGGTACAACAGCCCGAATGTCATCCATTTTTCGGGAACAACCGGCACCAGGATCAAGTTTTCGAGACCAATCTGAGCTGAGACCAATTCATCTGCGATAGTTATACCTGCCCCTTCTGCAACAAGTGAACACGCCAGTTGGGAAGACGCAACTTCGCAAGACTGGCCAGGAGAAACGCCAGCAGAATGAAAGATGTCATCCAGTTGATCTCGCAGTAGCAACCCCTGCATCAAACGGATGATAGGTTCATTCACAAGCTCAGTCGCTGAGAGTTTCTGTCGTTTGGCAAGTTTGTGATCTGCAGGCAGGATCGCCTGTGCCCGAACTCTCAATAACGGTTGTGTGCGAATTCCCGGATGTTCAACGGGCAATGCTCCAATACCGATGTCGTATTCGCGCCCTGCTAACCACTTTCCGGCTTCGCGCCGTGCTCGGACATCCAGGCTGATGTTGATGTCAGGGTGTTCTTTGAAAAACCTTGCCACTGCGCGGGCCGATAGGGTTTGCGCAATTCGGGGCATAGTGACAATGCGCAGTGATTCCGTTCGCCCAGCACGAATTTCCGCCGCGATCCTGGGCACTTCATCCAGATTTTCCAGAATTCGACCTGCCTCGCGGTAGAATGCGAACCCTTCTGGAGTAGGTGTAAGGTTGCGGCCGCTTCGATCAAATAATGTAAGCCTTAGTTCTGCTTCCAATCCCGATATCAATCGGCTGACAGCGGGTTGGCTCAGGTGCAATATTTCCGAGGCGGCAATCAGAGAGCCTTCGGACAACGTGATACTGAATGCGCGCAAAGCTTTGATGTTCATTCACCCAGTCTTTCGTTTTTTGCAAGAGTAGATGTTTTCTTTGCATTTTTATCAATACCCAAACTTAGATAGTTTAGGGTCGAGCTTATGGGAGGACCCGATGAAACGCAGAACACTACTTAACGCGGCCATTGCCGCCGTTGCCGTAGCGACAACAGCCACAGCCAGCTTTGCTGCCGACTGGCCCAAGCGCCCCATCAACCTCATCGTGCCGTACAAGGCCGGTGGTGGTACAGATGCTTATGCACGTGCCATCTCGGCAGCAGCCGAGGGCATATTGGACGTACCAGTTGTAGTCGTGAACAAGCCCGGTTCGGGCGGTCTGAACGGCGCCAACTCGGTCGTCGGTGCGCGTCCGGATGGATACACGATGATGATGACGTCGGGTGGGTCGTTCCTTTTGTCGACCATGACGCGGGACACCGACATTGACGCATTGGAAAGTTTCAATTTTGTCGCTCAGGTCGGTCAGTTGCAGACATCGCTGATGGTGCCAAAGGACAGCCCATTCCAAAGCGTGCAAGACGTGATCGACGCGGCAAAGGCTGATCCAGGATCGCTTCGTTGGGCGCATTCGGGACGCGGCGGGTTTCACCATGTTGGCGGCCTGGGCTTTCTGGCCAACAACGGCATCGAGGCACAGGATGTACCATTCAAAGGTGGTGGTCCGACCCGTGCAGCACTAATTGGCGAACAAGCTGATTTCGGTTTCCTTGGCGTGCAGCAATTGGCCGGTTTTGAGGATCAGCTGCGCGCGCTGGCGGTCAACAGTCAGGACCGCGACGGGATTATGTCGGATGTGCCATCATTTGGTGAACTAGGGATACCCTTCGCTGCCGTATCGTCCCCGGTGATTGTATTCGCACCAAAAGACACGCCGCCCGAGGTGGTTGCGGCCATGGAAGACGCACTGGAACAGATCGCAGCGAAACCTGAGCTTGCCGAACTTCTGGCCTCACGCGGAACCGGCCCGGTCTATCAAAACGGCGCAGATGCCAAGGCAACACTTTCGGCGATGAAAGAAGACGCCGCGCCTTTGGTGGATAGCCTGACGAACTGAGACTGACAGGATCAGGTGGCGATATCGCCACCCGATCTCTCTCAACGACCAATGTGTGACGGAGGGAATTATGCGTGCTTATGCCGAAGGGCTTGTTCTGGCAGCTATTTCATGTGTTGCCATCTGGAGTGCCTGGCAAGTGCCAGCGGCCTCGCCCGGTGATACATGGGCTGGCATTGTGCCTTTTGCTGCAGCTGTTGCGCTGCTTGCTCTGTCCGGATTCCTGATCATCGGGGCCACACGTCAGAACGCAGGTGAAGCACAAGGCGAACCCGACAATGGGGCCACGCTTGAGATCATCGGCCTTTTCATCATTGCGCTGATCTATCAGCAATCTTTCCGATGGTTCGGATACCTTGTTCCGACTGCGATTGTTGCTCCGCTGGTTCTCTACATTTTTGGCGTCCGTAGTCGGACCGGATTGGCGCTATCAGTCATTCTGTGCCCGCTGGTCTTTCACATCATTTTCTTTGTGCTGCTCGGCGTATTCCCACCCTATGGCGAGGTCTTTGATCTGCTGAACTGGATTCAGGGGTAACAAAATATGGATATCTTTCCCGCTCTTCTTTCGGTGATTACAGATCCGATGCTGCTTTTCGCCATCGTATTGGCGGCGTTTGTTGGCATGATCGTGGGTGCGACCCCCGGACTGACCGCATCAGCGGCCATCGCAATGCTGTTGCCGATCACTTTCTATATGTCGCCCCTTTTCGCCTTGGCGTTTCTTTACGTGATTGGCAAATCCGGACGCTATGGTGGATCAATCGCGGCCATTCTGTTCAATACGCCGGGCACAGCTGCCAGTGCTGCCACCCAGATCGACGGCTATCCGCTGGCGCGCGCGGGAAAGGCAGGAAAGGCGATGAAGGTTGCCACCATCTCGTCAGTCATTGGCGATCTGATGGGGGATATCATGTTGGTCATCGGTGTAGGGTTCATCGCGTCCATCGCATTGAAACTGGGACCGCCGGAAACCTTTGCAATCTATTTTGCCGCTTTTGTTGTGATTGGATCGGTAATCGGCAAATCCGTAGTCAAAGGACTGGCGTCGGCCCTGATGGGAATTCTGGTCGCCATGGTTGGGCTTGATCCGATTTCGAGCGAGGAACGCTACACCTTTGGCTCCTTCGACTTGTCCAATGGCATTGGACTGGTTCCCCTGATGATCGGTGTCTTTGTTCTAGGCGAAGTAATTGCCCAATTGGAAGAGCGTCGGAAAACCCATGGTGAGACTAAAGAGAACGACAGCACGCAAGACGGCAATGATCTGACCTGGGAGGAATACAAACCCTGCCTGCCGCACGCCTTGCGTGGTGGCTTTATCGGGGCAGGTATCGGCGTCCTGCCGGGGCTGGGCTCAGCGATTGCCGCTTTCATATCCTACGGTGAAGGGAAGCGCCGGGCGAAGAACCCCAAGCAATGGGGCAAGGGCGCATTGGAAGGTGTCGCAGCACCCGAAGCAGCAAACAATGCGGTTTCCGGCCCATCTATGGCTCCCCTGTTGACGTTGGGCATTCCGGGATCGACCATTGGCGCCATCCTTCTGGGTGTCTTCCTGATCCATGGCATTCAGGTTGGACCAACACTTTTCCTGACCGACAAGGAATTGGTCTATAAACTGTTCGCTTGCGGAATGCTGGGTATCATTGCGTATGGCGTGATCGGTTATTTTGGAGCCACGCAAGTGGCGCGCTTGATCCTGAAAATTCCGACTAATGTCCTCTATCCGATGATCTTCATGACCGCCTTTGTCGCCGCCTATTCTGCACGTGGGTCAATGTTCGATGTGACAGTGATGACCGTGGCAGGGTTTGTAGGTTGGCTGATGCGAAAGCACGACTTTAATATCGCCGCATTTGTCATCTCATTTGTGTTGGCAAAGGGCGCCGAAGAGACCTTTCGCCAATCGCTGCTGATGTCGGATGGGGGCGCTCTGATTTTTGTCGAACGCCCAATCGCGCTGGCTTTCATAATCATCGGTGCTGGCGCGATAGCGTTCCGTGTCCGGGGTGTCCTAAAAGACCGAAAGCTTGCCGCGGGAGGGTTGGGTGATGCTTGAGTTCGGTCTTTATCGCGACTGTTTCTCGACCCGCGACATGCGCGTCATTTGGTCAGAACACAGCACGATCTCAGCGTGGTTGAAGGTTGAGCAAACCCTGGCTCGATGTCAAGCCGAGGCGGGGCTTATTCCTAATGATGCAGCCCGTGCGATTGAGGCTTTGTCGCCTCAGATGCTCGACAAGGACCAAATGCAGGCGGACATGTTGATTGTGGGTCGACCTATTGTTGGGCTGATTCAGCAGATGCGCGAAGCGCTTAGCGATCATGCGAAATACTTTCATTTCCGTGCAACGACGCAAGACATCATGGACACGGCTCTTGCAATGCAAATGAAGATCGGACTCGCAGAGATCGGTCTGGACTTGCAGCGGCTCCTTACATTGCTGGATCAGCAGATCGTTCATCATGGGGGCACGATGATGATGGGGCGCACCAACGGCCAGCACGCCGTTCCGATGTGCTTCGCCACCAAACTGCAGGTCTGGAAATCTGAGCTGGTGCGTCGACAGAACGCAATCGATGACGCCGCGCAGCGAGGGTTGAACGTTCAAATCGGAGGACCAGTTGGGGATCTGAGAGCCTATGACAATGATGATGGGTCACAGATCAAACGTGCTGTTGCACATGCGTTGGGACTGGGCGTCATCGACCCGCACTGGCAAAATGCGAGGGATGGAATAGCGGACATCGTGACAGCGCTTGGTGCACTGTGTGCAACCATTTGCAAAATCTCACATAACGTGAATTTGTTGTCCTCAACCGACATTGCCGAAATCGCGGAAACTCATGAAACAGGTCGGGGTGCCTCATCTGCAATGGCGCATAAGCAGAACCAACGGGCGTCAGAATTTGGCGAGGCTGTCGGAAGACTGGGACGTCAACGCGCCGAGCAGATTGGCGAATTGACTTTGCACCAGCATGAGCGTTCCGGGGGTGTGTGGATTGGCGAGTGGATTGTGGTACCAGAGGTTTTTCTTTTGACATCCGGGGCCGTCCATTGGGCCGGAAAACTTTTCGCCATACTTGAAGTCGACACCGATTCTATGCGGCGAAAGCTACCTGAAGAGGCAGCAAACACTGATACCTTAGTGCATTGAAGTAACCTCTCGGGGTTGTGGGCGCACCGGCTCTTGCAGAGATTTTATTAATTGTCATTATTGACAATATACTTTGAATAGTTATTTGTCAGATGTGACAATAAACGAGAGAAGCGATGCCCCGTCCCAGCCTCAAAGACCAGCGATCAGAACAGATTCTTGATGCATATCTCACGTGTGTGTCCCGTTTCGGATTGGAGGGGGCCACCCAAGAGCGCGTCGCGACTGAGGCTGGTGTCAAACGACCCATCCTGCGTCATTATTTGGGCAACAAGGAAGAGATGACCGGAGCCCTTATAAGCCATGTCGTAGATAGGTTTGCACAGGCGACAACAGCCCTTCAGGACGCGTTGGAACCAACGGGCACAACAGCTGATCTGATCGATCTACTGTTTGATAAATCTGTCCCTAATGATCCGCGTGTAATGCTGGCCTACCAGTCGCTTGTCACATCCGTCGCCAATCACCCGTTAATGCGGCAGCCCCTTGTCGACAGCTTGGAACAGTTCTTTGAAGTGATTGAAGTCGTGTTGAAACGCGCCTTTCCGAACGCCCCTCCTGCCCAGATCCGTGCCGTTTCGCAGGGGATTTCCGCAACATATGTGAACCTGGATTCGCTGACCCCGCTAAATCCGCCCGAGGTCTGGCGCGAAGAGCTGAAACAGGCTGCAACGATCCTTGCCGCCAGTTTGGAGCCGAACGTATGAGCACCCGACGCCTTGTCAATCATATGGCATTACCAGTTCTTTTGGTTGCGGCTGTGCTGGGGCTCTACTGGGTTTGGGGCCTGCTGTTTCTGTGGTGGTTGGTGCCATCGATTATGACGGGTCAGACCGCACTTGTCTTTGATATCTCGCGCGAACACGATCCGATCCTTTTCTGGGCAGTTGCGATCCTTTGGGCTGTGTTCGGCCTGATGATGATCGCGGCCAGTCTGTTTCCAACCTACGCCATGTGGCTTGTTTAAGAGGTTGCCATGACCCAAATGTACCACCGCCTTTCCGTTGACGCCTATACGACGCAAGACTGGTTTGATCGCGAACAGCGGCTGATTTTCTCACGCACATGGCGCTATGCAGGTTTGGCCGAGGACGTGCCAGAGCCCGGTCATTTTGTTTCGGTGCAGGCCGGGCTGAACAACATCTTTATCGTGATGGGGCGCGATCACCGTCTGCGGGCGTTTCATAACATCTGCCGACACCGTGGCACCCAGTTGATCCGGGCCGTCGGGAAAACGCAAAAGGCGCTGACGTGTCCCTATCATGACTGGACCTACGATCTCGAGGGC
This sequence comes from Ruegeria sp. CDSB022, assembly GCF_059611145.1. Taxonomy (NCBI): domain Bacteria; kingdom Pseudomonadati; phylum Pseudomonadota; class Alphaproteobacteria; order Rhodobacterales; family Roseobacteraceae; genus Ruegeria; species Ruegeria sp. CDSB022. The sequence continues at coordinate 2,577 of NZ_JBXWOZ010000015.1, read as the reverse complement.
AACCTGATTTCTGTTCCGGATGAGGCAAAGGAATATCCCAATGGTGTCGACAAATCCTGCCTCGGCCTCAAACCCGCCAGTGTGGATATCTGGCGCGGCATGCTCTTTGTGCATCCTGATCCAAATCCGCCAAGTCTTGCTGAATGGTTTGGTACGGTTGATCCGCTGTTGGGGCCACACAAGCCGGAAGACCTGGTGGAATATCCCGATGCGCGGCAAAGCTATGAGATCAAGGCCAACTGGAAGATCGTGGTCGAAAACTATATCGACGTCTATCACCTGAGCCATCTTCATTCGAACACGCTGCACATGTATGATCATGCGCGGGCGGAATACGGCTGGAAAGGTCCGCACTATCACTTCTGGGAACCGCCAGCGCCTGATTATGCCAAGGATTTGGAGAAAAACCTACCTACACCACGGGCAATACCAGAACCCCATATTGGGGCCTGGGTGCCAATGCTGTTTCCCGGTATCGGGCTTGGCGCGGGTGAGGATAGCTGGAACATCTTCATTATCACGCCCTTGGGTCCTGATCTGACGCGCGTGGAGAACCGCACCAAACTGGCGAATGCCTCAGGGTGGGAATTTCAGAAACAGGAATGGAGCAGTTGGAGTTTCTGGAAGGATTTCGGCGGTCCAAAATATCCGGACAGCGACGCAATCGGCGAAGATGATCCTATGGCGTCAGGTGATTTTACAGCCGAGGATATTTACGCCTGTGAGCAACAGCAAAAGTCTTTGACCAGCCCGTATTTTGAAGTCGGTCCAGCCGCCAACGGAGAAAGCCCGGTAGTCAGACATCAACAAGCAATCCTGGACTTCCTTGAGGCACAAGAGGTCGAAACTTAGCCAGATGCCTTGGGTCAATATCGGATCACTCCTTCAATTGCCCGGTCGTACACCTCCATCCACTCCGCCGAATTCGGAAAGTAAATGAAACGCATTGTTGCAACCTTGATCGGTACAATTCTGGCAACCGGACTGGTCTTGGCCAGCCCGTCAGACGAACCCGAGGACCTGACGGCGCGCTATCTCAATGCAACAGATGAGACAGCAATCGCCGCGACGTGGAAAGACTGGCACCCGAAGGCAGTACATACTGTCACAATCAAATTCGGGCTGGGTCAGCCAGATGAGACGTTTTCCTATCCGGTGGCCGATTGGGAAACACTTCCTGATTGGCATCAGGATTCCACATTGGCCGACGCGATGCAGGGATACAGGGAAACAAGGCGCGGTGCGCCCACGTTTTTCCTCGGAATCCACCGAGGGCGGCACGCGTGTCATCGCCAAGACCAGTATTGATTACATCTGGGACGACACAACTGGAACGATGAACCAGACGGATAGGTTTTTCATCGTCTCCCAAGCTGGTCGGCTGGCAATCCGAGCTCTCGACACCACGTTTGATTATCGTTGAGGAAACCATGAACCCAGATTTCTTTTCCCTGAAAATTTCTGAAATCCGGCCTGAGATCAACGGCAAAGCCACAAGCGTGACCTTTGATCTACCGACCAGTCTGGCAGAAACCTTTTGCTGGCAAGCCGGTCAGCATGTCACTCTTCGATTCCACCTCAACGAGAAAGAGCAACGCCGCAGCTACACCATTTCCAACCCGCCGGGTGCCCTTTTGCGCATCACGGTAAAACGGGTGGCCGGTGGGCTGGTGTCCAATCATATCGGAGACCATCTAAAGCCCGGCGATACGGTCGATGTCATGCCGCCATTCGGTCAATTTTCCCTGACGCCGGACCCGTTGAAGCGCCGCACCCACTATTTCTTTGGCGCAGGCAGTGGCATCACGCCGCTTTTTGCAATGATCAACTCTGTCCTCGAAAAAGAACCTCATTCAGTGGCTCATCTGATTTATGGCAACGCCGATGGCGAAAGCATCATCTTTGGCGAAGAATTAGACATATTGAAAACTGATCATGTCGTCCGGTTCACATTGCGCCATGTCCTGTCTGCACCCTCGCTGTGGAGTTGGTCCAGCTCGTGGCGAAAAGGTCGCGTGGATGCAGATGCCATAAAAGCCGCCGTGAAGGAAACCCCACCTGTGGCGCAAGATGTCCACTACTGGATTTGCGGACCCGGAGCTATGAATGCGGACGTGAGCAACGCGCTGATGGCACTGGACGTACCTGCGAGCCGAATTCATATGGAAAGCTTCGGCGGGGCTACAGTCACAGCCTCCAGTGTGACGGGTATCGCCGCCAATGCACAAGTTGAACTGGGCGGGGCGACACACGAGGTTCCTGTTGCCGTAGATCAAACGCTACTGAATGCAATATTGTCGGCGGGCTTAACACCACCTTTCAGTTGCCAGTCCGGAGTATGCGGCGCCTGCAAAGCGCGTCTAACAAAAGGTCAGGTCCATATGCATGCTCGAATGGCCCTTGAAGACAGCGATGTCACCCGAGGAGATATATTAACCTGCCAGAGTATCGCTACCTCAGATAAACTGAGCATTAGCTTCGACAATTAGAGGCGCGGTTCTAGGGTCAGGACTCATAGCCAATAGATGACGAGAGCTGCGATGGCGATTGCTGAGAGGAAGACCTTCGGGCACCTGT
>NZ_JBXWOZ010000014.1:0-94000 GCF_059611145.1 Ruegeria sp. CDSB022 | reverse complement strand
CGTCCGATACGACAAGCGCCGCTACAAACGACGCAACCGCATTGAGATCATGTTCGGACGCCTGAAGGATTGGCGGCGCGTCGCCACCCGATATGACAGATGCCCAAAGGTATTCCTCTCGGCCATCGCTCTCGCTGCTACAGTCCTATTCTGGCTGTAAATCAATGAGTCTGGAGCCTACGGCTTTTCAAAATCTGACGAATGGGCTGACAGAAGCAACCCACCGAGCTAACTTCATTGCAAAGAGGAGGGGTGAATGGGAAGACGTCTCACGACGGTATTGGCCGCCGACATTGTGGGCTATTCCGCGCTGATGGATCAGGACCGTACTGGCACAGTCGCTGCATTAAAGACCTTCCGCGAGGACACGTTTCTCCCGATCGTGGAAGATACCAATGGTTCACTGATCAAAAGCATGGGCGACGGCTGGATTGTCGAGTTTCAATCACCATCTGAAGCAGCAGCTTGCGCGATTGCAGTTCAGTCCGCCCACAGACCTGACCACATCAAACTGCGCATCGGGGTTCACACAGGGGAAGTGGTAACCGATGGCGATGACATTTTCGGCGACGGCATCAATGTTGCGGCGCGTCTGGAGGCTCTCGCGAAGCCGGGACAAGTGCTCTTTTCAGATACGTCACATAACAGCCTTGACCGTAACGATGCGGGATTATTCGACGGCGGAGAGCAAACCGAACTGAAAAACATCACGCGGCATGTTGGAATCTGGTGTTGGCCAAAGGGTACGAAAGCCAATCTCGCGATCAAAGCGGATGTGAGGCCGGGAATCGCAGTGCTCCCATTCGACAATATGTCGGGTGATCCGGAGCAGGAGTTCTTTGCCGATGGCATAACGGAAGACATCATAACTGAGCTATCTCGGTTTCGTTGGTTGATGGTCGTCGCACGAAACTCTTCTTTTGCTTATAAGGGGAAAAGCACGGACATCCGCGACATGGGCCGCGACTTAGGGGTTCGGTATGTACTGGAAGGCTCCGTTCGGCGTTCCGGGCAGCGCGTCCGCATCACGGGACAGCTCATAGATACCGAAAATGGGAGCCATTTGTGGGCGGACCGCTTTGACGGTGTGCTCGACGACATCTTTGATCTTCAAGATCAAGTCACCGAAGACGTAGTTACAGCTATTGAACCATCGGTGCGGCACGCTGAAACAAATCGTGCGCGTGCAAAACCCACCAAGGACTTACAGGCATACGAGCTCTACCTCCGAGCTTTATCACATTTCCACTTGCTGACTGACCAAGACAACATAGAGGCAATACGACTAACAAAACTGGCTTTGGATCGAGATCCGGAATACGCCTCCGCAGCGGGCTTGCTAGCATGGCTTCATATCCAACGTCTTGTGCAAGGTTTGGAGCCTGTAGATCAGGGACCCAAGTCAGCTGTCGCGGCCGCAGAGCAGGTGCTGCGGAGCGATCGCGCGGACGGCATTGCAAAGGCTTATGCCGCACATTCGATCTCTATGCTGGCACAGGACCTGTCCCGCGCGCGGACAGCCTTTAAGGAAGCATTGTCGGAAAATCCCAACGCGGCGACGGTCCACATGCTCGCCGCTGCAAATCTTTATTTGCTGAATCGCCCTGACAAGGCGCTGGAACATGCAGTCCGGTCTGTCGAACTCAGCCCGGGTGATCCATTGCGGCACGCCGCTTTCATGGGACAGGGTGCCGCCTTGTTTCACTTGGGACGTTATGAGGAAGCCGCGCAGGCCTGTCGCGAAGCCTTGTCTGTGCGTGCAACCTTCCTGATGAGCCACCTGATGCTGATTGCCTCGCTTGCTGAGCTCGATGACATAGATGCGGCAAAAACAGCGGCTGTCAAATTGAACGAAATCGCTCCGAATGCGGCTTCGATAACCGAGACAACACGTTTACCATTATTCTCTATTCCAACCTGCGCTGATCGCTGGCGCAGCGGGTGGAAAAAAGCAGGGTTGCAAGTGTGAAGGCAAACGGCACCCCCCCCGGTTCCGACAACCATGCATTCGGTAAAGGATGTTTCGCCTTTGTCTTGAAAATCAGTCGCTGACCAAAACTCTGCCTGGCTGGCCCTCCTCATGGACACGGAACACCAAAATGGTTGCCCCTTCGTCCCCTGAGCGAGCGGTGTGCACTTTCTTCAACGGAACGACGCCTACGTCACCTGAAAAAGCTTCTTGTTCGCCTTCGCCGTCTAGGATGAGGGTGACGCTGCCCTGCAGAATGTAGGCAAATTCTTCACCGGGATGCCAATGCATTGGTAAAGTGAGGTTTGGTGGTAGGGCAACATGGCTCACGACAACCTCCAAGCCCTCAGTGCTTTTGAGCGACTCGGTTAGCAAGTCCTGAATAAGCGGTTTTTGCAAAGCCGCTGGATCCCGCACATCGTGCGACATAGCCGCTGCGGCACCAGTCACGACAATCAAAAAAGCAAATATGATTGGTTTCCACATCTAATCCCCTCCTACTTTTAGAAGATGATGGCATTGGGACCTTTTCGAAATCAATGCTGGTGTGCACGCGGTTAACTGCGGCGTTCCAAATTGTTGTGTCAAAGGCTGTTCCAGGGTCCGCAAAGTTCGCGGAGCGTTTCTTAGTGGACGGTGCGGCGAGTGGCGGCTTAGTCCGCTCACCTACCATTTGCCGCTCGGGTCTGAACGTCCGGAATGTGCGGTTCGCTACGTGCCGCACATGCAAAAGTCCGAAGCTCGGTCGACAGCAGGTAAGGGCTCTTACCACCAATCGATGACCACCGCGGAGAATGGCGGCAGCGAGCCCAACCTGTACCTCGGGTTTTTTCGCTGCGTACGCTCGCAACACGGAAATCTCTGCGCACGCACGAATTCTTGTGTTACGGCACAGCGCTGAATTCGGCCATTCACATATTGCCTAGCAAGAATGTGCGCCCGGATTCACAGGTTGTGGACTGAAGCAGTGATCCGTGAAAATCCGTGAAAGCGTCGGCCCACCGGACCGGTGCTTCCACGGTGGGGCTGACGCGCCTTGATTCCGTTCTGGGGTGCATCACAACCTATGTCCGCCAACGAACTCAAAGCGGTTCAATGCATGCACCGAGAACTCAAGTAGAGTGGGCTTCGGACAGCAGGCATCCGATTCGATTGTACAATTGTCTCGTTGGCGTGGTGCCGATGATTGGATGCGGAGGGCGGATTGGAGGGCACATTATGCCTAGAGTTCAACTTCCCGCAGTCACCCCAAAGCGCAGAGCATGAAACAAGGGTCGGATCATCGGCCAGAAACGACCCTTGCTTCCCAAGCAGGTCTGGGCGATCCGTGCTCGAGAACGGGTTTCAGTGGTCCAGAGCAAAACCAAGAAACCAGTACAATTCGAACTGACGGAAAACACACAGGATACGGTTCATGCTTGGGTCAAGTCGCCAAAGATGATGGGCTGTAGCTTCATGTTTCCGAGCCGTTTCCTCGAGCGACCCCATATCTCAACGCGTCAGCATGGTCGGCTTGTCAGAGATTGGGTGACTGCGATTGGATTGGAGTCGAGCGGTTACGGGACCCATTCACTCCGCCGAACCAAAGCAGCGGAGATTTACCGTAAGACAGGGAATCTCCGCGCAGTGCAGCTTTTGCTGGGTCACACTAAGATTGACAGTAGAGTGCGTTACCTTGGCGTTGAGTTGGAAGATGCTCTCACTATTGCGGAGCAGATTGAAATCTGACCCGCGTCGGCGAATGGCACTTGCCGTTCGCCGGTTTGGAACAGACTTACGGCCTTGAAGCGGTAAAACCGGTTATGAAGGGAAGAATAGTATACAGATCACCCTGCCATTGCGTACTACAAAGACGTGCTGGCGGTCAGCTTTTCGAGTGATAGTTCCGGCTTTCGCGCGCTCAGTTTGACGGCACCGCGCTCCATCACGACGAAGGCATCCCCAAGATCATAGGCGAAGGACAGATACTGTTCGACTAGGACGATCGCGATGTTCCCGCGTTCCTTCAGAATGCGGATGGTGCCGCCGATCTGCTGGATGACGTTCGGCTGGATACCTTCGGTCGGTTCATCCAGAAGAAGCACTTTCGGGTTCGACACCAGCGCGCGCGCGATCGCCAGTTGCTGTTGCTGGCCGCCTGAAAGGTCACCGCCCCGCCGTTGCAGGAACTTCTTCAGAATGGGGAACAGATCAAAAATCTCGTCCTTCACCTTGCGTTCGCCACTTGGCAGGCAGGCAAATCCCGTCTCAAGGTTTTCCTGCACCGTCAAAAACGGAAAGATCTCGCGCCCCTGGGGCACATAGGCAACGCCCTTCCGCGCAAGGTCAAAGGCCTTCAGCTTTCCGATGCTTTGGCCGTCCAGATCATAGTCGCCCCCCGACCGGGGATGGGTGCCCGCCAGCGCCTTTAACAGCGACGTCTTGCCTACGCCATTAGTGCCCATCAAGCAGGTGACCTCGCCCTGGGCCGCGTCGAAATCCACGCCGTTCAAAATTTGGCTGCCGCCATAGTGCAGCGTCAGATCGCGGATGCTGAGGAAACTATCGGCCAAGGTACACCTCGATGACTTGCTGGTTCTTGGTGACGTGATCGATCGAGCCTTCGGCCAGAACCGAGCCTTCGTGCAGCACGGTCACTTTGCAATCCAAACGCCGCACGAAATCCATGTCGTGTTCCACTACGACGACAGCGCGGGTCTTCGCCGCGTCCCGCAGAATTTGCGTGGTCTTCTGACGTTCTGCGGTCGTCATGCCTGCCGCAGGTTCGTCCACTAGCAACAGCTTCGGTTCCTGTGCCAAGAGCATCCCGATCTCCAACCATTGCTTTTGCCCGTGGGACAGCTCGCCAGATTTCCGTGACAGAACCGCGTCCAGCCCAATGACATCCGCCAGTTCTTCGACCCGGGCAAAGTCCGGTGTTTCGGGTTTGAACAGCAGCACGGCCAGCGGCGACCGCGACTTTTTCAGCGCCATCATCAGGTTGTCTTGAACCGTCTGATCCTCAAACACCGTGGGTCGCTGGAACTTGCGCCCGACCCCTTCCATGGCGATCTTGCTTTCCGATTTGCCCAGCAAGGACACGGGCGGTTCGCCCCAAAGCACATGGCCCTCGTCAGGCCGGGTTTTACCGGTCACCACATCCATGAAGGTGGTCTTGCCCGCGCCGTTCGGGCCGATGACCGCCCGCAATTCGGCCCTGTCAATGCTGAACGACAGGTTGTTCAGCGCCTTGAACCCGTCAAAGCTGACCGACACGCCCGAGACTTCAAGAAGCGCGCTCATGCATCTGCCTCCTTTTCTCTCAAAGAACCGTGGCCCGGCCCCAGGTCGCGCCCATGCCGATTGGGGTTGCGACGCGCTGCCAAGGCGTCGAACAGCCCTCCAATGCCTTTCGGTGCGAAAAGCGTAACCGCCACGAAGGACAGCCCCAACAGGACGGTCCACCAATCGACCCATTGAATGCGATACCCGGCGATGATCAGGTCAGGGGCTTGCCCGCCGGTAAACCAGGTCGACAAGAGCGAGACGAAAGCCGCGCCGATCACGGCTCCGTACAATCTCCCACGCCCGCCGATGGCCACCCAGACCGCCAGATAGATCGAGGCAATCGGCGCCAGTTCCGCCGGGTTGATGATGCCCGCCTGTGGGTAGTAGATTGCGCCTGCAATGCCAGCGAGCACGGCCGATACGGTGAAGACAAACAGCTTGAACGCCTCGACTGGATAGCCAAGGAAGCGCACCCGCGCTTCGTCGTCCCGAATGCCGCGCAGGACCGAGCCGAACTTGCCCGATACCATCCAAGTCGCCAGCACGTATCCAAGTCCCAGAGCCAGGGCCGAGGCCCAAAGGAACCAGACCGAAACGATGGCCTGACTAGTGCTCTCCAACCCCGGCAGGTTCTGCAGGCCTGACAGACCGTTGTTGCCGCGCAATCCGCTGTCGTTTTGGAACAGGTACAGTGACAGCGCCAGCGTCATCGCCTGCGTCAGGATCGAAAGGTACACACCTGTCACCCGGCTGCGGAAGGCCAGCCAGCCAAAGACCAGCGCCAGAAGCCCCGGCGCCAGTACGACGGCGGCCAGTTGCAGCGGCAGAGAATGGGCAAAGGCCCAGATCGGCGGAAATTCCGAGGCTCCGACGACACCGAAGATCTGGCCAGCGATCCCGCTGGAGACCTCTTCGGGCGTTGGCGGCAGCCCTCCGGCGGCGAGGCTCTCGACGACGATCAGACGCGTCCGCTCGTACATCAGCCACATGCCTATCGCGTAACCGCCCATTCCGAAGAAGGCCATATGCCCAAGGGACAGGATACCGCAATAGCCCCAGACCAGATCCATCGCCAGCGCGACGAGGCAGAGGCACAGGGTCTTGCCCAGGGTCTTGACGAAACTGGTCGAGATGACGCCGATACCGAACCCTTCGGACAGGATCGTCACGCCCAGGGTGAACAGCCCCAGACAGGCCAGAAAGATAAGCACCGACGGATAACGCACCACGAAAGGTGTGCGACGCACAGGGCCTGCTGTCAGTTCCGCCATGCTCATGCCTCCGCCGCCCGGCCTTTAAGCGCGATGATCCCGCGCGGCCGGAATTGGATGAAGAGGATGATGAAGAGGATCATATAGGTCTGTGCGGCCAGTGTGTTCGAGGGGTTCAGCCATTCGATCCCTTTTTGCAGCGAGCCAACCATGGTCGCGCCCAGAAGCGTGCCCCAGATGTTGCCAACGCCGCCCACGACCACGGTCATGAAGCTTTGCACGATATAGTCCGCGCCCATCTCGCTGGTCACTTTGGCGTAAAGCCCAATGGCCACACCCGCAATCCCGGCAATACCCGAGCCGAAGCCGAAGGTCAGCATGTTGATCCTGTCAGGGTTGATCCCCATCGAGGCCGCCATGCGGGGGTTCTGCGTCACCGCCCGCACTTCCAGCCCCAATCGAGTGCGGTTCATGACGAAAAGGAATAGCGCCATGAACAAAAGCGCCAAAACGAAAATTGCGATCCGGATATAGCTGATCGACACGATGTCATTGAACACCAGCGATCCGTCCAGCCAGCCGGGCGAGGTGAGGGGCCGCGCTTGCGTGCCGAAGATGTTCTTGGCGATCTGTTGCAGGGCAATGGAAATCCCGAAAGTCGCCAGAAGCGTCTCCAGCGGGCGATGGTAGAGGTGGCGGATCACTAGCCGTTCCATCGTGACCCCTGCGCCGAAGGTGACGGCAAAGGCCAGCGGCAAGGCGACGATAATGGAAATCGTGTAATCCGGGATGATCTGCTGGACGACGTAGCCGGTGTAGGCGCCCATCATGATGAACTCGCCATGAGCCATGTTGATCACGCGCATCACGCCAAAGGTGATAGCAAGACCGATGGCGGCAAGAAAGTAGATCGAAGCGAGCGACAGGGCGTCAAGGCCAAGGTCAAATGCCTGGTTGAATGCCACCTTGTTTTCGATGCCCGTCAGCACCGCCGCCGCGGCAACGGCCACTGAAGGCGAGCCGCTGTAGCGTTCGTAGAACGTGAAGCCTGCCAGGGTTTCATCCACCTCGGCTTCGGTGGCCACAGGGTTTACCACGCCCTGTTCGGCCAAAGCTTCATAAGCAAGGTCGCGTGCGTCTTCGCTGTTCAGCGTCGCCACCTGAACCCCCGCGACCGATCCCTCCGAGATGTTGGCCAAAAGCGCGTTCCGCTTGTCGTACCGGTTGATCCGGGGTTTCGCCAGATCGGCGGCAACCAGAAGGTCATAGGCGGACTCGCGCGGCAGGTCGTCGCTGCCGACGGTCAGGATGCGGGCGATGTCATCGCCCTCGGGTGCTTGTGCCGAAGCCTCGACCTTCACGGCCAAAAGCGGGTTCAATACGGCCCGGACATCGACACCAAGATCGCCGTCAAACTGCTGGATGGCAGCAATCCTCTCCTCGTCGGTCGCGCCGAAGCGGATTGTCAAAAGTCCCTGAAGGCGTTCCATGCGACTTTGCACAGACTGGTCCGTTTCGTCGGGCAGAACTTTGGTCAGGGCCACAAGATGGGACGCCTCCGAGTCACGCTCGATCGCATTCAGGGCCTGCATTTTTTCGGCAAAGGACCCAGATAGTTGGAATTGCACCAGGGCCGCGCCGATCATGCCGCGAATGCCGCTGTTGGGTTTCAACTGTTTGAAGTCACGGGCAACGAAAGTGCCAAGTTCCGCGCCATCGGCAAAGTCGAACGCCGTCAATTCCTTGTCCGAGGCTTCGCCATAGACGAAAAGCCCGGTGTCCTTGTCGCGCCACATCTCTTTGTTTTGCCAGCGTTCCAGCACGACCTGGGCCTCGGCCAGACCACTGGCGGCAAGCGCGTCGATGGCAGGACCGATGGTCTTGCGCGAGGATTTGGCGATGATTTCGCCATGTTCTTGCAAAAGTTTCTGGATCGGCGCCTCGGCGTTCTGCGCCGAAAGTGGCAAGGCAAGAGCGCACAGAAGCACCGACATGAAACCGATGTTGAACCGACGTATAAGCGACATGGATAGTTCAGCCCCCGTAAGGCGTTCTGGGGGCGACATGCGCCGCACCCGTTGGGTGGGTTTTCAACCCACCATGCTTAGTAGTTCGACTTGATCTGAACGCAGGACGACGTTTCGGTGTTGTACATCCCGCAATCGAGTTCCGCCCAATCGGATTTCAGCACCGCCGATTCCGGCAGGAAATCCGTCCAGGCATCGCCCGGCACTTCCTCCGTCTGGCTGATGATGTCGAACTGACCATCCTCGGTGATCTCACCGATCAGAACCGGCTTGGCCAAGTGGTGGTTCGGCAGCATGACCGCGGTGCCACCAGTCAGGTTCGGGAATTCCTGCCCGTACAAGGCGGTGCGCACAGCATCGACATCGGTGGTACCTGCTTCGGTCGCCGCATTCACCCACATGTTGAAGCCGATGTAATGCGCCTCCATCGGGTCATTCGTCACACGCTCGTCGCCCATGCGGGCTTTCCAGGCTTCGACCCATTCGGCGTTGGCATCGGTGTCTGCTGACTGGAAGTAATTCCAGGCTGCGAGGTGACCAACAAGGTTGGAGGTGTCGAGACCCGACAATTCTTCCTCGCCGACCGAGAAGGCCACGACGGGAATGTCGTCGGCGCTGATGCCAGCAGCCGCGAGTTCCTTGTAGAAGCCCACGTTTGCGTCGCCGTTGATCGTTGAAATCACGCCGACTTTCTTGCCATCCGCACCAAGAGCCACGACGTCCGAGACGATCTTGGACCAGTCAGAATGACCAAAGGGCGTGTAGTTGACGAAGATGTCGTCCTCGGCGATGCCCTTCTGCTGAAGATAGCTTTCCAGGATGTTGTTCGTCGTCCGGGGGTAAACATAGTCGGTGCCCAGAAGCGCGAATTTCTCAACGCCAAGTTCTTCCAGAAAGTAATCCGTCGCCGGGATTGCCTGCTGGTTGGGGGCGGCACCGGTGTAGAAGACGTTTTTTGAGGATTCCTCGCCTTCATATTGAACCGGATAGAACAGAAGTCCGTTCAACTCTTCGATCACAGGTAGAACCGATTTCCGCGACACGGATGTCCAGTTGCCGAAAATCACGTCAACCTCGTGTACCGAAATCAGCTCGCGCGCTTTTTCGGCAAAGAGCGGCCAGTCCGACGCCGGGTCGACCACGACGGCCTCCAACTCGCAGCCCAGAACGCCGCCTTTGGCGTTTTGCTGTTCGATCAGCATTTCCATCGTGTCTTTTAGTGTTGTTTCTGAAATCGCCATGGTTCCGGACAGGGAGTGCAGCACTCCCACCTTGATCGGGCAGTCTTGCGCCATGGCCGGCAGCATCGAAGCGGCCAGGACGGCAGCAGAACTAAGAAGTGTCTTTTTCATCGCAGTTTTCCTTCAGGCACTGCGCGGGGAAGCGTTGCTTTCAAGGGTGTGATCCCCCATATGCCCCCCACGCAATCTAATTGCGGAGTGCGGTGGTGTTTTGGAATTGCAAGGCCAGCACCATCGCACGTTCAACGGGATTTGTGTGATCCCGGAAGAAGTCGTTCCATGGAAATTGCTGCGACTGCGAGATCAGCGGGGGTTGGAAAACGGCCCCTGGCGTCAATCCGTTAAAAATTGCGCAGACTTTCGCGGGTTCGCCATTTTATTGTGCGAAAGAAACGCCAAATCTTTGGGCGCTTCAGCTTTCAAGCAAGAATCCTGTGCAATAGACGATCTCGGCCCGGGCACGCCGCACCGCCCATTTGGAGCGATCCGCATCGTGTGAGAATCTGGCGGCGGACAGCAATTTCGCATGCGCCATCTTGGCGTCGATACGCAGGTGAAGGGCATGACGTCGTTGATCGTCGGGCACCGTCGTGTTCAGAAGGTCGATGAACTGCGCCCGGCGATGCGCGATCTGATCCGTGCGGTCATCATTCATAAGCCAGGCATGTTCCAACTCGGCCGAGAACCGTCCTGCACATGCCGCGAATGAAGACATCAGGGGATCATCTGCCGCCGGACTTTGCTTCGGCAGGATAAGAAGCAGGACCAGAAAGGTTTTCAAACTGCTCATGATCCGATCATGAACGACCTAAGAGTCAGCAATCAAGCTTTCTGCCGCCTTATGGCTAACGCACACTTAACAGACGAAGTCCCTGTCACCCGTTCGACACGTCATTCAGGCATTTCCGTGTCGGCATCTCATCATTGCTGAACTTCTGGGCGAGTGGGGTCACTTTCGCACAGCAAATAGGCAGAACTCCGGGATTGGTCTTTTTCCCGGCGCGCAGCGGTGGATCACCCCCCAATCTGCATGGTGAACCATGCGGGTCGAGTACCGGGGGCGACAAACGCATGGGTCAACCACATCTGGCATCACGAGAGGCGAACACCGCCCCGAGATCCATCGGTGCCATGACCTTGTCGACCAAATGCCGTGACGGACGTACGGGCATAGACCGCTTCAGAACCTCGGGCGCTAGCAAGGTGGCTTTTCCGCGTCGCAAGGATGCCGTCGAAGCCATTGTGCTGAACACTTCGGGCGGATTAACAGGCGGCGACCGGTTTGAGGCTTCGGCCAGCGCCGGGCCGGACAGCCACCTGATCCTGACAACCCAAGCCGCAGAACGTGCCTATCGCAGCACATCTGGCGCTGCGTGTGTCAGCACGCGCCTGTCTGTCGCCATGGGCGCGGTACTGCATTGGTTGCCGCAAGAGTTGATCATGTTTGACGGTGGTTGTCTCAACCGTCGCCTTGACGTGGACGTCACCGACGGAGCCGAGGCCGTGCTGGTCGAACCCGTCGTCTTCGGTCGCCGCGCCATGGGCGAAACCCGTATCTCGGGCAGTTTTCGCGACCGGATCACCCTGCGCCACGATGGTCGCCCGATCTATTGGGACCGCATTAACCTGACCGGATCAATCAGCGCCAGTCTTGACCGTCCGGCCATCGCAGGCGGCATGACCGCCCTTGCCAGCGCCCTTTACTTCGGCCCGCGTGCCGAGGCGCTTTTGCCTATTGTCCGGCAACTTTTGCCAAAGACCGGCGGCGCAAGCCTTGTCGCGCCCGATCTTTTGACCATCCGACTTCTTGCCGCCGATTCCTATCTGTTGCGCCAATGGCTGGTGCCGGTGCTGGAACGCCTGACCGAAACCACCCTGCCGAAATCCTGGAGACTCTGACCCATGCAACTCAGCCCCCGCGAAAAAGACAAACTGCTGATCGCCATGGCTGCCGAAGTGGCCCGCAAGCGCCTTGCCCGTGGCGTCAAGTTGAACCACCCCGAGGCCATCGCGCTGATCACCGACACGGTCGTCGAAGGCGCTCGCGATGGCAGCTCGGTCGCCGACATGATGGAGGTAGGCGCCGAGGTCATCACCCGCGACGACTGCATGGCCGGCATTCCCGAGATGATCCACGAAGTGCAGGTCGAAGCCACCTTTCCGGACGGCACCAAGCTAGTCACCGTCCACAACCCCATCCGATAGGAGTCTCTCATGCGTTACGCTATTCCCGCTTTGTTTCTGGCTTCCCCCGCCTTGGCCCATCCTGCCAGCCTGCCGCATGGGCATTCAGCAGATTGGGCCGTACCCGTCGCATTGCTGTTGATCGGCGCGGCCGCCTTCATGGCCAAGCGCAAGGCAATCCGGGTTCGGAGACGCCAATGATCCCCGGCGAACTCTTTCCGGCGGACGGTGAGGTCACTCTGAACGCAGGGGCGGAGCCGATCACGCTAATGGTCGCCAATACGGGCGACCGACCGGTACAGGTCGGCTCACACTACCATTTCGGCGAGGCCAACGCGGCGCTCGATTTCGACCGCGACGCCGCACGCGGCATGCGTCTGGATATCGCAGCCGGGACAGCCGTGCGGTTTGAACCTGGTCAACGGCGCGAGGTGCAACTGATCCTGATTGGCGGCGCACGGCGTGTCTTCGGGTTCAACCAGCTTGTGATGGGAGATCTCTGATGCCCACCCAAATCCCCCGCTCTGACTACGCCGCCATGTTCGGCCCCACCACCGGCGACAAGCTGCGGCTGGCCGATACTGACCTGATCATTGAAGTGGAAAAGGACCTGACAGGCCCCTACGGCGAAGAGGTCAAATTCGGCGGCGGCAAGGTGATCCGCGACGGGATGGGTCAGGCGCAGACCACGCGCGCCGAGGGTGCGGTGGATACCGTCATCACCAACGCGCTGATCGTGGACGCAACCGGCATCTACAAAGCGGACGTCGGTTTGAAAGACGGCAAGATCCACAAGATCGGCAAGGCGGGCAACCCAGACACACAACCCGGCGTCGACATCATCGTCGGCCCTGGCACTGAAGCCATCGCTGGCGAAGGCAAGATCCTGACGGCCGGTGGGTTCGACAGCCACATTCATTTCATCTGCCCGCAACAGATCGAGGATGCTCTGTATTCTGGTCTAACCACAATGCTGGGCGGCGGCACTGGCCCGGCCCATGGCACGCTGGCCACGACCTGCACACCGGGACCGTGGCACATTGGGCGGATGCTGCAGGCGGCGGATGCGTTTCCGATGAACCTCGCCTTTGCGGGAAAGGGGAATGCGTCGCTCCCCGCCGCTTTAGAGGAACAGGTCAAGGGCGGTGCCTGCGCGTTGAAGCTGCATGAGGATTGGGGCACGACGCCCGGCGCTATCGACTGTTGCCTATCTGTGGCGGACGCCATGGACGTTCAGGTGATGATCCACACCGACACGCTGAACGAATCCGGCTTTGTCGAAAACACCATCGCCGCCATAAAGGGCCGCACCATCCACGCCTTCCACACCGAAGGCGCAGGGGGCGGCCATGCCCCTGACATCATCAAGATCTGTGGCGAGGCTCATGTTCTGCCGTCGTCGACCAACCCGACCCGACCTTTTACGGTCAATACAGTGGACGAACATCTGGACATGCTGATGGTCTGCCATCACCTGGACAAATCCATCCCAGAGGATGTGGCTTTCGCCGAAAGCCGCATCCGGCGCGAGACCATCGCCGCCGAAGACATCCTGCACGACATGGGGGCGTTCTCGATCATCGCTTCAGACAGCCAGGCCATGGGGCGTGTGGGCGAAGTGATCATTCGCACCTGGCAAACCGCTGACAAGATGAAGAAACAGCGGGGCGCCTTGGCCGAGGAGGTCGGCGACAACGACAATTTCCGCGTCCGTCGCTATATCGCGAAATACACGATCAACCCGGCCATTGCGCACGGGCTGTCAAAGCACATCGGTTCGATCGAAGAAGGCAAACGCGCCGATCTGGTCCTATGGAACCCGGCGTTTTTCGGTGTGAAGCCTGAGATGATCCTTATGGGCGGCAGCATTGTGTGTGCGCAGATGGGCGATCCAAACGCTTCGATCCCGACACCGCAGCCGGTCTATACCCGCCCGATGTTCGGGGCCTTTGGCCGGTCGCTGGAAGCCAATGCCGTGACCTTTGTTTCCGAGGCGGCACACTCCGAAGGACTGGGAGATGCGCTTGGATTGGCCAAGACAAGTTTGCCGGTGGAGAACACGCGCGGTATCGGCAAAGCGGATCTTGTCCTGAACGACGCCATGCCCGAGGTCGAGGTGCACCCCGAAACCTATGAGGTGCGGGCTGATGGCGAATTGCTGACCTGCCAACCTGCAACCGAGCTGCCCATGGCGCAGCGGTATTTTCTGTATTGAGGCCTCATGACCGATATTCCCATTGCACAAACGCTCCATCCCGCTGGCACATCAGACAATGCGGTGGCGGACTGCGCGTTGACGTATGACGCCCGATTTTTCCGGCGAAAGAAACTGACAACGACCGAAGGCTGGTCCTTTGTCGCAGACTTCGAACAGACCGTATCCCTGAACGATGGCGACGTGCTGGAACTGGGCGATGGACGTCTGGTCAAAGTGACGGCGGCACCCGAAAACCTCTTGGCCGTTTCCGGGCAAGACCTGCCCCGCCTCGCCTGGCACATCGGCAACCGCCACACACCTTGTCAGATCGAGGCGACCCGCCTTTTGATCCAGGATGATCCCGTCATCGCTCATATGCTGAGCCACCTCGGTGCCACGGTGACCCAAGTCACCGAACCCTTCACTCCGGAAGGCGGCGCCTATGGTCACGGGCGCACCCATGCGCACGATCACGGACACTCGGCCCATGCCCACGCCCATTGATGCGCACTTACTGACGCTGACCCAATGGCTGTCGCCCGCGTTTCCAGTGGGGGCCTTCGCCTATTCGCACGGACTTGAAACAGCGATCAACGAGGGTTGGATTGCCGCCGACGCGACCAGTTTGGAAGACTGGCTGAGAGATTGCCTGAGTGATGGCTCAGGCCGCGCTGATGCGATCTGGATGCGGCTGGCTTATGCTGCCGACGACCCATCGGAGATGGACGCGAAAGCACGTTCCTTTGCTATCGCCGAAGAGCGTCTGCGCGAAGCTGAAAGGCAGGGCGCTGCCTTTGTTGCGACGGTTAATGCTGTCTGGGGTTTGGCGCTGCCTGACATGCTGTTGCCCGTTGCCGTCGGTCGCGCCGCTAGATTGGCAGAGCTGGATATCGATACGACTGCCGTTCTCTATCTGCAGGCCTTTGTCGCAAACCTGACCTCCTCGGCCATCCGCCTGAGCCCCATCGGGCAGACGGCCGGTCAACGGGTGATCCTGAACTTGCAGCCCTTTTGCCTTCAGGTCGCCGAAGACACGAGAAATGCGGACACCACGGACGTTTTTGGCAACGCCTTTTTCTCAGACATCTCCGCGATGGCCCACGAAACTCTTGAACCGAGGCTCTTCCAATCATGACACAACTCAACGGCCCTTTGCGCATCGGTATCGGCGGCCCGGTCGGTGCAGGAAAGACGACCCTGACCGCGAGGCTTGCCGAACTTTTGAAAGACGATCACTCGATCGGCGTCATCACCAACGACATCTACACACAAGAAGACGCCGAAGCTCTGATGCGCATGCAAATCCTGCCTTCGGATCGCGTGATTGGAGTGGAAACCGGCGGCTGTCCTCATACGGCGATTCGCGAAGACGCGTCGATCAACCTGGCTGCCGTGGCCGAGATGCGGCTGCGTCACCCCGACGTCGAGGTCGTCCTGATCGAATCCGGTGGCGACAACCTATCGGCCACCTTCAGCCCGGAGTTGGCGGACCTGACAATCTATGTGATCGACGTGGCCGCAGGCGAGGAAATCCCACGCAAGGGTGGCCCCGCAATCACCAGGTCAGACATCCTAGTCATCAATAAAACCGACCTTGCCCCTCATGTGGGGGCATCTTTGGACGTCATGCGCCGAGACGCCGCGAGAATGCGGGGCGATCTGCCGGTGGTATTTGCCTGCCTGAAAGCCGGCCACGGTTCGGACGAGGTCGCGTCGCACCTTAGATCTCTTTCGGGCATTTGATGAGAGCCTAGCCGGCAAGAACGGTGCTTGGTCCACTTTGCGGGACTTTGAGAGTATTCGAGTATGTGCTAACGCAACGTTTCGGAACGTTTGTTTCTCCCCCCACTCAAATGAACAAGCGAAATCCCCTGACTTCACCAACGACTTCTGCGGCTTGGGAGGAGGGTGATGACCAGTTTGGATGCAAAACGGCTTTAGCAACGCCCTGATCGATGCACAGCCGAGCATTGTGCTTTGCTGCAAGATGCCTCATGCGGCGGTTCTCTCGCAGGCACATCAATTCAATTGAACTGATGCCCCACTTCCGCGCGATTGCGATAATGCGCTCGAACAGCGCATCACCAATTCCGATGTTTTGCCAATCAGGTTCGACAGAAAAGGCGGCTTCCGTCTTTGTAGATCCGGTCTGGTCGTCACCGCGGAGTTCGGCGACGCCCCTCTGACGCCTTTTGCAAACGCGCCACAGAGAATGCTGTCATAATGAGGAATGCTCTGAACTTAGGTCGTCAGACGCTCGTCGCTGACAGTCCACCAGAACCGCGCGCGTCGAGCTTCGGCGTCGAGCCGTCGAAAGTGATCGCAGATCTCGTTTTGGTCGGCTGGATAGAGTCGGCGAATGGCAAAGTCTTGATGATGTCCGAGATGGACCATCGCCTTGTCGCTCCGATTGCAGACGTGGGTTGGGCCAGCACCTTCGGGAGGAGGTGAAGGTGCTGGCCCAAAAGCATTGGCGGTCCCTGTTGATATTTTTCGTCGCCGCTGCTTTTGCTGGCTTACTCTGGGAGGAGCGAGGACCAGCAATTCTTGTTCAAGTTCGCAAGCAATCCTCGGATTGGGGCCCGCCGCATTGGTCTTGGCTTTTTCCGTCTGTTTCCTGCGCCATGAGCCGTTCCGCGTACTGCAGAATCTCGGAGCGCGTGATGCCGATCGCGGCCAATTGCCGATCGCTCATGTTCGCCAAAACCGACATCATCCGGGCTGCATGTATTGCCTTCAGAACGGATTTCGCCGTTGCTGTGGACCTTGCCGCAAATCTGTAAATCGCGTTGGACAACGTGCCCAAGTTGGCTTTGTCAGGTCGGATCGTCGCGGTTGAGTGGACACTAAACGCCATAAGCCGCCTCCAGTGCCAGTTTTTGGATGCCGTTGCGGGGAATTCCCAGATCTGCCAGATCGCGGTCGGTGAGCATCGAAAGCTCGTGGTAGGTGTCGCGATAGATCTTCCGTTTGGCCTGCGCGTCGCGAAAACCGTCCCAATTTTGATGAATTATTAAGCGGCTGACGTCCAGAACGGCGTCCCGCCAACTGCTTGAGCGTGTGATTGCCATGTTCGCGCCTCGTCTATTGCTGCGGTGCGGTATTTGTGCCGCACTGCAGAGATAGGAGTGTTTGGTGGCGCTCACAATTTCCGAAATTGGCATAGGCCCTGTGCCAATGTGGAACAGGCAGGTGGTGAGACATGGATATTTCAGCGCAAATGTTGATTTTTGCGACTGTGGTCGAGCGTGGGAGCATCTCGGCCGCCGCGCGATCCATGGGGCAGACCCCTTCGGCGGTCAGCAAGCAGATTGGTTTGCTTGAGGATCATGTTCATTGTCGCTTGCTAAACCGGACCCGGACGGGTGTGTCGCCGACCGAGGAAGGCCATGAACTCTATCAGAAATGCAAGGCGATGGCCGAAAAGTTCAAAGAGGCCGAGGCGCTTATCCTGAACATGGATGGCACACCGCGCGGCAAGCTGAAAATCGCCTCGACCGTCGCGTTTGGAAAGTCGCAGCTGATTCCCGCCTTGCCGGACCTCATGGCGCAAAACCCAGACATCCAGATTTCGCTGGATTTGACGGATCGTGAAATCGATCTGCAAAGCGAAGGGTTCGACGTTGCCATCTGCTTTGCTGAACAGCGCAAGGATCCCGACATCGTTGTTCGCCGCATCATGCAAAGCCGCCGGGTGCTTTGTGCCGCGCCTGCCTATCTGAAGCGCCGAGAAACGCCGAAGTGTTTCGCAGATCTGGCCGATCACGATTGCCTTCGGATCGCGGGCAGCAGCAGTCGCAATACGTGGCACGACGGTGACGACAGCTTTGACGCACAAGGGACTTTCGAGGGCAACAGCACCGACGTGATCTTTCGCGCCGCACTTGCTGGCATCGGGATCGCCCGATTGCCCTGCTACATGGCGAACCCGCGGTTCTTCTCGGGCGAGTTGGTGCATGTCATTCCCGAATATTCCCCGGCCAGCACGGACATCGTCGTGATGTTTGCCGATCGGCGCAATCTGGCCCCGAAGACACGGGCGTTCGTTGACTTCCTGGTGCGTGAATTCAGCGATGCCCATGATAAAAATCGCGACCAGATCGCAAATACCGGAACCTGACATATCAAGAAGGCCTTTGGCGTGACTCAAACCACAACCGACATAGGACGGGAGCTTTCCGAACGGCTGAACCCTGGAATGGAAAATGCTCTGAACGAAAGATACGGACACCTATTGCCCGATATGGCCGAGGGCTTGGTGGGTTTTGCCTACGGCCTGCAATTTGCCCGCCCGGAATTGCCTCTGCGTGACAGATACTTGGCGACCGTCGCTGCTCTCACAGCGCTTGGCGGTCAAACGCGGCCGCAGTTGAAGGTGAACATTGCCGGAGGACGCAAGGCGGATCTCACTCAGAAAGAGATCGCCGAAGTGTTCGAAGCCGAAGGCCGCAATGACTGACTTGAGCTTCGAAAGGAAATTTGCTGCGAGGTCACGCCTAGCCGCAAGATAGCATCAACGCGCTGGTCGTGTCCGAAGCGCGAAAAGGACGCCGGGTTGTGCGCCTGAAATCCGGGGACTCGGGAATATTTGGACGCGCGACTGAGGAGATCAAAACGGCGCGGGCCGCTGGTATTCCCGTCAAAATGGTGCCGGGTGTCACCGCCGCTTGCGCCGCTGGTGCTGGATTGACGCGCAGCCTGACCGAACGGGCCGTTGCCAATACCCTTGTTCTGGCGACCGGTACCGGGGCCGCCGATGATCCGACCCCAGACAGCACGCGATTGTCAGGGCCAGGCATGACAACCGCACTTTACATGTCCGTGCGCTAGGCCGGTCGGATGTTCGCGTAATGGATTGCGGAAGGCTTGCCGCGCGACACGCCAGTCGATATCTGCGTTGTTGTATCCAAGCCAAGCCAGAGACACCTGACGGCAACTGCAGCTTCTGTCGCGCCAGTTATCGAGGACAACGGCATCTCCGGCTGCGCAATCCTGTTGGTGACCTGGCCCCAAGGTGTTGCCAAAGATGCCGCGATGCCAAAGTCTGTCTCAAGGCTAAGAGCTCCGAACGAGGGTTCGGCGGCCTAAGCACAAATCACTGGGCATTGAGATTGAGCAAACGCGTTAACACCGCCGACATTGAAACGTCCGGTCCGGCGACTTCGCCTGCAAGGCAGCGGCGAGCGTGCCGCAGTTGCAAACCGATGCTGCACCAGCAATAGCTGCAGGTGCACAAGGCGGCTTTGTCCGCAGAGCAGTTATTCAAGCCGAGTGCTGCGAATAGCTGCTTTGAGCCCAGAGCTGCCGTCCGTTGCGGCCACGCCAAGCCCTCCAGCGATGTCGATACAACAACCGTTCTGAATGTTGTCGAGTATAAGCGGACATTGGATTTTAGTATGCGAGGTGTTGCCCGGTGAAACTAAGCAAGAATATCATTCGCTAAAAAAGAAGCCGGCAAGTACGGTTTCTTCGCCGGTCCAGGTCGTGAAAGAAAAATACGATACGCGGGTTTCCGAACTTATTCAAAATACTCCGGATGGCGTTCGTGAATAAACGCAATGGTGTCATCAAGGCGGGACAAGTGTTTTCTAACTGCGGTCTGCGCTCTTGACAGATCCCGCAAAGCGAGCCCGCCTGCGATTTCATAATGGTCTTCTAAAATGGAATTTGCTTCGCGGTCTTTCCCAAGGCCAAGCATGCAGAGACGATCCACTTTTTGCTTGCATTCCAGCATTACTTCGAATGCTAGTGGATTGCCGCCCAGAACATAGATCAGTTTGTGAAAATCATAATCAAGCGCATGGAAGGCGGGTAAATCCCCTTTGGCCAAGGCGTTCTCCTGAAGGGCGAGGTTTTCTCCAAGCTTCGCATCCTTCTCTGCGTCCCAAGTTTCGATCGCTCCATGAATAACTTCAAGTTCGACGGCCCTGCGTACCAAACGAGCAAGCTCTAGGCGGTCCATTGAAAAGCCGCGCACCTCTGTCGTTTTTTGCGGTCGGATAAGTAGTAAATCCTCATTTCCAAGCCTGGTGAAGGCGTTGCGAACAGGTTGGCGAGAGACGCCAAATCGGCGTGCGACTTCCGTCTCGGATAATTTTGTACCGGGAAGAATTGCGAGCGAAACGATCTGATCGTGCAGTGTTTCGTAGACGGCATCAGTGGTTGTTCGGGTTCTAATTCCGTCCACGATTTTTTCTTCCATCCTCTGATTCATAATTCTGTCGCCATGGTCTGGGGGGTGTTTAAGGCATTGTTATATAATACTAAAATCCGTATCTCCTACGTATTTCAGTAAGGCTTTTTCAGCTAATATCAAAGAGCCTGTAATCATTGAAGTCAAGGCCGTCACATGTTTCAAACGAGTTGTTGACTTAACTTGGATACTAGTGTCCTTATAAGTTCAGCAGTGATTCCGGCTCTGGGAGGAAGCAGGAAGTTTTGCGACTTTCATCCTCCAGACGACACTTTTTGGCCTGTTGCTGCCCAAAAAAACTGGAGGAGACCCATGACTTCTACGAAATCGCTTTTTGCAGCAGTAACCGTTGCACTGATCGCCTCATCAGCATCGGCCGAAAGCTGGCGCGCTTGGAACATTCACAATGACGGCCACCCCAATACGGCGGCGATGGACAAGTTTGCTGAGCTTGTAGACACAGCCACAGATGGTGAAGTCACGGTAGATGTGTTCCACGGCGGCGTTCTTGGCTCGCAGCCCGATGCGCTGGAGCAAGTGCGTATTGGAGCCATCGAGGTTGGCAACTTCAACCTTGGCCCGATTGGTCCGATGGTCAAAGAGGCAAACCTTGTATCGCTTCCGTTCATCTTCAAAAGTGTGCCGCACATGTTCCGAGTAATGGAAGGTGAAGCTGGCGCGGTCGTTGCCGAAGCGATGGGTGAGGCAGGGGTCCTTCCACTTGCATATTTTGATGCTGGAGCCCGGTCATTCTACAGCCAGAAGCCGATCAACTCTCCAGCCGATGTGGAAGGCCTGAAGATCCGAGTTATGAACAACGATCTCTACACTTCGATGATTTCGGCGATGGGTGGAAATCCGTCTCCCATGGCGTTTTCGGAAGTACAACAGGCACTGAAAACAGGCGTTGTTGATGGTGCAGAGAACAACTTCCCGTCGTTCAAAAACGTTGGCCATTATGAAGTCACATCGCACTATTCCCTATCTGAGCATCTGATCATCCCCGAGTGCATCTGTGTGAATACGGCTAAGTTCAACGCGCTTAGCCCCGAACTACAAGAAGCTGTACGCAGTGCGGCACAAGACGCGGCTCTGTATCAGCGCGAACTGTGGGCTGTTGGATCTGAGCAAGCGCGCTCTGACGTTGAAGCGGCTGGCATCACAGTCAACGAAATAGCAGACAAGGGCCCCTTCCAGTCCGCGATGGACGTAGTCTATGCCGACTACCTTGCTGCCAACCCAGATATGACAGCGTTGGTCGAGATGGCCCAGGCCACTGAGTGATTTTCCAAAGCGAACACAAAAAAGGCGCGTCCGGTTTCCTTCAAAGAAGCCGGGCTCGTAAAACAAAAAAGGGGGCGGCATGCGAGTTTCAGGCAAGACATCAGAGTTTATGAGGAGGATGGATATCTTCCTCGACCTGCTCGCCCGCCTTTGTACCTTGTTGGCCGGCGTCGCCATCGTGACTATGACCGCCATCTTCGCGTGGCTGGTCTTTGGCCGGTACGTCCTCAATGACACGCCCACTTGGGTTGAACAGGTATCGCTTTTACTTGTCATGGTCATTGCCTTCCTCGGCGCAGCAGCCGGAGTGCACAACCATACCCACCTCTCTGTTGTTCTTTTTCGTGGCATGGTGCCGCCGAAAGTACGAACAGTCTTTGTCTGCATCACAGATATGCTGCTAGCCGGATTTGGCGCGATGATGTTCTGGTATGGGCTTGAATTGACCGAATTCAAATGGGGCACGTTGATCCCGCTTATTCAATGGCCCGAGGGCCTGAGATCCCTGCCTATGACCATTAGCGGAGCATTGGTCCTTCTGTTTTCCATCGGTCATCTGATCCGCCTGTTTCTGGGCGAGGACGCGCGTCAAGACAGTATAGATCAGGGTTAATCATGGGACTTGCAGTTCTTCTCGGGGTCTTTGCCCTTTCCGTCATCATCGGCACTCCAGTCGCTTACGCACTCGGGATTTCTGCCTTGGCTGCGTTTTGGTATGAAGGCTTGCCCTTGTTCGTCGGCTTTCAACGAATAGTCGCAGGAATCAACGTTTTTTCGCTTATGGCGATCCCGTTTTTCATTTTCGCTGGCGAGCTTATGTTCCACGGCGGTATAGCCGCCAGATTGGTCAGGTTCGCGCAAGCTGCTGTCGGTGCCGTGCGCGGCGGGCTTGGCATTGTGAACGTGTTTTCTTCCATGCTTTTTGGTGGGATTTCAGGTTCGGCGATTGCGGACATATCCGCGCTGGGCTCAATTCTCATCCCCGTTATGAAGGACAAGGGATACGACGCTGACTATGCGGTGAATGTGACGGTGACGTCTTCCATCGCCGGGATCATCATTCCACCCAGTCACAATATGATCATCTTTGCTCTTGCCACGGGCGGTGCGGTATCAATTTCCAAGCTGTTCTTGGCGGGTGTGATCCCCGGCATCCTGATGTGCTGTTGCTTGGCAATTGCTGCGTATGTGGTCGCGGTAAAGCGCGGCTATCAGGCTGAACGGTTTCCAGGATGGACGGCGCTGGCGTACGCGTTTGTCGGCTCCATCCCCGGCTTGCTGACTGCGGTCATTATCGTCGGAGGTGTCCTTTCAGGCATCTTTACTGTGACAGAGTCCGGTGCGTTCGGGGCTATGTATGCCTTTGTTGTCACGCTGATCGTCTACCGCAGCCTGTCATGGGATGCCTTTAAGATTGCTGTAATTTCGTCCGTGCGCACAACGTCGATGGTCATGATCCTGATCGCTTGCGCCGGGGCCTTCGCCTACATGCTGACCTACAACCGCGTACCAACCAAAACGGTCGAGTTCCTTTTGGGGATAACCGAGAACCCGATCCTGATTTTGCTGATGATCAACGCCGTTCTTTTGCTGCTTGGCATGATTATGGATATGGCAGCTTTGATCCTCATCTGCACGCCGATCTTCTTACCGGTGATGAATATGCTGGGGATCGATCCGCTGCAATTCGGCATGATCCTTCTGGTGAACCTTGGTCTGGGGCTTTGCACGCCTCCGGTCGGAACGTGTCTGTTTGTAGGCTGTGCGGTTGGCCAGTTGCCGATGGAAAAAGCCATTAGAACGATCTGGCCTTTCTACCTTGCGATCTTCGCAGCGCTGATGCTGATCACCTTCGTTCCTGCCATCTCGCTCACACTTCCGACTCTCCTAATCGGCCCATAAAGCCCAAAGGACACCGCTATGCTGAATATCAAACGATTGGACATTGAAGAGGCGCGACGGCTGATCGCGGTCGCTAGGCTCAAAGCCGAGGATATCGGGGTGCCAATGTGCATCGCTGTTACCGACGAAAGCGGCATCCTCATCGCATTTGAGCGAATGGATGGCGCCAAGATTACCAGCGTCAATCTGGCGATCGATAAGGCTTACACCGCATCCGGCATCAAAAAGAGCACGCAAGCCCTGGGTGAAGTCAGTCAACCGGGAATGCCAGCGTATGGCATCGCCTCGGCCTTAGGCGGACGTATGGTGACCGTTGCCGGCGGTCTTCCTGTGCTTGCTGGTTCTGATGTCGTCGGCGGCATTGGTGTTAGCTCAGGCTCACCTTCGCAAGATCATGACGTCGCCCAAGCTGGGGCCGACGTCCTTTCCAAAATGAAAAACCCAAACGCTTAGGAGGCGCAAATGTCGTACCCAAAAATCGGTTTCATTGGTCTAGGCCAAATGGGTAGCAAGATGGTTGAATGCCTCCAAAACAATGGTTTTGATCTTGTGGTCATGGGCCGCAACAAAGCGGCGGTTGCCCAAACCGTTGCGCGCGGCGCGGTCGAGGTCAGCACCCCTAAGGAACTCGCCGAGGCCAGTGATATCGTCATGCTCTGCGTGACAACATCTGACGTGGTCGAAAGCCTGATTTACGGCAAGAATGGTATTCTCGCCGGGATCAAAGAAGGCGCGGTGGTCATAGATTTCGGCACGTCCATTCCAGCGTCAACAAAGAAAATTGGCGCGGACCTTGCGACAAAAGGGGCCGGGATGCTCGACGCACCGTTGGGGCGTTCACCTATGCACGCCAAGGACGGTTTGCTGAACATCATGGCAGCGGGCGATATCGAAACGTTTGAAAAGGTCAAACCTGTGCTCGACGTGCAGGGCGAGAACGTGTTCCATCTTGGCACACTCGGCGCGGGCCATACGACTAAGCTGATCAACAACTTCATGGGTATGACAACAGCGTGTACCATGAGCCAGGCATTTGCAGTTGCAAAACAAGCGGGCATCGATGGCCAGCAGCTTTTTGAGATCATGTCTGCGGGCCCGTCCAATTCTCCATTCATGCAATTTTGCAAGAATTACGCCGTCGATGGTGTAAGTGATCTTGGGTTTTCGATCAGCAATGCCAACAAGGACATCGCTTACTTCGTTCAGATGATCACTGACATTGGAACACGCTCCGAAATCGCTGAAGGCACTTCCGCAAATCTTCAAACGGCGCTTGATGCAGGGATGGGCGAAGGCAATGTCCCCGAAATCTACGACATGTTCGTCAAACGCGGTGCAGCCTGAGCAAGCGCCCGCTGGAGCACGACAATTTTCAATTCAGAGCAATGATGAGGGATGGCTATGAAGCTCGCTGGAAAATCGGCAATTGTAACTGGAGCCGGCCGAGATATCGGTGCAGCTGCTGCAATCAAACTAGCCTCCGAGGGCGCACAAGTTGCAATAAACTATTTTGCCAGCAGCGCAGGCGTTGAGGACGTTGTGGCCAGGATCAAAGCAAATGGCGGAACCGCATTCGCGCTTCAAGGAGACTTAACGCAGAAAAGCGACGTTGACGCATTGGTGGCGCGATCTCTCGCGGAGTTCGGCAGTATTGACGTTTTGGTCAATAATGCGGGCGGTTTGGTTGCCCGCAAAACAGTCGCAGAGTCCTCACTTGAGCATTGGCGGTATGTGATGGACTTGAATCTGACCAGCAACTTCATGATGACGAACGCCTGTTTGCCTCATATGAAAAGCGGTACAATCGTCAACTTGGCAAGCCAAGCCGCTCGCGATGGCGGTGGCCCCGGCTCAGTTCCCTATGCGACCTCAAAGGGCGCGATCATGACGCTGACGCGGGGTTTGGCCAAAGAGCTAGGCCCGGATATCAGAGTCAATGGGCTTTGCCCTGGGATGATTGATACTGATTTTCATAACATCCACACACCGGACGCAGGACGTCGCGGCTTTGAAGCCGCTGCGCCAATGAAACGTCAGGGCACCATTGAGGATGTCGCAAACCTTGTCCTATTCCTAGCCTGCGACGACAGTGCTTTCATTACAGGAGCTAATGTCGATCTGAATGGTGGAATGCTTTTCTCATAATGTAGCGGAGGTACACCTTGCCTGAATTTCCAGTTGTCTCGACAGGAGAGAATGTCACACGGCAAGTTCTCTCTGATCATCCTAATCTCATGGTTGTTGCCTTTCGGTTCAGCAAAGCAGGTGCGATAGGCGCGTTGCACAGCCATCCGCATGTCCAGTCAACATATGTCGAAAGCGGCCGGTTCCGGTTCACTTTGGGCGAAAGTGACCAAGAGTTCGGGCCAGGAGACAGTTTTGTCATTCCTTCAGATCAAACCCACGGATGTGTTTGCCTGGAACCAGGAAAGCTCGTGGATAGCTTCACTCCGCGGCGTGACGATTTTTTGTAGAACCCATGCGTATCTTAGCAATCGGCGAGTGCATGGCGGAACTTGCTCCCCTAGGCGGTCCAGGGGAGTTCAAGATCGGGTACGCTGGTGATACGTTCAACACAGCTTGGTATTTAGCGAAAATATCACCGAATACAGAGGTCGCTTATTTTACGGCAGTTGGTGACGACAAACTGTCCCGCGAAATGCGAGCCTTTATTGACAGAACAGGCATCGATACCTCTCACATTTGTGAAATCTTGGATGGAACTGTGGGTCTCTATATGATCCACCTTTCCAACGGTGAGCGTAGTTTTTCCTACTGGCGCAACAGCTCTGCCGCCAGACGGCTTGCTGACGACCCAGACGCGCTTGACCGTGCTATCGAAAAAGCGGATTTGATCTATTACTCAGGAATTACGCTGGGAATTCTTGGTCCTCAATCGCGAGAAAACCTACTTGGTGCTCTCCAAAAGGGGCGCGATGTAGGGAAAACCGTGGCTTTCGATACGAACATCAGACCCAAACTTTGGTCGAGTACCGAAGAAATGAAACGTTCAATCATGCGCGCTGCTGAACTCTCGGATATCGTGTTGCCGTCTTTTGACGATGAAAGCGCGTGGTTTAATGACGACTGTCCGACCGCGACTCTTGAACGATATGCAAGACATGGTGTGGAGCGGATCGTCGTAAAGAACGGCGAGCATTCTGTGGTTTATCAAGATGGGAATATTAGAGGGGAGGTGCCCGCTAAGCCGGAAACTTCCGCTATTGATACAACAGCCGCTGGTGACAGCTTCAACGCTGGCGTTTTGCTCAGCGTTTTGGAGAAAAGCGATTTCCGCGCAGGAATATCATTAGGCTGCCAATTGGCCAGCTACGTAATCCAAGCCAAGGGAGCGCTGGTTCCTGTCGATGCACTGCGTGTTACAGCCTGAGGCGATAAATCCCGACTTGTGTTTAACGTGGAATATTCGCACCGCACGGCCATTATCTCAAGAAAGGTAACTTTAACACTGAAACAATAAAGGCATTAGAAAAGGTCATTCGCTTAAGTGCAATCAAAAGACCGCAATACGCAGTGTGCCATTGGTCGTCTAAATAAAAAGCAGATGTGAGTGTGCCCTAATTTCAGCGAAAATCTCAATGGCAATTGACGTTGGCGTGGGCCAGTTGGGATGCAACACTGATTCAACAACATCTGCGTCAGCTACAAACCGCGCGTTATGTTTCGCCGCAAGATAGCGCATGTGGCGGTTTTCCTTCAGACACATCATTTGGATAGTCCGGACGCCTCTGTTCTGCGCCATCGCGTACATCTGTCGAAACAAAGCGTCGCCAATCCCAATGCCTTGCCATTCGGCTTCGACAGAGAGTGCAACCTCTGGCTTTGATGGCCATGAATGAAAGAGGCCGCGCAGTTCCACAAGGCCCCTCAATTGGCCCCAGACAAACGCTCCACAAGCGATACTGTTGTATCGAAGGATATTCTGTGCGTAACTCAAGACACCAATGTCGTCGACGGCTCCACAAAACCGTGCCCGCCGCGTTTGGACATCTAACCGCAGAAAATGATCACAGATTTTATCTTGATCGCCGAAACCGAGACGACGGACGACCAGATCTTGTGAAGTTCTCCTATCGCTCATTTCTCGGGGCTCCTGCTTGGCAGGTTGGTTTGGGCCAGCACTTTCGGGAGGAGTTGAAAATGCTGGCCCGTGCGTTGGCGCTCCCTGTTGGCTTTTTCGCCACCGCTCATGCTGGCTTACTCTGGGAGGAGCGAGAACCAGCATTTTCCGTGTAAGCTTTTGGACCTGAGGGCTCGCTTACCTATTCGTCAGCCATCAATTTTCCGGCATATTCCGGGATCTCAGATCGCGAAATTCCGATCTGAGAGAGTTGGTAATCGCTCATATTTGAAAGCGCAGAGAGCATCCGGGCCATTTTCAGTGCCTTCAAGGCCGCATTGGCCGTGGCTCCGATCCTCGCCAGGAAGCTGATTGATAGGGCGATGGAGTGACTACGATCTGTACTAGCCGTTTGGGTGTTAGCAGCCATATGCAGCCTCCATAGCAAGTTTTTTGATGCTACTGCGTGGAATGCCCAGATCTATTAAGTCACGGTCAGATAGCACCGAGAGCTCATAATACGTTGCGCGATAAACCCTGCGTTTGGCCTGTGCCTTTCGCATCGTGTCCAGATTTTGATGAAAGAACGTGCGGCCAGCTTCGAAAACGACATCCAGCGCGCTGTTTGATCGTGTAATTGCCATGATATTGCCTCGTCCGTTGCTGCAGTGCAGTATTTATGCTGCAATGCAGAGGTACGCCTGTTTGGTAGCGCTCACAATTTGGCAATCTGGCATAGGCCCCATGCCAGATTGGAACAGCAAGGGTCATGACATGGATATTTCTGCGCAAATGTTAATCTTTGCGACGGTTGTCGAGCAGGGCAGCATCTCTGCGGCTGCAAGATCAATGGGGCAGACCCCATCAGCAGTAAGTAAGCAGATCGGATTACTTGAAGATCAGGTTCACTACCACCTTCTTAATCGCACCCGAACGGGTGTCTCTCCGACGCGAGAAGGCCAAGATTTCTATGAAAAATGCAAAGCGATGGCTGACAAATTCAATGAAGCCAAAGCGATGATCCATAGCTTTGACGGCGTCCCACGCGGAGAACTCAGGATCGCGTCCACTGTCGCCTTTGGTAAGTCACAGTTGATCCCCGCCTTGCCTGAATTCATGGAGGAGAATCCTGAAGTTCAAGTATCGTTGGACTTAACCGACCGGGAGATTGATCCTCGCAGTGAAGGGTTTGACGTGGCGATCTGCTTTGCGGAACAACACAAGAATCCAGATATGGTCATCAGGCGCATTATGCAGAGTCGGAGGGTACTATGTGCCTCACCTGAATACCTTGAGCGTTCTGGAACACCGTCGAATTTCGCCGAATTGGCTGAGCACAACTGCTTGAGAGTTGCTGGGAGAAGCCAGCGGAACGCTTGGAACAGCATCGAACCGAACGCAGGCGAAAAATTTGAAGCAACGGGTAGTTTTGAGGGAAACAGCACCGATGTCGTCTTTCGAGCCGCTCTTGCTGGCATCGGGATCGCACGGCTGCCATGCTATATGGCAAACATTAAATTTAGCTCCGGCGAACTTGTCCACGTCATGCCGGAGTATGCACCACCCAGCACAGATATTGTCGTAATGTTTGCCGAAAGGCGGAATCTGGCACCAAAAACCCGCGCGTTCGTAGATTATCTCGTGCGGCGGTTTCGGGATACCGAAGAGAACCAAAAGAACGGCTAACTACGCGTAGAAACGATAGCAGTTGTCCAAGTTTATCCGATCCAATCTGCTGTGACTGTTTAAAAGCCAGCCGAGTTTCAAACAGAACTGACTGGGCACCTCGATCAAAAATCTGGTAGCGGTTGGTGAATATAGAATTGGTTAATTCAAACTAAGAGGAGCCTTTCTCCGAACACATGATCAATGGCTGCTATTAGCGGCATTAAAGTGATAGTGTGCTTAACCCGCAGATAAGCTGAACACCTAACGATGGATCGCTTCACCTAAATCTGCTTCGACATTACTTTCCAATCGTTTCAACACCAAAAAAATATCCAATGTTTGGGATAGTAGGCCAAGACCTGGTCGCGGAAACGCAGTCTGCGAAAGTCAAATTTCTAAGGCCACTGAGGGCTCGGCTAAGATGAACCTTGGGTTGGGACGTAGCTATGAAAACACAATGCTCGCTTCGCTGTACACTGTAGTTACTTCAGATAAGTGTTGAACCAATCAATGGTGCGGTCCCAGGCTAGGTTTGCCATTTCCTCGTCATAACGAGGCGTGCTGTCGTTATGAAAACCGTGGTTGGCATTTTCGTAGATGTAGGCCTCGTAAACTTTTCCGTTGGATTGCAGAGCGGCTTCAAAATCCGGCCAACCTGCGTTGATGCGCTCATCAAGCTCTCCCATCTGAATTAGTAACGGCGCTTGAATTTTGGCTACATCCTCAGCTGCTGGCTGGCGACCATAGAACGGCACGCCTGCGGCCAGTTCCGGGTAGGCCACGGCAATTGCACTGACTACACCGCCGCCATAGCAGAAACCCACTGCTCCGACCTTTCCGGTGCTGTCATCTCGGTTCAACAGGTATTCAAACCCATTGAAGAAATCGTTCATCAACTCGACACGGTCCACTGTCTTTTGCAACTCGCGCCCATCGGCGTCGTTGCCCGGGTAGCCGCCAACCGATGTCAGGCCGTCGGGGGCCAACGCCATAAATCCGGCTTTTGCCAACCTGCGCGTCACATCCTCGATGTAAGGATTCAAACCGCGGTTTTCGTGGATCACCAGCACCCCAGGTAGGGGCTCTTCAACGCCAGCGGGCCGGACAAGATACCCTCGGACATCACCGGTTCCATTGGGTGACGGATAGGTAATGTAGTCTGCGTGGATATCGGGATCGTTGAATGACACTTGCTGAGCCATCGCATAATTCGGGCTGAGCATGTTCAGCAACGCAACCGCTGTCACGCCGCCGACCGCGAACTTTCCGGCGCGATCCAGGAATTGGCGCTTGGTGATCTTGCCGTGCGCGTAAAAGTCGTACAGGTCCAGAAGTTCCTGGTCGAAGTCTTTTGCCGTCATGCGGGTCATTATGAATCTCCTAATGAGTTTGGCAGTCTGAAGGGGAGGGTAGTAGCCGATCTGAAAGTCTTTATTTGATTGAGCGTCTGGATGGGCTTACTAAGATTCTGCCGGCGACAGTTCCATGTCCGCGTACCGTTCGCGCAGCACGTTCTTTTGAACTTTTCCCATAGTGTTTCGCGGCAATTTCGAGACGAATTCGTAGCGGCGCGGATGTTTGAAGCGCGACAGCTTGTCCCTGATGGTCTCAGCAATCTGATCCGCTTCAAGTTTTACGCTTGGCTCAATAACCAGAGCGGCGATGATTGCTTCACCAAAATCGTTGTCGGGGACGCCGAAAACCGCCGATTCCAGAACACCGTCGATGTCGTTCAGTATCTCTTCAATTTCTTTGGGATACACGTTGTAACCCCCGGTAATGATCAAGTCTTTCGACCGCCCCACAATCGATAGATAGCTGTCCTCACTGAATTGGCCCAAGTCCCCGGTGATGAAGAACCCGTTCTCTCGTAACTCTTCGGCGGTTTTCTCGGGCATCTGCCAATAGCCTTTGAACACGTTGGGGCCGCGGACTTCGATCATTCCAACTTCGCCCGGGGGAAGTGGTTCTCCGGTTTTCGTATGTGTGACGATCACCTCGATGCCGGGCAGTGCCATGCCAACAGTTCCCGCGCGACGTTCGCCACTATAGGGGTTAGAGGTGTTCATGTTCGTCTCGGTCATGCCATAGCGCTCAAGTATTCGGTGGCCGGTGCGCGTTTCGAATGCCTGATGGGTTTCGGCAAGCAGGGGGGCAGAGCCCGAGACGAACAGGCGCATGTTCCCTGTGATCTCTTTTGTGAACCGGTCGTCTGCCAACAGTCTGGTATAGAAAGTGGGAACCCCCATCAAAAGGGTCGACTTGGGCAATTCATCCAGGATGGCGCCGAGGTCGAACTTTTGCATAAGGCGAACTCTGGCACCGGCGAGTAGTGACGTATTCATCGCCACGAAAAGCCCGTGCGTGTGAAAGATCGGCAGCGCGTGAACCAAGCGATCGTCGTTTGTGATACCCCACAGACCAACAAGAGCTTGGGCGTTGGACAATAGGTTTTGATGGCTCAGCATTGCGCCTTTGGAACGGCCTGTTGTGCCTGATGTGTAGAGCAACGCGGCAAGATCGTCCGGAGCGCGATCCACGGTTTCGAAGACGCAGGGCTGCGCGTCGGCCTCGCTGCTCAGGCTAGGGTAAACGCCGCCGAGTGTTCGCAGCTTTGCCCCAGACCGAGCCGCCAATTTTCCGACTTCAATTTCGTCTCTGCTATCGCAAACGATCATCGAAGGTTGGGCATCAGAGATGAAATAGTCCAACTCTGCCAAAGTGTAGGCAGTGTTAAGCGGCAGATAGACTGCACCTGCCTGTACCGAAGCGGCGTAGAGGGCAATCGTATCGGCCAACTTGGGCGCTTGCACAACGATGCGATCGCCTGGTGAAACGCCGTTGTTTTGCAAAACATGCGCGACCTGCGCGGTGCGCTTCAAAAACGCGTCATAGGACACAACCTGGTCATCGTCGAATTGCAGGAACGGAGCCTCGTTGCCCTCATGCCGGGCAAACAGGCTGTCGTATAGAGTGTTGGTCACGCGGTATTTTCCCTTGGCTTGGTCGCAAGCGCAGCGGTTGAGGCCGCGCGAACAGAACGCGAGGCTTCGATCGTCGCATGTGTCGCGAACTCTTCGTGATGACGTTCTGTTTTGTTTAAATCGTACAGGTAGTTCACCATCGCACCGCCGGATTGTGATCGTCCGTTCGGTGACAAATCGGCTTCGGCGTGCAACTCGTGCAACTCGGCACCGTTTCCGAGGTGAAAGCGGGCCACGGGATCCAACGGCATCCCATCCTCGCGCTTGGCGAACAACAGGTACCGGGCGGCCATTGCGCGCAAATCTTGCGGCGAGGTTGTTGCCGCAAGTACGGCCTCGGCGGCGTGGCCGTGCTCAGGATTGTCTGTTTCGCCCTCTAGCCAACGGTTCAGTCCTGGTATCGGCGACAAGGTCACAAATGTATCAAGCCCCTCAAGTTCTCGCGACAGCTCAGTTACAACCTGTTTGATCAACAGATTGCCAAAGCTGATACCGGTTAAACCTTTCTGGCAATTCGAGATAGAGTAGAACGCCGCGACTTTCGCTTGTTCGGTTTCGATCGGTTCCCGATCTTCGGACAAAAGCGCATCGATTGCGTCTGGAACTTCAGCCGTCAGAGCAACTTCGACAAAAATCAGCGGCTCATCTGGCATCGAAGGATGGAAGAATGCAAAGCAACGACGATCCGGCGGGTAGAGCCTGCGTCGCAGATCATCCAGATCGTTGATTTGATGGACCGCTTCGTAGGCAACGATCTTGTCCAAAACGCGGGCAGGGGTATCCCAACTGATTTGTTTGAGGACAAGAAAGCCCCGATTGAACCAACTTCTCAGCAAATGAACGAAATCAATATCTGTTCGTTTGAGCTCGGGGTTGGATTTAAGAAAGCGCAATAAGTCAACGCGCATTGCTACGAGTTCTTGTGTCGCGCCGGATGGTTGGTTCAATCGGCGCAACAACTCTTGCCGTTTGGGTTCCGCGAATTCGCTAAGCTTTTGATATAAATTGACACTTCTGTCGTTTGCATAGAGGCTTGCCACTTCGGCAAGCTGATCCGCGTCCAGCTCAAGTTGGTCATTCAAATAGGCAAAAAACTCCAATTTCTCGGGGTCTTCTAAGGTCTGGTACCGATCAAGAATTGTGGAGCCGAGGGTGAAGCCCGATACTTCGCCTTCTGCGGACAACAAGGCCTCACAAAGCTCTGCAATGGATCGATAGTCATCGTTGCCGCGCTTTTTGCCGGGACGATCGAACAGCTGATTCAGCAGATCGCCCAGAAACCAGTTCCGCTGCATTTCAGGACTCCATCTGACTGCTCAGGTACTCACCCGTTCGGCGGTAGTGGTTGAGCAAGTGCTGGGTCGCGCCGTCTGCATCGTGGTCGAGTGCGGCATCCAGGATTTGCTGGTGTTCGGCAGCGATATCGCGCTTTTTGTAACTGGGCCCTCCCGCCGCCAGATAACGATAGCGAATGTTGAGGTCATAAAGCTGCGAGCAATACCGTAGCAGCAACGGCAGTTTTGCATTTTCCAACAAGGCCATATGAAACACTTTGTGGGCGTCTTCGAAGTCTGGTGCACTCTTTTGACTGGCCTTTTTCATATGGTGATGCCGCAAAACAAGCCTGTCCTCCCAAGCTCCATCTGCATTAGCGATGGAAGCGCGCAGCGCTGTTTCCTCGAGGTTGCATCGGAGCAACAGTATTTCCTCGAAGTTGGATTTGCTGACTGGCGCCGCCCGAAATCCGCGCTGATCAATCCGCTCGACCAGCATGTCAGACGTCAGGAGGCTAAGCGCCTCCCGAACCGGGCTTGCGCCCGTATCCAGAAGGCCACGGAGTTGTTCGATCTTGAGCTTCTGTCCGGGCGGCAACTCGCCTGTGAGGATCATATCGCGCAGCCGTCGATACGCACCATGAGTGGCTGATTTCTCTTTGCCCTCGGTATCAAGCATGACGTCCATATCCGACTTTTCCTCTTTGAATGCGCAATCTTTGAAGTGCTTTTAACTGAGGGCGCTTGTTCCGGTCGATAGACCGACTGTCAGGTTCAGTGAGCCTTCGTTGATCATCCAGCGCCGAAGAACAAAACTGCGCGCCCCGCTTTTATGCATCGGGTCGTCCTCGGCTAGATTTCGAGCGACCTCAAGGCTGTCGGCGCGGTAGATGATCAGGCCCATTCCCTGCATATGCTCACCGGTTTCATCCGACATTGGTCCGGCAAAAGCCAGCTGACCCGAACGTTCAAGCTGCGCCTGATATGCCAAGTGATCAGGAAGTGACGCCTTCACGTCTTCGGGCGCTTTGGCAGGCGTGCTGTGTGCAACGTAAAGCTCCAAAGCAAGTGCGCCGCGGCTCTGTGCTTCTGATTTGTAGTCTGCCCAGGCAACCATCTGCGCCCTCCAATAAAATCGATATTAATTGACATATGGCAAAATAATCGGCAAAAATCAAGCAAACTGATATGGATGATGAAAATGAAATACCTAGTGGGAGAGACTTTGGAAGGTACCGCGGTGTTTGCCGTGAACGGCGAAAAAGCAGTAAATTTAACGGCTTTGGACTCTGGTGTCGGCACAGATCTGATGGGGTTGATTGCCGATCCTGGTTTGAGCGACTCACTGGCCGATAAAATCTCAGCAGCGGTGCCTGTGCCAGTCTCGACTATCACGCCGGCATTGCCGGTGGCCGCCCCCGGCACCATTGTTTGCATGGGATTGAACTATACCGACCATATCAAAGAAGGTGGATACGACATTCCCGCGTACCCAACGCTATTCATGCGCGGAAAGAACTCAATCATGGCGGCTGGCAAACCCATGGTGCGACCGGCGGCTTCCGAGCATTTCGATTATGAAGCGGAATTGATGCTGATCGTTGGGAAACGCGGTCGCCATATCTCGGAAGAAAAGGCGCTGGATCATGTGTTTGGTTATACCGTTTTCAACGATGGTTCGGTGCGGGACTATCAGCGCAAAACGGTTCAGTGGACACCGGGTAAGAACTTTGACGACACGGGCGCAATTGGCCCCTTCACCGTGACTCAGGATGAGTTGCCCGAAGGCGCTTCGGGCCTCAAGATCGAAAGCCGCGTTGGCGATGAGGTTCTTCAAAGTTCGAATACCGCCAACATGATCTGGGGTGTCCGCCAGGTGATCGCGACAATTTCGGAATTCATGACTCTGGAACCGGGAGATCTGGTTGCATTGGGAACACCGCCGGGCGTGGGCCACGCCAAAAAACCCGACCCTCGCTGGTTGAAGCCAGGCGAAACCGTTGAAGTCGAGATCGAAGGTATCGGCGTCTGTTCCAGCCCGATCGTGGACGAAAAAGACAACAGGTCAAAGGTGGCAGCAGAATGAGCGCACCGACCGGGGCAGAGCTGGAGGCACTTCGCGCCAAGGCGCAGCAAGATCATCGCGAACTGCGCGCGCGCATTCCTCGTCTGTCGGATGACGCAATCGCCTTGATTCTGCGCGAGTCACGGTCGCACTATGCGTGGACAAACAAGCCGGTTTCCGACGAGTTGCTTGAAGAGGTTTACGACATCACGATCAGCGGCGCGACCAGTATGAATACACTGCCTGCGCGGTTCATTTTCGTGAAAAGTGCCGAGGGCAAAGAGCGGCTTGCCAAGTCTTTGAAGCCAAAGAACGTGCCAAAGATGATGGGCGCGCCAGTCACGGCCATAATTGCCCACGACATGGAGTTCTGGAAGGAACTGCCCTTCCTTTTCCCACACGAAGATCGTCGGCCGTTGTTCGAAAATAATCCCGATTACGTGGCCGATACGGCGTTTCGCAATGGTACGCTTCAGGGCGCCTACTTCATGATCGCGGCACGGGCCGTTGGGTTGGACGTTGGTGCCATGTCAGGCTTTTCGAACAAGATTGTCGACGAGGAGTTCTTTGCAGGAACCACCCTCAAATCGAACTTTCTGTGCAATCTAGGTTACGCCGATGAAACGGGTTTGTTTCACAAACTGCCGCGATTTCCGTTCGACAGGGTTTGTTCTTATGCATGAGGAAATGACGCAAGTGGGAGGCCAATCGGCCAAGTACTTTGCCGTCGCAATGCTGCGCAAATCCGTTGGTGTGGAAAGGACTGACTGCCGGGGTTCAAGGCGAACAAATAAAGGGCAACAAGATCAAACTTTCTGGGAGGAGAGATAATGAAAAACTGGACCAAGTGCAGTCTACTGGGTGTTGCCGTGGCAAGCACTATGGCACTGTCAGTCGCAGCGGAAGAGACCATTTCAGCTGTCGTAATTGATGGTTACCCAGACCGGGCCTTGTGGGTTAAAGAATTCACAAACTTCTTTATTCCTGAAGTGGATAAGCGGTTGGCCGAGTCCGGCAATTACAAGATGAACTGGCAGGAGAACTATGGCGGTTCTATTGTAAAACCCAAAGGTGTTCTGGAGGGCGTACAGTTGGGTTTGGGCGACATTGGCATCGTCACAACCATCTTCCATTCGTCCAAGCTGCCCAGCCAGGGGATCTCGGGCTCGACACCATTCGTCGCGTCGGATGCTCGCGCGGTGGCCAAGGCGGTCGACGAGATCGCGCGAGAATACCCGGCGATGCAGAATGAGTTCGCTGCGCAAAATCAGGTCTATCTGGCAACAGGCGTTGTGCTCGACACATATCAGATGTTCTGCTCAGAGCCGGTCGAGAAAGTTGCAGACCTTGAAGGACGCAAGATCGCGGGTGCTGGTTTGAACCTGCGCTATCTCGAGGGTATCAAGGACGCGGCTGGCGTTCGCGGTGGCCTTACAGATTTCTACAACATGGTCCAAACCGGCCTCGTCGATTGCGTAATGATTTGGCCGGAAGCTTCCAAGACGTTCAAAATCGTCGAAGTGGCCCCTTACATGTTGAAGGCAGACCTTGGTGCGGTGAATACAAAAACAGTCACCGTCAATGCCGACTACTGGGCGAGTCTGCCCGATGAGGTCAAAGAAGTACTACAGGCCGTGGCTATTGACTACCGTGACCATGTGGCAGGCATTGCGATGGACCGAGCCGCAGCGTCACGAGATGCCTTTGTAGAAGCTGGCGGATCGATCATTGAAATCTCGGATGAAGACCGCGCCGCGTGGGCAAATGCTATGCCCAATGTTGCGCAGGAATGGGCTGCAACGCTTAACGAAAACGGCGAACAGGG
Source organism: Ruegeria sp. CDSB022 (assembly GCF_059611145.1). Classification (NCBI taxonomy): domain Bacteria; kingdom Pseudomonadati; phylum Pseudomonadota; class Alphaproteobacteria; order Rhodobacterales; family Roseobacteraceae; genus Ruegeria; species Ruegeria sp. CDSB022. Next base: position 56,628 of record NZ_JBXWOZ010000014.1, on the reverse strand, counting down.
CACAGAGATGCTAGCCGCTTATCTGAGCAAGCTTCAGGGCGCCGGATTCACTGGTGTGCGCGACTGGACGGTCAAATAACCTTTCGGCGACCTGAGAAAGGGGCCTTACATGCTGAAGACTGCTGTTGCTGTCCTGTCGCGGGTCGCCAATTCGCTTGCTATCGCCGCCAACGCATTGGGTACGCTTGTCGTCCTAGCGTTGGTGGTCATTCTGAATGTTGACGTCATTGCGCGGGGCCTGTTTTCGGCCCCACTGCGCGGAACCTACGAGATGGTGCAATTCTCGGTCGTGATGATCGTGTTCCTGCAGCTGGCCGACGTTGTCAGAGTGGATCGATTGACGCGCTCAGATGGGTTTCTGAACCTGCTACACCATCGTCGCCCCGGTCTGACAGCCAACCTGAGGCGCATCATCAACGCCATTTCGGCAATCTTCATGGCCTTGATCGCCTATGTAACCTTCCCAGAATTTCTTCACATGTGGGAAACACAGGACTACTTCGGAGTGCCCGGTCTTTTCACATTGCCTTGGTGGCCGGTCAAACTGGTCATCGCGTGCGGTACTGCGCTTGCCTGCGTGATCTTCCTGCTCAAGGTCGTCACGGCGCAGGACCGCCCGCAACTTATTCGCACCCCAGAGCATGACGAGGCCGCAGAATGACGCCGATTGAGATTGGCCTGATCTCGGTCGTTGCCATAGTCTTTCTGATTTACGCGGGGGTCTATATTCCAATTGCTTTGGGCGTGGTCTCCTTCGTGTCGATCTGGCTGATGCGGGACAACTTCACGCTTGCGCTCAACCTGCTGAAGGTTGCGGTGGGCGACAGCGCGATGGAATACAGTTTCGCGACAATCCCGCTGTTTACCTTTATGGGCCTCATCGTTTCAAAAGCGGGACTAGGGAGGGATATTTACGAGGTCATGACCATGCGATTTCGCAAGGTCAAAGGCGGTATCGGAATGGCGACCGTCGGAGCAAATGCTGTGTTTGCGGCCGTTACCGGGTCGTCCATTGCGTCCGCATCAGTGTTCACCAAGGTCTCGGTCCCGCAGATGATGGCGCAGGCATATAATCCACGTTTTGCGGTTGGGGTTGTGGCCGGGTCGTCGGTTTTGGGGATGATTATTCCACCCTCGGCGATGCTGATCATCTATTCCTTTGTCGCCGAACAGTCCGTAGGGGACATGTTTCTGGCGGGAGTTATACCCGGTATCATGCTGGCAATAGCTTATGTGGGCGCGATCTGGTTGATGGGCCGCTTTACACCTGCATTTGTGGGCGGCCGGGTCGTCGAAGACACCGAATGGATGTCCTGGCGCGAGATCGCATCCAAGACCCTGCCCACATTGTTCATTATCACGGTAGTGCTCGGTGGCATTTACACAGGATGGCTAACCGCTGTCGAGGCGGGTGCCGCTGGGGCACTGGTTGCGCTCGTGATCGCAGTCGTACGCAAGTCCATGACACCAAGAGCGTTCTGGGACGCGTTGCTGGAAACCGGTCATATTACAGCGGCGATCTTGTTCCTGATTACGGCGGCTTCGATCTATAGTCGCATGCTGGGGCTGGCCGGGCTGCCCAATCAGTTGCAGGATTTGCTCGCGGGAAATTCCGCGTCCTTTTGGTCGATCATGCTGCTCTACGTTCTCTTGATGCTTTTTCTGGGAACTTTGCTCGATACAGCGTCCATCATTCTGATCGTCGTCCCGCTGTTCCTGCCCATGGCCGAAGCCCTGGACATGTCGTTTATTTGGTTTGGCATTATCACTGTGGTCGGCGCCGAAATCGGGCTTTTGACCCCGCCTTTGGGCATATCTTGCTTCGTCATCAAATCGACGATCAACGATGACCGAATATCGCTCAAGGATGTGTTCATGGGCGCACTTCCCTTTGCGTTCGTGATGCTGATCGTTCTGTTTATTCTGATCGAGTTCCCGATCCTCAGCCTTGCCCTGATTTAAGGAGGCACAGATGCGCTCTGTCACCAAAGATAATATCACCGACGTGTTCATGGGATACCTGTCCAAGGACACCGATCCGCGGATGCGCGAAATCATGGGGTCACTTGTCAAACACCTTCATGACTTCGCGCGCGAAACCAACCTGACGCATGACGAATGGCGCGCTGGGATTGCGTTTCTCGAGGGCTGTGCCGCTGTGGAAACCGAGGACCGGCACGAGTTTGTGCTGGCGTCGGACGTGCTGGGCCTGTCTTCTTTGGTGGACATGCTGCATTCAAGTCCAGACGCAACAAGTTCGTCGGTGTTGGGCCCGTTTCATGTATCCGGCGCACCTCCGCTGCCCATGGGTGGGGATATGAAACGACACTACGGCGGGTCGGTTCTGCTTGCTGAAGGCATCATTCGGGACACAGCGGGCAATCCCATTGCAGGAGCAGAACTCGACATCTGGCAAACGGCACCCAACGGCCTCTACGCCAGTCAGGATGAAGAACAGGACACCTACTCTTTCCACGGGCTGATGACAGTTGGTGACGATGGCAGATACGCGTTCACCACAGTAAAGCCAGTTGAATACACTGTGCCGTCTGACGGGCCAGTTGGCGATATTCTGCGTGCTTGCGGTCGCCATCCGTGGAGGCCCTCACACCTGCACTTTATCGTCAAAGCCCCCGGCCATCGCTCACTCGTGACCGAGATTTTTCCGGACGACGATCCCTATCTGGATCAGGATACGGTCTTTGGTGTTCGAGACGATCTGGTGATGACGTATGTTGAACGACCAGCTTCGGAATTTCCCGATGACATGGCACTTTCTGGTAGGATCACTGAACCTTACCTGCACGTGAATTTCGACGTCACGCTTGCTCGGGACTGAACGCTATGGAGGATGCTTGAAGTGCTAAAATACATATTCATTGTATATGCAGCGCTAGTCAGCGGAGTGGCCATCGCCGATGAGCGACCGATTTTCGATGCACATATTCACTACAGCCATGATGCCGTGAAACTGGTTCCGCCCGAACAAGTGGCCAAAATCCTGCGGGATGCAGGCGTGCGGAAAGCCCTGGTTTCCAGCTCGGACGATAGCGGAACGCAACTGCTTTTGGCTGCAGCGCCGGACATCGTTGTTCCGGCACTTCGTCCCTATCGTCGTCGCGGTGAGATCAACACCTGGATGCACGACGAAACAGTAATCGATTATCTGGAAGCAAATCTGTCGAAGAACGACTACGAAGCCATCGGCGAGTTTCACGCCTATGGGGACGATATCAAAACGCCGGTTATCCAGCGTATGATCGCACTGGCGAAGGAACGGAACTTAATTCTGCACCATCACGGTGATCGCGACGCGGTTGACCTGATCTTCGAAACCTGGCCGGAGGCTCGGGTACTGTGGGCACATTCTGGCTTTGACGATCCAGGAAAGGTTGTCGACGCTTTGAATGCGTATCCCCGGCTTTGGGCCGATCTGGCGTTCCGTTCCGACATGGTCTCGCGGGGCCGTGTCGATCCGGATTGGCAAGCTGCGTTCGAAGCGCATCCTGATCGGTTTATGGTCGGTACCGATACATTTGCGCCGGAGCGCTGGTATTACGTCGGCCCGCATGCAGAATTTTCACGCGAATGGCTGGATTTGCTTCCAGACCAGATAGCGGACAACATTGCCTATGCCAACGCAGAACGATTGCTGGCAACAAAATGATCCGCTGGCTCGTCTGGTTTCTGGTATCTTCCGGCGCTGCCGTCGCTTGTGAGGCGACCGGGCAACGGATGGGTTCTGAAATTCAGAACGCGCCTGCTGTGCATTTGACTGTCAACGAAATTCCGTTGGCTCAACCGTTTTCAATACTCCTCACTGTGTGCAGCGAAATTACCGTGATTGATATGCGCGTCGATGCAATCATGCCTGCTCACCAACACGGGATGAACTACCTTCCAGTCGTCACTGCAAAAGGCGACGGTGTGTTCCGTGTTGATGATATGCTGTTTCACATGCCGGGTATGTGGGAGCTTCAAGTGGACGTCGAATACAAAGGGCAATCGGTATCCTACACCTTTGACATTGCGCTGAAATGAAGTTGTGGGTGACAGCTGCGCTAGTCTTACTGACGAGTTCGGTGCGTGCAGAAGTCCTATTGTCAGAAGATGAAATCCAACAAACGCTGTCCTTTGGGCCGTGGCCACCATCATTCCAACCTGATCCAAGCAACAGGGTTTCAAACGATCCCCGAGCGATTGCGCTGGGCGCAGCGCTTTTCGACCATCCGGTGTTGTCGATTGATGGTGCATTTGCCTGTGCAAGTTGTCACGACCCCGAGCAGGCACTCACCAACTCCGAGGCACGAACATTCGGTCGCGTGATTTTGGATCGGAATACGCCATCACTGCGAAATCTGGCAGGTCTGCGATGGTACGGGTGGGGCGGAAAGAGCGATAATCTGTGGGCTGCCAGCTTGCATCCGATCATTGAAGAACAAGAGATGGCGCACAGCAAAGAAAGCCTAATGAGAGCCATTTCCGAGAGTACGCACATTGAAGATTTTGAGGTCATTTTTGGCGATGTTCAAAGCCAAGACACAGAGCAGGTCTTGGTAAACATTGCCAAAGCCCTATCAGCTTACCTGGAAACGCGGGTAACCGAGCGGACACAATTTGACGATTTTCGCGACGCGTTGGAGCGCAGCGATCTGGCAGAGGCTGCGAACTACCCCGAAGCTGCCCAGCGAGGGCTTCAGCTCTTCTTGGGGCGCGGGAATTGCGCGTTCTGCCATAATGGCCCGAGATTTTCCAACAACGAATTCCACGACGCGGGCGTGCCATATTTTCTGAGTGAAACCGAAGTCGACGATGGCCGGTTCGGAGGGCTGAACTTCTTGCTCTCCAGCCCTTACACATTGGACGGAGACTGGACTGACGATCCGGAAAAGCAAGGCGCGTGGGCGGTCCGAAATGTACGAAGGAGCCATTCCGATTTTGGAACCTTTCGTACGCCCAGCCTTCGAGGTGTAGCCGAAACCGCCCCCTATATGCATGACGGCAGCCTGGATGATCTGGACGCCGTGGTCCGACACTATAACGAAATTGATATAGAAAGGCTTCACGCCGATGGCGAAGCCATACTCTCTGAACTGAATTTATCCGAGCAGGAGATTGCAGACCTGGTTGAGTTTTTGGAGACTCTGTCCGGCGTTACGCGGCCTTGAGATACTCCAATGCAGCCTGAGTACCGCCTGTAGTGTGCGGCACGCCGCTTTTGGCGAGTCCCATTTCTACGCCTGAGAGTGTGCCGATCAACATCAGGTCGTTGAAATCGCCTAAGTGACCTATTCGGAATACCTTGTCGGCTACTTTGGATAGACCATTTCCGAGTGAGATATCATAGTGCTCCAGCGCCGTCGCACGAAAGGCATCAGCAGAATGTCCCTCAGGCACTTTGACAGCGGTCAGTACGCCTGACTCCTGACCTTGGCGGGCACACAATACCTCAAGCCCCCATGCTTGCACGGCAGCTCGAGTCGCGGCTCCGTGGCGGGCATGACGAGCGAATACGTTCTCCAGCCCCTCCTCGTGCAACATATCGATGGCCTCATTCAATCCATAGATAAGATTGGTGCCAGGGGTATAAGGGAAGAACCCTTTCTGGTTCGGCTCGACCATATCCTGCCAATTCCAATAGCTGCGTGGCATGGTCACGGATTTTGAATGTTCCAGAGCACGATCGCTCACAGCGTTGAAGCTGAGACCCGGCGGTAGCATCATCCCTTTTTGCGAACCGGAGACACAGACATCTACGCCCCATTCGTCGAACCTAAGATCGATCGATGCAAGGCCAGAGATTGAATCAACCAAAAGAAGGGCAGGGTGTTTCGCCGTGTCTATTGCCCTGCGCACTTCCTCAATAGGCGAGACTGACCCGGTAGAAGTTTCATTGTGGACGACGCATACCGCCTTGATCTCGTGCTGACTGTCCGCGCGCAAGCGGTCTTCTATCTGATTGGGGTCCGCACCGCCACGCCAATCCCCTTCAATCAACTCTGGCTGTAACCCAATTTTTTCAGCCAAGTTGCACCACATGAATGCGAAATGTCCTGTTTCGTACATGAGAACATTTCCGCCCGGCGACACTGTATTCACAAGCGCAGCTTCCCACGCGCCTGTACCGGATGAAGGATAGATAAAGACGTTTTGTTCTGTCTTGAAAATTGTTTTCATCCCAGAGAGGGCTTTGTGGCCTACTTCTGCAAAATCTGGCCCCCGGTGATCGATGGTCTGCATGCTTATGGCCTTCAGGATGCGTTCCGGCACGGCACTTGGCCCTGGGATTTGCAAAAAATGTCTGCCCGCCTGGCGCATTTGAACTGATCCTTCCGCTGGCGCCGAAACAGTGGCGCAATTACCTATTGGCAAAAGTTAATTATGAATTCATTATTCAGTCAACGGTGAAGTGAAGCTTCTAATTGGCTAGTTGGGAAGGAAAGGCGAACCCGATGCTTGAGAATGGATCGTTGCATCGCCGACTGATGTCTGACGTCCAAGGCGAGGTGATGGCTGACTCGGCATCACGCGCACGATACTCGACTGACGCTTCGATCTATCAGAGGATGCCGGACGCCGTGGTCATTCCCCGAAACAAAGAGGACGTGCAGGCCGTGATGTCTGTAGCGCGCGACGAAGGATGCTCCGTTCTTCCGCGCGGCGGCGGCACATCGCAATGTGGGCAAACGGTCAATCAAAGCGTTATCTTAGACAACACCAAGCACTTGAATCGTATTCTTGACGTGGACGTTGAGAACCGTGTCGCGCGTGTTCAGCCCGGCGTTGTTCTGGATCAGTTGAACCAGTCACTAAAGCAATATGGCTTATGGTTTCCCGTAGACCCCTCGACCGCGTCGCGTTGCACGCTTGGAGGAATGGCTGCCAACAACTCTTCTGGTGGAAAATCCCTGCGCTACGGGATCATGCGCGATAACGTCCGTGCAATAAGTGCAATCCTCAGCGATGGTATGGAAGCACGGTTCAGCGCCGATACGACGCCATCTGGCGATTATGCCGATCTTGTTGGGGACATGCGTGCTCTGGGGCGTCGCGAGGCTGCGGAAATTGACGCCCGGTTTCCCAATCTCCAGCGTCGTGTGGGCGGGTATAACATCGATGCGCTTGTCGGCAACGACGTCAACATGTCTCATTTGCTGGTGGGGTCAGAAGGCACTCTGGCCTATTTCGCTGAATTGGAACTGAACCTTGCTCACTTGCCGGGCGAGAAAGTTGTCGGCGTGTGTCATTTCCCGACGTTCCGTGCTGCGATGGAAGCAACACAGCACCTCGTGACGCTCAAGCCGCAGGCGGTAGAATTGATCGACGACACCATGATTGCGTTGGGGAGAGATATCCCATTATTCCGCAGTACGATTGAGGCGTTTGTAGAAGGCAGCCCTGAAGCGTTGTTGTTAGTGGAATTTGCTGAGGGTAGCGCTGACGCCAATGCTGCAAAGCTTGTCGAGCTATCGCAACTGATGGGAGATCTCGGGTTTGATTTCAGTGGGACTGAAAACCGTTGGGGCGGGGTTGTATCAGTTACTGATACCAAACTGCAAAACTCGATCGCCGAATACCGAAAATCCGGGTTGAACGTTATGATGTCGATGAAGGAGGCCGGCAAGCCGATCTCTTTTGTGGAAGATTGCGCCGTCCCGTTGCCTGATCTCGCCGATTATACCGCTGGCCTGACCGAAATTTTTACCCGGCACGGCACAAAAGGGACATGGTACGCGCATGCCTCAGTCGGGTGTCTCCATGTTCGTCCTGTCCTGAACATGCGGCAGGACAAAGACGTCCGGACAATGAGGGCGATTGCCGAAGAGACCTTTGATCTAGTCAAGAGATACAAAGGGTCTCATTCAGGCGAACACGGTGATGGGATCGTGCGATCAGAGTTTCATGAAAAGATGTTCGGCCCTCGTATCGTTTCCGCGTTTGAACAGGTTAAGGCCCGGTTTGACCCTGCCGGGCTAATGAACCCCGGCAAAATCGTGCACGCGCCTGCCATGGATGATCGCCGCCTATTCCGCTACAGCCCGGACTACTCAGTTCCTGAATTCGAAACGGCGCTGGACTGGTCCGCTTGGCCGGGTGCCGGAGGAGGATTTCAGGGTGCCGTCGAGATGTGCAACAACAACGGTGCGTGTCGCAAGCTCAAGGGCGGAGTAATGTGTCCTTCCTTTCGTGCGACGAGAAACGAGCGTGATGCCACACGTGGGCGGGCAAACACGTTGCGTTTTGCCATCAGCGGGCAGTTGCCGGGTGGTTTAACTTCAGACGCAATGCAGGACACGATGGAATACTGCGTGTCTTGCAAGGCTTGTGCGCGTGAATGCCCGACTGGCGTCGATATGGCCCGCATGAAGATCGAAGTACTTTCAGCGAAGCGCAAAAAAGACGGGCTGACATTGGCTGATAAATTAATAGCTTATCTGCCGAGATATGCGCCAAAAGCTGCAAAAGTCGCGTGGTTATTGAATGCTCGGAACAAAATTGGGCCCTTGCGTACGCTGTTGGAGAAACCAACTGGAATTTCGGCGCGACGTGACCTGCCAGTGTGGTCCTCCGACCCGTTCCGGGATGTCGAGGCCCAAGACATAGATCCGCAGGTGCTTCTGTTTGCCGATGTGTTCAACCGATATTTCGAGCCAGACAATCTGCGCGCCGCTGTCCGGGTTCTGCGTGCGCTAGGGCTTCGGGTTGCCATAGCAAGAGATGACCAAACAGGAAGGCCGCTGGATTGCGGGCGCACTCTTTTGGCTGAGGGTTGCGTGGAAGAGGCGCGTCACGAGGCACAGCGTGTGATTGACGCGACGCGAGAAGCAGCTGCACAGCGCATACCGGTAGTCGGTCTCGAACCTTCTTCTATCCTCACATTCCGGGACGAATATTTGGCTCTTTGTCCGGGGCGGGATGCGGAGTTGCTATCCAAAGCCTCTCATACCTTTGAGGAGTTTCTGGCCAAACAGCCGGATCTGCCTCTCAAATCGGTAGATCGCCCCATTTATGTGCATGGTCATTGCCACCAGAAAGCACACGATGCCGTTACACCGATGCTCAACTTACTTAAGCGTATTCCCGCATCACAGGTTCACATGATCGAAAGCAGTTGTTGTGGTATGGCCGGGGCGTTTGGATACGCGCCCGGTACTATTGATGTCTCGATCAAGATGGCAGAGCTCGACCTGTTTCCAGCTTTAGACGCGGCGCCTGCGGATGCAATTGTTGTGGCGGATGGAACATCATGCCGCCACCAAATCGCCGAAGGTACGCAGCGCCAAGCGATGCACGTCGCGCGCCTGCTGGATATGGTCCTTGAATATTAGGATGTGGATATGAACCTGACGGACAGCATTAATCGCCCGACCCTACATGAAGAGTTGGTCGAACGCTTGCGCAATCTTGTCGTCGAAGACGTTTTGAAGCCGGGTGAGAAAGTGCCCGAGAAACAGCTTTGCGACTCATTGGGTGTTTCCCGGACACCATTGCGAGAGGCCCTAAAGGTTCTTGCATCCGAAGGCTTTGTGGTGCTTCAAGCCAACCGGGGTGCCCGTGTCGCGAGTGTTACGAGGGAAGAATTGGAAAACACGTTTCCAGTGCTCGCAGCGCTTGAGCAACTGGCGGGGGAACTAGCGTGTCAGCAAATGGACGTTGCGGAAATTCAACGGATTGAAAGTAGCCACAAGGATATGCTGAGCGCGTACGAAGCGCGTGATCGACAGGCGTACTTTAAAGCCAATCAAGACATCCATCAGGCACTTATAAAGGGCGCGCGAAACGACATACTGGAAAACCACCACAAGCTTTTGGCCGCGCGGGTCCGCCGTGCACGTTTTTTGGCCAACTTGTCGGACGAGCGTTGGGCACAGGCAATAGACGAACATGAAACCATGATGGAGTTGCTCAAGGCCCGAGATGCAGATGGGCTTGGTAAGGCAATGAAACTTCACATGATGAACAAACTTTCGGCGCTTGTAAAAGCGCTGAAGCCAGAAGTGACGCCTCGCTAAACCCTGGTCAAAAGTGCAGTCCGGCTTCCCTCAGATATGCCGCTAGTCAGTGTTAACATCAGGAAACGGGGGAGGCAGTCCACAGTCCAGGGCGAGATTGTTAAGTTCTCGGCAAAGAGCGGGGTTGAGGCTTACACCGTCTTTGCGACGGGCCTCAGCTGCAGCCGTTTTTCCGTCTCCGGGCAGGCGTACCGGGTCATGACCGGGCAGGGGGGCGGATGCGCGCATTTCAGAGTAGACGCGGGCTGCATTCGAAGCAAAGTCTTTTTCCATTCCAAAGGCCGCCGGATCAAGCGCCATTACGAATTGCCCTGTGTTTGTGGGTGAGGTTGTGTCTGATGTGAAGTTGACTACGTCAGAGCCGAAGGCAGCGCCGTTCAAGACTCCGGCCATCAACCCTATGGCCACGGAAAGGCCGAAACCCTTCGGACCTCCGATCGGCAAAAGAAACCCTTCTGATTTGCGAGCAGGGTCCGTTAACGGATTGCCATCACGCCCAACCATCCAACCTTCGGGCATAGGTTCGCCTTGCTGCAACAGGGTCTTGATCTTACCCATCGCGGCAACTGTCGTCGCCATATCAAACACAAACGGGTCGGGGCCATCGGCAGGTGCAGAGAAGGCGATAGGATTGGTGCCAAGAAGCAAGTCGCTTCCGCCATAGGGCGGAACGTGGTTAGCACTGCCCACCGCTGCGGCCATGCCAAGCATTCCAGCTTCGGCTTGTGGGCGCACATAAAGTGCCAAAGGTCCAGCATGATTGCCGCGCCGAACACCGACCCATCCGATACCTGCCTCTTTCGCCTTTTCTATCGCAAGATCTCGCGCCGCCGACATAGCCAAATGCCCAAGGCCGTCATCGCCGTCAATCAACGCGGTCGCGACAGACTGATGTATGACGGTAACGTTTGGTTTGGCGTTGCACCCGCCTCCGGCCAATCGGGCAAGATACTGGCGCAAGCGAAAGACTCCATGGGTGCCATATCCGAATATGTCGGCCTCAACCATCGTCGAGGCCACCTGATCTGCATCCGCTTTTGGAACACCTCGAGTTTCGAGCGCGCTCGCCACAAATTCACGCAAGGTCTGGCAGTTTATTTTCACTGGCTCAGAAGTCATCTCTGCCAACCTGCTCTTTGTGCCAGAACACCAGTTTTCGCTGTGTCCAAACCACCGTCGCAAATACAGCGAGACCAACGAGACTTAGGTACAGGATCAAGGAGAACACGCGCGGAGTATTGAGCTGCGATGCCGCAACACGGATCAACTCACCAAATCCCTTACCGCCCCCCAGGAACTCTCCTGTGATCGCACCGGCCATAACGCCGACTGCTCCGATCTTGAGGCCGGTAAAAATCTGCGGCAGGCCAGTCGGCAGTTTCATCTTGAACAATGTCTGCATCCGACTTGCGCCCATCGTCTTGAAAAGCATACGCGCGTTTTCATCGGCGGCGTGAAGCCCAGCCGCAGTACCGACCACGATTGGAAATGTCGCGATAAAGGCAGCAAGTGCGACCTTTGATTCAATACCAAAGCCCAACCACGCTACAAAGAGTGGGGCAAATGCCACTTTTGGCATGGTATCTATCGCCACCAGGTAAGGCATCACTGCCTTTTCACCAAATGCCGTTTCCCCCACCAACACGCCCAGCGAAAATCCGATCGCGATTGCCAGTGCAAAACCATAGATAACTTCTTTGATTGTGATCCACAGCGCCCCAAGCATGTAGCCGCCAGTCAATAGATTTTGTCCCACGAAGATCATATCTTTCAGGGTTTCCAACGGTGTAGGCAGAATGATTGGGGAAACCAGCTTAAGGCTCGTAACAATTTGCCAAGTGCCGACGAAAACCACGAAGACAAAGGTCATCGCCAGCCAGCGTGGGACCGAGTCGATAAAGTGAACTTTTTGTTCCCATACCGTGTCTTCTGCGGTGTCGGGGTCTTTTAGGGCAGGTGAGTAGTTATGAACGTCGCTCACATTTCTTCTCCCTTATCCAGGAGGCCGCGAATGTAGTCTACAATAGCGCCAAACTTGGGTGTGGTCATCATATCCAACGTGCGTGGGCGTGGCAGGTCGACCTTCACAATTTCGGCAATCCTGCCCGGGCGTGGTTTCAACACGACGATTTCGTCGGACAAAATCACGGCTTCCTGAATAGAGTGCGTTACAAGAAAAGCAGTCGCATCCTGTTCATGGCAAATCCGCTGCAGTTCCATATTCATCATGTCGCGTGACAGCTCGTCCAGAGCGCTGAATGGTTCGTCTAACAAAAGTACAGCTGGTTCTGTGATCAGCATACGGCAGATTGAGGCGCGCTGAGCCATGCCGCCCGACAATTCGTTCGGGTATACGTTTTCGAATCCCTTCAAGCCCACGATGTCCAATAGTTCGTGAGCCTTGCCCATTGCTTGCTTGGCGGCTGCCTTTCCGTCGCGGATCTCGATTGGCAACACGATGTTTTCCACCGCTGTTTTCCAGGGAAATAGTGTCGCCTGTTGAAACATCATACCAATGTCTCGACGGGGACCGGTCACTGGCAGGCCCTGTAGGATCACACGCCCTTTGGTGGGAGGGATCAGACCCGCCATGATCTTGAGCAGAGTGGATTTCCCGCACCCGCTGGACCCAATGACAGAAGTGAAGCTTCCTTTCCGTAGCGTCAGATTAATGTCCTCAAGCGCAACAACAAGGTTGCGTGCATAGGTCTTGCTTAAATGGGTCAATTCGTAGACCGGCGTGCCCAAGGGCGCGCCGGAAAACTCTTTTGCGGCTGCAGCGTTCATTTGCTGGCAGCCTCGTTGCCGATTGCAGCAAATTCATTGGTCCAGGCAGCGCTCAGGTCATCAAGTGGCCCCGGAATTTCGCCCCCTGCGACCAGTGCGTCTTGCCATTCTTGCCAGACTTCGGCGGGATACCACCCCAGGCCATTGCTCGGATCCGCCGCGATAGTTTTCGAGCGTACGGCATCGAACAGTGCTGACTGGAACTCCTTGTCCTCGCCTTCCTGCGGGTTGCCATCCGCCAAATGCTTCAAAACAGCTTCACGGTTGGCATCATCCAGTGCAAATGCATGACCACGTGCGAACGCGCGGCTCCAAGCTTCGACCAATTCACGGTCGTTGGCGATTGTGTCAGCCATTGTGGCGATGCCGTTACCGAAGAAACGCCCGAACTCCGCAGGCGTGATGTCACGCACCGCCATTCCGCGCTGGTTCAGAATTGCCGTATCAGCCGTCGAAGCAGAGTAAGCGTCGATTTCGCCGTTTAGGAAAGCCGCGGTCGCCGGGCCACCGTCGCCGACGGTAAGGAAGGTAAAGTCTTCACCCTCTTTCATGCCTGCTCCGGTCATCACGTTACGTGCAAAGCCGACTTCTGCGCCATCGGCCGTACCTGTTCCGATAACTTTACCTCGAAGCTCTTCAACACTTTGGATGTCAGAGTCTTCTGGCACGGCTATGCCAAAGTTGCTGCGTGCCGCAACGTTGTAGATGTGTACGGCATCTACATCCCGCGACCGTGCGGCAATTAAGGGGCCAGGACCGGGGCGACCGAAGTGAGCCTGTCCGGCGGACAATGCTTGAAGCACGGCTCCTGAGCCGTTGATCGCCTCGACGGTCACATCCAACCCTTCATCAGCGAAATAACCTTCGCCGATGGCGACAAAAACCGGAAATGAATTGATTGCCGAAGGGCTTGGCTGCACGAAGGTAATTTTACGCAAGTCCTGCGCAAAGCCCTGTGTTCCTAGTGCTCCTGCTACCGGAACCGCCGAAAGCAAGGACGCTGTGAAAGTCCTTCTGTTCATCATTTTAGTCTTCCTCCCTTGCATGGTTGGCAACCCGCAGATTCAGCTATGCAGGAGCCACTTAAACGACGCGCACGGTATTCCTGAGCGTGCCGATTTCTGAAATTTCACAAACCACAGTGTCCCCGTCTTTCAGGAACTGTGGTGGGTCCATGGCGTATCCGACACCAGACGGTGTGCCGGTCGCGATTATGTCGCCAGGTTCCAGGGTCATACCTTCTGAAAGGGATGCGATCAGCGTTGGAATGTCGAAAATCATGTCCGACGTCGATCCGTTTTGGCGCTGTTCGCCGTTGACTGTTAATCCGATTGATAGAGCGTGCGGATCACTGATTGTATCAGCGGTCACTATGAAGGGGCCCAATGGGCAAGACCCATCTAAACCTTTGCCTTTGAAATACTGCCCACCATGTCGGCGTTGAATGTCGCGTGCGGTGATGTCATTGAGGATCGTATAGCCGTATACATGGTCGTATGCGTCAGCCTTGGCTATGTTTCGCCCCGGTTTTCCAATCACAACTGCCAGTTCAACTTCATAGTCAATGGCATGTGAGACCGAGGGGAATATCAGAATGTCTGCCTCTGGCGCCACAATCGATGTCGGCGGTTTTGTGAAGAAGACCGGATGCTCTGTTACGCCAATTTTTTGGTTTTGGGCACGTTCGCCCTCGGCGATGTGTTCAGCATAATTGCGCCCGACACAGAAAACGTTCTTACGCGGGGAAGGAATTGGTGCCAGAAACGGCGCGTCATCCGGGACCAGTGCGTCGTTTAGATTACCCGTTTCGGCCGATGAAACGAGGGTTTTCAAAACGCCGAGCGTTTCTTTTCCGCCTGCGATCAGATGCTGCATTGAACCTGCGTCCAGCGCTTCGCCAAGCACTTGCGCTGCGCGCAAAACGTCCAACTTGCCGCCATCGTTTAGTATTGCCACGCAAACGGCGTGGCCCTCTACGGAAACAGTTGCTAACCGCACTCGGCACTCCTCCCTCGTGCTTGTGTCAAGACGTGGTCACGGATCCTGTCCGGCGACTCGTTTCTTGCTTTCCTCTTGCCCTTGAGTTTTTTCCGACTTGGCGTTTCAATCAATCAACCAATCGCCAAATTGGGTGGAGATATGAGTGCACCAACCGAACTCGCGCACCGTGTACGCGACCTGATTAACAATGCCGGATACAGGCATAACGACAGGCTCCCACCTGAACGTGAGCTGTGTTCAAAACTTGGGACCACTCGCAATCAGTTGCGAAGAGCGTTGGCAGAGCTTGAGGCCCAGGGGCTGATCTGGCGTCATGTGGGGCGGGGAACATTTGTTGGTTCCAGGCCGGTTCTCAACCTCACCGATGTAACTTATTTGGGCAACCAAATTAAACCTGAGCAGGTTGTATCTGTTAGATTTACTATCGAGCCGCAGCTTAGCCGCCTCGCAGCGCTCCATTCCACACGTTCCGATCGTGAGCAAATGAGGCTATGCGCGGACAAATGTCGTACCGCAGAGGATTGGCGCACGTACGAAGCTTGGGACAATAATTTGCATTACGCTATAGCCCGCTCCACTCGTAACCAGCTCTTTTTATACTTCTTTGAGACTTTGAATTCGGTTCGAAGATCGATTGTTTGGGGGCAGCCACGCGAAACTTTAAAGCCCGCAGAAAACTATTCCAGCTTTAGCGAACATGATGTGATCGTGTCTGCCATAGCAAAGGGCGACTGTGAGCTTGCGGCCAGTGCCATGGTGGATCACCTGAAATCGGTTTATTCGCGGGTGCTGCCTACGAGCATCCAGTCCGACAGCTGAAGTAGCGCTGGCGCCCAACCAATTCGGGAAATGGTCGGGGCAGATTGTAGCCGTTGGTCTTGCAAAACAGCCTGAATTTTGGCGATGACTTGGTAAGCCGCCGCGCCCGTTTGAATGTGGCGTGGCATCGATCGGAAGGTATCTGACCGTTCGGAAATCCGATCTTTGGCAGTCAAGCGTTCAGGAGGAAAGCGATGTCCGATCATGTAATTCCCGCGCCGCAGGTGCATGTCATACCCGTATCGGGGGGCGGCACGTTCCCTGTCCGGCGTGTCTACTGCATTGGGCGAAACTACGCGGCGCATGCAATTGAAATGGGCCATGACCCGAACCGGGAACCTCCATTTTTCTTTCAAAAGAACCCAAACAATTTGGACCCTTCAGGGGAATTCCCGTACCCTCCGCACAGTTCCGACGTGCACCACGAAGCAGAAATGCTTGTTGCGCTCAAGTCCGGCGGCACGAATATCTCGGTGGACGATGCATTGGATCATGTCTTTGGGTACGGCCTTTCGCTTGATATGACCCGTCGCGACCTGCAAGGGCAGATGAAAAAGATGGGCCGCCCGTGGGAAATTGGGAAAGCGTTTGAGCGCTCGGCGCCATGCGGACCAATTCACAAGGCATCAGAGGTCGGGCATCTCGACAGAGGTCCGATTACTCTGACGGTGAATGGTGAAGTTCGGCAAGAAGGCGACTTGAACCAGATGATTTGGAAAGTCCCCGAGATGATCTCGTATCTGAGCGACTACTTCGAGCTTGCGGCCGGGGACGTTATCCTTTCAGGGACACCTTCTGGTGTTGGTCCCGTCAACCGAGGGGATGTTATGGTCTTGGCCGTCGACAAGCTGGGCAGCCTGAACGTACGCGTGACTTAGAACCTGCTGCGACGACCTAACATTGCGAAAGAAACCGATGCTTGTGTAAACGGATAACAGATGCCCCATTTAGTCGCTGAATTGATTGCACACCATGCAGACACGGCAAATGCCATTGGCGCCCCTGGCCAGCCTTGGTTAAGCTACCTTGGTTTGCGCGAGCATTGCGCGAAGGTCGAAGAGGATCTGCATCAGATCGGAATAGGGCGCGGCGACAGGGTGGCAATTGTGTTGCCTAACGGACCAGAGATGGCGACGGCATTCATATCCGTCGCCCAAGTGGCGACGACGGCGCCTTTAAACCCTTCTTATACTATCGAAGAATATGTATTCTATCTCAAAGACTTGAAAGCCAAGGCTCTTGTAGTAAGCGAAAACGAAAGTGGCCCAGCCGTGCAAGCGGCGACTGAACTGGGTGTGGCCGTCTTGCGGATTTCTAGCGATAGTTCTCGTCCAGCTGGACAGTTTTCCGTTTTGGCCTGTGACCCAATTGGAGTGGCTGATACATCAGCGCCGGGTGAAGATGACGTCGCCCTGATACTCCATACATCAGGAACAACGTCGCGCCCCAAGATCGTTCCTTTGACGCAGGCCAATATCTACTCGTCGGCACGGAACGTGGCTTCGTCTTTGAAGCTGACAATCGATGATCGTTGTCTAAGCATCATGCCGCTGTTCCATATCCATGGGTTGATCGCAGCAGTCGCGGCTTCTTTAGGCGCCGGATCGCAAATTAGCTGCGCCCCTGGGTTCAACGCTCTTAGCTTTTTTTCACAGGTCGCTGAGGTTGATCCGACATGGTACACGGCGGTTCCGACAATGCACCAAGCTATTCTCGCCCGAGCCGCCCGAAACCAATCAGTCATTGAGCAATCGCGCTTGCGTTTCTTGCGGTCGTCTTCTGCGTCGTTGCCCGCGCCGGTCATGGAAGAGTTGGTGGCGACATTCAATGCGCCTGTCATCGAGGCCTACGGTATGACTGAGGCCACGCATCAAATGTGTTGCAACCCGCTTCCTCCACAAAAGCAAAAGCCCGGATACGTCGGAGTAGCAGCGGGCCCTGAAGTCAGAATTGCAGACGAAACGGAAAATGTATTGATCGCTTCGCGGGATGTCGGAGAAATCGTTATCAGCGGTCCGAACGTGACCCCTGGGTATGAGAGCAACCCGCAGGCAAATGCAGACAATTTCTTTGAAGCGGATGGAAAACTCTGGTTTCGCACCGGTGATCAAGGGTCGTTCGACGAAGAGGATTATCTGCTACTGACTGGACGCCTTAAGGAGCTTATCAATCGCGGTGGAGAAAAAATCAGTCCACTTGAAGTTGACGCCGTGCTTCTAAGCCATCCGGACGTTGCTCAGGCAGTTTGTTTTGCCGTTCCCCACGAGAAACTGGGCGAAGACATAGCGGCGGCGGTGGTGCTCTCAGAAGGAGCGACGATTGCAGGTCAGGACGTCCGGGATTTTGTTGGCGCACGGCTCGCAAAATTCAAGGTGCCGACTTCAGTGGTTATTCTCGAAGAGATACCAAAAGGTGCGACTGGTAAGATACAAAGGATTGGGCTGGCCGCTAAATTGGGACTGGCAAAGGCTTAGACACATGAAAGTTTGCATCTTTGGTGCCGGAGCTATCGGAGGTTACGTTGCTGCGAAGCTCGCGCAGACTGACGTGGACGTCAGTGTCGTTGCACGTGGCCCACATCTGGCTGCAATGCAAGAAAAAGGGCTGACTCTCCATGAGGATGGGCAGGACCCGATCAACGTGCCAATACGCGCCTCGGACAATGCCGCCGATCTCGGCCCCCAAGACTATGTCTTTGTGACACTGAAAGCGCATTCCGTTCCAGCAGTTGTGGACTCGATCCAGCCACTGATTGGGGATGAAACGACAATAGTGAGCGGAGTGAACGGGGTACCCTGGTGGTATTTCCACAAGCTGGGCGGTCCCTTCGAGGGGACGAGATTGTCATCTGTAGACCCGGGAGACGCGCAATGGAACGGTTTCGGACCGGATCGTGTGCTTGGCTGTGTTGTTTATCCGGCCGCGGAAGTCATTGCTCCGGGATTGATCAAGCATGTCGAAGGCAATCGTTTTTCTTTGGGTGAGCCCGATGGCACTAAATCAGACCGTGCCTCCAATCTTTCGGCTGCATTGTCCACCGCCGGGTTACGCGCGCCCGTAAGACCAAGAATACGGGACGAAATTTGGCTGAAGCTATGGGGCAACTTGTCGTTCAACCCGATTTCCGCACTTACCCACTCAACACTTGATGTCTTGTGTACTGATGAAGGTTCACGCTCCGTGGCACGTGGAATGATGCTAGAGGCTCAGGAAATCGGTGAAAAACTGGGGGTTAGGTTCCCGATTGATGTCGAAAAGCGCATTGACGGAGGAGCGGCTGTCGGAGCACACAAGACCTCGATGTGGCAGGATTTGGAGCTGAACCGACCTATGGAAATTGATGCCTTGGTCACTTCAGTACAGGAATTGGGGCAACTGACCGGGATCGCAACACCCACAATCGACACTGTTGCATCACTGATAAAACTGAGGGCAAAGGTCGCGGGTCTTTACTAAGATTCTGCTGGCGATCATCTGAAGAGATCAGTTCTGGGCGGACGGGGAGCTGAATAGCGATCCGGCGCTACAAAACGCAGATCTTTCAAGCGTCTTGTCAGAAGAACTTTACTTGGGCGGGGCAGGAGTTTTGCTTGCTTTTGCCTATGCCTAGACCTGCCTCTTTCAAATTCTTAAAACCAATCTCGAGATCATCCACCTTTCGGTGATGCTGTACATCCGTTTTGTCCGCATTGTGTGAGTTCAGCCAGCCGATGAATTTGCGCTTGCAGCGAATGGCAGGTTCGGCGGGCCGCGTCACAGCACCAGTTGCCGACGGTCAATGGCCGGTTAGGGCCATTGGAACTTCCGGATGAATACAAGGTTGGAAAAAACGCACCGGTTTCAGTAGCAATCGGTGATCGTTAAAACCGAAATGATTTGAGTTTTTGTAATGAAATCAATGTGCGGTTTCTACGAACGCGACGCGAACGTACTTCCATCAAGACATAGACAAAGAACAAGAAAAAGAAATTGATAAAGAGCACCCCATCCGCTTGTGTTACGCAAATCACGGTCGCTGTGTTTGCTGCACAATGCCGAAAAACGAAGGCGCGGGTTAGCGAACCTGACGATGGTCGGGGCAGATCTATCGCTGACGCACGAAGGACGCTTAATCAGAAAGCGGCAACCAGATTGTTTTGCCGGTCCTTCTGTCTCGCCCAGCTTCGCGTTCCTTTTGTCCGTCGCGGATCCGGGTGCGGGGATTTTCAATCGGGTCTAGGCTGTTCAGATAGGGTGTCAGGCAATAGAAATCTTGCGGATGCTTACGCGATGGTTTCCAGGTGATCATCGCCCACATCCGCTTCAACATTTTAGCACCTGAACGTTTGTATTAGCTGGGTTTTTCACCTGAATAGCATTGCATGGATCGGGTTGTAGCGACCAGCGATTTCTCTGGGAATTGGGTATTCACCGAAAAACCTCATCTCCTTATTGTGACCTTTAGCTGTAATGTGCCAGCTGCCTACTTTTTTGCTGCAGCCAACGCTCCTTATGCCCGCAACCCGACCCCTTTGTTGTGCAACTCGATCACTGTAGCGACTCAAGTGTTTAATCGGTGTGGGAGAAATTGTAGCGGTTAAAGTGAAGCTCTGATTTTGGATGCTCAATATAGCACCACCTACATTTTTTCAGAATGCTTAGGTTTCGGACGAAAGTGAGAATTAAAGAAAAGTCCTTTAGCTTGAGGTATCGAGCCCCGAGAATCAGCTTACTTTTCTGTCAGTTAAGGCCTGCCAATTCTGAGGTGGAAGTGTCGCAAGGCTTCGAGAAAACCAATTTCGTATACCACAGTTGGCACTCGCGCCGATTTTTCGGATAGCAAACAAGGAAGTTGAGAATGGTATTTTCAGAAGGTGGGCCAAGGGGTGGGCTGTAAATAGAATCAAAAACACAACGCATTGATAATTAGATGAATTTTTTGGGGATATGGTGCAGCTAGAGGGAGAAAGTTCGAACTCCCTCTTTGACATCCTGCAAGAATGGGAAGCCGTTCTCAAGACCTGTGATTCACTTATCAACACCGTAAATCAGGACAACGATCCGGGGTGCGGTGATGAGCATTTCGGAACGTGATTTTAACAAAGTAGCTGGAAAGCCAGTCAAGAAGCGAGAAGCGCCATTCTCGCTCCGACTGAGCTTTGACGAGAAAGCCGCGCTGCTAGAGGCTGCGAACGGCGTGCCGCTTGGTGCCTACATCAAGGCCAAGCTCTTTGATGAACCTTTGGAGAAGGTGCGCCGCCGAAACACCAATCCCGTGAAGGATCACGAGGCTCTTGGCCGAGTGCTCGGCACGCTGGGCGGTTCGCGCCTGTCCCAGAACCTGAACCAGCTTGCACGCGCGGCCAATACAGGCGCGATGCCTGTTTCGCCGGAACTTGAAGAAGAACTGCGCAAGGCATGCGATGAAGTCGCCGAGATGCGTGCTGAACTGCTCCGCGCGCTCGGGAATGGAGGTCAGCCATGATCCTCAAAGGTTCCCAGCGCGGCAATGCCCGCGAGCTTTCCAAGCATCTGATGAATGTCCGCGATAATGAGCATGTGGAGCTGCACGATCTTCGCGGCTTCATGAGCGAAGATGATCTGCATGAGGCTCTCGCCGAAGCCGAAGCGATCTCGAAGGGCACGCGCTGCAAGCAACATCTATTCTCTCTCAGCCTGAACCCTCCCGAGGGTGTCCACGTCGATACCCAGACTTTCGAGACAGCCATCGAAATGGCCGAACAAAAGCTCGGCCTTGATGGTCAGCCGCGTGCTGTCGTTTTCCATGAAAAGGAAGGGCGTCGTCACGCCCATGCTGTCTGGTCTCGCATTGATACCGACACCATGACGGCCAAGCAGATGTCTTTCACGAAAGTGAAGCTCATGGACGTTTCTCGTGAGCTTTACCTTCGCCACGGCTGGGAGATGCCTAAAGGAATGGTGGATCGTGAGAACCGCAATCCGCTCACGTTCTCTCGCGCGGAGTGGCAACAAGCGGCACGCGCCAAGCTAGACCCCCGCATGGTCAAGGCCATGTTCAAGGACACTTGGGAGCGTTCGGATTCTGCGGAAAGCCTCAAATCCGCCCTGGAACAGCGCGGCTACTATCTGGCGAAAGGGGATCGTCGGGGCTTGGTTGCCGTGGACTATCGCGGTGAAGCGTTCTCCTTGTCTCGCTGGGCGGGCGTGAAGGCAAAAGACGTCAATGCCCGCTTCGCGAACGCCACAGAACTTCCAAAGGTTGATGAGCAACGCCAACATGTTGCCGCGCTCATGGCGGACGGTTTACGCCGTCAACGCGCCGAGATTGAAGAAGGATACAAGCGCGCACGTCCGTCTATTGAGTTTCGCCGCACGCAAATGGTGGAACGCCATCGCACCGAACGTACGGGGATGGCAGAACTCCAAAAGCAGCGAGAAACCCGTGAAGCTGCTGCGCGTGCCTCGCGTCTGCCAAATAAGGGCGTGGGCAAGTGGTGGAGTCAGTTCACTGGCCGATATTCAAAGCTGAAAGCCCAGAACGAACATGATGCATGGCACGCGCTTAAGCGTGATCAGGCCGAACGCGACAAGATGATTTCACGGCAACTTGATGAACGCCAGCGTGTGCAACAGGCCATTCGTGCCATGCGCGAAGAACGGATCAAGGAACTCATGGCGCTACGCCAGGAGATCGCGAACTATATGCTCATGAAGCAAGGCAAAGTGCCTAAGATCGAGCCTAAGTACCCGACTACCCGTGCGGATGTGCGATCCCAAGAGACCAAACGAACGGAACGCCGCCGCGCCGATGATCGTCAGCGCGAACGCCAACGTCAGCGTCCGCGAGATCGTGGGCCTTATCGGGGGCGAGAGTTCTAACCAGTAGAAAGGAGGTCGCTCATGCGACACACATTGATGCTGAACCTGGACGAGACCCATGCTCGTCTTCTCGATGAACTACGAGACCATTTCAAACTGGCCGCCGAAGATACCGTGCGGCTGGCTATTCGCCTGACTCATGCAAGGCGAACGAAGCCCGATGTTCTTGCGCCGGAATTCAAGCCGCGCGCGCTCAAGGATTGGTGGAGCGATGATGACGACTGCGGGCCTTGTTGATCGACTCCCTAAGTCCTGTAGCCAATATGCTGCTTGATCAAACGGAGTCCCTCGTGCAGCGCGGCTGGATTCCAGTCCTCCAAACCTTGTCGAAACAAGGTGAAGCCCCAACTGCGGCTCGATTGTTCCTGGAAGTAATCGAGCGCTTCATAGACACTATTCGAGCGGACATCGAAGTCTTGTTCGCAATCGGCTACGGCTTCGGTGAGGATGCGCATGTGCTCATCATCAATGTATCGCTTCGCAATTCTGTTTTCAGTCGCATTCCACATCGAATGAATAAAGCAAATATTGCTTGCCAGAGTTAAGAACAAATAGTGAACAAAAGGAAGCGCCGCATTTTTCAGGCGGCGCCCTTGTTAAAGGAGATCGAACAGATCAGCCTGTCTGAGCGCTTCGCTCTCTTCTTCTGGCAAGAAGAGTGCTTTCGGTCCGACAAGAACGCAGTCCTGCTTGCCATGACGGACCCGCATGCCGTGATAGAAGCCTTCGGGCTTAATACGCTGTTCGTAGGGCAGCATCGCGACTTCGTTGTAGGTCGTGGGCTCGCCGTCAAAGAAGCGCTCAGGTACGAGGCGATATGCTTCAGCGGATTTGCTGTTTGTGCCAGTGCAAACCCATAAGCCGTTCTTCCAAGAGAATGGCTTTCTGACCTTTCCTTGCGCGATCTTGTCGGCGCTGTAGGACGCCGCGATATCGCCTTCGCCAATCTGTCGGTTTCGCGTATGGCACCATGTTCCAGAAGCCAGGCGCGAAGGATCGACGCGGTACTCTTGGGGTTCGATGGGGGCGCTCATGAGCGCCCCGCGTCGTTTGTGTTCTCGGGAGCATCTTCCAGCGGGAGGCGCAGGACGATGCGGCCATTGATCGGGCAGGTTTCGAGTTGGAGCGTAAAGCCTCGTTCGTCTTTGTGCTGCCAAGCGGCTCCGACTTTGTTCCAGTAGGATTTCTCGCCCTTCTGGGTGACGTGCCACGCCAGATAGTCGGGCGCGTTCAAGGGCAGGTTTTGGTTCGTTTTTTCGCGTGCCATGGTTTTCTCCTTTGCTTTCTAAGTTGGCTTGCTAACGCCCTCCCGTGCGGGCGAAGGCAAAGGATCAGGGTTCATGTTCAACACGGCTGGCGAAGCCAGGTGGTGCGGGCAGGACATTGAATGCTGAGCCGCATTCGGCCAGGGATTTAAGGGCAATCAGTGCAAGCCACTTCGACGCGAAGGGCTAGACCAGCCGAGATATTAGCGGCCAAACCTGACCAAATCGCGCTCGTCAAAGCGTCCCGATCTACGCTCACCTTCTGAAATCCGCATCTGGAGCAATGCGCCGCTGGCTTTCATACGCAGGCGGGCAAATGTCTCCGAAGCCTGCTGCCATCAAGCCGTATCAATACCGCCTGCACGGTGATCCTCTCCAAACCGACGAAGCCGCGCTTCACGCGCATCTCTCCATAGCTCCAAGACAGTCTCCCGACCCATCAGCGCCTTCACTGGCCGATGATTGTGTGTGCGCGGGCCGAAAGGCCCTGAGCGGTTCGGGGCCTCCTTGAAACAAAGGAGGATACGATGAAACTCGTCTCACGATTTGAAGCGGCATCCCGCAGCACGGCAGAATTGCATGGACTTCTGAAAGAAGCCTTCAACGCCGTTGCCGTCGCTCCGCGCGGAAGCCAAGAGCGCTGCAATGCTCTTCAGAGCATGCGAAATATCGAAGATGAGCTGGCCTGTCGCGGCCCAGCTTTCTAACCAGTGCAGCTGGCCGACGAGCTAGCTGCATTTTTTTGATGTCTCAGTTGGTTGATCAAGTTCATTCTCGATGCTCCCAAGCCAACTGTAGAGAAAAAAACCGTATAGAGAGCCTGCGACAACAACGCCCCAGAAGATTGGAAAAGTTCCGTAGAAGTCTTGATCTAAATAAAAGTAGCTGACTATCGCGAAAGCTACTGTCGATATCAATACGCTCGAACAAAGTTGAATCGAGCGACGCGTCGTCAGCCACCAATATATCGGTGCCGAAATCATGATGGCTGGAAAGGTAAAGACAATGCTCAAGAGCGCCATCCATGAAGCCAGCATTATGGGTGAACCAAGCATGAAAAGGCTGAAATCGATAAAGCTCTCAAACGTATCGTCCCGAAGGTATCCGTGAGCGCCAAGCGCCCAATAAACAGCGGTGATCGAGAAAAATGTTGCTTTGACGTTTGTAAGCGCAAAAGCAATAAGTGACTCAGCGAGGAAAGAGACCTTAGAAATATTAAATAGATTCATATATTTATCATATCATGGCCGTGTGATTTTTTCTAACTCGAACTGAGTTCAGAGTTAGTGTCTGTTAGTGGGAGCCGCCGCCCTAGGCGGCGGCTCCTTCTTTCTGTTCTTCCTCGATCAGCGGTTGCAGGCCATGCAGAAAGTCGGCGGCGCGCTGCGCGTGGGCGGCGGCGCTGAAAATTGCGCGCTTATCTTCCTTTAATACCTTGAGCCAACTTTGGATGTAAGCGGCATGGTCGGTGCAAGGCTCGGGAGTCAGTTCCAGATCGGCGCATAGAAATGCTGCACCAATTTCGGCCACAAGCTCTTCGCGGGCATAGCCTTCATCGCCCCAACGCTTGCGTCCGAATTCGCGGTCAAGTCGGCTCTTGTGCTTCGTCCAATGGGTCAGCTCGTGGGCAAGCGTGGCGTAGTAGCTTTCAGGGCTCTTGAAGGTTTCGAAGTGCGGCATCTGCACATGATCGCTGCCGCCAGCATAGTGGGCGCTGTTCCCGCCATGACGGATATCTGCGCGCGTGTTTGCGAAGAATTCTTCCGCGTGGCTGATCCGCAAGGCGGGGTCGATGATGGCTTCTGGCTTGGAATAGTAATGCTCGGGCAAGCCTTCGATCTGCTCGACGTTGAAGACGCTGTATCCTTTCATAAAGGGGATTTTCCGCTCTTCCTCTGACCCGTCGTCCTGTTCTTCGGTTTTGGTGATCGTGTTGGCATACACCACCGGATTTCCGCGCTCGCCTTTCTTGACGTGTGCGCCAAGTTCTTTGGCCTGCTTGAACGTCATCCAGAACGGGGAGAGATATCCTGCTTCCACGGCGGCACCCCAAAGCATCAGGATGTTGATGCCGTTGTAGGGCACGCCATTGTGCCGCAAGGGCTTGACGATCTTGCCTTCAAGGTTTCCGCTGCTCCATGGCTTGAGCCATGACAGCTCGCCTTTCTCCAGATCAGCAATAATCTTGTCGGTTACTTTCTGATAAATGTCTTGTCTCATTGGCTTTTTCCTTCCTTCAAAGCTCGGTTGCGCATGCAACCGGACTAGGCCCGCGCCAATGAGCGGGGGGACGGCCGTCCAGACCGAAAGCCATGGAGGGGAGCGGGCGCAGCCGAAGGCGAGCCACGGCCATGGCTTTCGCCCGCAGCTCAAGCGAAGGGCGTGGTCTTGACGGAGGACGGGCCTGCAAGGCCCCAAACAAGACGGAAAAGTGTCAGCCGTTCACGGCTGGCTTTGGTTGCGCAAGGGATGGACGCCGCATGGCCGAGACTTCAGGCTCGGTACACGACAGCCCGACCCGAAGGGTGCGCTCGGTGGAATAACGTGGAAAAGCCGACACTTTGGACATCAACTCACTAGGTTAAAACATAGGCTATGCTAAACTTTCCATGAAAGAAGAGCAGATGAACCAACTATCAACATTCGATCAGAAGAACTTATCAGAGCTTGCAAGTAGCAAGATCAGCTCCATTGATTCCTGCATCATCTACTACGTATCGACTGGACGAAATGCGTGGCATTCTACTTGGGTGCAGCAATATACAAATGGGTGTATGCATGGATCGTTGGCCTCTGCGAAACAGTATTCGGAGAAACTTCGGACCCAAGGAACTGTCTTTACGATTAAAGAGCAGCCGAGCCTAGCGCTACGCTCAACCAACGGGATCGTATTCGTCACGCAAATTAATACATCCGTACCGCTGATCGATTATTCAGCCGATGCAATTCAGGAACAACCAAGGTCTGGTGCAAAACTTATTGAAGGTGCACGCAATAATTACCTTGTTAACGGCGCTAACATAGGCTCTGCCGCTCTGTCGTTTGATTGCAACAGCCGCTTCTGGCGTAGGATGCCACCCCAGAAAAACTCTGTGATAATCGTTGCGAGTGCCGACGCGAACGAAGACATTAACGCGCTCGGCAGAAGTGAGCTGAGGGCTTGGTCGTCGTATTCAAATGGTGGTGGATATCTGCTTGGCTGGCAAGGTCGAGAGAATAAATTGAGCGGAAAAGGGATTTTAGACCTGGTTGAATAGCTAGGGCGCTATTTTAGGAGTTGAGGTATCCAGCGACTAACATCCTCTACTGCAACCTCATGTTCGTGTTCTTGGTAGTACTGGCGAACGGTTGAATATTTCTCGCCATGTAGTTCGGAAAAACGGAGCTTGGTCTTCTCGTTCTTGCTCAATACGCTAGATATCGCCCTGCCTCCATTAAAGAATTTAAGTGCATATTCTGTTCCAAGCAGATAAAGGAATTTTTGTTTATCGGTTTCCTCCTGCTGCAGCTCAAAGAAATCCTTAAATATCGAGTTTTGGCGAATCGATTCGGCCCCCCCACGCCAATGAATGAACTTGAACTCTGCAATTCTCTGGTTGGTTTCGAGATCGAACTGCCTTCCTGTATTTCCCGCCCCTAGTGATACATACTCTACGCGCTCATCCTGACGTAGAATGTGGGGGAGGCAAGAAAGTATACCAAGGGCGTGAATAGTTACGTTTATTTGCCCGGCCAACTTTTTTATCTCATAGGCAGCGGAGAGAGCGTCTGGCGTAGCATGGGCATCCGCCAAAAATTGAGCGCAGGAATGTTTATCGAGGCCGACGATTGAAGACTCCACAGCCGATAGAGCT
The DNA here is from genome assembly GCF_059611145.1 of Ruegeria sp. CDSB022. Taxonomy (NCBI): domain Bacteria; kingdom Pseudomonadati; phylum Pseudomonadota; class Alphaproteobacteria; order Rhodobacterales; family Roseobacteraceae; genus Ruegeria; species Ruegeria sp. CDSB022. Next base: position 29,049 of record NZ_JBXWOZ010000014.1, on the reverse strand, counting down.
CTCGTCAAGCTATCTTTCGTAAATCTGGAAAGTTCCTCATACTCATTCTGCACGCTTGTCATCTATTTCTCTACGATGCTTGCTTCAAAACGTCATCGACGGAAGTCGCGTGGATGTATTTGGCAGGGTTTTCGCCTTGAGCCAGAACCGCGAAGTGCTCTTTGCCACAGGCAATTTTCGCACCCTCCTTGTGACGAAGGTCATCCCACCAACCGCTGCCTTTAGTCTCGACCACAAAGTAGAGTTTCTCTTGACTGTCATCTTCAATCAGAACAGCCCAATCGGGGTTGTAGGTGCCGAGAGGTGTCGGGACTTTGAACCAGCCTGGAAGCTTGGCGTAGACCTTCACTGCTTCGTTGGCTTCCAGCTCTTCAGCGAAACGCCGTTCAACGCCAGCCGAGTCATAGACGACATGCTCGTAGACGGATTTCTGCGTCTCTAGCGTGTTCTTGAGATAGCCCGTCAGCTCTTCCTGTTTGAAGAGTTCTTGAGCATAGTAGTGATCGTCGCCGACACGTTGGTACTTGATGCCATCGACCAGAGCGAGACGCTTTGTACGGTTGATGGCCTCGGACGCCAGATCGATGAATTCCTGCGGGTTCTTCTTAAAGTCCGGTAGGCGACGGCTGTCCGTCAGAATCTTGACCAAGCTTTTTCGCGTGAGCTGGGTTTTATCCTGAAGATCCGTCAGCAAATCGGGAAGCTCGATGTCACTCTCACTGATGGAGGTAAATCCCGACGCCGAAGTCTCGCTGGCTTGAACACCGCTTTTCCCGATGGCGATGTCCGCAACGCGGAACTGTGCGCGGGTCTTGGTGATACTGGGGCCGTCCGTGATGGCACGCGCGCAATCTTCGATGAGCTTGGTATTGTCAAACTCGACGCGGTAGGTCGTCTTATGCTTGATGCGGTCCCAAAGCGCCTTGAAGCCCTCGCACTCAAGTACGGCCTCTCGGGTGCGGATCGTGATCCGCTCGTCCGCGTTCTTGATGTCGAGCTTGCCAGCCAGCTTGCGCAGAATGTCTTTGATGCCGTCTTCCTGCTCCGAAAAGTCCTCGGGCAGAGTCAGGGTGTTGTCTTTGAGCGCCGTGCGGAGCGTGTCCTGAACCTTGCCCTTGGCATCAACGAAGCCGTTGTCCTTGAGATAGGTCCAGACCTCTTCTGACCGATCAACACCGAGAGGTCTGGTGGTGCCGTCTTCGGCAGTGACGGCCAGGTTGGCGAATTGGTGCTTCTCCACCACGCCAAAACGAATGCCCGTATCGGCCTCGATTTCTTTCTGGAGATTGTCGGCGAACTGCTCGTAGCTTTCCGTGGCGATGACAGTGAGGGTGTTTACGTCGAAACCTCGAAGTCGCTGACCTTCCTGATTGACACATAGGCGAAGTCCGCGTCCCAAGGTCTGACGACGCTCGCGCTCCGTCCCGATGTCGCGCAAGGCGCAAATTTGGAAGACGTTCGGATTGTCCCAGCCTTCCTTGAGGGCCGAGTGGGAGAAGATGAATTTCAGCTTGGAGTCAAAGCTAAGCAGCTTTTCCTTGTCTTTCATGATGAGGTTGTAAGCGCGCTCTGCGTTGTCCCGGTTTGTCTGATTGTTGTCCGCCGTCTCAGTCCAGCCGCCCTTCTTATCGATGGAGAAGTAGCCATTGTGGACTTCATCGGCTTCGATATCGAGATCGACCTTCTCGAATAGGGTTTGATAATCGGGATGCTTAGCCAGCTTCCGATATTCTTCTTCGAACATCAGGGCGTACTTGCCCTTTACGATGTTTCCGTCCGCATCGTACTGACGGTAGAAATCAACGCTATCGATGAAGAATAGGCTCAGCACTTTGACTTCGCGCTTCTGCGCGGCAAAGCGCATTTCCTTATCCAGATGTTCTTTGATGGTGCGGCGGATCATGAGCCGCTTGAGGTCATCGGCATTCACGCCGCCAACTTCATCGCCAGGGCGTAGCGTTTCCTCACCGCCCGGCATACTGAGTTCCATGGTCTGATTGTCTTTGCCGACCGTGATCGTACCGATACGGAAATTGGCGTAAAGCTCGCGGCCTGTTTCCTGTTCCAGATCATCACCGTCTTCGACCGTGAAAATCTGGCGTTTGACCTTCCCGCCGCTCACGGCATCGGCCTCGACTTTGGCTGTGATGGAGCCGCGCTTGTTCTCGGTAGAGATGAGCTTCACGTATGGCTTGTTATGACCGCCCTCGACCTCAAGTGATGCCACTTCGATCTGCTTCACCAGCTCGCGCTCATAGGCATCCACTGCGTCCAGCCGGTAGACCATGTGGTGCTTGTCCACATGGGTGGCCGAATAACGCAGCGTGCAAAGAGGGTTCATCGCTTCGAGCGCTTCCTTGCCGCGTCCAGTCATCCCGCCATCAACACTTTGCGGCTCGTCCACGATGATGATGGGGTTAGTCGCACGCACGAGGTCGATGGGCTTCTCGCCTCCCGTCTTCTCGCTCTCCTTATAAAGGTTGTTCACGTCTTTCTTGTTGATTGCGCCAACCGTGACGACCATGATCTGGATGTTCGGGCTGGTGGCGAAGTTGCGCACCGTACCTGGCTTGCCTGAATCGTATTGGAAGTATTCGTAGCCCTTGGCCATAGGGTAGAGGTTTTCAAAGTGCTCGCGGGTGATCTGGAGGGTCTTGTAAGTCCCTTCCTTGATCGCGACGGAGGGCACAACGATCACGAACTTGGTGAAGCCGTAGCGCTTGTTGAGCTCGAAGATAGTGCGCAGATACACGTAGGTCTTGCCTGTTCCTGTCTCCATCTCGACGGTGAAGTCACCGCTGGTCAGGGATTCCGAAGGTCGAAGGCCGTTCTTGAGCTGGATATCCCGCATGTTCTCCAGGATTTCATCATCCAGAAGCTCAAGCTTGTTACCGATGCCAAGCTCGCTCTCGGTAACGCCGAACGAGCCCTGTGCCTCGTCGCCAGAGCGGTAGGTGACTGTGAATTCTGTGCGGTTGATCTCCTGGCCTTTGAACAGCGCCGCAACGGACTCGATGGCCGCATGCTGATAATCAAGATTGTCTTCGAAGTGCAGTTTCATTGCTCAGCCTCCGATCTTACAGGCTGCGCACATGAGCGATGCCGTTCTGTTCCAGAATAGCGGTCATGTTCGTCTTGGCGATGTCGTCGGCAAAGGCGCTGTCACGGAAGACAACTTGCGTGTCCGCCGCTGGCTCCAGCTCCTTGTGCCAAACGGTAATTCCCTTGGCGAGAGCCTCGATCTCGGCCTTGTCGATGTTCTCGTCCAGACAGGCGAAGAGCACGCCATAGCCTATGGAGTAAACAGTCTTGCCAGCGATCTCCCTCTCTTCAATTGGGACCGTCAAATCGACGCCGCGCTTCAGGAGAAGCTCATAAAGCACGTCCTGCTCACTACGTCCCTCAACCAAGTGGTCTGCATGATCGAGCAAAGTTTGCTCTAGGTCAGACGCATCGGGATTCCATACGCGTATGTTGCTATCATCCAGCTTGAAGACCTTGAACCCAACACCCGTCTTCGCCTCCACCACGTTTTTGAGTCTCTGGATGCTAACCTCCGAGACAGTCCTGAAACCCAAGCCATAGAGTTCGTTATCCGCTTCTATCTTTTCTGGGATTTGAACGAGCACAAAACGCCTATTGCCTTGATCCTCTGCATTGGCGTCAAGGACGGCATGACCAAGTGAAGCGCTTCCAGCAAAGAAGTCCATGATAATTTCTTCGCTGGAGCCAGAAGTCGTTAAAGCAAGTATTCGTCTGAGGAGCTTAAGTGGCTTCTTTCCATTTGGAAAGATGATACCGCCTTCACCACCAATCCCACCAGTGGTCCGAATATCAGGCCAAAAGTCACCAACCTTTTGCTCAATATTGATGTCAGCAAAAAGAATCTGGATTCTTGGTGACTTCGTTTCTTTATTAAACTCTCTCTTATATAAATATAGCTTACCTCGTGGACTCAAAACGCTAAGTATGTCTTGCTCGGCCTTGACTTTGTTATCAAGAGCTAGCTTTTTAACAGAACTTGAGCCAACGGCTTGGACTATTCGCCAAGCATTGTCCCAACGCCAATCCTCAAATTCCTTTTCACCTCCATACTTTGAGTATGCGTCCCGTGCGGTGAGCACTTTTGCACTAGAGAGCAGGCTGTTGGCTCTCTGCACACTTGCTTGGTCAAGCTCTTCTTCCTCAAATAAACTCTTGAGCTCGTCGAGCTCGGCTCGACTAACCCCATCTAGATACTCCTTGTACTCTTCGTTCCACTTGTCACTTCGAATTGTGACGGGATTCATTTGATAATCTGGCGACTTTCGATAAATCAGAAGGTATTCCTTAAGCTTCGGGAGTCTCGCTTTCACGTGCGACATCTTTACCCCAGAAGCTTCACTCATTTTAACCGACACGCAATTTACGAAATTTTCTTCTCCGAATATCTCATCCATTATTCTTCTTAGATTATGCAATTCGTTGTCATCAATGGAAACGAAGATCGCACCGTCGTTGGCAAGGTATGTTCGCGCCAGCTTCAGACGCGGATACATCATGTTAAGCCAATTGGTATGGTATCGGCCTGAAGATTCTGTATTCGTCGAAACCTTGAATCCCTCTGCGTCTTTCTGTCCCGTATACCGCAAGTAGGTGTCAAGGTTGTCTTGGAACCTATCTGGATAGATGAATTCACCCCCAGTATTGTAGGGTGGGTCGATATAGATAAGTTTGACCCTACCCGCATAGCTCTTTTGCGTAAGCTTGAGAACTTCAAGATTATCCCCCTCAATGAAGAGGTTTTGTGTTGTATCCCAGTCAACACTTTCTTCGGGGCATGGGCGTAGCGTACCCGTTGAAGGGGTCAGCGCGATCTGACGTGCCTTTTTCTTCCCGTGCCAAGTCAGTCCGTACTTCTCTTCGCTGTCTGCGACGTCATCTCCAAGCAACTGACGCAATACATCGAAATCGATCCCACCCTCAGTGAACGCGTCCGGTAAGATCGCCTTCAGCGCTTCGATGTTCTCGCCCACGACATTTAGGCTTTCGCCGTCCTCTTTTTTCAATGCGTCCATTACTCTTTCCTCAAATTTCTTTTCGAATAGCTTCGATGCTATCACTGAGTTGCTTGATCCGGGTGTTCAGATTGATCTGTGTCCCCAAGTTTTTCTCTTTCTTCAGTTTGTTGCGGGTTTCGACCCGCTCCTGATAAAGCTTTTCCATCTGCCGTAGCGCCTCCAAACGGTCGGCCTTCGGTTTTGTTGTCTCACTCGGCGGTGCATACTGCCCTGAGTGCGCAGCGCAATTAAGCGCGATGATCCTGCCTACCGCGTCCTGATAGAAGTCGTAGAGATTGCGGTAGCTGAAGTTGGTCGCACGGAAATCTGACAGGAAGGCATCCTGCGCGGCGCTTGGCGCGGATGTGTCGATCCAGCCCGTGTCGTAGATTGCCTCGACCACAATCTTGTGTGCATCGGCGCGGTTGATCCGTTTGTCCGCGGCGTGGATGGCCATGTGTTGTCTTTGCACAAAGACGATCAAGAGCGGGTACGGGATGGCTTTCTGGATGACCGATGCAATGCGGGCATGCCGCTCAATAGCAGTAAGCGCCACCCGGAGAACGGCGATCTCTAGATACTCATGCGTATCGTCCTCCAGCTTTGGTATGTTGATGGTGGACGGTTTGAGCGTGTAGCTCCAGTCAATCCCCTCGATGTCCTCTACAAAGGCCTTCTTGTCAGCCGCGACAAGCTGCCCATGCTCATAGAACTGCTTCTTGAACAACCGCTTGCCGAGGGAACAGGCCTCGGGCAATCCCAAGTTCGCATAGAAGTCCTCGATGCTGCGGACGTTGCTCATGGCGCGTTCACCACCATGTAGCTAATGACCTCGAAGTCCTCCATTCCCTGAAAGCTCTCCTTGGTCAGGTTCGTGCCGCCGCGCGAGAAGAGGCTCTCGACGCCTTTCTCTTCGGACTTGCCGATGATGCTGCTGACTGCAGCCTCCAAGAGGCTGCGGTAGTGGCTCATATCCTTGCCATTCTTGGTGATGGCGTTCATTCGCGCAATGGCGGCGGTGTCTGGTTGCCGTTTGCCGTGCCCGTGCTTCTTGAGTGCGTCTAGCATCTTCTTGGACTGCACAAAGTTCAGGTTCACCTGGCCGTCATCGGTAACATAGGTCAGGTAATACGGAGCGAGGGCATAGCCGTCTTCGCGGTTCACGGGCTTGCCGACATTTTTCAGGCAGAAGATAACTCCGGGCGGCAAGCCGTCGAGCGTCAAGCCAGCGTCGAGCGATGCAGCGGCGAAGAGCCCGGTCGGCGCTTGTTCAAGTTCGCTGAGATGCTCTTTCATGAATTCGGACAAGTCCATTCGGAAGTCGTTCAGCGTCAGGTCCGTGATCGAGACCCCACCTGACATCTCTTCCAAATCGACCACCGTGTTCTGGAGTTGGTGGAGCTGCTTGCGGCGATACTCCAGATCATTCATGCCGCCAGCAGCGTCCTGTTCGATGACGTTTTCTTCGCCAGTCGCCGAGATGTCGAGAAGGACCATTCTGCCGCTGACGCGCGCTTCAAGATTGATGTACTCGTCCAACTCCATGTTCGGCCAGAAGTTCGCCAGTTGGATCGCCTTGTTCTTTGATCCCAAACGGTCAATGCGGCCAAAGCGCTGGATGATGCGAACAGGGTTCCAGTGTATGTCGTAGTTCACCAGATAGTCGCAATCCTGAAGGTTCTGCCCTTCTGAAATGCAGTCGGTCGCAATAAGAAGGTCGATCTCTTCAGTTGCGGCTTCATCGATTTTGGCGCGCTCTTTCGAGATTGGCGAGAAGGAGGCTAGCAGGCTGTCGAAGTTGCTGCTTTGACCGGGAAGGTTCGTCTTGTTTGTACCGCTGCCAGTGATCTGAGCTGAATAGACGCCGAGCTCCGTGCGCGCCCATTCGGCTATATGTTCGTAGAGATAGCCAGCGGTGTCTGAGAATGCCGTGAAGACGATGATCTTTCGGTTCCCGTCATTGATCGGGTTCTTGCATTTGTGAGCGATCAGTTCCCGCAACGCGCGAAGCTTTGCATCTCTGCTGGCTTCGATCTTCTGCGCCTCGTCCAGAAGCGCTGCCAGCTTGGCACGGTCATCTTCCAAGTCCTGTCGCCAGCGATGCTCGTCCATGTCTTTAATGAGCACCTTGACCTTGCGTCCAATGAGGAAGTCTTCGAATTCCGGCGAGTCCGTTTCGATATCCTCGATGCCGAGCTCTTCGATGTCTGAGGCGCTATGGCTCTCAAGCTTTTCGAGAAGCATCTCGACCTCGGCCAGAAGCTTGCCAAGAGTTAGGCCAAACGAATGGATAGAGCTTTCCATGCGCTTGAGCAGGTTGACACGCATTAGGTGGATCAGGCTTTGCTCGCGGTCCACCTGGCGGAATACGGAGGCCCCGTCCTTCACCTTCACATCGTACTTGCGACTGTACTCTTCACGCTTGTCAGCACGGACGTATTTGAGCGGCGAGTAAGCGCTCAGGTTCAGCTTGCGAATGGTCCTGTTGATCTCTCGGAGCGGTGGAAACTGATCCTGTGTGTCGATATCGGCCTTGATGTTGATGGGCTGCAATCTCTCGGGGAATGATCCGATCTCGCTGATGTCGTAGTACTTCTCGATGTGCTTGCGCGAACGCGCGATGGTCAGCAGATCGAGAAGTTTGAAGTAGTCGAAGTTCATGGTTTCCAGCAAGGCCTCAACCTTGCGCTCATGATCTTCCAGCCGCAGCCAGTTGTTGAAGCGAGTCTGAGCCTTTCGAAGGGTTTCTTCGATGCTTCCAATGCCGAGGTCGCCATAGGCGCTATCAATACCTTCGGTGATGAACGCGACCTGGTTCTTCAGGTCGTTCATCCTGTTGTTCACAGGCGTGGCGGATAGCATGAGAACTTTAGTTTTCACGCCCGAACGGATGATCTCATCCATAAGACGGGAGTAGCGAGTGAGGCCTTCCTTGGCAGAGCTGGAGTTGCGGAAGTTGTGGGACTCATCGATTACCACGAGGTCGTAGTTGCCCCAATTCAGTGTCTCCAAGTTGATCTCGCCCGAGCGCCCCTGCAACCGCGTAAGGTCCGTATGGTTCAAGACATCGTAGTTGAAGCGATCAGCGGCCAGTAGGTTGCGCTTGTCGTTGACAGTGTAGACTGTCCAGTTGTCCCGCAATTTCTTCGGGCAAAGAACCAGCACGCGATCATTGCGAAGCTCATAGTATTTGATAACGGCCAAGGCTTCGAAGGTTTTGCCGAGACCCACACTATCAGCGATGATGCAACCGTTGTATTTTTCGAGCTTGTCGATAGCTCCCAGAACGCCGTCGCGCTGGAATTTGTAGAGCTTGTTCCAGACTATTGTGTCCTTGAAGCCTGTTTTAGATTTGATGATGTTCTCTTCGTCAATGTCTTCAAGGAAGTCCTGGAACAGGTTGTAGAGCGTCAGGAAGTAAACAAATTCGGGCGACTGATCCGCGCTGAGACGTTCAAGCTGCTTGAGCAACAAACCCTTGGCATCTTCCGTGGCTTGAGGGTCGTGCCAGATTCCCTCGAACCAGTCCAACATTGCTGACGTGCTGGGCGCATCCTTTGTGCACATGTTCATGTGGAAGCGATTGGACTCTGAGTAGCCAAGCCCCGTGCTCGTGAACGTGGAACTTCCCTGAATTGCGACAGCGTTTGCATCAGCGCTGTTTGCCAGCATGAGGTTCTGACCAAATGATTGAGGTGAGCGCGCTGTTCGGACCTCGGCTTTCTCGGCAAGCCACTTGGAGCATTCTTTCGCAATCTGCATTTGGTTGAGCTGGTTCTTGAAGCGTAGCTCAAAGTCGTCACCTTCGAGCATCGGGAAGGTGACAAAATCATCCCCGTTATCGTTGGATGATGTTGGAAAAAGCAGAAAGCGTGCGCCGTCAACGGATTTAAGTTCTTTCTTGAGGGCCTCAAAGCCGTAGATAGAGAACAATCCCGACATGACGGAAAGCTTGGTTCCAGTCGAAAGGTGCTTCCTCAGTTCGTCGCCAACTTTTCCGTTTTTCTTGTTATCAAGAAGCATTTAATCGCTCTTCCCGCCACTCTTAAGTCGTTCGTCAATCCAGGCGTCGATCTCCTGCTTCCTAAAGCGCCACGCCCCGCCGACTTTAAAGCCGGGGATTTCTCCATCGGCAGTCAGACGGTAGGCGGTTTTTTCGGTGATCTTCAAATAAGAGGCGACTTCCTTGATGGTCATTATGTCAGTGTCCATCGAGCGCCTCGGAATTTCTCTGCCCGTCTGAGAAAATACAGGAAGAAACGGAAAACCACAACCCTAGTGTGTAGCGGTCGGCTGGTCGTGTTTCGTTCGGTGCAGGTGGAGAAGTAGCGTTCTCCAAGCCCTGCGAGCTGGGTTCAGGGGGCGGCGACAGGCCCCATGATTGGGTTCAGCGCCGATGCGCTGGCGGCATCCAATCCGCGCAGGGTTGGTCAGGGTGCCAATGGGGCTCGAAGGCTCCGTGGTCGATGGGATGGTTCCAAGGAAAGGGTACCTATGAAATGCTTCCTTCCTGGTCTCGATGAAGTCGTCTCCATGAAATGATCATGGGGGTATCGGTGGGAGCAGGAACGCTCCCCTGATTGGTGGTCAAACGGGCAGTCGTTTGTGCATGGTTCGGTGTTGGTGGAGAGGCACGTCTCCAAGTCCAACGAGTGGGTTGTCAGGGGGCGCGATAGCCCCATGGCTCGATGGGAAGGTTCCAAGGTAAGGGCAGCTATGAAATGATCCCTTCCTGGTCTCGATGAAATCGTCTCCATGAAATGGCGTGCATCCAAGCCGCGAAGGGTTGGTCTCCATGAACATGGTGGTGATTGAACGGCCACACGTTCTACTGGCTCTGAGAAGGGTTCATGCCCTGATCCGAGCCACAGGCCGGGGGGATGCAACGGGGGCGCGCAGCGGGACCCCTTGCCAAGCAGCGTGGTAGTACCACGCACAGCTTGCGTTCGGCGCTATTCTATCCGCCTACAAGAGGGGCAGCGTGGTAGTACCGCATAGTGGATCAAGGACTCACCGTCTGACATGTTGGCTCACTGCTCATCGGGAATGGGCAAAGTTGCTGACGGGTACATCGCGTTGTGCAGGTATGCCATTGACTGACGATCTCTTCTCGAAGCTGCATGGTCAAACGGCGTGCGTAGCTGTGCATCTTGAAGCCAGGATGATCCTGCATCTTGCTCCATAGCCACCTTGAGAAACGAAACGCTGCCACGCATTGCCGCAACGTGAATCGGCGTCAGAGCGGTGCTTGGCTGACTGGTTCGAAGAGACTGTCCATCCTCTAATGCCATACGCAGTTCGTATAGGTCATCATCCCTCGCTGCTCTAAAGATGTCAGGGGGCTCTTGCTTGCGCGTACTATCGTTCTTGGCGGGCGCGGTCCTCATTTTCAGTGATACCCCGCACTGAACTTTTTCGCGATGGCCTCAAGATGCGGATTGCTCCTCACAAGATCAGCGGTGAGTCGGCGTGACGCTCCGTCGAAAGATGACCCGTCGAAGCGCTGCACCTTCTTCAGCTCTACCTTGTTGGATACCTCTGGCGGAAATTCAGTCGTATCGATGGTCATGCTGTAAGCCGTGACAATTCCATTCTCGTCCTTGGTTACATCTATTCGTCCATCGGCAATTATCCTTGAGTAAGGAAAGCGCTCGTCACCATAGTCATGCACATCTTCATTAGTGAGAACAAAACGCGCATTGACCAAATCACGCCCTTGAAGCGCTCCTGAATATTCATTTGCAGTGACGATAGAATAACCGCGCAAGACTATTGGGAATCGGCTCTTCTCAAGAGACATAAAAAATTCTTCATGGAAAGCGTTGGGCGCTTTGCGTATGGCTGCAACGTCCGAAAATACAATTGTTAGCGGTGCAATGCCTCCGTAAAAGCCGCCGCACATGATCAGACAAGTTGGAAACGGGACGCCGAATTCCGCTGTCAAAGAATGGATCAGCATGTGTGGCGCGGTTCCATCGAGGATTTGAGCAACGGGCTCGCTCAGATAGCCTGAGGCAAAGATATCTCTGAGCGCCTGTCGGTGGAAGTTTGTACGTTCCTTATTGTAGCGCACTTCGAACCCGTCAAAGCCTCCTTCGATCAATACTTGCTGTGCAAAGCGGTTGATAAAGGCGAATTTGGCATCACCGATATGGTGGGATGATCTAGCACCAAACCATTTCTTGAGATCATCGAGCGTGAGACGGGTATCTCGTGCGTACGAGATTATCTCCCTAGTCCTGTCGGACTTCTCCCGCTGCCGGAGCTCTGTATCCTCGGGCTCCATGATCAAATCGCGCAGCTTCTGGTTACCGATGCCGTTTGCTTCTTTGTACTCCATCAGCGCCCGCCGATAGTACTCTTTGAGGCTGGTTGGGAAGTAGCCAAGCATCCTGTCCGCTTGGACAAGGCCTGGCGGGCTTACTGGCAGCGAAATGCCATCAGTACTGGTGCGCTCATCACCCTTATTTTTATGGACTAAACTCAGGGGAACAACCTTCCCCTCTTCAATTTTGCTCATTGGCTTAGATTGGGTTCAGTTGAAACAGCGGCGCGCAACAAGCGGCCTCGAACGGAGAAAGGAGAAGACGATGAACGAACGGATGAACCATGGCAGCTGAGCCCGATGTAATGATCTGGCTACGATCCTAGAACAAGTGGTGCGCTTCACAAGGCTCACCTGAAGATCGCACCCGAACAGCAAGCCCACAGAAACAACCAAGCCACGCTGAAAGCACCGCTTTCAGCGAACGGAAAACTGCGGCCTCGACCGCGCAACAGTCAGAAAGGAATACGCGAAAATGTACCAACCACCTTACCACCCAGGCCAAGGAGGCCGAGGCCCCGGTGAAGACCTTAAGGGCGGCTTTGCAACATGCGCCGCCGCGATGGTTTCCATCGTTGTCAGCCCTCCATTCCACGAGTTCACGGCTCCATACGTCTGGGAACTGTCTCGACGAAGCTACGGGCCTGAGATGGTCGATTTCATCATGGTTGTCTGGATGATTTTGACCTGGCCCCTGACGTTCTTCGCAGCACGTGCTGCGATCATCGCAGGGCTGACAGTCGCAGGTGTCTACATCGCCTATCGACTGATTTGAAAGCAATCTGGCTGGCTGCACTGAAGTGGCCAGACATCAAAACTGAAACGAAACATGAAAGGAAATCAAATGCCTAAGATCATTGAACGCGAAGTCGGAAAAATCGTTCACCGCCAGAAGGTCAAAACCTTCGGGGACAAAGTGAAAGAGTTCCTCGAAGGGCTCGCCGGATTCATCGTCATCATGGTGATCATCGGTATCTTCATCGGTGGCTGATCCGACCAACGGGATGGCGGCTCTTTAAAAGCCGCCATCCCACCCCAAACCTGAAACTCAAAATGAAAGGAGACCCTCATGCGATTTGAGGAACAATACCCCTTTGGCTCGGCGCGGTTTGCGCAAAGCCTCGAAATCCACAGCGCCTTCAAAGCGAAAGGCGGCGTGCCCTTTGGTTTCTACAATGGGCGCAAGCTCTTCCACGCGAAGAACACGGGAATGCTGCTGATCGGCGGCGCTGGCTCGGGCAAGTTCACGAGTGTCCTTGCGCACCTAATGGATGCGCCTGGTCGTGGCGACGAGCCTGCGCGTTACGCGATCTTCGATCCCAAGCGCGAGCTGCGTGCGGTGATGGAGCCGTACTTCGCATCAATCAAAGCGCGTGTGTACGAGATCAACCCGTACTTCACCCATGGCGTGCAGGGAAATCGGCTCTCTCTTCTGAGCCACTTGAGCCCCGACAGCCCGCGCCTCGTTGCGGACTGCCGCCGTGCGGCGCGAACCTTCCTGCCCGAAAGCGGCGGCGGAGATTCACAGTTCTTCGATCAGAAGGGCCAAAACTGGCTCGATGCTCTTATGCGCGGCCTAGTGCATCTGGACGGCGGAGTCTCTCCGACCTCGCTCTATGAGTTGATCGGCATGGTGCGCTCATACCCCGAAGCCTGGGAAGAGACGGCTTCGGTCATGAGCGCCCTCGGAGAAGGCGATCTTCGCATCACCTACGACGAGATGCTGGATATGGCAGCAGAGAGCCGCCGCACCTTCGACTCTGTCATGGGCGGGATCAGCAACGCTTTGGCCTTCATGAACGATCCGCGTCTTCAAGCCGCGCTCGTTCGAAGCAGCGAGGCCGACTTCACGCTGGATGTTCTCTGCGAGAACAGCAGCGATCCCGTCTTTGTCTTCTTCGTCATGCCGCCGGAGATGACGGAGCAGAATGCGGCCGTCATTCGCCAGTTCTTCTCGACGCTGCGCACGCTCAAGCAAATGCGACCCGATGCGCCGACGCTCAATCTGGTGATTGATGAAGCGGCCCAGCTCGGGCGCTTCCCCGAGATTGCCGAGTTCTACTCGATTGGGCGCGGCTTCGGACTTTGCCCTGTCTGCGTCTACCAAGACATCGGGCAAATCCGAAACAACCTCGGGCCTACGGGTGCAATGACGCTCTCGGCCAGTGCCGACATCGAAGTCTATCTCGGGGGCGGTATCTCGGATTTGGAAACCGCGCGACATTTGAGCGCCAAGCTCGGCAACCAGACGCTGGAGCTGGACGATCATCTCACCCAGCACCGTGCGCAACGCGAGATGCGCGTGGCGATGCACGATGCGCTCTTTGGGAACAAGGGCGGTGCCATTCGTACGGGACTTGCGATGAAGGCGCTGGATTATGAGCGTGGGCACAAGCGCAAGCAGGCGCGCGCACTCATGACGCCCGAAGAAATCCTCGGGATGAGTCACAAGCAATCGCTTGTCATGGCCTCGGGCTACGGCATCCCGCCCTTCCTGGCGGACAAAAGCCCGTACTTCGCCATGCCGCGTTACTCCGGCCTCTATGGGCCAAACCCGTACTTCGACCGCGATCTTGGCGTGGTCAAAGTGCCTGGTCGCTTCTGCAAAAAGCGATCCCTCAAGGTGATCACCGAAGCCGTGCCATCGGCGCTCGCTGATCTGCCTCAATACCAAAACGGGATGTGGAGCTTCATCGAAGGCCACCGCCCGAACGTCTGAAAACCGAAACCAGCAAAAAGGAGAATGACATGAAACTTGAAACGATCACCAACCGCGAAAGCGCAGAAATTTGCGGAGCACGCCCGATTGATGATAAAATGAAAGTAGGAGAAAGCGTCTCGAATGGCGCTCTGCTTTCCGCCTCCGCTGTTCAGCATGGGGCACCTCAAGGGCATGACGGAAATGATGCACATCCGCGAGCAGCGGGTGAGAGCTCACGCACGCCTGATACTGGAAAGGAGGGTGCGGCCATGGATGAACACGATGGAGGCCAGGACGTTCGCATCACGCTAGATGCGGCAGCAAAGCCAAGTCTGGAGATCGATACCGCGAAGTATCAGGCCTATCTTGATGATCCTTCTCTGACTGACGCGCAGAAAGAAGAGATCATGCAGGCGCTCTGGAGCATCATCGTCGCCTTCGTGGACCTCGGCTTTGGCGTCCATCCGGCGCAAGAAGTCTGTGGAAAACCCCAGCAAGTGCTTGATGCGCAAGGCAACAAGGATTCTAATGAATCCAAGCCTGTAGACACTTTGAGCAAGAAATTCGAGCGTGCCAGCGATGATACGTGATCGCGGCCCGCCAGAAAAAGGAGTTCCAATGAAACATGAACAGAAAATGGAGGGCACCCAACTCAAAGCGGTAATTTATTGCCGGGTGTCCTCGACCAAGCAAAAGCTGGATGGCGGCGGTCTGGAGAGCCAGGAACAACGTTGCCGTGCCTACGCTGTCGAGCGTGGATATGAAGTCGAAGCCGTCTTCCCCGATGACGCATCGGGGGGCGGCGACTTCATGAAACGTCCAGGAATGGTAGCACTTCTAAGCTACCTCGATGCCCAGCCTGACAAAAATTACGTGGTGATCTTTGATGATCTCAAGCGCTTTGCGCGTGAGACCGAAATGCACATTAAGCTGCGCCAAGCCTTCAAGGCGCGCGGCGCACTGGTGGAATGTCTGAATTTCAAATTCGAAGATACACCCGAAGGGAAATTCATTGAGACCATTATTGCTGCTCAAGGTGAACTTGAGCGAGAACAAAACCGCCGACAAGTCATGCAGAAGATGAAGGCGCGAGTTGAAAACGGGTTTTGGGTTTTCCGCGCTCCAGTCGGCTATAAATATGTCTCGGCCAAAGGCGGTGGCGGCAAGGTTCTCGTCCCCGATGAACCGCTTGCCTCGACTGTCCGAGAGGCCCTGGAGGGCTTTGCGACTGGTCGTTTCGCCTCGCAAGCCGAAGTACAGCGCTTCTTCGAGCGATGCCCGCACTTCCCGAAAGACTTTCCTGACGGGCGGCTCCGTCCGATGACGGTCTCGCGACTACTGAAGAAAGTTGTCTACGCTGGATATGTTGAAGCTCCCAAGTGGGGTGTCTCTGTCCGCAAGGGAGAGCATGAGGGATTGATCAGCTTCGAAACGTTCGAACGTGTCCAAGAGGCACTCGCTGGCCGCGCGCGACCTGCTGCGCGGAAGGATTTCAACGAAGACTTCCCGCTACGAGGCTTCGTGCACTGTGATGACTGCGGCAAGCCGATGACTGCTTGTTGGTCCAAGGGCTGCCGTAAGCACTACCCTTATTATTTGTGCGACACGCGCGGCTGTCCGTCCAAACGGAAGTCGATCCCGCGCGCCAAGGTCGAAGATGGCTTTGCCGATATCCTCAAATCCATGCAGCCGACGAAGCAGCTCTTCACGCTTGCTCGCGTGATGTTTGAGGATGCGTGGAATGCTCGCCTCCAGTCCGTTGCGGCATCCCAAGGTGAAATCAAGCGCCAGCTCAAAACGGTTGAGAAGCAGATTGAAAGCCTCCTGGATCGCATTGTGGAGGCGACTAGCCCCAGCGTGATCAGCGCTTACGAAACGCGTCTGACGAAGCTTGAGCGTGAGAAATTCGTGCTGGCCGAAAAAGAGACCTCTGCGCTGCCGCCCAAGGGACGGCTGGAGGAATTTATCGAACTATCGCTTAAATTCCTAGCAAGTCCTTGGAATATTTACAAAAATGGTGACTATGCCACCCGTCAAACGGTGCTCCGTTTGGCCTTCGTGGAGCCTCTTCAGTATAGCCGAAATAAGGGTTATCGAACTCCCGAAATTTCCTTTCCTTTCAAGGTGTTGGATGGAATTTCAGGTCGCAAAAGCGAGATGGTGCTGCTGGAGAGAATTGAACTCTCGACCTCTCCCTTACCAAGGGAGTGCTCTACCTCTGAGCTACAGCAGCCTATCCACTTCAGGGCACCGGGAAAAACGCCCTACTAATACCCTACTAATTTCCACCACGCTCCACTAACTCATTGTTCGAACAAACAAACTTGGAATGGACCCGCCCATTACCAAGGGAGTGCTCTACCTCTGAGCTACAGCAGCGCTGTGGGCGGGTGATTAGACTCAAACGAAACGCGGCGCAAGGGTGTCTGGACGGTTTTTTTCGCCTCCTGTAGAGAAAGGTTATGGCAGAAAAAAATACACCTAAAAAACACGGCAGATCCGGCGATGTGCGCGAAGAGCGGCTGAAAGCGGCGCTCAAGGCGAATATGGCGCGGCGTAAGGCGCAGGCTAAGGCGCGGGCAACCCAGAACGGCAAAGCCGACAAAGACGAGGGATAAGAGCAGATGGATTCGATTCTGGTGACAGGCAACGGGCCGCTCAAAGGTCAGATACCGATTGCAGGGGCAAAAAACGCGTGTCTGACGCTGATGCCGGCGACCTTGCTCAGCGAAGAACCGCTGACGCTGACCAATGCGCCTCGGCTGAGCGACATCAAGACGATGACGGCTTTGCTGCAGTCCTTGGGGGCCGAGGTGTCGTCATTGCAGGATGGTCAGGTGATCGCAATGTCCAGCCACGACCTGACCAGTCAGACGGCGGACTATGACATCGTGCGAAAGATGCGCGCGTCAAACCTTGTGCTGGGTCCTTTGCTGGCGCGGTTCGGGCAGGCAGTCGTCTCGCTGCCCGGAGGCTGTGCAATCGGCGCGCGTCCGATGGATCTGCACGTCGAAGGGCTCGAGGCGCTGGGCGCTGAGATTGAGCTTAAGGACGGGTATCTGCATGCCAAAGCTGTGGGCGGGTTGAAAGGTGCCGTGCATGAGATGCGATTTGCATCCGTGGGCGCGACCGAGAACATTGTCATGGCGGCCACGCTGGCCAAAGGCACAACGGTTCTGAAGAACGCGGCGCGCGAACCTGAAATCGTCGATTTGGTCGAGTGTCTGAGGAAGATGGGTGCCCAGATTTCCGGTGAAGGCACGCCGACCATCGAAATTCAAGGCGTAGACCGGTTGCATGGCGCCACCCATCAAGTAGTCACTGACCGGATCGAGCTGGGCACCTATATGCTGGCGCCGGCGATTTGTGGTGGAGAAGTCGAACTGTTGGGCGGGCGGATGTCTCTGGTGGAATCATTTGCCGGGAAACTGGATGCGGCGGGCGTGAATGTCTCGGAAACAGCAAACGGTCTTTTGGTCGCCCGCAAGAACGGGCGTGTCAAAGCCGTGGATGTCGTGACCGAGCCGTTCCCGGGTTTTCCGACCGACCTGCAGGCCCAGATGATGGCGCTGATGTGCACGGCCGAAGGTACCTCGGTGCTCGAAGAACGCATTTTCGAGAACCGTTTCATGCACGCCCCCGAATTGGTGCGGATGGGCGCGAATATCGAAGTTCACGGTGGCACGGCAACCGTGACTGGTGTCGAACGTCTGAAGGGCGCACCGGTTATGGCGACAGATCTGCGCGCTTCGGTTTCGCTGATACTGGCGGGGCTGGCTGCTGAAGGTGAAACAACTGTCAGCAGGGTCTATCATCTGGATCGTGGGTATGAGCATGTTGTGCGCAAGCTGGAAGGCGTGGGCGCCAAAATTGAACGGATCAAAGACCAATGACAGACGCAAGTTTCCACGATGGGCGTGAGGCTCCACTGAATCTGGGTGCAGAGGATGGGGATGACCTTCAGGTGATCTCGACTTTGACACAGGATGCGGTGTTCCCAGTATCCGAAATGACCTGGCACCCGTCGCAGCGCCGCTTTGGCCTGTTGCTGAACCGTTTTCGCTGGGAGGACAAGGATGCGGCCACGCGCCGGGGCCGTCCATTCGAAAGGGTGCAGTCTGTGCTGGTGTTCGCTTCCGTTCTAACCGTGGCCAGCCAGGGTATCGACCGTAGCGAGAAGGATTTGGTGATGTCCTTGCTTTCGGTCGATTTTGAACCCGGCGAAGACGGCGCGGGTCAGATTTTGCTGACATTGGCCGGTGATGGCGCGATCCGCCTGTCGGTCGAGGCAATAGACGTCACGCTCAAAGATGTGACCCGCCCGTATCAGGCGCCGTCGGGGCAAGCACCGCATCATGCAGAATAAGCGCGGTATCGCGCAGGCCTTCTCAGGACCACCCGCTGGTCTGATGTTGCGCCGCGCGACCGTGTTTGATGTCTTTGATTTAAGCCGCGTACTAATCCGTTCGATCACGCAGCTGTGCCGGGCGGATCATGGCGATGATCCACAGGCCGTTGCGGAATGGACCGCCAATAAAGACCCGGAGACCATTCGGGGTTGGATCAAGGCCGGAGCGCAGATTTGGCTGGCCGAGCGCGCAGGTCAGGTTGCGGCTGTCGGCGGATTGCGTGAGGGCGGCGAGATCACGCTGCTCTATATCGACCCGGCTCATACCGGTCTTGGGGTGGGAAGCGCGTTGTTGGCCCGGCTGGAACAGGAACTGGCCGCTGCCGGTTGCACCGAGGCACAGCTTGAGGGGACACGGACGGCCCAGGCGTTTTATATCCGGCATGGCTGGAAACCGACTGGCGGCTGCGCGGCGCGCAAAAGCATATCCTGTTTTGAGATGCGCAAATCGCTGCACCCGGTGGACTGAGGGTTGAGGACAGCCCATCCCGGCGATATGACCCGGTGAAACACCACGGAGTGCCAGATCATGCCCGTTTTTCTAGACACCACGTCGCCCGAGTTTGACGCGGCTTTTCAGACCCTGCTGTCGGCCAAGCGCGAAGACAGCCCGGATGTGGATGCCATCGTCGCGCAGATCATTGACGATGTGCGGGTCCGTGGGGATGAGGCGGTAATCGAACTGACGGCCAAATTCGACCGGTTAGAGCTGACACCGGATACGCTGGCCTTTTCGGCAGAGGAAATCGACGTCGCCATTGCGCAGGTCTCGGACGCGGATCGTCAGGCGCTCGAACTGGCAGCCGAACGCATCCGGGCCTATCACGAGAAACAGATGCCCGCCGATCACCAATGGACGGATGAGGCCGGGGCGACCCTTGGCTGGCGCTGGTCCGCAGTGTCTGCGGCGGGGCTGTATGTGCCGGGAGGGCTGGCCTCGTATCCGTCGTCGGTTCTGATGAACGCGATCCCGGCCAATGTCGCAGGGGTCGAGCGTCTGGCCATCGCCGTGCCCACACCAGACGGTCAGGCGAACCCTCTGGTCCTTTTGGCCGCGCACCTGTCAGGCGTGACTACGGTCTATCGCATCGGCGGGGCGCAGGCGATTGCGGCACTGGCCTATGGAACAGATACCATCGCAGCGGTGGACAAGATCACAGGCCCCGGAAACGCTTTTGTTGCTGCCGCCAAACGCAGAGTCTTTGGTAAGGTCGGTATAGACATGATTGCGGGACCGTCCGAGATTCTGGTTATTGCTGACAAAGACAACGACCCCGACTGGATTGCACTGGATCTACTCAGCCAGGCAGAACATGACGAAAGTGCTCAGTCGATCCTGATCACGGATAGCGCCGATTTTGGACGGGCCGTGGCGCAAGCCGTGGAAAAACGTCTTGAAACCCTGCAACGCCGGGCCATAGCCGGGGCCAGTTGGCGCGATTTTGGTGCGGTGATCACTGTGGGCAGTCTGGATGAGGCAGCCTCTCTGTCGAACCGAATTGCCCCGGAACACCTTGAGCTATGCGTCGCAGATCCCGTCGCTCTGAGCGAAAAGACAATTCACGCAGGTGCAATCTTTCTTGGTCAGTACACGCCCGAGGCAATCGGGGATTATGTTGGTGGGCCTAATCACGTCCTACCCACCGCCCGGTCGGCGCGTTTTTCTTCCGGTCTGAGTGTGATGGATTTCCTGAAACGCACGACGCTCAGCCAGATGACACCCGAAGCCCTGCGGGCAATCGGGCCAGCGGCAGAGCAACTTGCGCAGTCGGAAAGCCTCGAGGCGCACGGGCTGTCCGTGACCGCACGGTTGAAACGATTGAACGGTTGATCACCTATGGTCAGAGGGTCACACCTGCAATTACCTCATCCGATTTTCCCCGATAGGGCTTGAAATCAAGGGGCAAATTGCGGCGCTCTTTATGTGCGACCGGATCTAAAGGAGGTTGATTTGGAACGTGTGGCGACCCTCTGGATCGGTAAGCGCTTTAGCTTTTTGGAACATCTGTGCCTGAAGTCCTTCGCCGATGTCGACCAGAAGCCAATCGTCTATCACTATGGCGATCTTGAAGACATTCCGGATTATATCGAGCCGCGCGATGCCCGCGAAATTTATGATACTCCCGAGATCTACCGCGATCCGATAACCCGATCCGTGGCCGTTCATGCAGATCTTTTCCGTCTGCAGTTGATGCAAAAAACCAACTATATCTGGGCCGATGCGGATGCTTATGCGGTCCGGCCATTCGAGACAAAGAACGGGTATCTTTTTCCGAATGCGAACCTCAAGAAACAACGGATCATGAACGGTGTACTTGCGTTGCCCGGCGACAGTCCGGGGCTGCAGGCCATGTGCAAATATGCTTTTGACAGCGATCTGGTGCCGCCATGGTGGACACAAGAACATAGGGAAACCTACCGCCAGATGTTCAACGGGTCGACCTATTGGAGCCTGCCAATTTTCAGCTTTGGTCCGCCCATGCTGTTTCATTTTCTGTATGGCACACCAGAGCATGAGATGGCTGTGCACAGGTCGGTCCTCTATCCTATCCCATTGCGATATCGCGGCCTTTGGAATGACCCCGACCTTTCCAAACTGGATTTTCTGAAGTGGGACCAACAGATGTCTGTCCATTTTTTTGGATCCTGGTTCCGAAAGATCTTTCTTGGCCGCCAAATCAACTCTGGTTCACTGGTCGATACGCTGTTGCGCAAACACGGAATAGATCCGTCCGAACACCCGCTTTGACGATTTTCGTCGGACGGGCGGTCACTGCGTTGCCCATTTATTTCCATTGGGATAAGTCTGTCCCGACCTGAACGGACCAAACGACCATGACCCGAATTTCGCACATCGAACTGGATGATAGAAACTTGCCCCCGCCGACTCCCGAGATCGAGCAGGAGCGCAAGGTGGCAATCTATGATCTGCTTGAGGATAACGCTTTCGCGCTGCCCAAACGCGATGATCGTGTGGTTCCGGAAGGGCCGTATCATGTGCAGCTCTCGATCCGTGACAAGCGTTTGGTCTTCGACATTGCCACCGAAGCCGAAGAAAAAGCGGCCGAGTTCCATCTGTCCCTTGGACCATTCAGGCAGGTGGTCAAGGACTACTTCCAGATCTGTGAAAGCTATTTCGACGCCGTAAAGACTTTGCCGCCCAGCCAGATCGAAACCATCGACATGGCCCGGCGCGGTATCCACAACGAAGGCAGTCGGGTGTTGCAGGAACGTCTGGAAGGCAAGGCCGAAGTTGATTCAGACACAGCCCGTCGCCTGTTCACGTTGATCTGCGTATTGCATTTCGGGGGGTGACGGGTGACGTCTCTGCCGCAGTCCATCTTGTTCTGTTGCGACCACAATTCGGTCCGATCTCCGATGGCCGAAGGCATCATGAAGAAGTTTTATGGCACCGGCACCTATGTGCAATCCGCCGGGGTGCACAACGATCTTGAGATCGATGGCTTTTGCATTTCGGTCTGTCATGAAATCGACGTCGAGCTTTCACGTCACCGGTCCCGGTCGTTTGATGAAATGCAGGAATGGGGCGACGACCTCAGCTCGTTCGATCTGATTGTAGCGCTGTCGCCGGCCAGCCAGCGCCGTGCGCTGGATTTGACGCGGGTTTTTCATCTGGATGTCGATTATTGGCCAATAATGGACCCTACCGGGCTGGGCGAAAGCCGCGAGGAAAAGTTACATCACTACCGACAGACCCGCGATCAGATCATTCAGCATCTGAAGGACCGCTGGGGTGAACCAACGGAGTGACCATGAACGAAACCGTCAAAACCTATTTCAAAGCCTTCAACGCTGGGGACGTAACCGGCATGCTGGCCTGTTTGTCCGACGACGTAGCCCATCATGTGAACGAAGGGCAGATACGAGTGGGCAAAGAGAAATTCGCAGCTTTTTGTGACCACATGAACCGCTGCTATCGCGAGAACCTCACCGATATCGTTGTGTTCGCGGCCGAGGGCGGTACCCGTGCCGCCGCTGAATTCATCGTGAACGGCACCTATCTTGAGACGGATGAAGGCCTGCCCAAAGCACGCGGGCAGACCTACCGCCTACCAGCCGGGTCATTCTTTGACCTGAAGGATGGCAAGATCACGCGGGTCACCACCTTTTACAACCTGGCCGACTGGACCAAGCAGGTCTCGAATGGCTGAGGTCACAGGTGTTCGCGCCTTGACCGGGGCGGCGCTTGAGGCGGCTCTGGATGACGTCGCTCGCTTGCGGATCGAGGTGTTTCGGGCATGGCCGTATCTTTATGGCGGCGATCTGGAATACGAGCGGAAATACCTGCAATCCTACCGTGACAGCGACAGATCCATCGTTGTTGGTGCCTTTGACGGGGATCGTCTGATCGGCGCATCGACCGGCGCCCCGCTAGCCGACCATGCCGCCGATTTCGCGGCGGCCTTCGATGGCTCTGGGCTGGACTTGTCCCAGATCTTCTACTGCGCGGAATCCGTCTTGCTGCCCAACTATCGCGGGCAGGGCGTGGGGCATAGGTTCTTTGACTTGCGCGAAGCCCATGCGCGCAGCTTTGGCTTCACGAAATGCGCCTTTTGCGGTGTGCAACGCACGACCGATCACCCGATGCGGCCTGATACCTACCGCCCGCTGGATGCTTTTTGGAGCGCGCGGAAGTATGAGCCGTTGCCCGGCGCTATTGCGCAGTTTTCGTGGAGGGATATCGGTGAAGAAGGCGAGACATTGAAGCCTTTGCAATTCTGGATCAGGGATTTGTAGGTGGTTTTGCCCGCTGTGCGGAGAAAGCCGAAATCAACGTCTACCGGCCCTCATCCATCATGATTTTCTACGCACCTGATCACAGACGCTTCAAGAAGCTCGCGATTGAAGGGCATGCTTTTGGCTGGCGTGCCTAGAAG
Source organism: Ruegeria sp. CDSB022 (assembly GCF_059611145.1). Lineage (NCBI taxonomy): Bacteria > Pseudomonadati > Pseudomonadota > Alphaproteobacteria > Rhodobacterales > Roseobacteraceae > Ruegeria > Ruegeria sp. CDSB022. The sequence goes on along the minus strand of NZ_JBXWOZ010000014.1, from coordinate 5,678 downwards.
GACAAAAGATGTTTTCCAAGTCGCTTCGCAAAATCCAGCGGCGCCCATCCATGCGACAAAGGCTGAGAATCGCATACCGCTGAGCTCTAGTTCGACCGGGTCATAGACAGGTTCAGTCGGTAACAGCTCCAGGTCCAGTTGCTCGCCTCGGATTACGTTCAGAGCAACCTTTACTCCAGTGCTGTCAATCCAATCCTCTGACTCGGCACCTGTTCTTTCCGACTCCAGATAATCCAAAAACTCTTGAAGAGTTTCTTCTTTGGTGTCCGGGCTCTCAAGCAGCTTTGCAAAAGTAATTAGTCTTTTTTGATGGTATCCGCCCGGCTCCAGGCGTTGCGCTAGGCTGCGAAGTAACTCGGCATCTCCGGTGGCTATTGGCATATAGTATTGGCTTGTCAGCGAGTTGTTCGTCGAGGCAAGTAATTCAAGCGCTTCCTCGACGCACCCGTTTAACCAGTAAGCGGAGATGATCCTGCTTTGATCCCTCGGGTTCGAACGGGAGAAGTCAGTCAGTTGAATGACATCATAAAGCGAACCATCTTGCAGTTTCTTCCTGAGCGCCCCTTTGTCGCCATCGAATTGCATTAATGCCGTCCGCATCAAATAGAACTTTAACTCATCCCGCTGTTCGCGGGCGGGTTCTTTGGACATAAGCAACATGGTCAAACTGGCTCGTCTAACGTCTTGCTCTTTGCCATCACCCAAACCATCCAAAAACAACTGAGTAAGCGGTTCGTCGTGCCATGTTGGCGTATCAAAACAGTCCGCAAGCGCGGGCACAGATAAGCACGTTGTTCCTAAAACCAAGCAAAGGATTCTAAAATGCATCACTGGAAAATCCTCAATTTTCTTGCTCTCATTTACCAGTGCTGAAGTTCGTATGCCATGGGCTTACAAATGAACTAGCTGTCCTAAATTCAATGTGTCACAGTTGGGCTATACAGTCCACGAACGCACACTTAGATTTCAGCCGAGTTAAGACTGCAAGGAATGCCCCATGAGACTTGCCTCCGCCGCCTATAACCTCGACTGGCTCGAAAACTGGGCGCAGTATGAAGATAAGCTGGCCCGCTGGGTCTCGGATGCCGCAGGGCAGGGGGCAGATCTTCTCGTTTTCCCCGAGTATGGCGCGATGGAATTGTCGACTTTGGACGGGGCCGAAGTAGCGGGTGATCTGGAACGCTCGATCCGTGCTGTTTCAGATCGGATGGGGGACGTGCAGGCCCTGCATTCGCGTCTGGCTCAAGAGCATGAGACCTACATCCTGGGTGCATCCGCTCCGGTGATTGACGGGTCAGGCTGTCCGGTAAACCGGGCTGAGCTCTACGCTCCGAACGGGACGTTTGACCATCAGGACAAACAGATCATGACCCGCTTTGAACGCGAAGACTGGGATATCGCGCCGGGCGGACCACTGAAATTGTTTGATACCCCACTTGGAAAAATCGGAATCCTGATCTGCTATGACAGTGAATTCCCCCTGCTGGGCAGAGCCCTAAGTGAGGCGGATATAATCCTGGTTCCCTCATGCACCGAGGCGTTGGCAGGATACTGGCGTGTCCGCATCGGGGCTATGTCGCGTGCGCTGGAAAACCAATGTGTTACGGTCATGGCGTCTCTCGTGGGAAAAAACGAATGGTCCGATGCGGTGGATATGAATACAGGAGCGGGCGGTGTTTTTGGTCCACCTGACAAGGGTTTTCCCGCGACCGGAGTGTTAGCAGAGGGAGCGCTGAACCAACCTGGCTGGACCTATGCCGACGTCGACTTGACTACGATCGCCAATGTGCGCCGGGATGGCCATGTGTTGAACCGCGCCCATTGGGACGAGCAGTGCGGTCGAGTCGAAACAGTCACAATATCCTCTCTTTAGGTGAATACGCCCTTGAAATAAGCCCCAAATAGGCTCATTTAGGCGCACATCCCCGTAGATTCTGCGGGTGCAACGTAATTATGGAGACAACATGGCCAAGGAAGATACGCTCGAATTTCCCGGTGTCGTGAAGGAACTCCTGCCTAATGCGACGTTTCGGGTCGAGCTGGAAAACGGCCATGAGATCATCGCACATACGGCAGGCAAGATGCGCAAGAACCGCATCCGTGTTCTGGCTGGCGACAAAGTTCAAGTCGAGATGACCCCCTACGATCTGACCAAAGGTCGGATCAACTATCGCTTTAAGTAACGCCCGACACATGGCGTTTATTCTTGGATCGGGCAGCCCAAGGCGGCTGGACCTGCTGGCGCAGCTTGGCGTACAGCCCGACGCCATCCGTGCCCCTGACATTGACGAAACGCCTTTGAAGGGTGAGTTGCCGGTGCCTTATTGCCACCGGATCACGCGCGCCAAAGTGCAAGCAGTTCCCGCCGAAAGCGATGATGTCACGCTGTGTGCGGACACCACGGTTGCGCTGGGCCGGCGCATCCTGGGAAAACCCGAAGATGCAGGTCAGGCGGCCGAGTTTCTGCACGCTCTGTCCGGGCGGCGGCACCGGGTGATCACTTCGGTCGCTGTTCGCCGCGGAGAGCGTGTATTGCAACGCGACGTCGTTTCTCAGGTCAAGGTCAAGCGCCTGTCGGATGTTGAGATCAATGCCTATCTGGCGACGGGTGACTGGCAGGGTAAAGCCGGTGCATATGCGATCCAAGGGCCTGCAGGAGCCTTCATCCCATGGATTTCCGGATCGTTTACGGGCATCGTGGGCCTACCATTATCCGAGACCGCCGGATTGCTGCAGGGCATCGGCTATCCTTTGTATCGCGAGGCACTATGAAGGGGCGTACCATCGTTTTAGACCACATCAACAACCGCGAGGCCGCGGCGTTGATGGTGGACGGAAAGCTTGACGATTTCCTGATTGCTTCCGAAGCCCCGGCACCCGGTACTATCTACCGGGCGCGGGCGGATCGCCCGGTCAAGGGGCAGGGCGGGATGTTTCTGGCCACGCCGGACGGCCAGGCCTTTTTGCGACAGGTCAAAGGATTGGCCCCCGGAGAGCTTAAGCTGGTCCAGGTGACCGGTTTTGTCGAACCCGGAAAGGCGCTGCCGGTGACGGATCGCGTGCTGTTCAAAAGCCGCTTTGCGATTGTCACTCCGGATGCACCGGGCCTGAATATATCGCGCAGTATCCGGGATGAGGATGAACGCGACCGCTTGCTGGAAATCGCACATGAGGCCATGGCAGGCAGCGAACACGGGTTGATCCTGCGGTCCTGCTGTCAGGGCGAGAATGCCCAAGAGATTGCCGAGGATATCGGCGTCATGCTGGCTCATGCCGATGCTGTGATGAACGATCCCGGTACCGAGCCTGAGGTTCTGCTCGCAGGTGATGGGCCGCATGTTTTGGCCTGGCGCGACTGGACCGACCCGGCCGAGGTCGTCACCGAGCCTGGCGCCTTTGAGGCGCATGGTGTCTTGGATGCATTGGATCAGGCGGGCGGAATATCAGAACCATTGGCCGGGGGCGGACACATCTATATCCAGCCCACCCGCGCCCTGGTGGCCGTAGATGTAAACACGGGTTCAGACACCTCGATGGCCGCCGGAACCAAGGCCAATTTCGCCTGCGCAAAAGCACTGCCACGTGCATTGCGTGTCCGTGGGTTGGGGGGGCAGATCACGCTCGACCTCGCTCCAATGCCCAAGAAAGACCGGCGCGGTTTCGAAGCCGCTTTGCGATCTGCATTCAAGTCTGATCCGATCGAGACGATTCTGGCAGGATGGACCCCGTTGGGTCACTATGAGTTGCAACGCAAACGCGGCCGGATTTCCCTTGCGGAAGTGCTGAAATGAGCTGTCCGATCTGTCACGAACCAACGGTGTCTCAATTCCGTCCTTTTTGTTCGAAACGCTGTGCAGACATTGATTTGGCCAAGTGGCTGAACGGGTCTTACGCGGTTCCTTCGCAGCGTGAAGAAGACGTTGAACAGGATGTTTCTTCACCTGAAACTGAGATGCCGCGCCCACATTGAAAAAATGTAAAAAAGCCTCTGGACACTGCCAGTAGCAAGTCATAGAACGCCTCCACCCAACGGCAAAAGCCGTATCCGTGCCCGGGTAGCTCAGGGGTAGAGCAGTGGATTGAAAATCCTCGTGTCGGTGGTTCGATTCCGCCCCCGGGCACCACTTAAACCTCAGAAAATAAACAGTTTTCCAAACAAGACAAAACGGCCATTTGGTCGTTGTCTCTATTTTGTCTCGGGATTTTGGAGCAATTCGGGGTTTTCGTAGATGTTCCCGATGACCTTCCAATAAGTTTGAATCTCGCTCGACAGGAGCCATTCGTAGTCATTGGGTAGCTCTATGGCGCGACGCTCCATTGGTTCGGCTTCATATTGAGCCTTCAACTGCTCATATCGCTCTTGGTCGTTTGCCCGCGCGAACATCATTTTGATACCGTACTGGCATCGGTACCACTCCCACTTATCGGCGAACTCCAATATGTCGCCTTCAAAGATTTCGGTGCCGTCGCTGTCTTTGATGTCCGCAAACTGCATCACGACATGAAGGTCGCTGTATATCTCTCTTTGGTCGTCACCAATTCTGAATACCGATGACATTTCCTGGTTGTCTTTGTCCCAGGCACGAAACTTATACTCTTTCATATAGGTACCAGAGTACCACTTTGTCTCGCGGTTGTCTCACTTTCACACACGTAACCTGTTGATAACTGAAGCATTTGAAATTGGGGGCACTTTTGGGGGTAGAGACGAGAACAATTTATCCTCGTTACCCCCAGAGTCTGAGAATTTATTCAATAAAAACAATACTCTTGGTATGAGTTGAAAATCCTCGTGTCGGTGGTTCGATTCCGCCCCCGGGAACCGCATTGATCCTCCGAGAGTCGCTGAGGGACCCTCACAGCAGCCGTAGACCATTCCGTAGACCATATGGTGCCTGTTGACAGCGACACAGCCCGTCGCATACCCCTTGTTTTGCTGGAGAGACCGGCTGAAGAAGTGCCTGTAACGGGAATAGAACACCGCCCCCGGGCACCATTTAGCTAAGATAAATTATTCAATATCAAGGCTTTGATCTGATATCTGCTTTGTGTATCTACCATTACATCCACCAGTGTGTTTTGTATTGCCCGAAGCTGCGTGCCGAGACAACCGCTTGGTAAAAAGTACGAATACAAAGAACTGATTTAGCGGCGCGGCGGTTTTCGGACAATTTGGCGCGATTTCCCGGAAAAAATCAGAGAGGCTTCTGAGCCCAAAACATGGCGCGACGCGGCTATTTGTAGAAATATTCCCAGCCGCGATCTTCATGCAAACCGAAGCGGGCATTGAGCAGGTGGCCACTGAGCTGACATTCGCCGCGATTGCAGCAACTGTCGTTGCTAACGGCGGCTTTACGCAGAAAGCTGACTTTGCAAAGTTGCCGTTCAAAGTTTCGCTTGCCTAATTTGACCGGCCCAGATGGTCGGAGGCTCTTCGTGGAAGTGCGGCACTTTCGATTGTTGGCCTATTCGAAGTAAATTTAGGTACGGAGCATTGTTGGGCTACATCAGCCAACGTAAACGCCAGGGATTAAAGGCAATACGAAATCCAATTATCCAGATGACAATTGACGAACTATTGGTCGATTAATCTCATTGTCCGAGCAAAACCTACCCAGCGAGCTTCAGCGCTGCTTTCGTTTGACCGAGATAATGCATCCGGAATGCTTCGGGTGCCG
>NZ_JBXWOZ010000013.1:0-95670 GCF_059611145.1 Ruegeria sp. CDSB022 | reverse complement strand
CGTTCGCCGAATAGTCTCAGACCTAACCGTCGAAACAAAAAAGCCCGCCCCAAACCGGGGCGGGCTTTTTCTGTTTGGAATGCATTTTTATTTCTGGGACTGACTGCGCCTGCGCGCGGTCATTGCCCGGCCGTCACGGATACTCTTACCCATCAATGTCAGATTGGTGGCACCAGCGACCAATTCGATGACCTGAACAAGGTAGAAGCTGGTGTCGAAGGCCCCGGCTCCGGCCTTTGTTTTCAGGTAGAGTGCTGCGGGTACCAGAATAAGCAGGCCGTTGGCTGCGATGATCGGCATTCTTTTCTTTTTGGCCAATGCCGATGCATCTTTGCGCCGGCTTCCCATCGACATTCCTGTGGCGCCGACAATTACCATGGCCGGGACCAGCAAGAACAGGCCATAGACGATCATGGTTTTTACTGATGCCACGGTCGCGTGGGAAGCGAAGATCTCGCTGTACAAAGTAGATGTCCAGAATGTCAGTATTGTTAGAAATCCGATAACTCCAGCGATGGGGTGGATTGTTCTGATCATGGGGTGCCTCCACATCGCGCCTTAGGCAACACAGTGGTTGTCGACCGTCAGCTTGCGCAGAAGATGTGGTCGCGTCACTGCGCTGTCCGGGTAGTCGGCGATACGGCTTTGGAATTCAGGATTGGTAAAGGCCTGACGGAAACTCTTCACATCTTGCCAGACAGCATAGTTCACGAAGGTCGCGCTGTTGGCGATGCCTTTGTGCAGTTGCGTCGAGATGTATCCCGGTTGCGATTTCATGAAATCCGCGTCGTGGGACCAGGCGGTCAGCAGGGCGTCTTCGTCCTTGGCGTCAACCGTGAACAGGTTGATCAGAACGACGGGGCCTTCCTCGGTTTCCATCTGGTCAGCCAGGGTTGCGATTTCGTCAAGTTCTACGATGCGTGCCATTCTTTGATCCTCTTTCAGAAAATAACATAGCAAGCTATATAATATTGCATAGCATGCTATGCAAGTGTATTTATCCGACATGGATTTCACGAAAGAAGACTCGGCCGGATATCTGGTCAATCACATGGCGCGCTTGTTTGCCCGGGACTTGCAGCAGCGTATCTCTCCTTTGGGGATCGTCGTTGGGCAATTCCCCATTTTGCTGGAGCTTTGGCAAAAGGACGGCGTGTCGCAAAAAGAGCTGCTTGGCAAAATCGATGTCGAACAGGCAACCTTGGCCAACACGCTCAACCGGATGGAGCGGGACGGTTTGGTCAAGAGAACCAAAAACCCAACCGATGCCAGAGCTCAGCTGATCTGGTTGACCGAAAAGGCGTCAGGGATACGCGCGGAGGCATATGAGGCCGCCCAGACCGTAAACGCGCAGGCGCTTGCGGGGCTGAGCGCCGAGGAACAACGTCAGTTTCTGGACCTCATGCACAGGGTGATTTCGGGCATGCGCCAGGAATAATGAGTTACAGCGCGGAATTCGCAGCGGCCCGCACGGCGCGGATGTTGTCGCCATATACCCCGGGCTGAACTACCGATCCACCGTTGAACACAGCTGAGCCGGCAACCAGAACGTCGGCGCCTGCGGCCGCGACCAGCGGGGCGGTGTTTGGATCAACACCGCCATCAATCTCAATATGGACGGGACGGTCGCCGATCATCTGGCGCAGGCGGCGGATTTTGCTGGTCATGTCGATGAACTTCTGGCCGCCAAAGCCGGGGTTTACAGTCATAACGCAGATGAGATCGGTCAGATCCAACAGGTGCTCCACCGCTTCGGCCGGAGTGCCCGGGTTCAGCGCGATACCGGCCTTCATTCCTGCAGCGCGGATGGCCTGCAGGGTGCGGTGCGAATGCGGCCCTGCCTCGATATGGGCGGTCAGGACATCGGCCCCAGCATCCGCATAGGCCTGAATGTAGGGATCGACTGGGGTGATCATCAGATGCACGTCCATCACCGTTTTGACATGCGGACGAAAGGCTTTGACGGCGGGTGGACCAAAGGTCAGGTTGGGGACAAAATGGCCATCCATCACGTCAATATGCACCCAGTCGGCGCCCTGAGCCTCAATGGCCTGAATCTCGGCGCCGAAATTGGCAAAATCGGCGGACAGGATCGACGGGGCGATCTTGATGCTGCGGTCAAAGCTCATGGTTGCCTCGTGTCATCTGAACAGTTGAGGATGCGTATAGCGTTGAGGTCAGTTGATGGATAGCCCCCGCGACAATCGCGCCGTAACAAAACTTTCACCTTACTGACACACAGCCGTTGAACAGTGCCTGTAGCTCACCGCCAAGACGAATTGGGGGTGTCCTGTGCTGCGTATCGACAAACTGACCAAACGCTTCGGCGAAAACATAGCCGTGGATGCGGCGACTTTGGATGTAGACAAGCCGTGCATGATCGGCATCATCGGGCGATCCGGCGCCGGGAAATCCACCCTTTTGCGGATGGTCAATCGCCTGACCGATTCCAGCGAAGGCAAGATCCTGTTCGAAGGCCGCGATGTCACCCAGTTGAAGGGGCGAGAGAAGCTGGCGTGGCAGGCCGAATGCGCCATGATCTTTCAGCAGTTCAATCTGGTGCCGCGCATGGATGTGGTGACGAACGTGCTGCATGGCACACTGAACCGCCAATCGACACTGGCCACCATGTTCAACCTGTTCCCGATGGAGGACATCCACCGCGCCATCGACATTCTGGATCGTCTGGGCATCGCCGAACATGCGCCGAAACGGGCCGAGGCGCTGTCGGGTGGACAGCAGCAGCGTGTCGCCATCGCGCGGGCTTTGATGCAGGACCCCAAAATCATTCTAGCGGATGAGCCGATCGCATCGCTGGACCCGATGAATGCCCAGGTGGTGATGCAGGCCCTGCGCCGTATCCACGAAGAGGACGGCCGCACGGTCATCGCCAACCTGCACACGCTGGACACCGCGCGCCGCTATTGCGACCGCGTTGTCGGCATGCGCGACGGCCGCATCGTCTTTGACGGGTTGCCCGAACAACTGACCACCGGCGTCGCCCGCGAGATCTATGGGGCCGATGCGAGTTTCTCGGAAGAGGCAACCTCGACCGAGATCGAAACGCTCGACGCCACCCAGAAGGCCCTGATGGAAGCCGAAGCCACCATCTGAGCCACCCCAACCACCTTTCATCGCCCGACCCGATGAGAGGTCGGGGACATCAACCTGGAGAGAGACAGATGAAAAACCTAATTGCTGCCCTTGTTGCGACCACTGCCATGGCCGCGCCCGCTATGGCGCAGGAAATCAGCGAATTCCGCATTGGTATTCTGGGCGGCGAAAACGCCCAAGACCGAATGAGCAAAAACGAATGCCTGCGCGAATACACCGAAGAGTTGCTGGGCGTTCCGACCAAGCTGTTCGCCCCTGCCGATTATAACGGTGTGATTCAGGGCCTGCTGGGTGGCACGATTGACGTCGCTTGGTTGGGTGCGTCGGGTTACGCCAAAACCTATCTGAGCGATCCCGAAGCGGTTGAGCCGGTTCTGGTCAAGGTCAACACCGACGGTGGTTATGGCTATTACTCGGTAGGCTTTGCCCGCAAAGACAGCGGCATCGCCTCGCTGGATGACATGAAGGGTAAGGCCTTTGGTTTTGGTGATCCGAACTCGACCTCGGGCTACCTGATCCCTTCGATCGAGATCCCACAGGCCACCGGCGCCACCATGGACTCGGGCGATTACTTCGGTGAGGTCAAGTTCACCGGCGGTCACGAACAGACTATCGTTGCGGTAAACAACGGTGACGTTGACGGCGGCGTGACCTGGGCCGACGGCCTGGGTGATTGGGAAGATGGCTATCAGTCGGGCGCGCTGCGCCGCGCTGTTGATGCCGGTCTGGTCGACATGAACGATCTGGTCGAGATCTGGAAATCGGCGCCGATCCCGGAAGGCCCGGTCGTTCTGCGCAAGGCCTTGCCCGAAGATGTCAAAGTTCAGGTCACTGAGCTGTGGAACACGCTGGACGAAAAAGACCGCGAATGTTTCTACGGCGTGGCAGCAGGCGAAGCCAAGAGCTTTGATCCCATCACGCATGAGGCCTACGAGGTCATCATCGAAGCGCGCAAGCTGAAGTCCAACTAAGCCTGCACATCACATGATCGGGGTCCGGCGTCTTGCCGGGCCCCGTTTTCTCAGGAGCATTCCATGACAGACCTGACCGCAGGGTCCCACAGCGTCGACCAAATCCGCGACGAATACTCAGCAATGACCCGGCGCAAACGGGCCTATGGTGGCATTCTCCTGATCCTGTTTGTGGCCCTGATGGCCGCAGGGTTCCGCACCGCCGATGATCGAAACGCAGGCAGTTTTGTCGATGGCTGGCACAGGATTTTCGACTATCCGGCCGAGGTCCTCTCGGAAGCGTGGGAAAAGATCGGCGCGATGCCGGAAAATCTGGTTCGGTTCTTCCCGGCCTTGATCGAAACGATCAATATCGCGGCAGCATCAACCCTGATCGGTACGATTGCGGGGACATTTCTTGCCCTGATGTCGACACGGGGCATGGCGCAGTGGCCATCTCTGATCCCATTGTTTCGTCGGATTTCCGATATCTGCAGGGCCATCCCTGAAATCGTTATCGCGCTGGTTTTGATCTTTATTCTCGGCGGCGGTCCGGTTCCGGCAATGATTGCGATTGCCATCCATACCGCCGGTGCATTGGGCAAGCTGTTCTCGGAAGTGAACGAGAACGCTTCGCTGAAGCCGATTGAGGGGCTGCATTCGGTGGGCGCGAACTGGTCGCAACGGATGTATTTGGGCGTGATCCCACAGGTCGGACCGAACTATGTCAGCTATGCCTTGCTGCGGTTCGAGATCAACATCCGTGCCTCGGCCATCCTTGGCTTCGTCGGTGCTGGCGGGCTGGGCTATGAGCTGCGCAACGCGATGTCATGGGGGCAGGGGCGCTACGACGAGGCCGCGGCCATCTTCCTTCTGCTTTTTGTCACAATCATGGTCGTGGATCAGCTGTCCGGCTATCTGCGGGATCGCCTGACCCACGGGTCGGAAAAAGGAGCTTCGGCATGACGACCTTTGCCACTGATCTGTCGACAGATGACCTCAAGGCCGAGGCCGGTCGTCTGTTCAACCGCAAACGGATCGTGAATTTCGGGTTGCCCGGCCTTGTCGCTTTTTACCTGATTTACGTGTTCTTTGCCTTTGACGTGCCTGGTATTGCCGGGCGTGCAAATTGGGAAAACGGCAAGACGCTTGTTGCCGACAGTTACAGCTACAAAACCCATGTCACGCGGGATAACCGCAATGGTGATGTGTCCGTTGCGGTCGAAGGGGACCGCAAAGGCACCTATCCTGACGGGACCGCACCCGACTGGGTGGCGTTGGGCGAAACCACGATCATTGACCTAGAAGATGGTCACGTGGTGCGTTTCGGCCCCGAGACAATCGAATACGATATCCCTGGCTATGGCGTCGTGCGCGCTACGCCCAGCCGGGCCTCTGGGGTGCAAGCAGAGTTACCGGCGGGCGATGTTCCAGACTGGATCAATGTCTCGAAAAATCGGCTGGCGATCACCACCGATGCCGGGCGTCTGACCGTGACCCGCAACCGGTCCGAAGTGTTTCGCTATTTTCCAGGGTGGGAGCTGTTCTGGTTCACCCTCGACAGCCCGTATTATGGCAAATCTTTCCCCGAGTTGGTCAGCCGCGCCACCGCCGGTGAGGCCGGTGCCATTTTCAACGATTTCTGGACCAACAAGATCTGGCGGCATCAGGATGTGGCCTGGGCCATCTTCGAGACGATCCTGATGGCGTTTCTGGGCACCATGGGGGCAGGGATTATCGCCTTGCCACTGGCGTTCCTGGCGACGCGGAACTTTAACCCCTTGCGGTCGGTGCGCTTTGCCACACGGCGGGTGTTCGACTTTGTACGCGGTGTGGACGCCTTGATCTGGACCGTTGTTCTGGCACGGGCCTTCGGCCCAGGGCCGTTGACCGGAGCGCTGGCAATTCTGGTGACCGATACCGGGACATTCGGCAAGATATTCTCAGAAGCGCTGGAGAATGTGGATGAGAAGCAGATCGAGGGCGTGCAGTCGACCGGTGCGAATGCGCCGCAGCGCTATCGCTTTGGCGTGATCCCACAGATCACTCCCGTGCTGTTGAGCCAGCTTTTGTACTTTCTCGAATCCAACACCCGCAGCGCGACCATAATTGGCGCGATTACTGGCGGCGGCATTGGTCTGTTGCTGACGCAGGCGATCATCACTCAGAAAGATTGGGAAGAGGTCGCCTATTACATCGTTCTGATCATTCTCATGGTGATGTTGATGGATTGGTTCTCGGGCTGGTTACGGCGTCGTCTGATCCAGGGCGACAGCGGCAAGAAGAGCAGGCCGAGCAACGCGAAAACCAAAGATTTTATTCTGCCGTGAGCGCAGCTTGAAAGGTCAGATTCATGGCACGATTGCGCACGGATGAACCGTTCATCCATCCCGATTGCCAGATTACCAACAGCAGCTTTGGTGCATTTGTCGAGATTGGCACCGGCAGTCGGATCGCCAACGCGGTCTGGGGCGACTATTCCTATTGCGACCGGACCTGCGACATCGCCAACGCCCAGATCGGCAAGTTTTCGAACATTGCCAGCTTTACCCGGATCGGCGCCACGGATCACCCGTTGCAAAAGGCCTCGCTGCATCATTTTAGCTATCGGTCGGCTGACTATTGGGACGATGCCGAGGATGATGCCGAGTGGTTTGCCCATCGCGCAAGCCGGATCGCATATATCGGGCATGACACATGGATCGGTCACGGAGCGATCATCAAGCCCGAGGTGACAATCGGTAATGGTGCGGTCATCGCATCCGGGGCGCTGGTGACCAAAGACGTACCGCCCTACATGATCGTTGCTGGGGTGGCGGCCCAACCACTCCGCCCCAGGTTCCCACAAGCGGTTGCGGATCGGATGGAGCAGTTGGCCTGGTGGGACTGGGACAACAGCCGCTTGCGTGACGCATTGCCGGATTTTCGCAAACTAGAGGCCGAGGCGTTTTTGGAGAAATACGAATAGCTGGCCCTGTGACCCCAGGTGCTCCGCGCCCGCAGAAGCATCGGTTTCGCCGATCCCCCTTTGGGGCCTTGGGCCGGGCGCCGCGCTTTGCGCGGCGCTACGCCCAATGGGATGAAACCTCCGATAGGAGGTTGAAGACGGGCGGGAGGCTTACGGGATCAATCCTCGTTCAGGGTCAGCGTAACTCGTTCCCCGGCAAAGGTTGTTCTTCCGTACTCGACAGGATTGCCCTCGGGGTCTGCATTGATGCCGATCGAAAACAAGACTGGTGCGCCCTCGGACAGGTGCAGGTGCAGAGCTTGAGTTGCCGTGGCCGCGCGCGCGGTCAGGCGGGTTGAGATGCGCGTGTAATCCGGCACATCGCATCTTTGCAGGGCTTTGGTGACGGATTGGGTTTCGGTCAGAATCTGCAGAATATCAGGAAATCGCTTGGCCGGAAAAACGCTTTGAAACAGGCCGATGGGTTGCCCGTCGGCCAGAGACAGACCGTCATAGACATGCACCGTGTCGCCGGTTTCAAGCCCCAATGCATCGGCCTCGGCTTCATCCGCGGCCCGTGTGGTCAGGGCGAGGATCTTCTTGCCGGGCATCTTGCCGCTGGCCGAGATGCTCTTGTGGTATCGCACCCGCTTACCAATCGGATACTCGGTTGGTCGGGTGGCGACGAATACACCGGCCCCGCGCCTAGAATGGACCAGCCCCTGGTCGGCCATGTCAGACAGCGCCCGACGAACCGTGTGGCGGTTAACGCCATGCGTTGCGGCCAGTTGCGCTTCGGTCGGCAGCCGGTCACCGGTTTGATATCGCCCTTCGGCAATGTCCGACGTCAGGCTTAGGGCGATGCTTTTCCAGATCGGCGTTTTGTTCATGTCACCAAAAATTCACACAGTTGCGATTGCGAGTCGCCGGGCGGCGGTCTATGATTTGTATAGTTGTATAGGATAAGTAGACAACCCCGCCAAGAGGCTTTGATGACACAACAGAGAGATTCCGCGACCGAGGCGCGTAAGACCTGGATGGGCCTGCTGGCCCGCGCGCCAGATGACGCCACGTTGGCGCTGTGGGAGGGCCTCACGGACCGTCCCGGCTTTGAATGGCTGCGCAGCCCCGAAGTGGGCGGCGTGATGGTGCGCGGGCGTACCGGCGCCACCGGGGCGCCGTTCAACCTGGGTGAAATGACGGTCACGCGCTGCTCGGTGGTCTTGCAGGATGGCACGGTCGGACATGGCTATGTTCAGGGCCGGTCAAAGCCCAAGGCCGAAGCTGCAGCTGTGATTGATGCGATGATGCAGACTGCGGCAGCAGACCATGTGCGGGAAAACCTGCTCGGTCCGCTGGAACAGAAAATGCAGGCGGTCAAAATCGCGCGGGCGGCAAAGGCGGCGGCAACCAAAGTAGAATTCTTCACGCTGGTTCGGGGAGAAGATTGATGACTGCGCAAACTCAATTCTCGGGCGGGTTCCAGAACATACCGGTTGATTCCGCGCATGCTTTTCGCGCGGCGATGACGGTGATGGCACGCCCTGGCGAAATCCGCAGCCTGTCAGGGGCCGTGCCCCCAGCGCCTTTGTCGGTAGCAGCGGGCACCTTGTTGCTGACATTATGCGACCCGGAAACCAAGGTACATCTGGCGGGTGAGCTCGACACCGACGCTCTGCGCGAATGGCTGACCTTCCACACCGGCGCGCCGCTGGTTCCTGCTGTCGAGGCGGATTTCGCCGTCGGCACTTGGGGCGAACTTGGTGGGCTGGATCGCTATCGCATCGGAACTGCCGAGTATCCGGATCGGTCAACCACTCTGATTGTTGAGCGTGACAGCCTGGATCAGTCCGGTGCCATTTTGCACGGTCCCGGTATCAAGCAGAGCGCAGGCTTGAACCTACCCGATATCCCTGCGTTGCAACGTAATGCGGCTCTTTTCCCTTTGGGATGTGACTTCTTCTTTACCTGCGGTGACAAGGTCGCGGCCCTGCCGCGCAGTACCCAGATCAGCGCGGAGGGTTAAGCGATGTATGTTGCCGTCAAAGGAGGCGAAAAGGCGATTGAGAATGCCCATGCCTGGTTGGCCGAAGAGCGCCGAGGCGCCCCGGATGTGGCCGAGCTTAGCCTGGTCCAGATCCGGGAGCAGCTGAGCCTGGCGGTGAACCGGGTGATGGCAGAAGGATCGCTGTATGATCCGGACCTTGCCGCACTGGCGATCAAACAGGCGCGTGGCGATCTGATCGAAGCGATCTTTCTGATCCGCGCCTATCGCACGACGTTGCCGCGTTTCGGTTATTCCGAACCGGTTGAAACGGGCAATATGGCCTGTGACCGTCGGATATCGGCGACGTTCAAGGATGCGCCGGGCGGGCAGGTGCTGGGCCCGACATTCGACTACACCCACCGCCTGCTAGATTTCAAACTGGCTGCGGATGGCGAAACTCTACCCGCGCCCGAAGGTACGGCGCGACACGAGCCGACCCCGCATATCACCGAATTTCTCAAGGGTGAGGATATCATTCAGGACGAGCCGGTCAGCGATGCTACGCCCGGCGACTTGACCCGCGAACCGCTGGAGTTTCCGGCGGACCGTCCGCTGCGGTTGCAATCGCTGGCGCGCGGGGATGAGGGGTTTGTACTGGGCATGGCCTATTCGACTCAGCGCGGCTATGCCCGCAACCACGCCTTTGTTGGCGAGCTGCGGATCGGCAAGGTCGCGGTCGAAATGGACATTCCCGAACTGGGCTTTGCCATCGAGATCGGCGAAGTCGAGTTGACCGAATGTGAGACGGTGAACCAGTTCCAAGGCTCAAAGACTGAGCCGCCACAGTTTACACGCGGCTATGGGCTCGTCTTTGGCCAGTCTGAACGCAAATCCATCGCCATGGCTCTGGTCGACCGGGCGCTGCGGTGGGAGGAGCTGGGCGAGGACAATCTGGGCGCACCTGCACAGGACGAGGAATTTGTCCTGAGCCACTCAGACAATATTCAGGCAACGGGTTTCCTCGAACATATCAAGCTGCCGCATTACGTGGATTTTCAATCCGAACTGGAACTGGTGCGCAAGCTGCGCCGCGAGGCCGAGGAACGGACTGCATCGAGGGAGGCTGCGGAATGAGCTCTGTACGCTTTGCCCTACAGGCTCGTCCTACGGTTCAAAAACCAGTCGTTGCCCTGATTGGGCGATTTCCTGCCGAATGTTTCGCGCGAATTCACGATTTCAAGCGATTCCCATTCGCACGAAAGGTCGCGGGCCATAGCCCCGAGGCGCCACTTTGCGCGAAAATTGCGCCAGATAAAATAGAGCATAATCGCCAAAAAGAGCGAACAAATACCAAATACGTTCATAAAAACACCAGAAACAAAATAGTTACATCAAATGACTGAATATAACTTCGCATATCTGGACGAACAAACCAAGCGGATGATCCGTCGGGCGATCCTCAAGGGGTTGGCTATTCCCGGATATCAGGTGCCATTTGCCAGCCGAGAGATGCCGATGCCTTATGGCTGGGGTACCGGAGGCGTGCAGGTATCTGCCGCAACTTTGACCCCGGACGATACGTTCAAGGTGATTGATCAGGGCGCGGATGATACGACCAATGCTGTGTCTATCCGTAAGTTTTTCGAAAATACGGCGGGCGTCGCCACCACCGAGGAAACAGAGAAGGCGACGGTCATCCAGACCCGCCACCGCATCCCCGAGGCGAAGCTGCGCGCGGATCAGATTCTTGTCTATCAAGTGCCGATCCCGGAACCGCTGCGGTTTCTGGAACCGCGCGAGACCGAGACACGCAAGATGCACAGCCTCGAAGAATACGGGTTGATGCACGTGAAACTGTACGAAGACATCAGCCAGCATGGTGCGATCTCAACCGCTTATGCTTATCCTGTGATGGTCTCGGACCGTTATGTGATGGACCCGTCCCCGATCCCGAAATTCGACAACCCAAAGCTTGAGATGGACGCGATCCAGCTGTTTGGCGCGGGCCGCGAGCAACGTATCTACGCGGTGCCACCGCATACCAAGGTCGTCAGCCTCGATTTCCAGGACTACCCGTTCGAGGCCACCAAGGCCGATCATCCCTGTGATCTGTGCGGGGCCGAGGACAGCTATCTGGATGAGGTCATCATGGATGATGCAGGTACCCGCATGTTTGTTTGCTCGGACACTGATTATTGCCGGTCGCGCCGCGAGGCGGGCCATGTGGGCCGTTTGGCCAGAGAGGATGCCGCATGAAACGAGAAGATGTGCTTGGAATTGACCACCTTGGCCTTACGGTTTCGGACCTCGACGCCACGCGGACATTCTTTGTCGATGCGCTGGGTTGGGAGGTCTTCGGCAGCAATCCGGATTATCCGGCGGTTTATGTGACCAATGGCGCGGCGAAGCTGACGCTTTGGCAGCAAAAAGGCAAGGGGTTACAGGGGTTTGACCGGCACAAGAACGTCGGGTTGCATCATGTTGCCTTGAAAGTTCCCGATGAAGAAGCGCTGACTGCGGTTTTCGATGCGGTCAAAGACTGGCCTGCCGTCGCTGTCGAGTTTGCACCTGAACCCTCGGGTTCAGGTCCGAAACTCCATTTCATGATCCGAGAGCCGGGCGGCAATCGGATAGAGTTTTCATATGACCCAAGGTGAATGAAATGACACCGCTGCTGAGTGTACAGGATATCAGAAAATCCTACGGGGCCCGTATCGGCTGTACCGATGTGAGTTTTGATCTCTATCCCGGCGAGGTGATGGGGATCGTGGGTGAGAGTGGTTCGGGCAAGTCAACCCTGCTGAACTGTCTGGCGGGTCATCTGGAGCCGGATGCGGGGCAGGTGATCTTTGACACTCGTGCAGACGGTCCGGTGGATACCGTGACCATGTCGGAACCTGAACGCCGGATGCTGAGCCGCACCGATTGGGCATTCGTGCACCAACATGCGCGCGATGGCTTGCGTATGTCTGTCAGTGCGGGCGGAAATATCGGCGAACGACTGATGGCCGTAGGTGACCGCCACTATGGCGATATCCGCGACAAGGCGATCGACTGGCTGGGTCGGGTTGAGATCGAAGCGGAGCGGGTTGATGATCGTCCGACCGCGTTTTCCGGTGGCATGCAGCAGCGCCTGCAGATCGCGCGGAATCTGGTGACCGGCCCCAGGCTGGTCTTCATGGATGAACCGACCGGTGGTCTGGACGTCTCGGTACAGGCTCGCCTGTTGGACCTGTTGCGCGGGTTGGTTCGGGGAATGGGGCTGAGCGCCATCATTGTCACCCATGATCTTGCTGTTGTCCGTCTGCTGGCGGATCGGCTGATGGTGATGAAAAGCGGTCATGTGGTCGAGGCCGGATTGACTGATCAGGTTCTGGACGATCCGCAGCATGCCTATACGCAACTGCTGGTGTCCAGCGTGTTGCAGGTATGAGGGCCGGGACCATGATTGAACTGAACAATGTCAGCAAAAGCTTTACCCTGCACAATCAGGGCAGCGCGGTGATCCCGGTCATGCAGGGCGCTACACTCAGGGTTGAACCGGGTGAGTGTGTGGCGCTGACCGGCGCGTCGGGCGCAGGGAAATCCACCTTGATGCGGGTGATCTATGGCAACTATCTGGCTGCCTCGGGCCAGGTTCTGGTCGGTGGTTTAGATGTCGCCAAGGCTGAACCGCGCGAGATCTTGACCCTGCGGTGCGAAACGCTGGGCTATGTCAGCCAGTTCCTGCGTGTTGTGCCCAGAGTGCCAACGCTTGAGGTCGTGGCCGAGCCGCTTCTTGCCGTTGGTTGCGATAAACAGAAGGCACTGGACAAGGCCGCGGGTCTGCTCGAGCGTCTGAATATTCCTGAACGGCTCTGGTCCCTTAGTCCGACGACCTTTTCGGGCGGCGAACAGCAGCGCGTGAACATCGCACGCGGTTTTGCCCATGAGTACCCGGCCATGCTGCTGGATGAACCCACGGCCAGTCTGGATGCGCAGAATCGCGAAACCGTCCTGTCCCTGATCCTTGAGGCGAAAGAGCGCGGAGCGGCGATTATCGGCATCTTCCATGATGTTGACGGACGGAAGCAGGTTTGCGATCGCGAGATCAACGTTTCGCAATTCACGCCGGGAATTGCAGCATGACGCTTGCCCCGGTCATAGCGGTTGTCGGTCCGTCAGGTGTCGGCAAAGACAGTGTGATTGAGGCGTTGGAAGCCCGTGCAAAAGGTATCCAGCGGCTGCGCCGTGTCGTCACCCGCCCCGAAGGCGAAGCGGGGGAAGATTTCAAACGGGTCACAGATGACGCGTTTCGACAGATGGAAGGTGAGGGCGCATTCGCGCTCAGCTGGCATGCACATGGGTTGCTCTATGGTGTGCCGAAAGAGATCGCGCAGCAACGTCAGGTGGCGGAGGCAGTTCTGGTCAACCTGTCGCGTGCTGTGTTGTTGCAGGCGCAAGAGATCTTTGGCGACCTGATTGTTATCTCGTTGACTGCAGACGCGAGCGTTCTAGAGCAACGCTTGTCATTGCGCGGGCGCGAAAGTGACAGCGAACAGGCGCGTCGGTTGGGCCAGGCCAAGACCCCTTTGCCTAAGGGGCTGGTCCGGGTGATCGAGGTCGACAATTCTGGTGCTCTGCAGGATACGGTGGCCAAAATTTTGTCCCGCCTTCAGTTGGAAAGCGCATAGCGATGGATCAGGTGAAACCGTCCATCCTCGGCCTCGCCCATCAGGGCCAGATCCGCAATTCGAAAGGGTTTTGGCAAAAGCGGCTCCAGATGGTTTTCCAGGGTGCGCTGGACCGAAGCGAGCACGGGCTTGTCCAACCTGCCGCTCAAGGTGATGTGAAACCGAAACGCGTTCAGCACATAAGGGTATCCCCATTTGACCAGGTTGGCGTCCTGATCCGGTGTCAGTCTGGAGGCGCGGCGATGGTCAAGTTCAGCCGCCGACGGTGGGGACCGGAACATATCAAGCTCTTGAACACAGGCGGCGGCCAACGCGTTCAGCGCGGCTGTGTCGCCCAGTGGTCGCAGGGCCAGAAACCGGCCAAGGCGGGCAATCTCAAGACCTTCCATCATGATTGCGCATTGGCTGGCAGCAAGGGTGGCGCAGGCCTCTTGCAACGCTGTGACGGATTGCCCCTCGCGCAGGCGGAACGGGGGTTTCATGGTCGCGTGCAGCCCGTATTTTCGCGGTACCTCCGTAACCGCTGCAACATCCACACCATCCAGCCCAGGATGGGCGACCTCGGTGCCAGCCTCCATGTCCCAGCCCAGCCAACGGGTTGCGAATTGCGTCCACTCCGCCGTGGCGGGTGGCGCAAAATAGATCGCGTATCGCGTGAATGTCACATTGGCCTCCTATTGCGTGGCCTTCCAATACCTCAAACTGTGTGAAGTTCAGATGACAGAAGAATTGATCCTTGCCAATGCCACGCTGATCCTGCCCGACGAAACCATTAACGGCAGCGTCCGGGTTCAGGGCGACAGCATCACCGAGATCGATACAGGCGCGGCGGTTCCAAGCGGTGCAATCGATTGTGAGGGTGACTATGTCAGCCCCGGTCTGGTCGAGCTGCACACAGACAATCTGGAACGTCATATTCAGCCCCGCCCCAAGGTCGACTGGCCCCATGCGGCGGCAATTCTTGCCCATGACGCCGAACTGGCCAGCACGGGCATCACAACCGTGTTCGATGCGATGCGCGTCGGGTCGATCCCGACTGGTCCGCGCTACAACAAATACGCACGTGGCCTGTCCCGCGAGCTGTGGCAGTTACGAGAGCAAGACGCCTTAAAAATCAGCCATTTCTTGCATTTGCGGGCCGAGTTGTGTTCAGAAACGCTGGTCGAAGAACTGGATGAATTCGGCCTCGAGGACCGTGTCGGGCTGGTGTCACTGATGGACCACACGCCCGGTCAGCGTCAATTCCGTGATATCTCAAAGCTCGAAAGTTATCTGAAAGGAAAGCTGGGGTTGGAGGGCAAGGAATTCCAGCAGCATGTCGCGGACCTCAAGGCGATGAGGGACAGGAACGGCGAAAAGCACGAGGTGGAAACCGTAAAGGCGGCCAAACGTTTTGGGGCCATGCTGGCCAGCCATGACGACACCACCCGGGAACAGGTACATGTGTCAGCGGGCCACGGTATCCGGCTGGCCGAATTCCCCACTACCGTCGAAGCGGCGCGGGCTTGCCATGATCACGGGATCAAGGTGATGATGGGGGCGCCGAATGTAATCCGGGGCGGGTCACATTCGGGGAATGTCGCCGCCAAAGAACTGGCCGATCTGGGACATCTGGATATTCTGTCTTCGGACTATGTGCCGGCCGCGTTGTTGCTGTCGGCGGCACGGCTGGGCGAGATGTGGGGCAACATGGCCCGTGGACTGCGGACCGTTACGATGTCCCCGGCGCAGGTGGTCGGGCTGGAAGACCGTGGCGAGCTGCGCGCAGGCGCGCGCGCCGACGTCATTCGGTTCCGGATGCGTGAAGGGGCGCCTGCCCTGAACGGAGTGTGGTCGCGAGGGCGACGTGTGGCCTGATCAGGCCCTGTAGAAAAGGTATCGGTCGGGTGCGATGGTCTCCGGTCCGGTGATCTGTTCAAACCCAACCAGTGGTTGGCCGGATATCAGCAGCCCACCGGGCAGCATGACCTGAGAGATCAACGGGCTGAGCATCGCCGCCTCAGCCACATCATCCTGCTTGATACCGCGCCCGAAATCGTAATGTGCCAATGCTATTTTCGGGCCACCGGCTGCTAGTTTCTTTAACATAGGACCCGCTTCGCCCTGCAGAAAATCCTCTGCTGGAGGGGTGCTGGACGGGTGGCACTGTAAAACCCGGTCCATGACCCAGATGCGCCGGTCTGGTAGAATTTCACGTAGGTGATCATAGGTGCGGCCATTCCCCAAACCCATGTCCAGTATATCGCCGCTCGTATCTGTAATCTGATCGACCGCCCAGTTCAGCCCGTCGCGTTGGGCCGTCAGGCGGCGCAGCATTGAATCCAATCGGCTCATTCGGGTCTCCGTGATTTATCGTTTTTTGAGGCGGTCCAGACGGTCGCCGGACCATCCAGAAACCGCGTCAGAAGGTCCTGCGTAAAGGACCAGATTTCCTCGTCATGCACCAGGTGATGCGTCAGGATCCCAAACGGCTCGGTATTGTCCGCAGGCCCTTCTCGCCTGTCCCGCAGCAGAACTGTGGCCTGAGCGATCAGCTTGTCCCGAGGGGCCAACCCCCGTGACCCGCGCCAGTCGATCGGGTCCAGATGCGTGTTGACCTGCATAAGGCCAGGTGCCGCCATCTTTGCCTTTCGGGGGGTGGCGGTGGACAGGATGCGATATCCCAGGCCCGGCAATTCCTGAACCATCTCTGACGCGATCCGGTTCCAGGGTGGCACAAACATAGGGCACAGCTTGTCTGGGAACAGGCTCTGTAACCGGGTCAGCCCGGCCCGTGCATCGTTGCGGATGTCCTGAAAGGGGCGATGCAGTCGAAACTCTGATTTCTTCTCGTTTGTCGGAGCGTGGTTTTGATGGGCCCAGCCATGGACCACCGGTATCAATGCGGACGAGCCTTCGACATGGGTAACCAGATATTCATCTGCGTCACGCGGAATAATCGCCAGATGAACCGGCAGTTCCAGTGATGCGGACAGCGCCTCCAAACGTTCCAACTGTGGCGTGACACAGACCGCGTCATCATCCCTCCACCACAGCGGCAGAGACAGCCCGTCCCGCCGCCACAGATCAAGCTCGGTCATCAGGGGGTGCCAATCACCGGTCATGAGCGTGATCCAACAGTGATCTTACAATCTCAACAGACTTTTCTGCCCCGTTGAAACCTTGGCCGGTGCTTGGTCGCATAGGGGCAGCCAGGATGGCCTCGACAGCCTGCGCCAATGTTTCTCCGGTCAATTGGTCACTCGGCAATACGTCGATCGCGCTGAGTTCCGACAGGCTTTGGCTGCGCAAAGTCTGTTCGACTTCGCTTCCGTCGTCGAAGGGGATGAAAACCGAGGGTACGCCAGACTGCAGAATGTCCAACGCAGTGTTGTAGCCGCACATGCTGACCGACGCGGCGGCCAAGGGCAGCATTTGGCGAAAGTCCGGGCGCACCGGTTCTAACGTCACAGGGGCGTCGCCAGCCAGTTTTGTCAGGTGTTTTATACGTGCCGAGGCGTCCTGTCCGCCCACCAACAGGCGCCAGCGCCTGTTGGGCATCTTTCGTGCGGCCTCGATGGCCGCCCGAAAGATCGGCTCGCCCACCGATCCACCGCCAGCGCTTACCAGAATCTCGCCCTCACCAACCCCGTCCGGATGCGGGATCGGCGCAGCGGGCGCCACGAACCCTGTATAGAACAGACGCTGCGCCAGAGGTTCCGAGACCGGCCAGCTTACATCCAGCGGGATCATGTTCTGGTCTGAATGGACAAGGACACCGTCAAAGAGGTCAAGAATGATTTCCACGGTGCGCTGGGCTTTGGCAGGTTTGGATGGGGGCGCCAGTATGTCCCTGACAGATCCCAAAATAACCGGGCGCGGGTGCTGTGCGTGGGCAGCATCCAACAGGGCGTCAAACTCATCCGCCAGGGATCTGCGGCCAAAGGGGTAAAGCTCGGTTATCAATACATCCGGAGCAAAGCTCCGCAGCGCCTCTGTCAGGGCAACCTTGCGAGCGTCGAAATAGGCAGCATCTGCGACCTCATCCGTTTGCGTCAGCAACCGCGTAAAATTGGTGCCGTCCGAGCGCAGTGGCGGCAGCCCTAGCAAGTCGATCCCGGTATGGTCCAGCTGCGGCGCGGGCATTCCACCTGAGACCAGCAATACCTTGTGACCCTCAGCGGCAAAGGCCCGGCCCAATGTAAGCGCGCGGCTCAGATGTCCGGTGCCCAGCAGATGGGTCACAACGATCATCACCCTCATATGCGGGTCTCCTGCCGGATCAAACGGATAGGGTCAGTTTCGGGGCGCATGGACTCCATGTCCACGATATAGAGGCGGTTGCGCTTGATCTTAAAGGGGGCGGGGCCGTCAAAATCCCATCCCCAGGCGCGGGCCAGAATGACCCGCATGATACCGATATGGCAAACGGCTACGGTATTTTCGCCAAGACTGGCAAGCCAAGGTTCCAGCCGCTGCCAAATTTCGGCGGGGCTTTCACCTCCGGGGGGTAGGAAACCCCAACCCCAATCCTCGATATGGCGATAACCGCTTGCGGGATCGGCAATGAGATCGGTGCCGTGCTGCCCCTCCCAAGCGCCCCAGTTCATTTCCGTGAGGGCCTCGGACTTCAACGGTTCGCGCCCTGAAACCAGTTGTGCCGTCTGGGCCGCACGCGCCAACGGGCTGGACCAGACCATAGCCTGATCCCAAGGGGAGGGCAGGGAATAGCATGCCAGTTCTGTCTGTGCCTGTTCATCCAATGGAATATCGCTGCGCCCCTGAATGCGCCCGGCGCGGTTCCACGCCGTATGCCCGTGGCGCAATAGCGCGAGCTTGCTCATGTGGATGCCTCCAGCAAAGGATCAACAGCCGTCCAGAACCGATCAGTTGCATCGGGCATCAGGTGGCGCGCGGCTATATATGCGGCCGATTGGCTGCCTTGAGAAGACCGCAGTGCCGGATTGTCCAGAAGAGTGCGCAGCCTTGCGGCCAGCCCCTTGGCCCCTTCAGCAACCGAAGGATAGTCGGACGGCATAAGCACATCCCGGACGCCCGGCCTGTCTTGCGCGACCACGGGGATACCATGTGCCTGAGCCTCTAGATAGATCATGCCATAGGCCTCATTCACGCCGGGCCAGACCATCAGGGATGCGGTAGCATAAGCCTTGCGCAGCGCGTCGCGATCAAGCTGCCCCAGAAACCGGACTTTCGTGCCAAACTTGGCCATCAGCGCTTCGATTTCGGCGCGGGCGGGACCATCGCCCGCAATAGACAGGGACCAATCGCCCTGCAGGTGGCGCAGTGCCTGTTCAAGCACCCGGTAAGAGGCCAGCTTGTCGCCGTGTCGCATCATGCCCACGGCCAGCATCGGGCCATCGCAGCTAGAGGCCTGCGGCAGCGAGGAGGCGGGAAGAAACGGCGGAAGCTCGACAAGCGCCTGATTTCCGAACTGCTCGCGTTCCAGCGTGATGAGGTCATTGGCGGTGTGATAAAAGATCACCCGGGCCGCGTCGCAGGCCTGATGGGCCGCTTGGGCAAACCCTGACCATGGCCCCTGAAGGCGGCTGTAGGCACGGGTGCTTTCAAGCTGAACATAGGGTATGTTTCGCGCCGTACTTACACGGGGTCCAATCAGATCAGGGGCCTTGTAATAATTGTGATAGGTCACCCATAGTGCAGTGTCAGCAGGCAGGTCGCAGGTCAGGCGCAGCACCTCGGCTTCAGCCTCATGGCGCAGCTTGGCCTGGACCTCTTTGTCGCCGTGCTTGTCGAATACGCGCAGGTCCGAGGCCAGATCCACCGCATCCCCTCGGGCTTGGATTGCAAGAAGAAGATTTCGTGCCATTTCCCGGTCCCCCGACGGCACCGGGCTGTTGGGGGATTTCATCGGGGCATAGAAGGCGATGCGCGGCATCAGCTCTTATGCGCGCCCAGCGCGCTTAACCTGGCAGACAAAAGCGCTATGCCCGGGTCCATGCGGAATTCGGCGATCAGGCGATCATAGGCAGCGCCCGCCATACCAGCAGCCTGCGCGGGGTTGGCCGCCAGCTGTGCAATCGCATTTGCCAGCGCGACCGGATCGTCATCCGTCAGGACGCCATGCGTGCCTGTCTCGATAAACTCAGGAATCGCAGAAACGGGGGTCGACAGGATCGGCAGATATTGCGAGGCGGCTTCCATCAACACATTGGGCAAGCCATCCCGGTCCCCATCTGTGGCAATCCGGCTGGGCAGAACAAACAGGTCTGCTGTGCGCATCGCGGCGATGACCTCAGGTTGGTCACAGGCCCCTTTCCAGGTGATGCGCCCGGACAACCCGGCCGATGCGGCCCGGTTCTGCAAAGTATCACTCAGGCTTCCTCCGCCGATATGCGTCCAGTGCCAGTCAAGATCGTCCGGCAGCATGGCGAATGCATCAATCAGGCGATCGAAGCCTTTCTTTTCGACCAACCTCCCAACGGACAGCATATGAAAAGGGCTGTCAGCGGGGCGTAAGCCGCGTTCCGGCGGGGCTGGAAAGCGGCCCAGGTCCAGCCCGTGATAGATCAGTTCAACCCGTGCCGGATCGTCGGCGAGGCTGCGCAGATGCTGGGCGCCGATCGCGGTGCAGGTTGCACCAAAAGCTGCTCCGTAAGTGTCGGAGTGCAACTTTTCCGATTTTTCCCAGTCCGGTGACGTCCAGATATCTTTTGCATGGGCTGAAAAGCTCCACGGAAGGCCGCGCATGATCGCGGCATAGCGCGCGACCGACGAGGGCGTATGCATGAAATGCGCATAGAGAACCTGTGTGCTGGCGGGCAATTCCGCAGCCAGAACGCAGGCCTGACCGAACCGACGGATGCGGTTGTGCGTGGGATCGCGGCGCAAATCAGCGCGCCAGACCTTATAGGCCGCGCCGTATCCCGGAAGGCACTGCGTTAGTTCGCGGGCAGCCCATATGCGCTGAGGTTCTTGATACAGATATTCCGGCAGATATCGAACCTGGCCACGAAACCTGTCGTGCAGCGGATGCCGTTTCACATCGGTTGGATGACGCAGGGACCAGATGTCGAACTGATGGCCGGCCTCTTCCAGAGCAACAAGTTCCTGCGCGATGAACGTTTCGGACAGGCGCGGCCACCCTTTGACCAGCACCGCCAGATTGGGCGCGCCTGCGGTCATCCGGTTGCCCGTTCCTGTTCCTGATTCAGCAATACCTCAATACGACCGGTGACATAGTCCAACCCGTCCAGCAGGCCCTGTTCAATGGCCTGAGACGGCAATGGCTGATGTGGTAGGTCGCGAATGGCACGGACCATGGAATCGGTTGTTAGCCCGTCACGGAACTCGTCCAACATCCGGATCAGTCCCAGATCCTCGGCGCGTGAGGCACGGATCCACTGTTCCATACGCGGACTGGTCCGTGGAACAATGACGGCGCGTTTGTCAAAGGACAGGACCTCGCAGAACGTATTATACCCGCCCATACAGACAACGCCAGCCGCGCCGTGGAACAGCGTTTCGATCTGGGATTCAAAGCCGACGGCGGTCACACGCCCGTTCAAGGCGGCCACACGGGTTTCGAATTCGTCCCGCAGATCACCAGACAGGAACGGGCCATAGACCAATACCGCGCGTGGTGACAGGTCGGGGTCCTTTTCGTAAGCCGAAAGAACCAGGTTCACCATCGCCTTGCCGTCCCCACCACCACCTGGGGTAATCAGGATATAGGGTTGTTCCGGTGGGGTACCGATTGGCCCCAGATCACGACGCAAATAGCCAGTCCAGTGAATGCGCGACTGGGCCGCGTGATTCAGAGGCAGCCCCTTGGTCGGATCATAGATCGAACGCAGCCCGTAAACCCAGATTTCATGATAGAATCTTTCGGTCGCTGCAGTTGCCTCTTTCCGTTCCCACTCTGCGGCCAGAACTTCGGGTTCATCCAGAACATCACGCAAACCCAGCACCAGTTTGGTGCGCTGCGAGAGCAACAGGTTTTCGAGTGTTGGCAATAGCTCGCCGCGGAACCCGGTGGGTTCTTTGTCTACGATCAGAATGTCCGGGTCGAACTGCTGAACGGCGGTCTGAATCAACCCCGATCGCAACTCAGTCACCTCGTCGATCCCCATCCCGATTGTCTGAGACGCGTATGACCCGTCCGCCCGTTTGGTCACGCCAGGCAGACGCACGTGGTCGACCCTGCGCGGAAATGTGAACCGGCCAGCGACAGGCGATCCGGTCAGGATCAGGGATGATGCCGTTGGATCCGCCTGCGTAATTGCGGCGGCCAGTGCACGAGACCTGCGCAGATGGCCCAGCCCGAACGTGTCATGGCTGTAGAACAGGATCCGTGGCGCGCGGCCAGTAGTATCGTTTTGTCTTCCTAGGCTCATGCCTTCGCCTGTCTTAGGTGTCTTGGTGTCGGTCCGCGCATCGGCACCTGTTAGCTTATCGTCTTTCACCCGTCTTGCCAAAGGGCCTTGTGACCCGCCGACTGGAAGGGACTGCGTAAAACGTCAGCCATTCCTCGGGTAAGCCGCAAGGTGCCTTTTCGTTTTTGCGCAAAGACCTTAGCTGCTTGCCCGAAAGTGTATGCCCAGCCCGTCATATTCAGTTTTGAAGCGGATGAAAACATCCGATTCCAACTCATTGCACCCGGAACACGCCTGTGCACTTTATCGGGACCGCAGCGGCGCACAAATTGAAGTGTTCGGAAAGCTTCTGTAACCTGCGACAACATGCGACCCGGAAGCGAGAATTCATGAGATTTAACCTATTGGCTGCAATGGCCCTGTTCGTCTGGGTGGCTATGCTATCTCTGGGGTCGGAAGCGACGGCGCAGACTTCGCTTATACCCGGGTATGGTTCGGGGTCTGGCACGACATCTGAAGCAGATAAGGAAAGCGAACTGGCTGACGCGATCCGATCAGCCACCGAAGCGGGTGCAAGCGTCATCGTCATCGACAGCGCCGGTCAGCTTGTCTCATCTGGTGGCAATGCCGCCTCGACGCACGACGATATCGCCCATGACCCGATGTCCGAAGGGTCACAGTTGATGAAGGCGCAAGAGCGGTTCTCGAAGTTCCGCGAGTCGATGGAGTCGCGCCTGCAGGCTTTGCCGTATTCGATCTTCGAAGTGCAATATGTTTTGCGAGAGACCAGCCCGGACGGCCGAATACAGACCTATGTCGAAGTGTTGGGCTGGAATATACTCTTCCTTCTTCTGGGGCGCTGGCTGTCGATAGAAATCTACGGCAAGCGTCTTGCAAAAAGGCTGGTGGTGGCGCGGTCAAAAGAAGATCCGCAGGGCTATCGCGAAAAAATGCCCTTTCTGGTCTTTCGCTTTTTCATGGGTGTTGGGGCCACGATCTTCGCGATGCTGATGGCCCTGATCGTGGGCTATCTGATCTTTGGCGAGGCTGAAGATCTTTCGATTCAGTTCACGACCACCGCCATATTCACGGCTTTCTTTCTTGCACGCACAGTTTCCGATCTTTGGCGTATGGTGTTGTCTCCTTACCTCAGTCAGTACCGGCTGCCGCCCTTTTCCGACCGGGAGGCAAAACGCCTTTACGTCTGGGCCTCGGCAATCGCGACATATGATATCTCGGTGGTATTGTTTTCTACCTGGGTTGCGGATTTTGGTTTGAACTACAATGTCTATGCGATGGTCTATGGCGGCCTGACCATGTTTGGCGCCTTGGGCAATGTTCTGATGATTCTGTTCAACGCGCGCGCCATCTCGAACGCGATCCGAGGCGGGCGGTCAAAGGAACAGGTATCCTGGATTTTGCGCCTGATATCGATTGCCTGGGCTCCGGTCTTGGCAGTTTATATCGTGTTCAGCTGGTTCAAACTGGCTGTTGATCTGGTGCTTGAGAACGAGAATTCCATTCCGATTGTTGCCAGCAGCTATGCCATCTTCATGTCTGTGGTCATTGCCTATGGCGCGATGAACTATCTGCTTGAACGCTACTTCGTCCGCAATCGCCAGATTGAAGAGCTGAACACAGAGACTGGCGCCGGCGTTGAAGAGGATGAGATTCCCCAAACCCCGCAAGCTGAAAAGAGAAAGCACTCGATCGTCACCTATGAGGATCTGGCGCGACGTGTGGCCGGCATCCTGGCATTTGTCGTCGGGTTATATGCTCTGGTCGTAATATGGAATCCGGACGCAAGCTGGAGCGAAGACCTGCCTATTGAACGGGCTCTGGACGTGATGGTTATCCTGTTCATGGGCTATATCTTGTTCCATTTCTTCCGTGTCTGGATTGATACCAAGATTGCTGAGGAAGAAGACGTAGCCGGTGGAGAGGTTGAACTGGGCGACGAGGGCGGGGAAGGCGGGCAAAGCCGTCTTGCGACACTGCTTCCATTGTTCCGTGGCGCAATTCTGGCGGTTGTTGTTGTGACCATCGTTCTGATTGTCCTGATGGAATTGGGTATCAATGTCAGCCCGCTGTTCGCCGGTGCCGGTGTCGTGGGTCTGGCCGTTGGGTTCGGGTCGCAAACGCTAGTCCGAGATATCTTCTCGGGCGCGTTTTTCCTGATGGATGATGCCTTCCGCAAAGGCGAATATATCGACATCGGTGATGTGAAGGGGACGGTCGAGAAAATCTCGGTCCGGTCGTTCCAGTTGCGGCACCATCTGGGCGCACTGAATACGATCCCCTTTGGCGAAATCAAGGTTCTTACCAACTATTCGCGTGATTGGGTGATCATGAAGTTGCCCCTGCGGGTGACCTATGACACCGATGTCGAAAAAGTACGGAAACTCATCAAGAATTTGGGCCAAGAGCTTTTGAGCGATCCGGTGATTGGGGATAATTTTATCCAGCCGTTGAAATCGCAGGGCGTGATCGAAATGCAGGATTCGGCGATGATTATTCGGGTCAAGTTCATGACCAAGCCGGGCGATCAATGGCTGGTGCGTAAGAAGGTCTATCAGGATATCCGCGAATTGTTTGCCCGCGAAGGGATCAAGTTTGCGCATCGTGAGGTGACCGTCAGGCTTGCTGACGGAAAAGAGGCCGAAAACCTGACACCGCAGGAACGCGAAGCGGTGACCGGTGCGGTGCATGCGGCCATCGACGAGGATTATCTGGACGATATCGGTCCTGGAGGCGACGACCGCTAGGGACCGCTCCCGCCTCTTTGGGCTGCGTCTCTGACGAGACCCCTTCCAAAGCGTTGGGCCGGACCGCGCGGCTGCCGGCGAGGGCGTAGGCGTAGGGCTATGACCAGGAGGCGCTCGACGTGCCCAGTTTGCTTGCGGGTAGGTCCCACGACATCTGGGCCGGACCAACCGAGAGTGCGGGCTTCAACCTGTGGCCAGGTCCCCATCCAGAGGTTTCGGTCTTGGTCGTGAAATCCGCAGGAACCGAAGCGCCAATTTCTGTCTTGGTGTCGAACTTGCCTAGAATGGTCAGCAGGTCAGCCGTGCGTGCCAGCGACAATCGGGCCTGCATGATCGGCGCACCCATCGCGGCTTCGGACAATGCTGACAGGACGGCGGCAGCCATCAGATATCCAGTCGCGTGGTCCAGCGCCTGCACCGGCAGGGGTGTCGGCTTGTCTGCACCGGCCCATACCCGACCTGCATCGGCAATCCCGCTGCTCATCTGTACGAGGCTGTCAAATCCGCGCCGCGAAGACCAAGGGCCTTGCCAGCCATAGGCATTCAGCGTGACTTCTACTCTGTTCGGGGCAATCTCGTCCCGTTTGGCTTGGGTGAGGCCCAGCGCGTCCAATGCGCCAGGGCGATAGCCGTGAATGAAGACATCCGCCTGGGTCAGCAAGCCGTGTAGCAACTCGATCCCTGCGGGGGATTTCAGGTCCAGATAGGCACAGCGCTTACCCAGAGAAATATCCGGGATCACACCCGGCTCGTCCCAGTCCGGAGGATCAATGCGCAGAACCTCTGCCCCGAACCCCGCCAGAGTTCTAGTTGAAACCGGACCGGCCAGAACGCGGGTCAGATCAAGCACGCGCAGACCTGCCAGCGGGCGCTTGGCCGTTGCCTCTGGCCGGTCGCGAAGCTTAATCTGTCGGGGTTTGTGCCATCCGATCAGCGGGTCCCGTGAAACCGCGCGCCCCTGTGGATGATCCTGCCATTCCCCGCGGCTGCGCATGGCGGCTGCGACACCGCCCTCAGCCACGACAGCGTTTTCAAGACTGGCTGCCGACATAGTTGCAACAGCCTTTGTAACCGCGTCCCGATCTCCTTTGACCTTCAGGACTTTCAGGGCGGCCGCACGGTGCTGAGGCAGGTTCGTGTGCAATCTGATCCAACCGTCATTGGCAAGGTAATCACCGGCGATACTGTCCCAGAGGTTGGGCATTTCCCAGCCATCGGGTTTGAAAGAATATCCGTACCAGAGAGACGCCAACCGGTGATCGACCAAAATCTCGGGCGGGCATTGGGTCAGGTTCAGCGCGCCCATCAGGCGTGCCAGTTCCTGACCAACAGCCGCAAAGCTGGCGGTCGCCAGTTCGGAGACTGCATACACGCTGGGTCGGGCTCCGGTGCCGGTTGTCCGATACCCTTCGGGTGATGGCAGTACGGATAACAGCGTCATTGCTGATATGGATCCAGGCTGTCACGAAGCCCGTCACCCAGAAAGTTGAATGCCAGCACGATGACAATGATCGGCAGCATCGGGATGGCCGTCCAGGGGTAGATCTCGATCGACGCAAGGTTCTGCGCATCATTCAGCATCACACCCCAGCTGACGGCCGGGGCGCGCAGCCCAAGCCCAAGGAAGCTGAGCGCCGTTTCGCCCAGGATCATTGCCGGGATCGACAGGGTTGCCGATGCGATCAGGTGCGACATGAAGTTGGGTAGCAGGTGCTTGCGGATCACCCGGCCCGAGCTTGCTCCCATCATTTCGGCTGCACGTACGTATTCTTCTTCGCGCAACGATAGGAATTTGGCACGAACAGATCGCGCAAGGCCAGGCCAGTCGAGAATCCCCAGGATAATCGAGATGATGAAGAATACCGCGACCGGGCTCCAATTCGAGGGGACCGCCGCTGATAGCGCGAGCCAAAGGGGCAATTCAGGTAGTGAGCGCAGAATTTCGATTATACGGTTAATCACCCAGTCGATTCTGCCGCCAAAATATCCCGCAATCGAGCCGAACAGGATACCAAGAAAGAAGGACACTGAAATCCCGATCAGACCCACCGTCAATGACAGCTGGGCGCCAAAGAGGATACGGCTGAATACATCACGGCCTAGACGATCCGACCCCCAAAGGAACAAAGTCGCGTCTTCAGGCGCGCAGAACAGATGCGTGTCCGACTTGATCAGACCCGCCAGCTTGTACTCGGCCCCTTCGCAGAAAAACTTGATTGGCCGCGGTGTGTCGGTGTCGGCAACGAACTTCCACTGGAAGGTCTCCAGATCCGCCTCGGCCACCATCGAATAGACATAAGGCCCGATGAATTTGCCCTCATGGAACCAGTTGATGCTTTGCGGCGGGGCATAGAGGTGCTCGTCATTACGTTCATTCGGGCCATAAGGCGCGATGAAACCCGCAAAGGGCAGCATGAGATAGCACAGCAACAGGAAGACGCCGGAAATCAGGCCCAGCTTGTGGGTTCGGAATTTGCGCCAGACCAGAATCCAGTTCGGAGCATCCAAATCGGCGCGCTCAAGCTGTTGCAGGGCGGCATCGGGATCGAATGGGGCGTCGTCGACATAGCGACCATCAGGATGTTGGGTCATGCTTCACGCCCCTCATATCGGATGCGCGGGTCCAGCATGACCAGCAGAATGTCAGAGATCATCGTACCGATCAGTGTCAGCAAAGCCACAAACATTAGGATGAAGGCGGACAGGAACTGGTCCTGGGTTTTCAGCGCGGTCAGCAATGTCGGGCCGATTGTCTGAAGGCCCAGAACAACCGATACCAGAACAGAGCCGGAGACCATCGAAGGCAGCAGGTTTCCGATATCCGCGACAAAGGGGTTGAAGGCCACACGCAGCGGATATTTGGTCAGCATCCGCGACGGGGCCATGCCTTTGGCAATGGCGGTTTCCACATAGGGTTTGCCCAGCTCATCCAGCATATTCGCCCGTAATCGCTGCATCATCGCCGAAGCGCCAGATGTGCCGATCACAAAGGTCGGTACGATCAAATGGACGAGGATGGATTTCAGCTTTTCCCAACTCATCGGCAGCCCTTCAAAGGACGGGTCCATCAGGCCTCCGATTGGTAGGTTGAAATAGCGGTGCCCATAGTAAAACAGGATTAGTGCCAGTAGAAAGTTCGGCGTTGCCAGACCCAAATAGCCTACAAAGGCCGAGGTATAGTCGATCCAGGTCCGCGACTTCGCGGCTGCAAGGACACCCAGTGGCAAGGCCACCGCATATACGAACAGGATGGCGGCCAGATTGACCACGACGGTCAGCCACAGCGTGTCGCCCACGATTTCTGCGACAGGGCGGTCAAATTCAAAGGACCAGCCGTAGTTGCCTTGCACCAGCCCATCGAACCCATGCGGGCCAGGCCAGAAACCGATCCAGATCAGATATTGCTCCCACATGGGGCGATCCAGAGCATATTCCGCGCGCAGGAATTCTGCCTTGGCCACACCCGCCGATTGTCCGGACGCCTGCAGTTCAGCGATCTGATTGCTGAGATAGTCGCCCGGGGGCAGGTTGATAATCACGAATACCAGAACCGACACCACCAGAAGGGTCAGCAGCATCGTGAAAAAGCGATAGACTGCATAGCGCAGCATGACCATGTGGCTGCTCCTGATCAGTCGGCGAAAAAGAATTCGTCCGGCCGGTGAATGCCGAAATGTGCGCCGGGTTCCCAGGCCCACATGGCCTGCTCGGGGACGTTGCGCAGGCGGTTCGATACGACGATAGGCTGAGGCGCACCGTTCAGAATGCCAATGGCATAAAGTTGGTCAGCGTGGATTTTCAGCATCTCATCCCATGCGGCCTTGCGTTCCTCATCAGTCGAGGCGACCTCCCAGTTATGGGCCAGTTCCATCAGGCGCTCGGCCTCGGGCATATCGGGTTTCTCACCAACATCGCCTCCGGTCTGATGGTACTGCCCCCATTTTGGCCAGGCCAAAAACACCTGATCGGTAGGGGCAAGATAAGCTGGTGAGGTGTGGTGTTGCGGGATGCCGTCATCCCAGCCGTACCAGACGGACGCCATTGTGCTGCCGGCAAACACCCGGTTGCGCAGAATGTCCCTGTCCAATGGGCGCATAATAAGATCGACGCCAATGTCGCGCCATGTGTCTGTGACGATTTGCAAGGCGTTTTCGACCTCTTGCCGCTCACCTGCAGTTTCGATGACCAGTTCCATCGGGCGGCCATCCGGCAACAGCCGCGTGCCGTTCTTGTCACGTTCGGTCAGGCCGGCCTCGTCCAGCAGCGCATTCGCCAATTCGATGTCGTACTGTGCCCATGCCTTTGCGTTTTCTTCGTTGAAGAAGGGCGAAGCAGGCAAGACCGACATCGCGGCGGGATGGGCCAGTTTGAAATACAGCGCCTGATTTATCGTTTTGCGGTCGATTGCCAGAGACAGCGCGCGGCGAACACGCGCGTCACGCAAAACGGCACGCCATGCTTCGTCTTCGTAGTTCAGATTGGGGTAAATCGCGATCTGTGAGGCAACCCCGGTTTTCCACAGCAAGGTTTTGTAGTCTCCACCGGCCTCGCCTTTTTTCAAGATCGAAGCGTCGCGGAACGCCAGTCCGCGCCCCTGTAGATCGGATTCGCCAGCATTGGTTTTTGCAGCAACCAGACCCCCGGCCACGATCTCCATCTCGACCACGTCGATATAGGGAAGCTGCACCCCATGGCTATCGATGCGATGAAAATAGGGATTGCGAACAAAGTTGTGACGGATCTTTTTGCCCGAACTTGCATTCAACCAGGGCTGCAAGGTTGGCAACTCGTGGTTGTCAAACTTGTAAAGGTTGTCGAGTTTGTTGTGTAAAGCTGCCCAGCTTTTGACGCGGGCATCTTCAACCTGGAAGGCAAGCTTTTCTGCGTCAGCGTATTTCTCGTGGTACTGTTTCAGGAACTCGGAAGGGCGGTAGATGAAAGGCGGGCGCGCTTGTGCCAGAGCCTGCAGGAAGCCGGGGTTGGGATCTTCCCATTCAAACACAACGGTCGTTTCATCGGGGAAGGTCACGGTCGGAGTCTTGCCTTCGACGATCAGAAAATCCGGTGGTCCCGACGGGCTGAGCAGTTCATTATTTGCCACATCCTCCCACCAGTATCGGAAGTCCTCG
The DNA here is from genome assembly GCF_059611145.1 of Ruegeria sp. CDSB022. Classification (NCBI taxonomy): domain Bacteria; kingdom Pseudomonadati; phylum Pseudomonadota; class Alphaproteobacteria; order Rhodobacterales; family Roseobacteraceae; genus Ruegeria; species Ruegeria sp. CDSB022. The sequence goes on along the minus strand of NZ_JBXWOZ010000013.1, from coordinate 65,772 downwards.
GAAGTGAACGGAGAGCCATTCGACCATTTGTGACCTTCACGCAGGTTGAGGGTGTATTTGCGGTTGTCGTCGTTCTGGAAGGATTCAAGCAGGTCTGGAACGACCTGATAGGTCTGGTCGAACCCAACAAGGCGGGCGTATCCGTAAACGACCATCTGCCGGATGTCTTTGGACCGAGTAATCATTGTGCGCAAAGTGCCGCCCTGTTTGCCGAATTCCCTGCCTTTTGCAGCAAGATCCACAATCAGGGGTTCGGCGGGAATTCGGTCCTGTATGGGGGGAAGGTTCCCCGCATTCACTTCGGTTTCCCAGAAAGTGCTTTCTTGCAACTCGGGCATGTCTGCCGTGGCGGGCAGGGCCCATGTTGCGGCCAGCGCAACGGCCAGTAACAGCGGGCGAGTGGTCTTAAACATGGCATCGTACCTTATGGCCGGGCTCCATCTCTACCAATGAAGGTACCACGGAGTCGGTAAATCGGAAGGCGTCATCCCAACTGTCAGGTGAACCAGCACCCAAAGCAACCAAATTCAGGTCGATGGGGCGGTTGATGTCGGGCTCTGGCTGCGCAGCAATCAGTGCTTTGGTGTAAGGGTGACGAGGGTTGTAAAACAGTGTCTCGGGCGGGGCCTGTTCCACGACAAGCCCACGACGCATCACAGCAACTTCGTCGGCAATGCGTGCAACGACCGCAAGGTCGTGCGAGATGAAGAAATACGACAAGTTCAGGCTGTCCTGCAAATGTTCCAGCAATGTCAGGATTTGTTCCTGAACCGACACGTCCAGAGCCGAAGTGGGTTCGTCACAGACAATAAGCTGAGGGTCGAGCATCATTGCGCGGGCAATCGACAGGCGCTGCCTTTGGCCGCCGGAAAAAGCATGGGGATAGCGTTTCAGCATATCGGCGTTCAGGCCAACACGTGTCAGCATCTCGGCCGCTTTTTCGCGCTGCTCGGCGGTCGATCCGATACGGTGAATCTCCAACGGTTCGGTCATCGCATCCTGAATGCGCATGCGAGGGCTGAGAGAGCTGTAGGGATCCTGAAACACCATCTGCGCCTTGCGCTGAAACGCGGTGCGCTGGGTCCGGGTCATCTTGTGAACGGTGATCGCTTCTTCATCGGGGGAGGTTCGAAACAGAACCTCTCCGCCCGGATCAGGCGGCTCAGCCCCTAGTGCGATGCGGGCGGCCGTAGTTTTGCCCGAGCCGCTTTCGCCGACGATCGCCAGCGTCTTGCCCCGCGCGAGGTTCAGATCGACTCCGCGGCAGGCATGGATCAGGCGTTCGCCCTGCCAGCCCTTGCTGGATCGCATCGTATAGGTTTTCGACACGGCCTTCATCTGAAGGATCAGATCTTCGTCGGGCATCGGGATGCCAACCGCGTCCTGATCCGGAATCTCGGGCGCGGCGTTGAACAACTGTTGGGTATAGGGGTGAGCAGGGATGGTCAGGATCGGTGCCGCTGCTCCAGCCTCCATCACGCGGCCTTTGTGCATGACCACGACCTGTTCGGCCATATTGGCGACGACCCCCAAATCATGGGTCACAAGGATCAGCGCCATTCCCGTTTCACGCTGAAGCTCTTTGATCAGCCCCAGCACCTGGGCCTGTGTCGTAACGTCCAATGCTGTCGTCGGCTCGTCCGCGATCAGTAATTCCGGTTTGGAAACCATGGCCATAGCGATCATGGCGCGTTGGCGCATCCCGCCGGACAGCTCGAACGGGTAAGAATCATAGGCGCGCTGAGGGTCTGGAAAACCCACGCGTTCGAACTGTTCCAGAACCGTTTTGCGGGCCTGTGCCTCGGAGGCATTGCGATGCAGCCAAAGAACTTCGCTGACCTGATTGCCAATTTTGTGCAGGGGAGAGAGCGAGCGCATCGGCTCTTGAAAGATCATCGAGATCCGATTGCCGCGAATGCCGCGCATCTGACGCTCGCTGATCTGAGTCAGTTCCTCTATACCTTTGGAATCATTTAGAGTAATCGTGCCGCTTCGAATTTGGGCTGCTCGGGGAAGAATGCGCAAAGCAGCCCGGCATGAGATCGTTTTCCCCGACCCTGATTCACCCACAAGCGCAAGTGTCTGTCCCGCTTCGACGTCGAAGTTGACGCCTTGAACCACAGACTCTCCGGCACCAAATCCGATGCTGAGGTCCCGGACAGACAACAACGCAGTCATGCGGGTATTCCACCCGTTAGGCCGTAGCTCGGCATAGGCTTGATCAACTCCCTGTGTTTTTTGTCGCAGTTTCGCGCGGTTGTGCCTGTATAGTCAAACCCGTTCTTGGGGTGAAATGTCGCGAAAACGTGAAACTGAGGCCGATTTGCCTACACAATGCCTTGAGGATTTGTCATCACATGCGATGTCGGTCACAGGTTATGTGTCGTCAAATATCAAGGAGAGATTTCCCAGTGCCCGATCCCCAAAGCCGTCTTGACCTGTTCATCGACCGTATGGTGTCGCAGCGTGCCTGCCTGGACCATGCCATTGCACAGACAAGTACCATGTCCGGTCCGGTGTTCGAGCTGGGATTGGGGAATGGTCGTACTTATCATCACATGGTTCAGTACATTCAAAACCGTCCGGTCTATGTGTTCGAGCGCGCCGTGGCCTCCCATCCGGACTCTACCCCGCCCGAGGATCTGGTGATTCTGGGGGATGTGCGTGAGACTCTGCCTGCGGCGCTGGAACGGTTTGGGCCGACGGCCAGTTTGATCCATGCGGATCTTGGCGGCCATAACAGGGACAAGAACGATGCTTTCGCGCGGTTGGTTTCCCCCCTGATAGAACCGTTGTTGGCAGAAGGTGGGCTGATGGTGTCCAGCGACCGGATGTATTTCGAAAACCTGACCGAAATCCCGCTGCCTGAACATGCGGTGGACGGACGTTGCTTTATCTACCGCCGCTAAGCGCGAGAAGGATACCAAATGCTTTTCTATGATTGCACGACCGCTCCAAACCCGCGCCGCGCGCGCATGTTGATCGCGGAAAAAGGGCTGGAGATTGAAACGCGCAATATCTCGATTGCAAAGGCGGAACAGTTGGATGGCGCTTTCCTTGCGGTAAACCCCAATGCGACGATCCCTGTTCTGGTGACGGATGAGGGCGCAACGCTGACCGAAAACCTGGGCATTGCCGCCTATCTTGAGGCGCGCTTTCCCGAACCACCTTTGATGGGACGTACGCCAGATGAAAAGGGGCTGGTCCTGATGTGGAACAGCATTGTCGAGCAGCAGGGTGGAGTGCCTATTGCCGAGGCTCTGCGCAACACCCATCCCGCGTTCAAGGATCGGGCGATTCCGGGCCCGGCGAACTATGCGCAGATACCCGAGCTGGCACAGCGTGGCATGGACCGGGTTGGCCGGTTTTTCGATTTGCTTGAAACGCGGCTGAAGGATAGTGCGTTTGTTGCGGGGGCTGAGTTCACGCTGGCCGATATCTCAACCTTTGTGTTCGTTGACTTTGCCCGCGTGATCAAGATGCGGATTCCACAGGAAAATACCGCGACGCTGTCTTGGTTCGACAAGATTGCTTCGCGTACAAGCGCACAGCTTTAAGGCGTAGAAATTGAGCTGTCTGAACTTGCTCACTTGCACTGTACAGAAATGTCTAGACAGGTGTGAACAGTATCACTAGCGTCTCCCTCGAGTCATGCAGGGGAGAGCATAATGAAATCTCAGTATCGCGTTGTGGTCATCGGTGGCGGCGTTGTGGGCGCCTCGGTTCTGTATCACTTGGCCAAATTCGGCTGGTCAGATGTGGTCATGCTGGAACGGCGGCGATTGGCGTCGGGATCGTCCTGGCACGCGGCGGGCGGTATTCATGCGCTGAACGCGGATCCGAACATGGCATCGCTGCAGGCCTATACAATCGACCTTCTCAGCGAGATCGAAAAGGAATCCGGGCAGAATATCGGCCTGCACATGACTGGTGGTCTGACTTTGGCTGGAACGCCCGAGCGGTGGGAGTGGCTGCAGGCCAACTATCGTATCTTCCAGTCCATCGGCATCGATGATTGCGAATTGCTGACCCCACAAGAGGCGCAAAAGCGCTGCCCAATCATGTCGACCGACGGCGTTCTGGGCGCGATGTGGGCCGATCGAGAGGGCTATATCGACACGACCGGTACGGTTCAGGCCTATGCAACTGCCGCCAAGAAACGCGGTGCCGAGTATTACGAGGAGACCAAGGTCGAGGAATTGATCCAGACCGATGATGGCTGGCAGGTCGTGACGGACAGGGGCACAATAACTTGCGAGCACGTGGTCAATGCCGCAGGGCTTTGGGCCAAGCAGGTCGGGCGCATGGCGGGGGTTGAGCTGCCAGTGTCGCCGCTGAAACATCACTATCTGATCACGGATACAGTACCCGAAGTGGCGGCGGCGGATTTTGAGATGCCAATGACCGTGGACCTCGAGGGGTTCACCTATATGCGGCAAGACCAAAAGGGCGTTCTGGTCGGTATCTATGAGGTCGACCATGAACATTGGGCCATGGACGGCGCGCCGTGGAATTATGGCGAGGAACTGTTTCAGGAGCAGCTTGACCGGATCGAGAATGAACTGACGTTGGGCTTTGAACGCTATCCGTCGATCCAGAATGTCGGCATCAAAACCTGGGTCAACGGGGCGTTTACATTCTCGCCTGATGGTAACCCGCTGGTCGGGCCGGTTCCAGGCAAACGCGGGTATTGGACCGCCTGCGCTGTCATGGCCGGGTTCCTGCAGGGCGGCGGCGTTGGCAAAACGCTGGCTGAGTGGATGATCCATGGCGAGCCCGAGGCCGATGCATGGCCGATGGACATTGCCCGCTATGGCGATTTTGCCCAGAACAAACGCTATATCCGTGAAACCACCGGGCAATTCTATTCCCGCCGTTTCGTGATGAATTATCCGAACGAACAGCTGCCTGCCGGTCGTCCGCTGAAGATGGCGCCAGCTCATGACGCGATGACTGAAGCGGGATGCAAATGGGGTGTCAGCTGGGACCTTGAGGTGCCGCTGTACTTCGCGCCGAAAGGGTTCGAAGAAACGCCGACCCTCAAGCGATCCAACGCGCATGACATCGTGGCCAAGGAATGCAAGGTGATCCGCGAGGGCGTCGGCCTGATGGACATCTCTGGCTTTTCCCGGTTCGAGGTCACCGGACCAAATGCCGAGCTGTGGCTGGATCACGTGATGGCTTCGAAACTGCCCGCGCCGGGACGGGCCAAGTTGGCACCAATGCTGGGTGAGAATGGGCGGCTAAAAGGGGATCTGACCGTTCTGAATTGGGGCGATGGCACCTGGTGGATCATGGGCAGCTATTACCTGCGCGCCTGGCATATGCGCTGGTTCGACGATCATATGATCGACGGAGTCGAGGTTCGCGATCTGGGCGAGGAGTATTGCGGGTTCGGTCTGGTCGGGCCGAAATCGCAGGAGGTAATCCAAAAACTTGCCGAGCAGGACGTCTCGGGCCTGAAATTCATGGGCTGTGGTGATTTTGATATCGGTCTTGTCAGGGCTCGCGTTGCGCGCATGTCAGTCACTGGTGAAAAAGGCTATGAGATCAACTGCCGCTATGGCGATCACATCAAGCTGCGCCGGATGTTGCTTGAGGCCGGGGCCGACGCGGGCATCCGCGAGTGCGGTTTCAACGCGATGCTGTCCACGCGGCTTGAGAAGAGCTTTGGCATCTGGTCGGCGGAATTCACGCAAGCGTACACGCCGGGCATGACAGGTATGGATCGCTGGATCGATTGGGACAAGGATTTCGTCGGTAAAGAGGCCGCCTTGGCCGAACGCGATGGCAATGGTCCTGCGCAGGTTCAGGTGACGCTTGAGGTTGATGCTTTGGACGCAGATGCCAGCGGATACGAACCTGTCTGGTCAGGGGCAGAGCACGTGGGTTTTGTCACCTCGGGCGGCTATGGCCACTCCACCGGCAAGTCCCTGGCGATGGCGCTGGTCAATCGTGACAAGGCCGCACCAGGCACTGAACTGTCTGTCCATGTGGTTGGGGTCGAACGACCTGCGCGGGTCATCGCGCCGTCGCCCTATGATCCACAGGGCAAAGCGATGCGGGGCTGACAATGACCAACCCCGAACGTGGACGGCGAAGGCGAGGGCGTGGCGCTGATGCCGCGCCTGCGACCAACCGCAAGGTCGACTACCGCCAGCTGAGGAATCCATTCCCGGTGATGGAGGTGTTTCCGGCGGATCAGATCGCTGACATGCACGAAACCGCGCTGCGTTTGTTGCAAGAGTTGGGCATCAAGGTGCTGCTGCCTGAGGCGCGGAGCATTTTTGCCAAAGCTGGCGCGCGCGTTGATGTCGATAGCGAAATGGTTTTTATTGGTCGCGACATGGTCGAGGCTGCGGTGGCCTCGGCGCCGAAATCCATTGCCTGCCGGGCCGGTGCGTCGCACCGGGATTTCACGCTGGAACTGGGTAGCCTTGTGTTTCAACCGGGGGCAGGGGCGCCGAATGCCACTGATCTGGAACGCGGACGTCGCCCGGCGACCGGGCAGGACTATCTGGAATTTCTGAAGCTCACCCATCATTTCGACGTGTTCCAGATGATCTCGCCTCAGGTTGAACCGCAGGATGTGCCGACCCCTCTGCGGCACTATTTCACCACGCAGGCGCAGATGGAGCTGACAGACAAGTTCCCATTCTTCTTCTCGCGCGGGACACCGCAGGTGATGGATTGCTTTGAGATGCTGTCGACCGCGCGCGGCCTGTCGGATGACGAGTTTCAGGCCTCTCCGCACAGCTATACAATCATCAACACCAACAGCCCGCGTACGCTGGACATACCGATGGCGCAGGGGCTAATCGACTTTGCTCGGCACGGGCAGATGTCAATCATCACGCCCTTTACGCTGATGGGGGCGATGGCACCGATCACGGTGGCGGGGGCCATCACCCTGTCCCATGCCGAGGCGTTGGCCGCACTGACCCTGACGCAATTGGCACGTCCCGGTGCGCCTGTGTGCTATGGCACTTTCACCAGCAATGTGGATATGAAATCCGGTGCTCCGGCCTTTGGAACGCCCTCGCATTTTCAGGCCTCACTGGCGGCCGGGCAGTTGGCTCGGCATCTGGGCCTGCCGTGGCGCTCGGCTGCGGGGTCGGCTTCAAACATTAATGATGTGCAGGCGGCAAATGAAAACCAGTTTGGCCTGTGGGGGTGCCTGATGGCCGGGGCGACGGTGATCATTCACTCGGCGGGATGGCTAGAGGGCGGATTGACCGTGTCCTTTGAAAAACTGGTCTGCGACGCCGAAGTGCTGAACATGGTGGCCGAGCTGTGCACCGGGGCGCAGGCTGGCGAGGCTGAAATTGGGTTCGACACCGCGCTAAGCGAGGTCGAGCCCAGCGGACATTTCTTTGCATCCAGCCAGACGATGGACCGCTATAATACCGAATTCTATGAGCCGCATGTCCATGATTATGCCAATTTCGGCACCTGGGCCGAGCGTGGATCGTTGGACGCAAACAGTCGTGCGACCGGTGTGTGGAAGGAGATTTTGGCCAATTTTCAGCCACCTGAGCAAAACAGCGACCAGATTGGCGCGCTGAAGGACTTTATTGCCAAACGTACCGAAGAGGGCGGCGCGCCGCCGGAGAGTTAAATGAATACGAAACCCATCCTGCACCGGGACGACCCGGAAGCTGAACCGCTGATCGGAAATGTCAAAGTCACGCGCGACGACTGGCTGAACGTGGCGTTGGATGTGCTAATCTCGGACGGGGTCGATCAGATCAAGGTGATGAATCTGGCGGAACGGATGGCCGTGTCTCGGTCGTCCTTCTATTGGTACTTCAAATCGCGCCAGGAACTGCTGGATGCTCTTCTGGCACGGTGGCAGGCCACCAATACCGCGGCATTGGTCGCGCAGGCCGAAGCTCCGGCAAAGACGATAACCGGTGCGGTGTGCAATGTGCATCGCTGTGTCGTCAATACCGACCTGTTTGACACCGCGCTGGATTTCGCGGTGCGCGACTGGGCGCGCAAATCGGGCAAGGTGCGGCGCGCGCTGGACCAGTCTGACGCCCGACGGTTGCTAGCGCTGCACGCCATGTTTGCCCGCTTTGGCTATTCCGAGGTCGAGGCGGAAACCCGTGCGCGCGTGCTGTATTACATGCAGATAGGATACGATCTGGCGCAGCTGAATGAACCGATGTCCACGCGGATATCAATGGTGCCGCATTATCTATATGTCTTCACCGGGGTCGAGCCGAGGCCAGAGGAAGTAGAAGAATTCAGCGCCTATTCGCGCCATCACTGGAAAGGAGAGCCATCATGAGTCAACCAGATGCAATCATCATCGGAACCGGCGTGATCGGGGCGGCCATCGCATTTGAAATGGCCAAGGCCGGGTGGAAAACCGTATCTCTGGACCGAAACGCTCAGGTTGGCCATGGCTCAACCGCCGGATCCTGCGCGATCATTCGGATGCATTATTCCACCTTTGACGGCACGGCATTCGCCTGGGAAGGCTATCATTATTGGCGCGACTGGGCCGAGTATCTTGGCCTGCCGCAAGGCGCCGATCTGGCCCAATTCCGCGAAACCGGCTGTCTGGTCATGAAGACCGAGGCGAACGGGCTGCTGGAAAAACACATGAAGAACAGCTCCGCGCTGAATTGCCCGTTCGAGGAATGGTCCCCCGAACGGGTCACCGACCGGCTGCCGGTCTATTCGCAGGACAGTTTTGCCCCCGCTCGTCGCATGGATGACCCCGAGTTTGGGCAGCCCAACGGACGCAAGATGCAAGGCGGCGTTTACTGGCCTCAAGCCGGGTATGTCACCGATCCGGCCCTATCCGCACAGAACCTGATGGATGCCGCCAAACAGCACGGGGCCGAAGTGCGGACCGGGGCCGAAGTGGTCGAGATTTTGACTGATGACGGGCGAGTTTCTGGTGTCAGGTTGGCATCGGGAGAAGACATTCATGCGAAAGTTGTGGTTAACGTAGCCGGGCCGGGTTCGGCCATCATCAACGGGATGGCAGATGTTCTGGATGACATGACCATTCAGACCCGCCCCTTGCGCCAAGAGGTCGTTCACGTCCCTGCGCCCGAGGGGTTTGACTTTGAAAATGACGGGACAATCGTGTCGGACAGCGATATCGCCTGCTATTGCCGGCCAGAGCATGGCAACCACATCCTGGTGGGCTCGGAAGACCCCGAATGCGACCCACATCAATGGTGCGAAGATGACGTAACCTATGATCGTGACTTTACCGACCAGTGGACGACGCAAGCGATGCGCTATGCCCAGAGAGTGCCCAGTCTTGGCATTCCTTCCAAGACCCGCGGTGTGGTGGACCTGTATGATGCGTCTACGGATTGGATTCCGATCTATGACAAATCCAGCCTTCCCGGTTTTTATATGGCCTGCGGATCCAGTGGAAATCAGTACAAGAACGCGCCGATTGCAGGCAAGATGATGACGGCGCTGATCGGGTATTGCGAAGACGGCGCGGATCATGACAGTGCGCCGCTACAATTTGAACTGCCCTATATTGGACGCACAATCGATGTCGGTTTCTATTCCCGCAAGCGCCCGATCAACAAAGAAAGCAGTTTTTCCGTTTTGGGCTAGCCGACGCGTCCTGATGCACTAGCATTCACGGGATCGAGTTGAGCCCGGACGCATAATGACCAAATCGAAGAACAAGGTTCTGATCCTCGGCAGCGCCCCCACCGCGCTGCGTGCGCGGGACTGGGCGCGTACGCCGTTCACGCATATCGTCGCTATCAACAATGCCTGGCGGGTCCGCGCAGACTGGGATTTTCTGATCCACCCCGAGGATTTCCCGACCAAGAACATGCCCACATCTGTCAGTGACATCCAGCGTATAGTCACTGCAAATGAATACGTTCCGATACAGAATGGTTTCGGTGGGTTTGTCTATGCCGGGGGAACGATGGCCTTTACCGCCGGATACTGGGCTTTGTCTGCATTACAGCCCTCGGTTCTGGCTTATTGCGGTTGCGATATGATCTATTCCGGACAGGGTCGGACGCATTTCTACGGCAACGGAGCCGCAGATCCGTTGCGATCCGATGTGACCTTGCGACTGCTTGAGGCGAAGTCGGCGCGACTAGGATTGTTTGCTGCGGCGCAGGGCTGTCGCACAGTGCGATTGTTCGAAGGGCCAAGCCGACTGGTTTACCCCTCGGTCGACAGCGAAGATTTGTCTTCGGTCGAGATGCCTTCTACATCGGGGATGGCTGAGATCATACGGTCGGAGTCGGATCTTGGATATTTCGTGGAGTCTGGCCGGTACTGGGAAGTTGAGACCGAGTTCGACCCGCAGAAAATCGATGCCATAGACCAGCGGTGGCTATCGCTCTATCCATCGGCCACTCAGCTCTGAATTGCTGTGGTAATTCTGGTTCAGGCCGCGAATGTCGCCCAGGCCCAGACCATTGCCACATAGGTCAGATTATGCATGCACTGATCCAGCCCGGCTGCCCGCCAAAAGGCTGCCTGGGTTGGCATAAGCTGTTTTTTGTCGGAATAGCTGGCTTTGGCAAAGTCGATGTTGAAATGAACGATCCACTCTAGCCCGGCAATGATTACGATAAACGGCAGCGGGGTGCCGAATACCAAGAAAACCAACACCGACCCAATAACATGCACAGCGGCATGTTGGGCGCGTCCCCAGTGAAAATATTCGCCTCGGCCGGACAGCATCTTAGGCGTCTGGAGGTAAAAATCTGCAAACATATGTTTGATCTGCAATAAGCAGAGCATCAATAACACAGTGCCTAGAGTGGCAGGCAAATGAATCCTCCCGATATCGTCCTGAAGCAAACAGTAGGGGCTAATGTGAGGTTGCGCAAATGAACTTGTTCACATTCGGCAAATATCTGTTCAATTCGGAAACTATTTGCGTCTGCAGGCTTGATTGCGGTAAATTCAGACTGTTGAATTTACGAGAATTTCGTAAAGACCGGGTCAGTGATCCGCAGCAGGGGCAGGTTCCATAGAACGCACGATTTTCCGTTTTATCTGGAAATATTCAAAGCGCGACCAGCTGATTTTGCTGGCCGTAACCACGTCTTTGTTTCCGCTGCTATACCTGACGCTGGAACTGCCCAAGCGCATCATCAATGACGCGATCGGGGCTGCGACCCCTGTTGTTGATGTGCTGGGCTACAGCCTGTCGCAAACGAATTTTCTGATCATATTATGCATTGGGTTTCTGCTCGCCGTTCTGGCGCATGGTTTGATGAAAATGCGCATCAACACCATGAAAGGCGTCCTGAGCGAACGGATGCTGCGCCGATTCCGGTATCAGATGATCAGCCGCGCCTTGAGATTTCCGCAACCCTATTTCGAACGGGTCAGCCAAGGCGAAATGGTGTCGATGATCACCGCTGAAAGCGAGCCGATGGGTGGGCTGATGGGCGATGCGATCAGCCAGCCGGTATTGCAGGCGGGACAGATGATCACGATACTGTCCTTCCTGTTCCTACAGAGCTTTTGGTTCGGGCTTGCTGCCGTTTCCCTGATCCCGTTACAGGCCTGGTTGATCCCAAAGCTGCAGCGCCAGATCAATCTGTTGAACAAAAGCCGCATCCAGGAAGTGCGCGTGCTGGCTGCACAGATTGGTGAAAACGCAGCAGGTGCGTCAACGCTGCGGGCAAATGGCGGCTGGCGGTATCGCCGGGCCATGATCTCGGATCAGCTGGGCCGGTTGTTTGAAATCCGCTTCGATATCTACCAGAAAAAGTTCTTTATGAAGTTCATCAACAACTTCATTTCGCAGCTTACCCCATTCCTGTTCTATCTGGTTGGCGGCATTCTGGTCTTGCAGGGCTCGGTCTCGTTGGGGGCGTTGGTTGCGGCTTTGGCGGCTTACAAGGACCTCAGTTCGCCTTGGAAAGAGTTGCTCACATATTACAACCAGACACAGGATATGTCCCTGCGCTGGGATGTTGTGATCGAACGCTTTGCACCCTCTGGAATGCAGGACGAAAGCCTGTTCGAAGGCGAGCCCGACAAACATCCCAGGCTGGACGGGGATATTGTTCTGAAACATGCGTCTGTTCGTGACATGGACGGGAATCTGGTTCTGGACGACCTCGATCTGACATTCCCAGGCGGTAAAACCATCGGAATCGCTGCGCCCAGCGAAGAAGACCGGCGCGCGATTTCGGAATTGCTGACCCGAGAGATCCTGCCCAGTTCCGGCAGGGTAACGGTCGGGCAGGAAGATTTGTCAAAGCTGCATCAGGGAGTCATTGCTGCGCGGATCGGTTTTGCCTCATCGCGACCGGTTATGTTCCAGGGAACTTTGGGCGACAATGTGATGATGCCGATGCGTCTTCGTCCTCTGTCGACAGAATCAGACGACCCCGGCTTTGCTGAAACAAGACGAGCGGGCAACAGTACCGACCCGTTTAGAGTTGATTGGCTGGACCCGTCGCTGGCTGGTTTGAACACCGTGGAAGACCTGCGCGACTGGTGGTTACAACTGATCGACGGTCTAGGTTCGGGCGCTGCCCTGTTTCAGCGCGGTGCTGAACAGACATTCGAAGCCAACGAGCACCCCGAGTTGGTCAGAAAACTGGTTGAACTACGGCCCAAAGTTCAGGAGGCGGTGGTCAAGGCTGGGCTGCAACAGCAGGCTCTGATCTTTGACCGCAATGCATATAATGCCGCCTTGCCGGTCGCGGAAAACCTGCTTTTCGCGACACCCTGCGTTCCGGTCACTCAGGAAATACTGACCCGTCAGGGCGTGTTTTTGGGGCAGCTGCGCGAGCTGGGCTTGGACGAAACCCTGGTCGGCCTGACGCGCGATGTCATTGATATGTTGCGCCAGATCTTTGGGTTGGACGGCACGGACCACCCGTTGTTCCGCAAGCTTGGCTTGCAGGCCGAAGTCTACGAAGCTGCCGTCGAACTAGTAGAGCGCACCCGAAACGAAGGTGTCAGCGGTCTGGATGATGGGCAACTGGCCAACCTTCTGGCGGTTCCGTTTGTCATCTCGGCTGAACAGATTGGCCCCGCGTTTACGGATGAATTGAAAAACCGCATACTTGAATTGCGGCAAAGCCACTCCGAAAAACTGCTGCAACATCTGAATGATGTCTTCGTGCCGCTGAAGGAAACCGAGTTTGCCCCCGGTCTGACCGTGATGGAGAACGCTTTGTTCGGTAAGGTCAGCCAGATCGGCGGCGCGCGATCAGATGAGGTCCGTAAGCTGATCGTTGATGTCCTTTCTGAAAACGGAGCCCGACCTTTGGTGGTCGAGCTGATTTACGATGTACCGGTCTCGCTGGGCGGGCAGAACCTGCCTGCGGTTTTCGCCGAACCTTTGGCCTTTACGCGGGCTACGATCAAGAAACCCGACATTCTGATCCTGGATAATGCTTTGGCAAGCTATGACATGGAAACTCAGATTGCGGTCTATAAAAACCTGCGCGCCCTGTTGCCAAATGCGACGGTGATTTATCTGAACGATCAGTACGAAAACCCTGACGTATTCGACATGTTCATAGAAATAAGGCAAGGTCGTGTGGTTTCAGACGAAGGACCCGCCGACGTGGAAGAAGATAGCGCAGCATCAGCCGATTTGGCGCGCAAGCTTCGTGCGCTGGAACAGACGCCGCTGTTTTCCGGTCTTGACCGCAGGCAGCTGCGCCTTCTGGCATTTGGTGCGCGCTGGTTCCAGGCTCAACCGGGAGAGGTGGTGTTCCTGAAAGACGACCAGCCCACCGATGGGGCCTATGTCGTTTTGGAAGGCGAGGCAGGCCTGTATTTGCCGCAACCAGAAGGTCCCGATCAACTGATCGCAACGGTTGGCTCTGGCGCATTGGTCGGAGAGTTGGGGTTGATCCGAAAGGAACCCCGCGCCCTGAGCATGATTGCGGAAACCGACCTGTCTTGTCTGCGTATCGGTGAGGAAGAATTCCTGGCCGTGGTCGAAAACGATGCCGCAACCGCTTTCAAGCTGATGCAGGTGATCGCCGGCTATGTTTCGAACTAGGGGTTGGCTTCAGGTTTGCAGAACAGGTCGTATAGCAGCTGGATGACTTTCGCTGTATTTCCGTCCTGCAGGGAATAGTAGATGGTTTTGCCATCGCGCCGTGTCGACACCAGCTGTTCTTCTCGTAGGCGTGCCAACATCTGACTGACTGCGGCCTGCCGGATTTGCAGCAGTTTTTCCAGCTCACCAACCGATTTCTCGCCATCACCCAGATGGCACAAAATCATCAGGCGGCCTTCATGCGCCAGCGTCTTAAGGTACGCGGCGGCACGTGCTGCACTTTCCTGCATGCCGGGCGGAGTTTCGTCCGAATTCAGTGTTTCGTGGTCTTGAACTGTCACGTGCGTATTGGTTCCAAACTTGGCTTTGGCGCAATATGACTCAGAATTTCAGTACTTGTCACCCCTTTGCAGCAGGGGCACCGCCCTGAAAGGCGTTGCCGTTGGCATAGTCGCAAGGTTCTTCCTGCATCTGAAGGTGCAACCCATCGCCGGTATAGGGGTGTGAGCGGGCCAGATCTTCGTCCACTTCGATCCCCAACCCTGGCGCATTAGGTGCCACGACAAAGCCATTTTCAACGCGCAGTGAACCTTTGATCAAAGCGTCGTGATACGGCGTATCAATGGTTTCCAGCAACAGCAGATTTGGGATTGAGGCTGCCAGATGGATGTTGGCGGCCCATTCAACTGGACCAGCATAGAGATGCGGAGCCATTTGGGCGTTGAATATCTCGGCCATGGCTGCGACTTTCTTCATCTCCCATATCCCACCTGCACGCCCAAGGGCGGGTTGCAGGATTTCTGCCGCACCTGCGCGCAAAACTGCACCGAATTCGGCTTTGGTGGTCATGCGTTCCCCGGTTGCCACGGGTATTCGCACGTTGCGAGCGACGCGGGCCATGTCTTCGATCATGTCAGGTGGGGTAGGTTCTTCGAACCAAAGCGGTGAATAGGGTTCCAGCGCCTGACCCAGCCGGATTGCGCCTGCGGTGTTGAACTGACCGTGGGTGCCAAACAACAGGTCGGCCTTGTCGCCGACCGCTTCACGGATCGCTTTGCAAAAGGCAACTGACATCGAGATGTCGGACATAGCAGGCATATGCCCGCCACGGATCGTGTAGGGACCAGCGGGATCAAATTTTACTGCCGTGAAGCCGCGGCTCACCATTTCAGCTGCACATTCCGCGGCCTGGTCGGGCGAAGTCCAAAAGTCGGCCAGGTCATGCCGGGGCAGGGGGTAAAGGTAGGTGTAGGCCCGGATGCGTTGATTAACCAGCCCACCCAAAAGCGCATAAACCGGACGGTCGCGATCTTTACCCAGAATGTCCCAACACGCGATTTCTAGCCCTGAAAACGCACCCATTACGGTCAGGTCGGGGCGCTGGGTAAAACCGCTGGAATAGACGCGGCGGAACATAAGCTCGATGTTCTCGGGGTTCTCGCCGAGCATATGCCGTTCAAAGACATCCCGGATTACGTGACACATAGCTTCAGGTCCAATGGATGAAGCATAGCATTCGCCCCAACCGGTGACGCCTGTGTCGGTGGTAACCTTTACCAGTATCCAGTACCGGCCACCCCAACCCGGAGCAGGGGGGGCCGTGACAATGATATCGAGATCCTGCAGTTTCATAGGATATACTCCAGCCGGGGCTGCTTAGGCCCTGTCAAACATGATGACGTTTCGTTTGGCCGATCCGGTTTTGGTATCCGCAATCGCCTCGTTGATTTGCGACAAGGACCAGCGGCCCGAGATCAGTTCATCCAGCCTCAGCCGCCCCTGTTCATACAGGTCGATCATCCAGGGAATATCACGTTGGATCACCACATCCCCCATCTTTGACCCGATCAGCCCCTGACCAAGTGCGGCCAGGACAACAGGTTCATAGCTTGCCATGTCGCCGGAATGGGGCATCCCGATCATGATGGCCTTACCGCCTCGGCCAAGATAGCGAACGGCCTGGTCATAGGCCGGGATTGCACCGACTGTGATCAGCACGGCATCGGCCCCTCGACCGCCAAGTGCGCGGTAAGCTGCCTTCCATGGTGCGTCCAAAGTGGCCAGAACGCCGTGGGTTGCACCAAATTCCTTTGCAATGGCCAGTTTGTCCTCGGTCATGTCGACCGCAACGATACGCCGGGCACCCGCAATCCGTGCGCCTTGTATGGCGTTCAGGCCAACGCCTCCGGCCCCGATCACGACGACATCCTGACCCGGGCGCAGACCGGCGGCATTCACGGCAGCGCCCACACCGGTGATTACCCCGCAAGACAGCAGACTGGCCACATCCTTTGGCAGGGCCTCGGGAACTCTCACGATCTGCCGGTGGCTGACCACGACTTTTTCGGCAAAAG
Organism: Ruegeria sp. CDSB022; assembly: GCF_059611145.1. Classification (NCBI taxonomy): domain Bacteria; kingdom Pseudomonadati; phylum Pseudomonadota; class Alphaproteobacteria; order Rhodobacterales; family Roseobacteraceae; genus Ruegeria; species Ruegeria sp. CDSB022. Next base: position 49,425 of record NZ_JBXWOZ010000013.1, on the reverse strand, counting down.
CCCCGCACGCCATTGCTTGCTCCAGCGGGCCCCCGTCAGCGGTGCGCAACGGACCTTTTACAGTGTCGTGGGGTGTTTCACATAAGGTTGGCTTGCCACCCGCGCAGGAGGGGCAGGAACCGCATGCACGGATCAGCGTCACCACGACGGAATCGCCAACCTCGAACCCTTCGGTCATGCCGCCCGTTGCGGTGATCACACCCGCGGCCTCATGGCCATAAACAGCGGGCAGGAATCCACCCCAGGCGCCGCTGGCGAAAGAAATGTCGGAATGGCAGATCGCAACCGCATCCAGGGTGACCTCGACTTCGCCGGCGGCGGGCGGGGCGATCAGCACGTCTTCTATGACCAGGGGTTTGTCGAATGCCCGACATACGGCCGCCTTGATGGATTGCATGATGTCCTCGTATTCGGTTTTAATCACGGTGGCGCGGTTCGGAATGACCTGCAAGGCCGAAACCGTCATCGTCATGTCGTTGTTATGCAGAAATGGGGCGAGATCTGTAAAAGAGGATAAGGCCGACAATCATAAGGCACATGGCCAGAAGAAACGGCGCGCCGGGAAAATAGATGGCGGAGCCGGGCTTTGCGAACCAGGCAAATACGCTGCTCATGACCAGAGGGGAAATCACCATGGAAAGCGCGTGCAGTGAAGTTAGCACGCCTTGAAGCTCTCCTTGTTGCGAATCTGGTGTTGCGCGCGAGGCCAGAGCCTGGATTGCCGGGGTTGCGACTGCGCCGATAGCCGTGATCGGGATCAGCATCAGCGCGATTATTCCATTAGTCAGAAAAGCCAGAAGCAGAAAGCTGACAATCTCGAACACCATCCCGAGAAGGATTGTTACGCGTTCGCCGAGAAAACGTGTGGCGGGGCGTATCAATCCGCCCTGAACCGCGGCCATTCCAATTCCATAAAGACCCAGCGACACACCAATCATCTGGGGTGACCATCCAAAACGCTCGGCGGTGAAATAGGCCCAAATGGCCGGATAGACGTAGATTGAGACTGAATAGAGGAAATAGACCCACAACATCGGACGGATTCCCGGCAGCGCCGCGATGGCACGCAATGAATTCACGGGGTTAGCGCGGCGCAGGCTGAACGGGCGCCGGTTCTTATCGGTCACCGTTTCAGGCATCACCATCAAACCGACGCCGAATGTTATGGCCGAAAGCGCTGCGGCAGCCCAGAAGGGCGCACGTGTTCCATATTCGCTCAGCAATCCGCCGATGACCGGACCCAAGACAAAGCCAACCCCGAATGCCGCCCCTAACAGACCGAAGTTCGCAGCTTTTTCGTGGGGTTTCGACACATCCGCCATGAACGCCGCGGCGGTGGAATGAGTTGCGGCTGTGATCCCGCCGACGATCCGACCGGCAAGTAATAGCCAAATACTGCCAGCAAGCGCCATGACCACATAGTCCAGCGACATAACAAACAGCGATACCAACAATACACCCCTGCGCCCGAAAGCGTCAGACAGGTTGCCCAGGATCGGTCCAAAGATAAATTGCATCGCTGCAAAAGCGGTGCTTAGGACGCCGCCCCAGATCGCCGCGCTGGCCAGCGTACCACCCTGAACATCAATAATGAGCTCGGGCATAATGGGCAGCACAAGGCCAATCCCCATTGCATCAATCATGACAGTGGCAAGAACAAACAGGAAAGGTAAGCGCATGGGAACCGACAAAGAAAGTTTCGGGCACCCTATCGGGGGTCAGGTTCAGAGGAAAGCCGCAAGATTTCGCAGATCAGTCAAGAGTATCAAAGCCCTGCGCGATGTCGTCCAATAGATCGGCCAGTTTTTCAGGGTGCGAAAAGAATGGCGAATGAGAGCTTTGGATGGAATGGCGCATTCCCTCGGGCATGCTGAGGCTCATGATGTGCTGGTATTCAGGCGGGATGGTATGGTCGTCGAGTGTTCGGATATATGCTTTGGGCATATCCTGAAAATGTGCTGTCAGGGTAAGCCGTGTCTCCTGAGGTGCAATGGCCTGCGGGCAAAGCCGAGCCAGCGCATAAAGCAGGACCTCTTCCGGGCAGTCGTGGTAAAACAAGGCCTTCACGCTATCGGGTTTGACCGTATAGGACAGCCCGTCAGTCGATTTTTCGACGGCATCAACTATTGTTTGCCGCGGTGATTTCCGGCGCATCTCGACCATCGACAATCCGTTCTCGGGGACGTAGGCGGACAGGAAAACAAGTCCGCGCATCGCATCCGGTCTCAATTCGGCGGCGGCACTAATGGGGTATCCCCCCCAAGAATGGCCGACGATGATCGTATCCGATCTGCTCGCAGCCAGAACGGCGTTCCGGCAACTGTCCAGGGTCACCTGGTCGATCGACGTCGGGTCAGATCCGTGGCTGGGCATATCAATTGCGCGGACCGAATGGCCGCGTGTTTCAAGTGCTGGGATCAAATCTCTCCAACACCAGGCACCATGGCATGAGCCATGGACCAACAGAAAATCCGCCAAAGCAATGCTCCTTCAGATATGACCGATGCCAGTCAAAAAGTCTTTTAGTAGGGCCGCGTATTCAATGGGTTGTTCGACGCAGGGCAGATGGCCCGCTTTGCGTATCAATTCGAAACGGGCACCGGGAATAAGATCAATGGTTTCTTTTACTAGATCCGGCGGGGTAGAGCCATCCTCACTGCCCGCAATGCCCAAAGTCGGCAAACGCAGGCCACTTGTTGGCGTGTAAAAATCGGTTCCGGAAATGGCGGCGCAACATCCCAGATAGCCTTCAACAGGTTGCCGCACCATCATGTTGCGCCATAGCAGGTGCTGGGGCGACGCGTGGAATGCCCGCGAGAACCAGCGCTCCATAGTTGCGTCGGCTAGCATTTCGATGCCGCCGATCCGGACGGCTTCCATACGGTCCGCCCAAATCGCGGGGGTGGCTATTTTGGCCGCTGTATTTGATAGAACCAGCCCGCGAATCAAATCCAGGCGTTTGACGGCCAGACCCTGCGCGATCATCCCGCCGATGGACAGACCGACAAAAACGCAATCTCGGACCTTTAGGTGATCCAGAAGGCCTTCGGCATCGCGGATCAGCGCCCCCATCGAATAGGGCGCCTGAGGCGCCGAGGACAGGCCATGCCCGCGTTTGTCGTATCGAATGACTCGCAGCCCATCAGGCAGGTATGGCAGCATCGCATCCCACAGGCGCAGATCGGTGCCCAGCGAGTTCGCGAATACGATCGGCGCGCCTTGTGGGGCGCCGTCGATCCGGTAATGAAGCTGTACATCCCCAAGGTCAGCTATCTGCATAAAAATCCTTTGTCTTTGCATGCTGAACTGACACGCTGCCGGAACCGACGGCGGTTGTCAGGTCAGGAACTCCATAGCTTTGGCAAAGACGTCCGGGTCCGCATTGCCACCCGATGCGACAATGATAACGGCGTCTCCTTGAATTTCGGACCTGCGAAACAACGCTGCGGCCAGGGAAACCGCACCGCCCGGTTCCAGCACGATCTTCAGGCGCAGAAAGGCCAAAGCCATGGCGCGCATCGCCTCTTCTTCGGTCACAGACAGGCCGGGACCGCACAGCCGTTGCAGGATCGGAAAGGTGATGTCGCCGGGTTGCGGGGTCAGAATGGCGTCGCAGATATTGCCAGATGTGGCCGCGTTGTTCTGTATTCGTCCCAGTGCCAACGAGCGTTTGACGTCGTCAAACCCTTCGGGCTCGCAGGGGCGAGCGCGCAGACCGGGTGCGTGCCCCTCGAGCGCAAGCGCAATACCCGAGGTCAGCCCCCCGCCGCCGCAACAGACCAGCACATCGGCCTGTTCCACACCCAGAGCAGCCGCCTGACGCGCGATTTCCAGCCCGGTTGTTCCTTGCCCGGCTATCACCAGCGGTTCATCATAGGGGCGGATCAGGGTCAAGCCACGCTTGGCCGCCACGGCCTCCCCGATTTCTTCGCGGCTTTCATTGGAGCGGTCATACAGAACCACCTCGGCCCCCAGAGCGCGCGTGTTGTCGATTTTGAGCTTTGGGGCATCCGAGGGCATGATGATAACAGCCGAAATACCATGCTGTGCGGCGGCATAAGCCACGCCCTGAGCATGATTGCCCGAGGAATAGGCGATCACACCTTTCTTTCGGTCTGCTTCACTGAGGCCCGAAATGGCCGACCACGCCCCGCGAAACTTGAAACTGCCGGTGTGCTGCAGGCATTCCGGTTTTACCAACACGCGGCGACCCGCGATTTCATCCAAAAACGGAGAGGTCAGGATTGGTGTTTCTCTGACGTGCCCTTGCAGACGCAGGGCTGCGGCTTCGATCATTTCAAGTGTGCTCATGCCGCGTCCAGTACTTTGCGAATAACGCCCAATGATTGAGGTTCGTCCAGAAACGGCACGTGTCCGCGATCGGGCACGGTAGCCGAGATCAACCCTGGATGCCGGTTCTGCATCTCGGCCAATGTCTGCGCGCTCAGAAGATCGGAATTTTCACCGCGAATGACACCCGTTGGGATGTCGTGCAGGGCCTCGAAGAACATCCACATATCCGGGATTGCCCCGGCTGCGGCCTGTTCCAGCAGCGCTGTGCGCAGGGCCGGATCATAGCGCAGGGTCAAACCCTCTGTCGTTTCCTGATTTTGAAATTCAGCCATCTGCCGCCATCTTTCCAGTGAAATCCCTGGAAACTGCGGGCCCAACACGTGCTGAAGCGCCTGCGCGGCCTCGTCATAGGTTTTCGAGACCGGTTGTTTGCCGACATATTCCATTATTTTGGCGATGCCCGATGGATTAAAGACCGGACCAACATCATTGAGCACAACAGCCGCCAGCCGCTTTGGGTTGGTGGTGGCCAAGGTCATCGCGATCAGGCCTCCACGTGAGGTCCCAATCACGGTCACCTGATCCAGGCCAAGATGATCCAGCAGATCGATCACGTCCTGAGATTCGCGTAACAGGCTATAGTTCCCGTGATCCGAGTCATGCTCGGATTGCCCGCGCCCGCGATAATCCATCGCGATCATCCGCCAATCGGTCATGTGTGGGGCAAGAAATGAGAAATCCCGGCTGTTTCGGGTAAGGCCAGCCAAACACAGGACCGGCCTGCCGCTGCCGGTGTCTTCGAAATAGAGGCGTTTGCCGTCGTTGGTCGAAAAAAAGGGCATCAGAGTCCTGCAAGTTCCGGAATGGATGTCAGGTCGGACAGTACATGCGTTGGCTGCCATGGCAACCGATCCATTGGTTCGTTCGCACGGTTGACCCAGGCGGTGACGAAACCATAGCCACTGGCCCCCGCCGCGTCCCAGCCATTTGAGCTGACGAACAAGACTTCGTCGCGCTGGCAGCCGAACCTCTGCGCGACCAGATCGTAAACCTTGACATGCGGTTTGAAGACGCCAACGCTTTCGACCGACAGAATATCATCCAGAACGCCGCTTATACCTGCGGATTGAACCGCACCATCCAGCATCGGCGGTGATCCGTTCGACAAGATCGCAGTCTGCATCCCGCCGGCCTTCAGGGTGGCCAGCATTTCGGGAACCTCGGGATAGGCCTGTAATTCCCAGTAGAGATCAAGCAGGCGCTGGCGTAGGGCAGGGTGCTGGTCCAGCCCCGTTGCCTCTAGTGCCCAATCCAGACCGTCCTGGGTGACGTCCCAGAAATCTGCATGTGCATCGGCCACCGCACGCAGCCAGGTGTATTGCAACTGTTTCAGGCGCCAGTGATTGGCCAGTTCCGGCCATTTCTGCTGCAGCGCCTCATTGCCAGGTTCCGATGCGGCTTGCCTTGCAGCGGCGGCCACATCGAACAACGTGCCGTATGCATCAAAAATGCAGGTTGTGATCGGCATCAATTCCCCTCCGTTCATTCGGTGCAGGTTTGCAAAAGTGCTAAGGGTTTACAATGTTGCTTCATTGCCTAGGTTTGACCGCTCAATTTTTTATCGGCCGGAGGCCAAAATGACAGCGATAAAACAGGGCGACACAGTTCGCATCCACTATACCGGTACGTTGCAGGACGGGAATGTCTTTGACAGTTCACAAGGGCGCGATCCGCTGGAATTCGAGGTGGGGTCCGGGCAGATTATTCCCGGATTGGACAGTGCTATGCCTGGTCTGGTGGCCGGGGACAAAAAACGTGTCGAGATCGCCTGCGTTGATGCTTATGGGCCGATCAATCCCGAAATGCGCCAGAGCATTCCACGCGAAGGTATTCCGGACGACATCCCGCTTGAACCCGGCACCCAGTTGCAGATGCAAACGCCCGAAGGGCACGCATTGCCGGTAACTGTTGTCGAGGCTGATGAGGTGACCGTCACGCTGGACGCGAACCATCCTCTGGCCGGAAGGGACCTGATTTTCGAAATCGAAGTGGTTTCGGTGAATTGAGTTTCGTGATCTGGATCAGCCTGAAAACAGGCTGGTCCATGATGCAAAGATCTCGCGTACATGCGGCTGAGTGAAGAATACAAACAGCATCAGCAGCATTGTTAGGGTCATCAAGGCGACGCGGCCCCTAAACCCCAGAAAACCCGGTTTTCGGCGGGAAACCCGCTTGCTGCTGGCGATGATTTGCTCTGCTTTGTTCATGCAACTATCCCTGCCTGCGAAAGATGGTCAAATCTTGGCACTGACAGGGAAAGAAATGGTCACATATGGTCCGGTTGAGGCATTCCCAGAACGTGGAAGCCACCATCAACACGAATAACTTCGCCCGAGGTGCAGGCCCCCGCATCCGAAGCCAGATAAACCGCGGTGCCGCCGACAGCCTCAAGCGTGGCATTGCTGCGCATCGGAGCGTTCTGGTCGCAGAACTTGAAGGTCTTGCGGGCCCCTCCGATGGCCGCACCGGCCAGTGTTTTCATCGGACCCGGAGAGATTGCGTTCACGCGGATTCCGTCAGGTCCAAGATCGTTGGCCAGATAACGGGTCGCTGATTCCAGCGCAGCTTTGGCCACACCCATTACGTTGTAGTTGGGCACAACCCGGTTAGACCCCTGATAAGTCAGCGTCAGGATCGTGCCGCCGTTTTCTTTCATCATCGGATAGGCGCGGCGGGCCACTTCGATCAGCGAATAGGCCGAAATATCCATCGAATTCTTGAAATTCGCCCGGCTGGTGTCCAGGAACCGGCCTGTGAGCTCGGACTTATCGGAATAGGCGACGGCGTGGACCACAAAATCTATGGTGGGCCAGCGCTGGGCAAGCTCGTCAAAAGCGCGATCCAACGACTCGTCATCGGTGACGTCCGCATCGACCATGAAATCGCTGCCAAGGCTCTGCGCCAGCGGTTCCAGCCGCTTTCCGAATGCCTCGCCCTGATAGGTGAATGCCAATTCGGCGCCCGCTTCGTGCATGGCCTTTGCGATGCCCCATGCGATCGAACGGTCATTCGCCACGCCCATAACGAGGCCGCGTTTGCCTTTCATTAGATCTGACATTCCATTCACCCGTTATACTTTGAAAGAACCATGGACCCGTTCGTCCCACCAAAGCCGAAGCTGTTGGTCATGACGCTGTCCAAACCTGCATTTTCAACTAGCTGAGTTGCAATTTCTCCGGGCTGGATGCCCTCGGCAAGCGTGTCGACGTTGATCGACGGCGTTATAAAATCATGTTCCAGCATCAAAAGGCAGAAAATAGCCTCCAGCGCGCCAGCCGCACCTTGTGCGTGACCTGTCATCGACTTGGTCGAGGAAATCGGCGGCACGCTTCCCTCGCCAAAAATACGGCGCACAGCTTCGACTTCGCCGACATCTCCGACCGGGGTCGAGGTGCCATGGGCATTGATGTAGTCGACCTTGCGGCCTTCGGGCAGGGTGTCCAGCGCCAGACGCATGGCGCGTTCGCCACCTTCGCCAGAGGGGGCTACCATGTCGTGACCGTCGGAGGTTGCTGCAAAACCCGTCACTTCAGCATAGATTTTGGCGCCGCGTGCCAATGCGTGTTCCAGATCTTCCAGCACGACAATACCGCCTCCGCCGGATATCACGAACCCGTCGCGGTCTTGGTCGAATGCACGAGAAGCTTTTTCGGGCGTATCGTTGTATTTCGACGACATGGCACCCATTGCATCGAACAGACAGGACAAGGTCCAGTCCAGCTCTTCCCCGCCGCCCGCGAACATTATATCTTGTTTGCCCATCATGATCTGCTCTGCGGCATTGCCGATGCAATGCAACGAGGTCGAACAGGCCGAAGTGATCGAGTAATTGATGCCCTTGATCTTGAAGGCGGTCGCAAGGTTGGCCGAAATGGTTGAGCACATGCATTTAGGAACTGCAAACGGGCCGATCCGCTTGGTCGCGCCGTTTTTCAGAACGGTCTGATGCGCAGTCAGCATGGCGCTGGTCGACGGTCCGCCCGATCCGGCGACAAGGCCGGTACGTGGGTTGGCAACCTGGTCTTCGGTCAATCCTGAATCGGCAATCGCCTGGCTCATCGCGATATGCGCATAGGCCGCTCCGGGACCCATAAAGCGCAGGGTGCGCTTGTCCACATGTTCGCTAACGTCGATTTTGAGCGACCCGGCGATCTGGCTGCGAAAGCCATGTTCGACCATCTGGTCATTGGCCACGATGCCGGACTTGCCGGCCTTGAGTGAGGTCAGAACCTCTTCGGCATTGTTCCCGATGGAAGAGACAACTCCCAAGCCGGTGACAACTACTCGACGCATGTGCGTGCTCCTTATTTGGGGCCGGTCAGGCTCAGGCTTCGGACAGAACTACTTTCATGTCCTTGACATCGTAAATCATCTCACCGTCGGCTTCGACGATACCATCTGCGACACCCATAGTCAGGCGGCGGGTCTGGATTGCTTTCTTGAAGTCGATTTTATAGGTCAGCATCTTGCGGTCCGGGCGTACCATACCTGTCAGCTTGACCTCGCCCACTCCAACGGCCATGCCGCGCCCTTGCCAGCCGCGCCAGCCCAGGTTGAATCCGGTCAGCTGCCACAAACCGTCCAGGCCCAAGCAGCCGGGCATGATCGGGTTGCCGGGGAAATGGCAATCAAAGAACCAAAGGTCGGGCGTAATGTCGAATTCAGCGAGAATATGACCTTTGCCATGGGCGCCACCATCGGCCGAAATCTCGGTGATCCGATCCATCATCAACATCGGCGGGGCGGGCAACTGTGCGTTCCCGGGGCCGAATAGTTCGCCGCGGGCGCATTTCAGCAGATCGTCCTTGTCAAAGCTGCTTGGGAATTGGGCCATTCTGCGCCTCTCCTGCCAGGGGTCTTTCCATCTAATTTGGTCTCGTCTAGCACCCGTATGCAAGGTCCTGCAAGAGCAGTGGCCTACATCATGTTGTGTTTACATTATTCTCTGCGAATGAAATTCATTTGAAATTACCTGACTACAGCACTTATATATACCTCAGCAACAAATTGGTATTGGACTGATGACAGCAGATTGCCAGAGCATAGCCACAGGTTGGTTGGTTCACGCCGGATTGCGTCCGACGCGTCAGCGCGTAGCTTTGGCAGAGCTGCTGGTCGGTGATGGCCGCCATCGCCACGTCACCGCCGAAAGCCTGTTTGAATCGGCCAAACAGAACGGAGATGCTGTTTCTCTGGCGACGGTTTACAACACGTTGCGCGCCTTTTGCGATGCCGGGGTTCTGCAAGAAATTACCGTTGACGGATCGAAAAGCTATTTCGACACCAACACGCATGATCATCCGCATTTCTATTGGGAAGATGAGGGCCGGCTCAGCGATGCTCCGTCCGAACAGCTGGTCATCCAGCGACTGCCCGACGCGCCTGAAGGGGTTGAGATCGCGTCAGTCGACGTTGTGATCCGTCTGCGTAAAAAGTAAACTTACGTCATCAGTCCGGTCAGGATGTGCTGTGCCTTTTCGCTATGCGGATCCAAAGGGCCTGTTCCATGCCGTGCCACAACAACGGGTTCTGTTGCGATTTCATCTGACACAGGTATGCTGACCAACGGCATCCCGTCATAGCTGGTCTTGGCAGGAATGTTGGCATAGCTGATGGCAACGCCTTCGCCATGCGCCGCGAGGCTGCGTTGGATCTCGGGCGACGCGGCCCGATGTGCGACATTGGGGTTCTGCCCAAGTTGACGGAAGAGACTCAGGAAATGCTGCGCAGATAGTCCCTCGTTCGATAGGATCAGGGGGTAGGCCACTACATCCTGCAATGATACCTGCGCCCGATTGGCCAAGGGGTGGCCTTTTGTCATAACCGCGATTGGTCGATTGGTGAACAAGGTGGTCGTGGAAAAGGCCGCATCCAGTGTCAGGCCATAAGTCAAGGCAAGGTCGATCTCACCATTGACGAGGCCGGAAATCAGGCCCTGAAATTCGTCTACGCGATATGTGATATCAACTTCGGGCATGTTCTGTCGCAGGCTATGCAAAGCCTTTGCCAGCAGGAAAGGCGCGAGGTCGTCGAAACAGCCCAGACGCAGGCGCGTGGTTGCGGTACCGTCTGTTCCAGAATTTTCCAAACGTGCGGCACGTGTCAGCAGGGCCTCGGCGTTTTCAATAAAGCTACGTCCCTGCGGTGTCAGCGCCATAGCCGCTCCGCGCTTTCGGATAAACAGCGGATAGCCCAACTGGTCTTCGACCCGGGTTAGCGCATTCGACAGGGCTGGCTGCGAAACATTTAGATGCAACGCTGCAGCAGACAGGCTGCCATGCCGTCCGATGGCGCAGACATATTCATATTGGCGTAGGGTAACGTATAACATAAGGTTAACTATACATTTCAAAGATATTATTTGAATAGATGAAAGTTTCATGAGCAAATTCAGGTTAAATTCGAATGGAGGCACAGATGGCTCACCCCCTGGTTACGCAAGAGATGATTGACACATACCAACAGGACGGCGTGGTTCTGATCAAAGGTTTGTTTGCCGACTACGTGGATACGCTGCGTGACGGCATCGCGGCCAATATGGCTGAACCCGGACCATATGCGTCGGACAACCAAAAACAGGGCGAAACCGGTCTGTTCTTTGATGATTACTGCAACTGGTCGCGTATCGAACAGTTCCAGAACGTGATCCACAATTCACCGGCAGCCGAGGTCGCAGCGGATCTGATGCAGTCGCAAACCGTACAAATGTTCCATGACCATGTTCTGGTGAAAGAACCAGGCACGTCGATGGCAACGCCGTGGCACCAGGATGGGCCATACTATTTCGTCGAGGGCAGTCAGACGATCAGTTTCTGGTCGCCATTGGACCCGGTGACACAGGCCACCCTTCGTTGTGTGGCAGGTTCACATAGATGGGAGAAAGAGGTTCTGCCCACGCGTTGGGTCTCGGAAGAAGGGTTTTTCGCGGATGAAGGCCAGTACATCCCCATTCCCGACCCCGATGCCGAAGCTATGAGGGTGGTTGAATTCGAAATGGAACCCGGTGACGCGGTTGCCTTCAACTACCGTACGCTGCATGGCGCGCGTGGAAACCAGTCTGACAGCCGCCGCCGTGCTTTTTCCTTGCGGTTGGTTGGGGAGGATGCGCGATATGTGGAACGTCCGGGGCGCACCTCGCCTCCGTTTCCGGGCCACGACATGCAGCCCGGGCAGCGTTTGCGGGAAGATTGGTTCCCGGTTCTGCTGCGACGCTGATCTGCCTAGAACCACTGCCCCGATTCGATGAGCCCCAGTTCCAACAGCTGCTGGGATGACCACTGGAACCGAGCCGAGTTGCGCCAGCGGAAACTGGGGATGTCGAAGGTCGACCCCGCGTTGCTTTTAAGCGCCTTGGCTGCGCGGAAAGAACAGATCGCCGCCGTCAGATTGTGGTGCCAGGGGCAGGAATAGGTGTTGTACTCGGGCTCATTGAACGTGTGGTCGGGCAGTAACAACAGATCATTTCGCGATTTGAACAGCCCGATTCTGTCGATGCGGCGGCGTTCATAGGGGATGTGATCTTCGAACCGCCAGCGCAAACCGCCGGATATGTCCAGCTGTCTTTCCAGCGGGTGTCCTTCAGCGTTGTGTCGGGCATGTGCGTAATACCCGGTGCGGTCCAGCATGGCCTGATCCGGGGCAACCCCGTTTGGAAAGGCGCCAAGGTCATCAGCATACAGGTCGATCACATGGGTTAGCATGGCGTTCCGGCGTTCTTCGGTGTGAAAGGCAAGTAACTCGCCGATCGTGCGCGTTTCGCAGAAGGGGAAGAACAGGTATTCAGCGTTATAGCAGTAATACATCCAAAGGTCAGGAGCGGCCTGGATGACCTGATTAACCGTGTCAAAGACGACGGTTCTCGGTGCGCAGGTCAGTGTCACTCTGTGGATACGCTCGGTCAGTTTAGGATCCAGCGTAAAGGCTTCGGGCATGAACACGATCAGTGACTTGAAGCCAAGGTTCAGATGGTGCCAGATGGTACCGTCGATCTCGACATCGTCTTCGGCGAAGATCATCGCAACCGGACCTTTGGCCAACGCGGCCTTGCCGGATTGAAGGAAAGAAGTGAGACTGTCGTACTGCATTGCCTGTCCGGCCCCGTCCATCTGGAGTTTTCGGCCAAAATCGGGTAATCGCGCTGGCATTGCAAGCGGCGTTCGTTGGGTATAGATGACGCCGATCCCGCGAACGCAAAGGCCCAACCCCATGTCAGAACCCAAAAAGCTGTACATCAAGACCTATGGTTGCCAGATGAACGTCTATGACAGCGAGCGTATGGCCGAGACCCTGGGGGGGCAGGGCTATGTCGAAACCCAGAGCCCGGATGACGCGGATATGATTCTGCTGAACACCTGTCACATCCGGGAAAAAGCAGCCGAAAAGGTCTATTCCGAGCTGGGGCGTTTCAAAGGGTTGAAAGCCGAAAAACCCGATCTCAAGATCGGGGTCGCGGGCTGCGTCGCGCAGGCCGAGGGCGAAGAAATCATGCGCCGTCAGCCCCTGGTCGATCTGGTGGTTGGCCCGCAAAGCTATCACCGTCTGCCTGAGATGGAAGCCAAGACGCGCGAAGGCGCCAAGGCACTGGACACGGATTTCCCCGAAGAGGACAAGTTCGAAAAGCTCAAGAATCGTCCCAAAGCCAAACGTGGCCCCACCGCTTTTCTGACCGTTCAGGAAGGCTGCGATAAATTCTGTGCCTTTTGTGTCGTGCCCTATACCCGAGGCGCCGAAGTCAGCCGTCCGGTGGACCGTATCATCCGCGAGGCACAGGATCTGGTCGAACGTGGCGTGCGCGAGATCACTCTGCTGGGTCAGAACGTCAACGCCTATCACGGGGCTGGGCCGAACGGCGACATGACGCTGGCGGGACTGATTTGGGAGTTGAACAAGGTCGACGGGCTAGAGCGCATCCGCTTTACCACGTCGCACCCGAACGACATGGCCGACGACCTGATCGAGGCGCACGGCACCTGCGAAAAACTGATGCCCTATCTTCATTTACCGGTCCAGTCGGGTTCGGATCGCATTCTGAAGCGGATGAACCGCAGTCACACAGCCGAAAGCTATTTGCGTCTGATTGAGCGTATCCGCGCTGCGCGTCCGGATATTGTCATGTCTGGTGATTTCATCGTTGGGTTCCCTGAAGAAACCGACGAAGATTTTCAGGCCACCATGGATTTGGTCGAGCAAGTCAAATACGGCTATGCCTATTCGTTCAAGTATTCGACGCGCCCGGGAACGCCCGCAGCCGAGCGGTCTCAGGTTGATCCTGGGGTGGCGGATGACCGCCTACAGCGGCTGCAGGGATTGATCACGCGTCATCAGCGCGAAATTCAGGATGCCATGGTTGGACGCAAAGTCCGCGTTCTGTTCGAAAAAACCGGCCGGTTGCCGGGACAGATGGTGGGAAAATCTGAATATCTTCATTCGGTTCACGTCTCTGATGCGGATGTGGAAATCGGCGCGTTGCGGGACGTTTTGATCATCGGATCAGGTGCGAATTCTCTGGCGGGGCAGTTGCTCTGACCCGTCCTTTATCTGTGATGCGGATACCATCGCTGGTATTTGTTTCCAAGATTTACCCTTGATTTATCACTTGGAATTATGTTCCGAGAAAAGTCAGGTTTTTTCGGGGCCTAGGCTAACGCCTCCTGAAACGGCATATCAGTGCTGATCCTGGTGTCGGATCGGGATGACGGAGGGTGCGAGTGAAAAATTTGAGATTTAGTGCAGGGTCTAATATCAGGGTTGCCCTTCCCGCAATGGCCGCGTTGTTTCTGGTACTCAATTCCGCTGCCGCAGGGAATCTGGATCCGGATTTATCTGAACCGCCGGTAATATCGTCAGCACGTTATGGCAGCGATGTTAGCGCCTTCTATCTGGGCTTGACAGCCGGCTATTCGACCAGCGGCTCGGACCGCTTTGGCCTGACGACGACTACAGATACGTTTGCTGTCGGCGAATTGGACCTCACCGGCAGTTACGGTGGTATTCGGGGCGGTTGGCGCGGTCTTCTGCCCGCAAAAGGCGGGCGTGACTACGTCTATGGGGTCGAGTTGGGCTATGATTTCGGATCTCTGGACGATGAAGTGTCGACGCAGATCGGAACCTCAGTCGTCAATGGCGGTTCAGAGATTTCGGATGTCATCTCAATTCGCTTCCGGAACGGTCTGACAAACCCAAGTGGCAGAGTGTTATACTTTATTTCCGTTGGTTACGTGCATGGCGATATAACCACGACCAGTTCGATTACATCCGGGGCAACAACCCAGTCCTTTCAGGATAAAGACAGTCGAAAAGGGTTCTCGGCCAGCATTGGCGCCGAGCACAAATTGAATGAGAACTGGTCGATCACTGGGGAATATGAATACGTCCGGTTCGATTCTGAAACCGTCGAATTTGACAACGGGTTTACGACCAAATCGACGCCCCGTTACCGTGGTTTGCGGTTTGGCCTGAACTATCAGTTCTAGGTTTGCCTGTATGGAACGTTCGCGGTGCCTCCAACTTGATCGGCGGTTTTACCATTCTGTACGGAAAATTTGAATCTCTGGCTTGCGCCCACCAAGAAATGTTGTCTACGCTTGGGGTGAAACGCCCAGACAGGAGAGCGGATTGGCCATTGGTGCCCTGAACCCACCGCAAAATGAAACGCCCCAGCGGGAAGCGTTTGTTGAATTTCCAGACAATCGGTTATTGATAGATCTTTGCGGCGAATATGACCGCAACCTGACCGAAATCGAACAGAAGCTGACCGTGCAGATCGTGCGCCGTGGCAACCAACTGGTTGTCATGGGTGACGACGAATCCCAAAAACAGGCGATCGAAGTTCTGCAAGCGCTGTATACCCGCCTGGAAGGTGGTCGTGACGTAGAAGCAGCGGATGTAGACCGCGAACTTCGCATGGGCGGGTCGGAGACAGGAACCGGCAGCCGAGATGGCGATCAGCTTGAGATGTTCAAGGGTGGTTCGGTTGAGATCAAAACTCGCAAAAAGCTGGTCGAGCCGCGTACTGACGCCCAGAAGGTCTATGTTCAGTCCTTGTTCAACAATGAGCTGGCCTTTGGCATAGGTCCGGCGGGCACAGGTAAGACCTATCTGGCCGTGGCCGTTGGCGTATCGATGTTTATCGGCGGGCATGTCGACCGCATCATCCTCAGTCGTCCCGCCGTCGAAGCGGGCGAAAAGCTAGGATATCTACCTGGCGACATGAAGGACAAGGTCGATCCCTATATGCAGCCGCTCTATGATGCGCTGAATGATTTTTTGCCCGGGAAACAACTGGCCAAGCTGATCGAGGAAAAGCGCATCGAGATTGCACCTCTGGCGTTCATGCGTGGCCGTACGCTCGCGAACGCCTTCGTTGTGCTGGATGAGGCGCAGAACGCCACGACCATGCAGATGAAAATGTTCCTGACCCGTTTGGGCGAAGGCAGCCGCATGGTCATAACAGGCGACCGGTCACAGGTTGACCTGCCGCGCGGGGTTCAGTCGGGATTGGCGGATGCAGAACGGCTGTTGAGCACGATACCAAATATCAGCTTCAACTATTTCACCTCCAAGGATGTTGTCCGGCACCCACTTGTCGCCGCGATCATCGAGGCGTATGAGGCCGATACGGGCCGTGAAACGGGTTGATCTTCTGGGTCCCGGTATCGGGATTTTGGACATGGTGGCATGAACCTGGAACTATCGGTTGAAGACCCGCGCTGGGACGGGCTCGAATTTTTGGCAGAGCGCGCCGCAAGGGCGGTTTTGGATCATTGCGATCTTGATGCGGACCTGTGTGAGGTTAGC
The DNA here is from genome assembly GCF_059611145.1 of Ruegeria sp. CDSB022. Taxonomy (NCBI): domain Bacteria; kingdom Pseudomonadati; phylum Pseudomonadota; class Alphaproteobacteria; order Rhodobacterales; family Roseobacteraceae; genus Ruegeria; species Ruegeria sp. CDSB022. The sequence goes on along the minus strand of NZ_JBXWOZ010000013.1, from coordinate 33,276 downwards.
CTGCTGGGATGCGACGATGCACGGATCGCCCAGTTGAACACGGAATTCCGCGAAAAGGCGTCACCGACCAATGTGCTTAGCTGGCCAGCCGAAGATTTGGCTGCGGACTCCGCCGGGCAGACTCCGATACTCCCTGAACCCGATTTCTCAGGGGAAATTGCTCTGGGCGATATCGCGATTTCTTATGATACTTGTGCTCGCGAGGCGGCGGAGGCAGGGAAAAACATGGATGATCATGTCACACATCTGATCGTTCACGGCCTGTTGCATTTGCTGGGTTATGATCACATTCGTGATCTCGACGCCACGCTGATGGAGGGTGTTGAGGTGGAGATACTTGGCAAACTGGGTATTGATGACCCATATAATGCTTAAAGCGGGCCTTTCGGCTTATCATTTGGAATGGGAAAATGGGCGAAACAGACGGCAGTTCTATGGCGGCGCAGGGCGCGCAACCGAAGGACGGCAACGAAAATGTCACTGAGAGACCAGGACTTTTCTCTCGAATAGTGGATGCGTTCTCAACGCAGAGTGAAGACTCGGCTTCTGAGGTCAATGGGCAAGAGGTCGATCCGGCTCAACCTCGCGGCATGATTAACCTGCGCCGGATGCGGGTCGAGGATGTGGCGATTCCCACGGTCGAGATCGTGTCAGTACCGTCGACGATATCTAAAGATGAGCTGGCCCAGGTTTTCCGGGAAAGCGGTCTGTCCAGGATACCTGTATATGAAGGAACGCTGGATACGCCTTTGGGCTTTATCCACCTGAAAGATTTCGCTTTGACGCACGGGTTCAACGGCGGCTCGACTGAGTTTGATCTGGTGTCGATGTTGCGGACATTGCTGTTCGTGCCGCCATCGATGCCGATCGGTGTGCTGATGACCAAAATGCAAACCGAGCGCCGCCACATGGCATTGGTGATCGACGAATATGGTGGTGTCGACGGGTTGCTGACGATCGAAGACCTGATCGAACAGGTTGTTGGTGAGATCGCGGACGAACATGACGCGGATGAAAGCCAACTTTGGGTTCAGGAAAAACCTGGATGTTATGTGGTACAGGCGCGGATACCCCTTGAAGATTTCGAAGCCGAGATCGGGCGATCCCTAACCAGCCACGAGGATGTCGATGAGGAAGAGATCGACACGCTTGGCGGGTTGGTCTTCATGTTGTCCGGACGGGTTCCAGCACGAGGAGAGGTTGTTCTGCATCCGGAAGGGCCTGAATTTGAGGTGATTGATGCGGATCCGCGGCGCATCAAACGGCTGCGTGTCATGCTGCCGGATATCGTTGCATGAACCTGATACGGGCTTGGCCCATTTGGCTTAGATTTGTCCTTTCTGGTTTGTTGGGAGGGCTGGCTGCATTTGGTCTGGCTCCCTTTGGGTATTGGGTGGCTTCTGTATTGGCGTTGGTGTTGGTCGCACCGATATTTCAGAGCACCGAGACACGTGCGCGTGCGGCGTGGATCGGTTGGGCGTTTGGGACCGGGTATTTCGCCCATGCACTCAGCTGGATTGTCGAGCCGTTTCTGGTGGACGCCGATCGTCACGCTTGGATGGCTCCGTTTGCTTTGGTCTTCATGGCTGGTGGTTTGGCGCTGTTCTGGGGGCTGGCATTCTGGGTTGCTCGCAGGCCCGGCACGCGCGGGGTTTCACAGGCGTTGTTTCTCGCCTTGGCAATCTCCTTGGCGGAATGTGCCCGCGGTTATGTTCTGACCGGGTTCCCCTGGGCCGGGCTGGCGCAGGTCTGGGTCGAGACCCCTGTTGCGCAGCTACTGTCACTTTTTGGGCCTTACGGGCTTGGGGCGCTGACCTTGGTGTCGACGCTGCCACTAGGGGCGGCTTTGGCGCTGCGTTCCGGAGTATTCGTGCCCTTGGGCATCAGCGTGGCATCGGTCGCATTGGCTTTGGGCTATGCGGGGACGCGGCCCGCTGTGGTCGAAACGGGACATATCGTTCGCTTGGTTCAGCCCAATGCGTTGCAACATCAGAAATGGGATCCAGAGTTTGCACCTCTGTTCTTCGCACGTCAGATCGAGTTTACTGCCGCCGAACCACAGCCTGACCTGATCGTTTGGCCTGAAACCTCGGTTCCCGCCTGGCTGGGCAGCGCGCAGCCGTATCTGGATGCCATCGCCGAGGCGGCGCGAGGCACGCCGGTTGTTCTGGGAATTCAACGAGGCGACGGGCCGCGTATCTACAACTCGATGATCTACCTTGATGTGGATGGGGCTCAGCAGGGGCTGTACGACAAACATCATCTGGCGCCTTTTGGCGAATATGTTCCGTTTGGCGACGTGATGGCGTGGTTCGGGATCTATGGCATGGCTGCAACCACCGGACATGGGTTCAGCGCCGGGTCGGGGGCGGCGCTGCTGGATGCAGGCCCATTGGGTAAAGCGCTGCCGTTGATCTGCTACGAAGCTGTGTTCACCCAGGATGTCCTATCCGCGCCGGGGCGCGCTGATTTCCTTCTGCAAATCACCAATGATGCGTGGTTCGGAACGCGCTCGGGACCGTATCAGCACCTGGCTCAGGCACAGATGCGCGCCATCGAGCAGGGGCTGCCCATGATGCGTTCGGCCAATACCGGCGTCTCCGCCATGATTGACCCGCTGGGCCGGATCACCGAGGCCCTGCCGCTTGGGCAGGCGGGCTATATTGATGCCGGACTTCCGGCGCCTCAGTCGGCGACAGCATATTCCCGAATGGGGGATAATCCTGTCTTTGCCGTGTTATTGGTGCTGTTTAGCCTGTTATGGTACGGGCTGCGGCGGCGAAACCTATGATTTCGCATTGACCCTCGGTTTCGGGGGGCTTATCCCCTCTTGTGCCCATCACAACGGCTTCCTGGCGTGACGGGGTAATCTTAATGGAGCACTTGTATGTCCCGACAGAACTATACCTTTACTTCGGAATCCGTTTCCGAAGGGCATCCGGATAAGGTTTGTGACCGTATTTCCGACGCCGTACTAGACGCATTTCTGAACGAAGAACCCGAGGCACGCGTTGCGTGCGAGACCTTTGCGACAACGGATCGCGTGGTGATCGGCGGCGAAGTGGGGCTGTCTGATCAGGACAAGCTGCATGACTATATGGGCCGCATCGACGAGATCGCCCGCGCCTGTATCAAGGATATCGGCTATGAGCAGGATAAGTTCCACCACGAGACGGTAGAAGTTACGAACCTGCTGCATGAGCAATCTGCACATATTGCGCAGGGCGTAGATGCGTCGGGTGACAAGGACGAAGGTGCTGGTGATCAGGGCATCATGTTCGGCTATGCTACCACCGAGACACCCGCGCTTATGCCTGCGCCGATCCAGTATTCCCACGCAATCCTGCGCCGTCTGGCCGAGGTGCGCAAGAACGGGACCGAGCCTGCGCTGGGCCCGGATGCGAAATCGCAGCTGTCAGTGATCTACCAGGATGGCAAGCCGGTTGGCGTCAGCTCGATCGTTCTGTCGACCCAGCATCTGGATGAGACGCTGAGCTCGGCCGATATTCGCTCCATTGTTGAGCCGTATATCACCGAAACTCTGCCCGAGGGTTGGCTGACCGATCAGACCGATTGGCACGTCAACCCAACCGGCAAGTTCGTCATTGGCGGTCCGGACGGAGATGCGGGTCTGACCGGTCGTAAGATCATCGTGGACACTTATGGTGGTGCAGCGCCACATGGTGGCGGAGCGTTTTCGGGTAAAGACCCGACCAAGGTGGACCGTTCGGCGGCTTATGCCGCGCGCTATCTGGCCAAGAATGTCGTAGCCGCGGGAATGGCCGAGCGTTGCACGATCCAGCTGAGCTATGCCATTGGCGTTTCCCGGCCTCTGTCGATCTATGCGGATACGCATGGCACGGGGCAGATCGCGGATGATCGGATTGAAAAAGCCGTCGGCCAGGTGATGGACCTGACCCCACGCGGCATCCGTCAGCATCTGGAGCTGAACAAGCCGATCTATCAGCGCACAGCAGCCTATGGCCATTTTGGCCGCCAGCCGGAAGCGGATGGAGGTTTCAGCTGGGAGCGCACAGATCTAGCAGACGCGTTGAAAGCGGCGGTTTGATCTGACTGTTATCAATTGGTGCGCCCTTGCGGGCGCGCCTATTTCTTGGGAAATGGATGAGAGGCGGCGGCTATTCTGCTCTGCCGCCGCCCCTTGCCTCTGAGCCGTCCCCGCAGTATGGGCACCGCCATGAGCACCCAGACCCCCCAACGCCCCCGCAGAAACTTTTATGGCCGCTTCAAAGGCAAGACCCTGAAGCAAAGCCAAAAGACGTATCTAAGCGAAGACCTCGATGCGCTGTCTCCGGGTGCTGTGGACTGGGAAAGCAATCCTGAACGCAGTCCGCTGGATCTGAAGGCCCTGTTCGGTGGCAAGGATGTCTGGCTTGAGATCGGCTTTGGCGGCGGCGAGCATCTGGTGCATCAGGCGGCCAGCAATCCCGATATCGGTATCATTGGGGCAGAACCCTATATCAACGGTGTCGCCATGCTGTTGGGTAAGATTCGCAAGGCTGGGGTCGAGAATCTGGCGGTGCATCCCGGCGATGCGCGCGATCTTTTTGATGTCTTGCCCGAAGCCAGCATATCACGCGCCTTTCTTCTGTACCCCGATCCCTGGCCCAAAACCCGGCATCACCGCCGTCGGTTCGTGACCCCAGAGCATCTGGAGCCGTTGGCGCGGTCGTTGAAACCGGGCGCGATCTTTCGTGTTGCCACAGATATTCCCGACTATGTCCGCCAAACGTTGGAAGAGGTGCCGGGCGCTGGTTTCGAATGGTTGGCGGAGCGCCCCACCGATTGGCGTGAGCCCTGGGAAGACTGGATTTCCACGCGCTATGAGCAGAAGGCCCTGCGCGAAGGGCGGACACCGCATTACCTGACCTTCCGCCGCAACGACTGATTGCGGCTGGACCAAGCGGCCCCAATTCGCTAATCGGCTTGGGAACTGATAGCGAAAACAGGAGCCCCCATGTCCGGACACGGCACGCCCATCCCGATGACCTCGCACCCTTGCGGTCCGCTGACCGGAACGGCCGAGGTGCCTGGTGACAAGTCGATCTCGCACCGATCGCTGATCCTGGGCGCGATGGCCGTGGGTGAAACCCGGATCACCGGTCTGTTGGAGGGTGAGGACGTTCTGGACACCGCAAAGGCGATGCGTGCCTTTGGGGCTGAGGTGACAGATCACGGGGGTGGCGAATGGTCAGTCCATGGTGTGGGCGTCGGTGGCTTTGCCGAACCCGATCAGGTTATTGACTGCGGCAACTCGGGCACCGGCGTTCGGTTGATCATGGGTGCGATGGCGACCTCTGCGATTTCCGCGACATTCACGGGGGATGCCAGCCTCAACAAACGCCCTATGGCGCGGGTAACCGATCCTCTGGCGTTGTTTGGTGCGCAATCTGTGGGACGCACCGGGGGGCGCCTACCTATGACGATTGTGGGTGCAGCAGACCCTGTCCCAGTAAAGTACGAGGTTCCTGTTCCCTCCGCACAGGTGAAATCTGCCGTTTTGTTGGCAGGTCTGAACGCACCGGGCAAGACCGTGGTGATTGAGGCCGAAGCGACCCGGGACCATTCCGAGCGGATGCTGGCCGGATTCGGGGCTGAAATCACGGTCGAGGATACCGATGAGGGGCGAGTGATCACCCTGACCGGTCGCCCTGAGTTGAAACCGCAGATCATCGTTGTGCCCCGTGATCCCTCCAGCGCGGCCTTTCCGGTCTGTGCTGCGCTGATCACGCCCGGATCTGATGTTCTGGTTCCGGGCATCGGCCTGAACCCGACCCGCGCGGGTCTGTTTACCACTCTGCGTGAGATGGGTGCTGACTTGACCTATGAAAATGAGCGCGAAGAGGGTGGTGAACCGGTCGCGGATCTACGTGCCCGGTATTCCCCCGATATGAAAGGAATCTCGGTTCCTCCGGAACGAGCGGCCTCGATGATTGACGAATACCCGGTTCTATCTGTGGTCGCGGCAAATGCCACAGGCACCACAATGATGGGTGGCGTAAAAGAACTGCGCGTCAAGGAAAGCGACCGTATTGATGCGATGGCCCGCGGCCTGCGCGTTAATGGCGTCACCGTCGATGAGGGCGATGATTGGTGGTCTGTGGATGGTTTGGGAATTGGCAATGTTCCCGGCGGCGGCACCTGTGAGAGCTTTCTGGATCACCGGATCGCGATGTCCTTTATGGTTATGGGTATGGGGGCGAAAAATCCGGTCGGAGTCGACGATGGCGGCCCGATCGCAACGTCTTTCCCGATCTTCGAACCGTTGATGGCTGGCCTTGGTGCGCGGCTGCAGCGAAACAACCGGTAAATGCGATGGCAGTTGCCAGTTTCACCATAGCAATCGATGGCCCGGCAGCAGCGGGGAAGGGCACGATTTCCAATGCCGTTGCCGCCCATTTCGGGTTTGCGCATCTCGATACCGGCCTGCTTTACCGTGCGGTTGGCCGCAGAACGCTGGAAGGTGCCGACCCGGTTAGTGCCGCGCAAACGCTGACTGCCGAGGACCTGGATCAGGGTGATCTGCGCACGGCTGAAATCGCGCAAGCGGCCTCGAAAGTTGCAGTTATCCCCGAGGTGCGGGCTGCATTGGTCGATTTTCAGCGCGCCTTTGCGCGCCGCGCGGGCGGTGCAGTGTTGGACGGTCGTGACATCGGAACCGTTATTTGCCCGCGGGCCGAGGTTAAACTGTTTGTCACCGCCAGCGCCGAAGTGCGCGCTGAGAGACGGTTTCTGGAACTGGACGCCAAGGGCCATGAGGTTACACGCTCACAGGTGTTGGCCGATGTGCGTGAGCGGGACGCTCGGGATGCCGAACGCAGCACGGCACCTATGAAGCCAGCTGAGGATGCGGTCATACTGGATACCTCGGACCTGAGCATTGACGCAGCTCTCGCCCGCGCGATTGAGGTCATCGAACCAGTTCTGCCCTAGGGCCGTTTGTCAGAGCAAACACAACTTTGTTCACTAAGCTTTGTTTGGCCAGCGCCCGAGGCGTCGATTACCTTTGTATCGACATCTGCCGGAGGTAATCGATGTTCCGCCTGATTTTGATTTTTACCTTTCTCGCCAGTGCGCTTTCAGCGCAAGAGGCAGAACCGCCAATGACCTACGAGCGTTTGGGCAAGATATTGTTTGCGCTTGACCCCGAGACAGAGCCTCTTGGGCCAGGCTTTCAGCTTACCATCGCGGAGGTTCCCGTTCTGGTGATTACCGACGTCAATGCGGACCGGATGCGGGCCATGGTGTCGATCCAAAGTGTCGAAGATCTGAGTGCTCAGGACATGCAACGGATGATGCAGGCGAATTTCGACAGTACCCTGGATGCGCGATATGCGATTGCCAATGGCACCTTGTGGGCTGCGTTCATCCACCCCTTGTCGCGGCTAGAAAGGGATCAGTTGATCTCGGGGCTGGCCCAGACGGTGAACATCGCCAACACCTACGGCACCTTGTATTCCAGCGGAGTTGCGGAATTTGGCGGCGGCGATAGCAATGATCTTCAGCGCGCTCTGATCGAAGAGCTTCTGAAAAAAGGCGAGGATATCTGACGCAGGGCCGGTACTTGCGCATTTCCTTTCTCGCAGCATCCACCATCCTAAAGAAAGTCGCGCAGTGGCGAGCGGCCTGTGTTGCCGGGTCTGATGACCCGGCATGTATGCAGGTTCGGCCGTCATAGTGCCTAGCTGGATGCAGGAAAGCTGTTATAGTTTCTCTCAGGCAAAAAGGGAAAGCTGCTTTACAAGCCCCAAAATCAAAAAGGGCAGGCGGCTAAAAAACCCCAAAACCAACAGGGACAGAAAATATGAATAATCGTTTGCGCAAGATCACCATTGTGGGTGGCGGCACGGCAGGTTGGATGACCGCGCTGATCCTGGAAATGGTGTTTTCACGCACGTCAGCACCCAAGGATCGCCCGCGTATCTGCCTGATCGAAAGCCCCAATATCTCGACTGTGGGCGTCGGCGAGGCCACGGTTCCACGGATGCCGGTCACGCTGCGCCAGGCCGGCATTTCAGAGCGGGATTTCTTCCGTGAGACCAACGCCTCGTTCAAGCTGGGCGTGAAGTTTTGTAATTGGAACAAGGACGCCAAGGGCAATCGCATTGATTACGTGAACCCTTTTGCGCATGGCCAGTTGTTAGAGGGGTTAGAGCCCGCAGAATACTTCCTGCGCTTTGGCAATGGCGATAGGGATTTCACGCAGTCCATCTCGCCCCATGATGATCTGGCGCGCCTGTGCAAAGGTGGGCGGCCACTGGGTCAGCCAGAGTTTGAGCAGCGGTTCGGCTATGCCTATCATCTGGATGCTGTGAAGTTTGCAGGCATGTTGACCAGGGTTTGCACCAAGCGCGGCGTTGAGCACATCCAGGACGAGGTGAAATCGGTCGAGCTGGATGAGCAGGGCAATGTCAGTCATCTGATGCTGGAAAAGAAAGGCCGCCATGACATTGAGATGGTCGTGGATTGCACCGGGTTTCGCGGCTTGATTATCAACAAGGCGCTGGGCGAGCCATTCATGGATTATTCTGACTATCTGCCCAACGACCGCGCCATGGCGTTGCAGATCGAGCACCCGGATCCAGAAAAAATTGAAAGCGTCACACGGTCCACCGCACTTGGTGCGGGGTGGACCTGGCGGGTGCCGCTCTTTAACCGTGTGGGCACGGGCTATGTCTACTCATCCGCGCATCGCACGGATGAACAGGCGGCGGATGAATACCTCGAATGGCTGGGCGATAGCGGCAAAGGTGCGACGCCGCGTGTGATCCCGATGCGTATCGGACGAGTGCGCAATGCCTGGGTCAAGAATTGTGTGGCGATCGGACTGGCCGGAGGGTTCATCGAACCGCTGGAAAGTACAGCGATCCACATGATTGATCATGCGGTGCGCTGGTTCGCCGAGCATCTGCCCACGCGGGACATCGAACCGTCGCTGCGGGCGAGATATAACAAGCAAATGGACAAGCTCTATGACGAGGTTCTGGATTTCATTTGTCTGCACTACCGCTTGGGCAACCGCACGGATGATCAATATTGGATCGACGCGCGGACCGAAATGAAGATACCGGATCGGCTGGCCGAGAACCTTGAGCTGTGGCAGCACCGCCTGCCTTTGGAACGAGATATCGAGTTTGCAACGCTTTTCGATTTCCGCGTCTATCAAACGGTTCTTTTGGGTAAGCAGGTCTATGATACGGGCTATGGTGCCGGCATCCGCGATCGCTTGCGGCCGTTGAAGAAACCGATCTGGTTCCAGTGGTGGAAAGGCGCGAAAGTGGATCTTGCGCAGATACTCAGATCAATGCCTGATCACAAAACCCTGCTGCGCGATATCCGGGGCGAGCTAGAGCGCCCAGCCTTTGGAAAGGCCGCAGCAGCGAAGCCAACAGTCGCGATGCCGGGCGCGGCCCCGGTACCTTTGGCGGTCCAGAACATGCCGAATTTTGCCGAAATCCAAAGCGGCTCAAAAGATCTGCAACTGTTTTAGGCGCTCTGTCCTTTCGGAGCTGAAGAAGAATACAAATCGACCCGACCTCAGCCATGCAAGGCTGGGGTTTGCGTGTTATTTTGTGATACGCACGGTAAAACTTGCAGCGCCTGTGCGAACCCGTTATAGAGCGCGCGTCGACAAGGCGATTTGAGCCATAAAACAATGAGACGAGCAGGGTCGGACCAACCGGCCCTCTTTGTTTTGCGGTATATGTCAGGTCGTCTGACCAATCCACGAAGACCGGCGGAGACAACCGCTCGGCCAGCAAAAACGTATGTAAAGGAAAACACTGCCAGATGGCTGATACAACCATGGAGGAATTCGAAGCCCTCCTGAATGAAAGCTTCGAAATGGACACGCCCGAAGAGGGTTCTGTTGTCAAAGGTAAGGTTCTGGCGATCGAAGCCGGCCAAGCCATCATCGACGTCGGCTACAAAATGGAAGGCCGCGTTGATCTGAAAGAATTCGCAAATCCTGGCGAAGCCCCTGAAATCACTGTTGGTGACGAGGTTGAAGTTTACCTGCGCGCCGCAGAAAACGCCCGTGGCGAAGCTGTCATCTCACGTGAGATGGCCCGCCGTGAAGAGGCATGGGACCGTCTGGAAAAAGCATATGCCGACGACCAGCGCGTCGAAGGTGCAATCTTTGGTCGCGTCAAAGGTGGCTTCACCGTCGATCTGGGTGGTGCAGTTGCGTTCCTGCCCGGCTCGCAGGTTGACGTGCGCCCCGTACGCGACGCTGGCCCTCTGATGGGTCTGAAGCAGCCGTTCCAGATTCTGAAAATGGACCGTCGCCGTGGCAACATCGTTGTTTCGCGCCGCGCAATCCTGGAAGAATCGCGTGCCGAACAGCGCGCCGAGGTTATCGGCAACCTGACCGAAGGTCAGACCGTCGAAGGCGTCGTCAAGAACATCACCGAATACGGTGCGTTTGTTGACCTGGGCGGCGTTGACGGCCTGCTGCACGTCACCGACATGGCATGGCGCCGTGTGAACCACCCGTCCGAGATCCTGACGATCGGCGAGACCATCAACGTTCAGGTCATCAAGATCAACAAAGAGACCCACCGCATCAGCCTGGGCATGAAGCAGCTGCAGGAAGATCCGTGGGATCTGGTTGCAGCCAAGTATCCGCTGAGCTCGGTTCATCAGGGTCGCGTCACCAACATCACCGACTACGGCGCGTTCGTCGAGCTGGAAGCCGGTGTCGAAGGTCTGGTGCACGTGTCCGAGATGTCCTGGACCAAGAAAAACGTCCACCCCGGCAAGATCGTTTCGACCAGCCAGGAAGTCGACGTCATGGTTCTGGAAATCGATGGCGCCAAGCGTCGCGTGTCTCTGGGCCTGAAGCAGACTCAGCGCAACCCGTGGGAAGTGTTTGCAGAAACACACCCCGAGGGCACCGAAGTCGAAGGCGAAGTCAAGAACATCACCGAATTCGGTCTGTTCATTGGCCTCGAAGGCGACATCGACGGCATGGTTCACCTCAGCGATCTGTCCTGGGACGAGCGTGGCGAGGATGCCATCCAGAACTACCACAAGAACGACGTGGTACAGGCCGTTGTGTCTGAAGTGGATGTCGAGAAAGAGCGTATCTCGCTGTCGATCAAAGCCCTAGGCGGTGACAAGTTCGCCGAAGCCGTGGGCGGCGTGAAGCGTGGCTCGATCATCACCGTTGAGGTCACCGCGATCGAAGATGGCGGCATCGAGGTCGAGTACGAAGGTATGAAGTCGTTCATCCGTCGTTCCGACCTGAGCCGTGACCGTGCCGAACAGCGCCCAGAGCGTTTCTCGGTCGGTAACAAGGTCGACGTCCGCGTCACCAATGTCGACAGCAAGACCCGTCGTCTGGGTCTGTCGATCAAGGCACGTGAGATCGCCGAAGAGAAAGAGGCCGTGGAACAGTACGGTTCTTCCGACTCGGGCGCATCGCTGGGCGATATCCTGGGTGCAGCGCTGAAGTCGGGCGACTAAGTCCGAGCCTCAGTCAAGCCGAATTTACGGCCCCGTGTGAAAGCGCGGGGCCGTTTTTGTTGCGAATCAACATGTTCGCATTTTCAGGCTAATTGGGTCTTAGGTTCATACATTTGTCAGGCAAATTACATGAACTGGCAAAAAATCGCGTTACTTAACTGTAATTTTCAACCTTTGCCCGCAGAGTTTACGTTCCCCCGAACCCAGTTTTTTCCTATACTGTTCAGAATAATAGGCATGGTTAACCGGTCGCCTGGGAGGGTAACGCACATGATCCGTTCAGAACTGATTCAGAAAATCGCCGACGAGAACCCGCATCTTTATCAGCGTGACGTCGAGCGAATCGTGAATACCGTGTTCGAAGAAGTAACGAATGCGATGGCGCGAGGGGATCGGGTTGAACTGAGAGGCTTCGGGGCGTTTTCAGTGAAACAGCGCGATGCCCGTGTGGGTCGTAACCCGCGCACCGGCGAAACTGTGCAGGTCGAAGAAAAATGTGTTCCGTTTTTCAAAACTGGCAAGTTGCTAAGGGACCGGTTGAACGGTAAAGCCTAGGCCATGATGCGCTACCTTCGATATGCTTTTCTCGCGGTCCTCGGGATCGTCTTGATTTCAGTCTCTCTGGCCAACCGCGAAGCGGTTGAGCTGACGCTTATTCCCTCGGCTATAGCCGATTTGCTTGGCTTCAATTTCAGCGCCTCGTTGCCGCTGTTCGTGGTGGTTCTGGGTGGCATCGTCGCTGGCCTGGTCATTGGCTTTCTTTGGGAATGGCTGCGCGAGCACAAGCACCGCCGCGATGCTACCGCCAGCAAAGGTGAAGTGCGCAAGCTTGAGCGTGAGGTCAAGAAGCTCAAGAAAGCGCAGAACGAAGGACAGGACGAAGTTCTCGCCCTGTTGGATGAGGCCAGCTGAGGCCCGGAATGTCGGATGTATCGGTTAAAATCTGCGGCCTGACTGCACCAGATCACGTGCGCGCAGCAGCTGATGCGGGTGCACGGTATCTTGGTTTCAACTTCTTTCCGAAATCGCCTCGATATGTTTCGCCTCAACAGGCAGCAGCTTTGTTCGAGCATGTCCCCGTTGGGGTTGCAAAGGTCGCCTTGGTTGTGAACGCCACGGATGAGTTGTTGGACAGTATCACCGCAGTCGCCCCTTTTGACATGTTGCAGCTGCATGGCTCAGAATCTGTCGAGCGGGTGCAGGAAATCAAGGCGCGCTATGGGTTGCCTGTTATCAAGGTGGTTGGTGTTGCAGATGCCGAAGACCTGGCCGCCATTGATACTTATTGCGATGTTGCCGATCAGTTGCTGATAGATGCCAAGGCGCCAAGGAGCTCGGTTCTGCCGGGTGGAAACGGGCTGGCGTTTGACTGGCGTTTACTGGCTGGGCGCAAATACTGGCGCAAGCCCTGGATGCTGGCCGGTGGGTTGAACCCCGGAAATGTGGCCGAGGCCATCCGTATGACGGGCGCGCGTCAGGTCGATGTCGCCTCGGGCGTGGAAAGTGCACCGGGCATCAAGGATGCCGCGATGGTTCGTGCGTTTGTAGACGCTGCAATTCGGGCCGGCTGAGGTATCACATCTAAGGATTCCCATGTGCGTTTTGCCATGGCAAATCCCGCCGCTACCTCCTATGAACAACGGGTACGACGATGGAGACACCCATGGCCAACGATCTTTTCAATTCCTTCATGTCCGGCCCAGACGAGCAGGGCCGTTTCGGCATTTTCGGCGGGCGTTTTGTCAGCGAAACGCTGATGCCGCTGATCCTGGCGCTGGAAGAGGAATATGAAAAGGCCAAGGACGATGCCACATTTTGGGCCGAGATGGACGATCTGTGGACCAACTATGTGGGACGCCCCTCGCCATTATATTATGCAGAGCGCCTGACCGAGCATCTGGGTGGCGCCAAAATCTATCTGAAGCGCGATGAGCTGAACCACACCGGCGCGCACAAGATCAATAACGTATTGGGTCAGATCATTCTGGCGCGGCGCATGGGCAAGACCCGGATCATTGCCGAGACCGGCGCCGGACAGCATGGCGTGGCCACAGCCACCGTTTGCGCCAAGTTCGGTTTGAAATGCGTGGTCTATATGGGCGCGCATGATGTGCAGCGACAGGCCCCGAACGTGTTCCGCATGCGCCTGCTGGGGGCCGAAGTGATCCCTGTGACGTCAGGTCGTGGCACATTGAAAGACGCGATGAACGATGCGTTACGTGACTGGGTGACCAACGTGCGCGATACGTTCTATTGCATCGGTACTGTTGCTGGCCCGCACCCGTATCCGGCGATGGTGCGCGACTTTCAGTCGATCATCGGCAAGGAAGCCAAGGAACAGATGCACAAGGCTGAGGGCCGTTTACCCGACACGCTCATCGCCGCCATCGGTGGTGGATCGAACGCAATGGGTCTGTTCTACCCGTTCCTGGATGATAAATCCGTCAACATCATCGGAGTCGAAGCCGGTGGTAAGGGCGTGAACGACAAGATGGAACATTGCGCTTCGCTGACCGGCGGCCGCCCCGGTGTTCTGCATGGCAACCGCACCTATCTGCTGCAGGATGATGACGGGCAAATCCTCGAAGGATACTCGATCTCGGCTGGTCTGGATTACCCGGGCATTGGCCCTGAACATTCATGGCTGAATGATATCGGCCGCGCGCAATATGTGTCGATCACCGACAAAGAGGCGCTTGAGGCGTTCCAGCTTTGCTGTGCAACCGAAGGCATCATCCCGGCGCTTGAACCTAGCCATGCGCTGGCTCATGTGATGAAGATCGCGCCGGATCTGCCCAAGGATCACCTGATCTGCATGAATATGTGTGGACGTGGTGACAAGGATGTTCAGACCGTGGCGAAATATCTGAACTTCGACATGTCGGATACCGAAGGTCGCAGCGCCGATTGACCAGGCGGTAAAATTTGAAATTTCTGACAAAAGCTGTGTGCCTTTGAACGGTGTGCAGCTTTGGTTTCCAGCCTGCGGCTTTTCGAATGTTGCGCAGCTGGGTAATTTTGTTGCGCACACGCCACAGGTGCATTTCCACCTCTCAGAATATCATTGAGCGAATCCTGCCCCTTCGCCTAAACCCGCCGTTACCGGTCAAAACGGGCCGGACCCTAGCGAGCAGAGGTGATCACTCTCTCGGTGCGGACGGCGCTGCCGAAACCGTATGCCAGGGCCGAAACCGGGGATTGGTACATGCTTTGTAGCTCAGGTGGAAGAGCGGCAGATGGCAAGTCTGTGAGCGAAGGTTCGACTCCTTCCAAAGCTCCAAATGTAGCTCATTCTGGTTAGAGCAATCGACTGTTAATCGATGTGTAGCGGGTTCGAGTCCCGCCATTTGAACAAACGCTGTTAGGTCAGCACCGGCCTTCAACGCCGGTCCGTGAAAACGGTCCAAATCATTAAGGTCCGGGTGTTCCCCAGCAGGGGTGGCACCGCGCTACGTCAGGCTTTGGCCGGGCGGGGCAGGGGTCTTCGCTGCTCTGGTCTTGGGCCGGAGGGCAGATGACGGTGTCGCCGGATTGGCGCCCCGCCTGATCCCTTGGGAACAGGCGGCGCATTGGTCCCGCGCCCCTCTCTCTGACCCTCTCGCAAAAGGGCACGGCGCGGGGGATGCCCGGTCTTTCACAGCCTTTATCCGAAGGCTTCACACCTGTCACCCAATCGGGGTGCAACCCACTGAAAACATGAAAAGGAGTTCGCTTTTGCGACGACGATAGAGCGAGACGAAAAGGAGAAATGAAATGACACTATTCCAAGATCTGATCGACCGGCTGACCGGTCATCAACGGCTGACCCTGACCGAGACCCAGCGGATGCTGGTTTTGCGCAAGGGGGTAATTGACACCATCCTCGGCCCCGGGAAACACCGGCTGCCACGCAGGGATGTGCTGACCGAGCTGCACGATCTGGAGGCTCTCTTTTTCGTGTCGCCCTATGAGCGGGCGCTGATGCAGAACCGGCCCGAACTGGCGGAGGCGCACCTGACCGAGTTTCGGGCAGGGCCCGACGAGGTTCTGGTTCTGCTTCGGGATGGCGTGCCCGCTCGAGTGCTGATTCCCGAAGTACGGGCGCTAGTTTGGAAGGATGCCGGCCCCTGGGCCGTTGAGCAACACGCGCTAACCGAGTCCATGGTTGTGCTCAAAGCGGTCGCGCAGCGGCTGGTTCGGGTGGGGCTGCAGATCCACTTGACGCGGGTCGAGATTGCCGAAGGGCATGTCGGTTTGCTGACCGTGGATGGCGTGCTGGTGGATCGGCTGAACCCCGGCGCCCATGCCTTCTGGAAGGTGGGCCGGAACGTCGAGGTCAAGCAGATCGACCTGCGGCAACGAACCCATGAGGTAACGGGTCAAGAGATACTGACCAAGGACCGGGTGACCATCCGGGTCAACCTCAGCGCCGATTACCGGGTCGTCGATCCGGTCAAGGCGATAGGGGCGGTGAAGGATTTTGATCAGGCCCTGCACCGGGCCCTGCAACTGGCGTTCCGGAAGACCCTTGGGTCGATGACGCTTGACCGGCTACTTGCCGAGAAGGTGGGCGTTGACACCGAGGCTGCAGATCGGGTGCGGACACAAATGGCCGGGATCGGCATCGAAGTGGGTGAGATCGCGTTGAAAGACGTCATCCTGCCCGGCGAGATGCGCGAAATCCTGACCGCCGTAGTCGCTGCCGAGAAACAGGCCGAGGCCAACGTCATCCGGCGGAGGGAAGAAACCAACGCCACGCGGTCTTTGCTGAACACCGCGAAAGTGATGGCGGAAAACCCGGTGATGCTGCGACTGAAAGAGCTGGAAGCGCTGGAAACCATCGCCGGCAAGGTCGAGCGGCTGACGGTTCATAACGGAACCGAGGGTCTGATGTCTGACCTTGTGAAATTGCGGGATTGATCCCGAATAAGGGCTGGTCCGGGTGATCCCGGGCCGGTCTGCCTAGTCCTGAACCGCGTGTTGGTTGAGAATGCGCAGAGGCACGATGTCCAGCGCCCGTTGATGTGTCGCCTCAAGATGAACCTTGGGCGCGCATCCTTCGTCATGGGCTTGCAGGAAGCGACCCGCACATAGACACCAGCTGTCACCGGCACGCAGCCCGGGAAATCTAAACTCGGGGCGCGGCGTGCTGAGGTCATTGCCGACATATTTCGAATAGGCCAGAAACTCGACCGTCATTACCGCGCAAACCGTGTGGCTGCCCTGATCCTCGGGGCAGGTATTGCAGGCGCCATCGCGAAAGAACCCGGTCAGCGGATCGCGGGAGCAAGGGGCGAGCACGCCCCCCAGAACATTTATGCTTTCCTGTTTCTGCATAAGAGCATCTTACAGGCTTTGCGCAATCTTGCGGAACATTTCTATGTTGATCTCATTCACGCCAGGGTCTCGAAACTTGCGATCGGCCCCGGTGGACACGATCAGCACCCCGCGCGGCTGGTCGAAATAGATATACTGACCATAGACGCCGCGGGCCATGAACTCGCCCTCATGCGCGCCCACGGGAATCCACCACTGATATCCATAGCCGATCTTGCCCGATGCGGTCGGGGCACTGGGCAGGACCGAAGCGGCGATCCATTCAGCCGGTACTAGTTGCTGCCCATCATGAACCCCGTTTTGCAGGATCATCTGACCGAAACGCGCATAGTCGCGGGTGGTGAAATTCAAGCCCCCCAGAACAAAGGCAACTCCGGCCCCGTCAGTCACGTAATAGCCATCCCGCTCCAGCCCAAGTGGCTGTACAATGCGCTCTGTAAGCAGTTCGGCCACGCTGCGACCGGTTGCTCCTCGGACCACCATACCGATAACATGGGTGTCGATTGACACGTATTTCCAGGTTTCTCCGGGTGTTGCGAAACTGTCCTGCAGCGAGGCGGCAAAATCGTCCAGTTCTCGGCCTAAGGCGACCACTCGACCCATCCGGTTGATGTCAGAATTGTAATCCAGATAATCCTCGTTGAAGGTCACACCGCTGGCCATGTTCAGCACGTTGCGGATCGTCGTACCATCATAGGCCGTGCCTTTTAGTTTGGGCACGTATTGCACGACCGGATCGTCCAATGAGGCGATTGCGCCTTCGTCCAGCAATATGCCGAACAATGCAGAAAGATAGCTTTTGGCAACCGACCACGAAATGCGTCGATCGTCTGGTGTGGTGCCCAGATAATATTCCTCAAACCGGATCTGCCCGCCCTGCATCACAAGCAAGGATGTGACCGACCGGTCTTCGATCCATTGATCCGTGCCTGCTGGCAGGTCAAACCCGGGCCCGTAAGGCAATTCCCATGTGGCCCCATCCCCGCGCGGCAAGTTGACGGTTTTGAAAGCTGCATCCATATGCGAGAAATTGTGAACGATCTTTTCGGGGGAAAACAATGAGTTCACCGCCATCAAGCGTTGAATTTCCTCGCGTTTCCAGAACCCGACAACGGCGGCTGCCAGCACAAGCATCAGCGCGATACGCAGCACCCATTTAAACAAAGCTCTCATTTGTCGCCTCCCATGATTGCCGGTATTGGAGCCTGCCCGGGAAAATTCCGCAATCCGGACGTAGGGGCAACGGCAAAGGGCGCTATTTGAACTTGTCCATCAGCTTCTGCATGGCTGACCTGCTGTCCTCGGCGGGTTCGGTAATGGTCTGAGCCGTTGGTTTTGGGTGCTCGGACGGTGACTTGGACGAACGCGGCGGTGCCGTTCGCAGGGCAACGGCGTTCATGAACTTACCGCCATCGCCATTGGCCAGGTGCCTTGCGCCATCTGCAACGCCGCGCAGGACATCTTCCAACCAGTCGCTGTCAGCCTTTGCGAAATCGCCCAAGACATATGGCGAAACCAATTCTTTCCGCCCGGGATGACCGATCCCAAGGCGCACCCGATCATAGGCTGGGCTGATATGTTCGTGGATCGACCGAAGCCCGTTGTGACCGGCATGGCCTCCGCCTGCCTTGACGCGGACCTTACCCGGCGCCAGATCCAATTCATCATGTAGGACAGTGACGTCGGTCGAATCCAACTTGTAAAACCGCATGGCCTCGCCCACCGATTGACCGGACCGGTTCATGAAGGTCTGAGGCTTGATAAGCAAAACCTTTTCTTGACCAAGCCGCCCTTCGGCGATTTCGGCCTGAAATTTGGATTTCCAAGGACCAAAGCCGCAATCCTCGGCGATCCGGTCAACGGCCATAAAGCCAATATTGTGCCGGTTTCGAGCATATTTTGATCCGGGATTTCCCAGGCCGACAAACAGCTTCATCGTCATGTCCTTGTCTCAAGCGCGATATCGCAACTGGTTGATGGCACGGATCGGGGCCGATTTTCCAGCCCAACGGGCAAAAGAAAACGGGACCCCAATGGGGCCCCGTCACAAAAACCGAAACTTTGGGTCCGGCCTTATTCTTCTTCGCTTCCGACGACTTCGACTTCATCGGGTGCGACATCACCCTCTTCGCCCTCTTCGTCATCGCTTGTGGCCAGGCCGGTTGGGGCCGAGATGTTGGCGATCACAAAGTCACGGTCGATGGTCGGCTTGGTGCCAGCAGGCAGATCGACCGACGAGATGGTGACAACGTCGTTGATGTTCAGACCGGTCAGATCAACGGTGATCTTCTCAGGAATCTCACCAGCGGTACACATCAGCTCGACCTCAGGACGGACAACGGTCAGAACGCCGCCTTTCTTGATGCCGGGGGCCTCTTCCTCGTTGATGAAATCAACCGGAATAAACAGTGCGATCTTGGTGGTCCGACGCAGGCGCATCAGGTCCAGGTGGGTCGGCAGGTCTTTGACAACGTCACGCTGAACGTCGCGGCAGATGACGCGAACGTCTTCCTGGCCTTCAACCTTCAGGTTCCACAATGTCGACTTGAACCGGCCCGCCTTCAGGCGCTTGAACAGTTCGTTGAACGGGATCTGGATCGGCAGCGGCTCTTTGTCGCCACCAAAAACAATGCCCGGAACCATGCCGTCGCGGCGTGCCTGACGAGCGGCGCCCTTGCCTGTCCCCGTCCGTTCCAGAGCTACGAGATCAGGAATCTCTCCAGCCATGATATTTCTCCAATGTTAGGGCGGGTATCCTCCAAGGCTGTATACCCGCGTGAAGCCGCGTCCTTAGCTTGATTCATTGAGTTTGGAAAGGGGTTTTTGCAGCTCGTCTATTTTGCGAGGCTCTGTCTCGCACTCCGATGTATTTTCGGCCAGATGGAGCAGGGAATCCTTTCTTCAACTGGCTCTAAATATATCGGGCGAGGCGGCCTAAGGGCGACTGGGGTAGAGCCCCATGCGCGCGATCAATCTGTCCAGCTCCCTCCGAAGTCTTTCGGGACAAGCAAATTGTGCCGGCCCAGATCGCTCACATTGCGTTCACCGCAAAGCGCCATGGTCGTATCAAGTTCTTTCTGAATGATCTCAAGTGCCGTGGTCACGCCTTTCTGGCCCATTGCGCCAAGACCGTAAACAAAGGCGCGCCCGATAAAGGTGCCCTTCGCGCCAAGTGCCAGTGCTTTCAGAACGTCCTGGCCAGACCGAATGCCACTGTCCAGATGCACTTCGATGTCGTTTCCGACAGCGTCCATAATCTCGGGC
Organism: Ruegeria sp. CDSB022; assembly: GCF_059611145.1. NCBI lineage: Bacteria > Pseudomonadati > Pseudomonadota > Alphaproteobacteria > Rhodobacterales > Roseobacteraceae > Ruegeria > Ruegeria sp. CDSB022. The sequence continues at coordinate 13,209 of NZ_JBXWOZ010000013.1, read as the reverse complement.
AGGACACGAATGGAACTGAGCGCCCCGTCCAACTGGCGTCCGCCGTGGTTTGAAACCACGATGGCATCGGCGCCCAGCTTGGCGGCCATCTTGGCATCCTCGGAATCCAGGATACCCTTGAGGATCACCTTGCCGCCCCATTGGTCCATCAGCTTTTCAACTTTGCCCCAATCCAGGCTGGGGTCGAATTGTTCCGCCGTCCATGTGCCCAGCGATCTTGTATCAGTGATATTATCAACATGGCCAACAATATTGCCGAAGTTCCGCCGTTTGGCGCCTAACATTTCGATGCCCCAGGCCCATTTTGTCATCAGATTGGCGATGGTCTTGGGCGTCAGCTTTGGCGGCGCGGACAGACCATTCTTTAGGTCCTTGTGGCGCTGCCCGAGTATTTGCAAGTCCAGGGTGATCACAAGGGCCGAACATTTTGCATCCTTGGCGCGTTGGATCAGTCGAGAGACATAGTCCTGGTCCTTCATGGTGTAGAGTTGGAACCAGAAGGGCGCAGTGGTGTTCTCGGCCACCTCCTCGATAGAATTGATTGACATCGTGGACAGGGTAAAGGGGACGCCAAAAGCCTCGGCTGCTTTGGCGGCTTTGATCTCACCATCCGCGTGCTGCATGCCGGTCAGACCAACGGGGGCAAGGGCAACAGGCATGGTAACATCCTGTCCGATCATCTGCGACGCCGTCGTGCGCCCGGTCATATCAACCGCTACTCGCTGGCGCAGGCGGATATCTTCGAAATCCGAGCTGTTGTCGCGAAAGGTCTGCTCGGTCCAGCTGCCGCTTTCGGCATAGTCAAAGAACATGCGCGGGACGCGTCGTTCATAGATGTGTTTGAGGTCTTGGATATTGGTGATGACGGGCATGAGATGCGGCTTTCGAAAGATTGGTCCTTTTTCTTTACCAATTTTTCGAAAGCCTCGCAACGCCACGTTTCTGTGCGCAACGTTAGGTGCAATAGAAAAACCGCAGCCGGGTTGCGCCGACTGCGGTCAAGATTGCGAAACCGGTCGTTGGATCAGGCCGAATGTGCCCCATCTGCCAGCGATTTGACAAAATCCAGAACTTCACCAACCGACTTCCCGGCGGCGATCTGGCTGACAATGGCCGAGCCGACCACTGCGCCATCGGCAACAGTTGCGATTGCCCGCGATTTTTCCGGGGTATTGATTCCAAAGCCCACGATCACTGGCAAATCCGTGGCGGATTTGATCCGAGAGACCTCGGGGCCTACATTCGTGGCCTGGGCTTCGGCTGCGCCTGTGATCCCCGTGATCGAGACGTAATACACAAATCCCGAAGTGTTCTGAAGAACGCGCGGAAGCCGTTTGTCATCCGTTGTCGGCGTGGCGAGGCGGATAAAATTCAATCCAGCCGCCTGTGCAGGCAGACAAAGTTCGTCATCTTCTTCGGGGGGCAGGTCAACGACGATCAGGCCGTCGATGCCAGCCTCAGTAGCGTCCGCCAGAAACCTTTCCACACCGCGGCTGTAGATGGGATTGTAATACCCCATTAGCACAATAGGCGTTGTATCATCCGATTCCCGAAAAGCACGTGCAAGATCCAGTGTGCGTTGCAGGGTCATCCCGCCCTCTAGGGCGCGTTGTCCTGCTGCCTGGATGGTCGGACCATCCGCCATCGGGTCGGTGAACGGCAGCCCAAGTTCGATCACGTCGACACCGGCACCGGGCAAGCCCCTGACGATCTCAAGCGAGGTGTCGAAATCGGGGTCACCGGCCATGATGTAGGATACGAAGGCCTTTTTGCCCTCGGCCTTGAGGGCGGCGAACTTGGCGTCGATACGGGTCATCTGCGGTCCTTGCATACGGATTTGAACCTGATGTGCAGAAACTTTGCCCGGAAATCAATCCCGCTGGGCCAGATTGCTTCAGAACCCGTAGTGATAACGCATAAACACTGAGTTGACGCCGGGATTGAAACTGTCCGTGCTCGCGTTCGAATTATGGGTGATGGCCAGCGAGAGCTTGTTTCCGTTTTCCAGGGCATATCCAATTCCGAAAAGGCTGCGGATCTGGAAATTTCCGCCGAGATCATTGTCATCATTTGAGGCGTTGTAGTAGCCAGGCATCACGCTGGCCTCTGCGAACCACCGATCAGAGATCGTATAGAGACCGACCAAACCGGCGCCAATATGCGTGTCGGCATCTGCATCCACCGTCAGAGCCACACCCCAGCCAGCACTGAGGCGCGTGGCTTCGTGAAACGGGCTGTGCTGGTATTCCAGTGACACGACCGCCTGATCATTGCTGCTGGTGTGGGTGAAATCCGCATATCCTGCTCCCAATACGATGGACTGCCCGTGTGCCATGGTCGTGGTGGCCAGCAAAGTGCTCATTAAGAAAAGTGTTTTCATCTCGGTACTTCTTGGTTTTCTCAACTCCCTGTCAGTTGGTGACGTGGCAGTGGCAGAATCAAGTATTCGAAGTACACGTTTGATTAACAGATAAGTGATGTTGCAACTGGGACTCGACCTGTTGCCGCCGTCCGGGTTGCGCATTTGCCCGGACGTGAATAGAAGACGCCGTCGTATCGCTTCAGGAGGCCGAGATGGGCTTTAAAATGGGAATCGTGGGTTTGCCGAATGTGGGCAAGTCGACTCTCTTCAATGCGCTGACCAAGACAGCGGCTGCTCAGGCGGCGAATTTCCCGTTCTGCACCATTGAACCCAATGTGGGTGATGTGGCGGTGCCCGATGACCGGCTGGACAAGCTGGCGGCGATTGCAAGTTCAAAGCAGATCATCCCGACGCGAATGACGTTTGTGGATATCGCGGGCCTGGTAAAGGGCGCGTCAAAGGGCGAGGGGTTGGGCAACCAGTTTCTGGCCAACATCCGTGAGACTGACGCCATCGCTCATGTGTTGCGCTGCTTCGAAGATGATGATGTGACCCATGTCGATGGCCGCGTCGATCCCGTGGCGGATGCCGATACGATTGAGACCGAACTGATGCTGGCCGATCTGGAAAGCATCGAAAAGCGCCGTGCCAATCTGGTGCGCAAGCTGAAGGGCAACGACAAAGAGGCACAGCAACAGGAACGTTTGCTTGCCGAAGCGCAGGCCATGCTGGAAGACGGCAAACCCGCGCGTCTGGTCGAAGTTAGCGACGAAGACGACAAGGCGTGGAAAATGCTGCAACTGCTAACCACCAAACCGGTTCTCTATGTCTGCAACGTCTCGGAAGAAGAGGCCGCCGAGGGCAATGAATATTCAGCCCGTGTGGCTGAAATGGCCGCAGCGCAAGGCAACTCGCACGTCATTATCAGTGCCAAGATCGAAGAAGAGATTAGCCTGCTGGAAGAGGACGAAGCGCAGATGTTCCTCGAGGAAATGGGGCTGGAAGAGCCCGGTCTCGACCGTCTGATCCGCGCAGGCTACGACCTGCTGAAGCTGGAAACCTATTTCACCGTCGGCCCGAAAGAAGCCCGTGCCTGGACCATCCGCACCGGCACCGCCGCGCCGCAGGCTGCTGGCGTCATCCATGGCGATTTCGAAAAGGGTTTCATCCGTGCTGAAACGATCGCCTATGACGACTATGTTTCGGCAAACGGAGAGCAAGGCGCCAAAGAGGCAGGCAAGATGCGCGCCGAAGGCAAGGGCTATGTCGTCAAGGATGGCGATGTGATGCACTTCTTGTTTAATACCTAAGCGCCTTGGCATTGCGAACTGCAGAAAAGTCAGATGCGTCCAGTATCGCTGCCATCTCGATTGAAGTATGGATCGGAACCTACCTCAAACATGGTGTCAGTGGGATTTTTGCAGATTTCGCCTTGTCGGAATTCACAACAAGCAAAGTATTAGAACAGATTCAAAACCCGTATGAATTCATTCTGGTGTCCGACAATAATCAGGGGATTGACGGGTTCATCCGTGTTTCCCCTGCACGCATCGCCCCTGTTTCCGGGTGGTGGGGCATGGAGATATCGACATTCTACGTCCAGCCGCGCCATCACGGAAAAGGTATCGGAAGGCGTCTTTTGGCAGCCGCGCTGGAACATTGCCGGGATCAGGGGGCAGATGTGGTCTGGCTGATGACCAATGCTGAAAACACCTCGGCCATCAAGTTCTATCTGGCCAAGGGTTTTGAGTTCATTGGAGAGACCCACTTTCAGATCGACGATCAGAAGTATTTGAACAACGTCTATGCGTTGCACTTTTCCTGATCAGGGAATGAGGCCCCTTTCCAGACCAAATATTCTGTAAGACGGTCTTCTTTCCCTCTGCTTCAAGCGCTCATCTGCTTTGCGGCATCTTCCAGAATGAGGTCCGCACCGCGTGCGGCCAGCATCATCACCGGGGCGTTGGTGTTGCCTGAGGTGATGCTGGGGAATGAGGATGCGTCGACCACCCGAAGCCCTGCGACCCCATGGACGCGTAGCCGGGAATCCAGCACTGAATCCTGTTCCGATGTCCCCATGCGGCATGTGCAGCTTGGGTGAAAGATGGTTCCGGCGTTGGCGCGGAAATTTTCCAACAGCTGGTCGTCATTCATCCGCGTAACATCTGGTTCTATCCGGGTCCGCGTAACACTGCGGATCGTCTCAGTCTGCGCCAGCTTCTGTAACACCCGACCCGCTTTGATAGCCATGTCGCAGTCATGGTTTGTGGAGAGAGAGTTTGGTTGGATGGCGGGTGCATCCATGGGATCTGCCGAACGGATGTTGATCTCCCCTCTGCTTGTCGGCCTGCAGGGCTGGGCGCACAGAAGAAAGCCTGCTTCGGTATCAATGCCCGGTTGTCCTTTGGTGTCGGTCTTATAGGACATCGGATTGCAATAGATTTGCATATCAGCAAATTCGGCGGTTTCGTCCGAACGCACAAAGCCGCTGACCTGGTTGACGGGGACGCTGAGTGGCCCGCTGCGGGTCAACAGATAACGAATACCGGACAACATCTGTCCCAACCGATTGCCAAGCGTATTATTCAATGTCGGCTCGGTCGCATGAAAGAAATGGGATATGCCAAGATGATCCTGCAATCCCTGTCCAACCTGCGACAGGTTATGGCGCACTTTGATGCCGTGCCTTTTCAACAGGTTCGCAGGCCCGATCCCCGAAAGCTGCAAGAGCTGTGGCGAGTTTACGGCTCCCGCAGACAGGATGACTTCACGGATCGCGAAGGACGTAACCACCTGACCCCCAACGTGATAGCGGACACCGGTGGCTTTGCCCTGATCCAGAATGACGTTCTGCACCAGAGCATTGGATACTACCCGCAGATTGCTGCGTTTCAGCGCAGGGCGCAGGAACGCGGCTGCTGATGACCAGCGGCGGCCGTTTTTGACGGTGCTGCGCAGGTTCATCATCCCTTCGGCGTCCTGACCGTTCAGATTGTCCGAAACATGCCAGCCCATCTGCCGTGAGGCCTCCAGAAAGTGGCGCGAAAACGGGTGCATGCCCTCACTGACATCACTGACCACAAGGGGTCCGTCCGTTGACGAAGGTGTTTGGCCTCTTTCGACATGGGTCTCGATCGCCTCATATGTCTGGCGAACCGTTTCCCAGTTCCAACCCTCTGCGCCTGCCTTGGCCCAGTCATCAAAATCATGCGAGAGGCCTCGCAAATATGCCATGGCGTTGATCGAGCTTGATCCGCCAATAACCCGCCCGCGCGGCCAATAGGCCTGACGGTTGTTCAACCCGGGATCAGCCTGGGCAGAGTAACACCAGTTCACCTTGGGATCGTTGAAGGTTTTGCCGTATCCCAGCGGTACATTGATCCAGAAACGGCGATCGGTTCCACCGGCTTCTATCAGCAACACTTTATGGCTGCCACACGCGCTCAGCTTGTTTGCCAGCACGCAGCCGGCAGATCCGGCGCCCACGATGATATAGTCGAAGGTCTGCGTCATCTCGAACCGTTTTGGGTAATAGGCCCCATGATTTGCACGCAAAGATTGTCAATTCAAACAATGTATATTACCCATTAGGCATAATTTTCATTGAAGGTAAGAAATGGCGAAATTGCCCCATGTCACCTGGTTGCGGGCTTTTGAAGTTGCCGCGCGTCACAACAGTTTCTCTGCGGCAGCAGAAGAGCTGGGGCTGACATCAGCCGCCGTCAGTCAGCAGATACGGTTGTTAGAGAAGCACCTAAACGTATCCCTGTTCGAACGCTTGCCGCGCGGGGTTGCCCTGACCGAAATCGGGCGGGCCTATGCGATGCCGGTTCAAAAGACGTTTTCCGAGTTAAGAGACGCAACCAGCGGCCTTTTCACCAATTCCCGCAGGCGGGTGGTCAAAATACGGGCCTCCATCTCATGTGCGGGGCTGGTAATCGCACCAAGACTGTTTGAGTTTGAAAACCTGCACCCCGACATCAAAGTGGACCTCTCCACCTTCGTCTGGGCGAACCGGTTTGGAGAGGAAGAAAGCGATATTGATATCCGGTTCGGCTATGGTGACTGGGATGACGGGATCGTCTCGCATCTGGGCCATGAATGTGCGGTGCCGGTCTGCCATCCCGATTATGCGGCATCTTTTGGCGCAGATCTGAGCATTCAAAATCTGGCCCAGGGCCGGGTCGTCGCAATCAAAGGGTCCGAGAATGACTGGATGAGATTGTCCGATCAATACACGCTCAATTTGGGCGCGCCCTCCAGAACGCTTCGAATGGATTCGTCACTTTTGGCTTTGCAGGCCGTCACGGCGGGGCAGGGCGCGGCCATGGTATTAGAGAGCTTTGCCCATGAGTACATTAAGCAGGGTTTGCTGGTGGCACCCTTTGATTACCGTCTACCCATTCAGCCTTCGCACTATCTGGTTAAACGCAAAGGCGCTGAAGACCGCATCGAGGTACAGGTTTTCGCAAGTTGGGTGACGTCACTCTATTAGCGGGCTATTCCAGCGATACCCAAAGCACACGGGCATCTTCGGTACTGGTTGAAATACAGCCGTGCCCCATTCCACTGTCATAATAGAGCGAGTCCCCGGCTTTCATCGGCAGCGGTCGGTAGTGTTCCGACACAAAAGTCAGCTCTCCGCTGAGGACAAACATGAACTCTTCTCCAGAATGGCGAATCCAGTTTTCAAATTCGGAAATGTCGCGCGCCTTGATTGTCGCGATATAGGGCAGCATCCGTTTGCTGGTCAGCTCTGAACACAGCAATTCATGGATATATGTGGAGGTGTCCTTGATCTCACCGTCGCCCTTGGGCGTATAATCGCGACGGCCTGATATACCCGATTGACCGGACTGTAGAAACAGCTGCGGTGTGCTGAGGTCAAGCGCCTGTGTGAGCCGCCGAACAATATCAAAGCTGGGCTTTGTCTGGTTGTTTTCGATTTTTGACAGGGTTGATCGACCGATCCCGGCAGCACGACCGGCTTCTTCCAAAGTCCAGCCTTTTGCACGGCGCGCGTCGCGGATCGAGCGGCCCAGAGCCATACCCTCGTCCTGTTCGTCCATTCCGGAAACATCCGTTAAATTCTCTTCTGCCACGTGAAATCCCCCTGTTTTATCGATGCTTGCATAATTTCCAATCAAAATCAAATTCACCATTGTAAGAAAAATGTTGCCTTAAGGATGAAAATTCCACTATAGGAAACAAAGTTTCGCGAATTGGATTCGGAACCTTGGGAGGAGACCATGTTTAAAACGTCGCTGGCTGAGGCCGATCCGGTAATCTCTGCGTCGATTTCCCGTGAGGGTGCCCGTCAGGCGGATCAGATCGAACTGATCGCATCTGAAAACATCGTCTCGCAGGCGGTGATTGATGCGCAGGGGTCTGTGCTGACCAACAAATACGCCGAAGGGTATCCCGGTCGCCGGTATTACGGTGGCTGCGAATATGTCGACGAGGTCGAATCAGAAGCTATCGAGCGGTTGAAGAAACTGTTTGGGTGCGAATACGCAAACGTTCAACCTCATTCCGGCGCTCAGGCGAATGGAGCGGTCAAGCTGGCGCTGCTTAGCCCCGGTGACACGATATTGGGAATGTCGCTGGATGCTGGCGGGCACCTGACCCACGGCGCGAAACCCGCGCAATCGGGCAAATGGTTCCGTCCGGTGCAATACGGTCTGAACGATGCCGGGCTGATTGATTATGATCAGGTCGAGGCATTGGCAGAAGCTGAGAAGCCCAAGCTGATCATCGCGGGCGCATCGGCCTATTCGCAAAAAATCGACTTTGCGCGCTTTCGGGCAATCGCTGACAAGGTTGGGGCCTGGCTGCTGGCAGATATGGCGCATATCGCGGGGCTGGTGGCGACTGGGCTGCATCCGTCGCCTATTGGGCACGCTCATGTGGTGACGTCGACCACTCATAAGACCCTACGTGGACCACGCGGTGGGATCATCCTGACCAATGATGAAACACTCGCCAAAAAGATCAACTCGGCAGTGTTTCCGGGTCTGCAAGGTGGCCCGCTGATGCATGTGATCGCGGGCAAGGCTGTAGCCTTTGGTGAAGCTTTGAAGCCTGAGTTCAAAACCTACATGCAGCGCGTAGTCGACAGCGCGGCGGCTTTGGCGAATGTGATGATGGCGCGAGGCTGTGACATCGTTTCCGGCGGAACTGAGAACCATCTGATGTTGGTCGATCTGCGCCCCATCGGCGTGACTGGCAAAGATGCCGAGGCCGCGCTTGAGCGTGCAGGTTTTACTTGCAACAAAAACAGTGTTCCCGGCGATCCGCAAAAGCCAACGATTACCAGTGGTATTCGTCTGGGCACCGCTGCCGGATGCAGCCGTGGATTTGGCCCCGAAGAGTTTACGACGATCGGTCATCTGATTGGCAACGTGCTGGACGCTTTGGTTCAGTCGTCTGAGGGGGATGCGACCGTCGAAAAAGAAACTCGTGAAAAAGTCCGCGCCCTGTGCGCGAGCCATCCGATCTACTGAGGTTAAATCATGAGCACCTATGACCTGATCGTTATTGGCGGTGGCCCCGGCGGATATGTAGCGGCCATTCGTGCCGCTCAGCTGGGCATGAATGTCGCTTGCGTCGAGGGGCGGGGTGCTCTTGGCGGAACCTGTCTGAATGTGGGGTGCATACCCTCCAAAGCGTTGCTGACCTCCTCGGCCAAATATGCCGAGATCAGCCATCTCTCCTCCCATGGCATTGAGGTCGAGGGGGCCAGCATCGACATCGGCGCGATGATGGGGCGCAAGGACAAGATCGTTGGTGATCTGACCAAAGGGATCGGATTCCTGTTCAAAAAGAACGGTATCGACCTGATCGAAGGTTGGGCCAGTATTCCGGCTGCAGGACAGGTTCAGGTCGGCGACACGATCCATGAGGCAAAGAACATCCTGATCGCCACCGGGTCCGAGCCGACCTCGCTGCCGGGGATCGAGATTGACGAGCAAGATATCCTCAGCTCGACCGGGGCGATTGCGCTGGACACCGTGCCGGATCATCTGGTGGTGATCGGTGCCGGTGTCATCGGTCTGGAACTGGGTCAGGTCTGGGCGCGTCTGGGTGCCAAAGTCACGGTGGTTGAATATCTCGACCGTGTTCTGCCCGGCATTGATGGAGAGATCGCCAAGCTGGCACAGCGCGCCCTGTCAAAGCGCGGGTTGAAATTCCAACTGGGCAGGGCGCTGAAATCGGTCGGGAAAACCGACGCCGGCCTGTCCCTGATCGTGGACCGAGTTGGCAAGGACAAGGAAGAAGTGATCGAGGCCGACAAGGTCCTGATCGCCGTAGGCCGCCGCCCTGTGACGCGCGGACTGGGGTTGGAAGATCTGGGCGTTGCCATCAACCAACGCGGTTTTATCGAGGTCGATGGAGCGTTCCAGACCTCGGTGCCCGGTATCTATGCGATTGGCGATTGTGTGCCAGGGCCAATGCTGGCGCATAAGGCCGAAGAAGATGGCGTCGCCTGTGTTGAAATACTGGCCGGTCAGGCTGGACATGTGGATTACAACACTGTTCCGGGCGTGGTTTATACCGACCCCGAAGTTGCCTCGGTCGGATTGACCGAAGAAGCGCTTAAAGAAGCGGGGACAGAATATTCCGTGGGCAAGTTCGCCTTCATGGCCAATTCTCGGGCGCGTTCGATCGGTGAAACGGATGGTGCGGTCAAGGTTCTGGCTGGCGATGACGGTCAAATCCTGGGCGCGCATATCTGCGGCGCGCATGGCGGCGACCTGGTTGCCGAGCTGGTTCTGGCAATGACCAAATGCGCTACCGTTTCCGAAGTTGCCGCAACCTGTCATGCGCACCCTGCCATGGGCGAGGCGGTCAAAGAGGCCTGCCTTGACGCCCTGGGCCGTGCGATTCACGCTTAACGAGGATCAGCCAGATGACCATCCAGCTTCGCCCTCGCCACCCGGAAAAAGCCAAAAAGGCTGACAGTGTCATTCCGCGTAAACCGAAATGGATTCGGAAGAAACGGGTTGAAAGCGCAGAATTTTACGAAACCCGCCGCCTGATGCGTGACCATAATCTGGCGACCGTTTGCGAAGAGGCGGCTTGCCCAAATATCGGCGAATGCTGGTCCAAGCGCCACGCCACCATGATGATCATGGGCGAGGTCTGTACCCGCGGCTGTTCCTTCTGCAACGTTGCCACTGGCCGCCCCGACGCTCTGGACCAGTTCGAACCCGGCCGTGTGGCCGTTGCGGTGAAAAAGCTGGGCCTGCGTCATGTCGTGATCACCTCGGTTGACCGGGATGATCTGGCTGATGGCGGCGCTGATCATATTGCCCAAACCATCCGTGCTGTGCGCCACCAGAATCCCGGCACAACGGTAGAAGTTCTGACCCCCGACTTTCTGGGCAAAGGGGACGCGGCCGATCTGGTATTTGCGGCCGCCCCCGACGTATTCAATCACAATCTCGAAACGGTTCCGCATCTGTATCCCACGGTGCGTCCGGGCGCGCGGTATTACACTTCGCTGCGTCTGTTGGACGATGCCAAGCGCACCAACCCCGAGATCTTTACCAAATCCGGCCTGATGGTCGGGCTGGGTGAAAGCCTTGTCGATGTGCGGCAGGTGATGGATGACCTGCGCGCAGCGAATGTCGATTTTCTGACAGTGGGGCAATACCTACAGCCGACCGCAAAACATCACCCGATTGACCGGTTCTGGACACCGGAAGAATTCGCCCAGCTTGAGCAGATCGCACGCTCAAAGGGCTTTCTGCACGTGTCAGCCACGCCGCTGACCCGTTCGTCGTTCCACGCGGACGAAGACTTTGCCGCCCTCAAGCAAGCTCGCCAAAGGGCGATTGCTGCCGGGGCATAATCCAAACGCGCTAGGGAGGAATACCATGGAAGCGTTAAATTCAATCGTAGGGGCCATCAATGGCGTCGTGTGGGGGCCGCTGATGCTGGTCCTCATTCTTGGCGTTGGCTTCTTCCTGCAGGTGGGGCTGAAATTCATGCCGATCCTGCGTATCGGCACGGGCTTTAAGCTGCTGTTCGCCGGGCGAGAAAGTCAGGGCGATGGGCAGATCAGCCCGTTTAACGCTCTGATGACGTCGCTGTCGGCGACAATCGGTACGGGTAACATCGCCGGTGTGGCTACTGCTGTCTTCCTGGGCGGTCCGGGCGCTTTGTTCTGGATGTGGATGACCGCCCTGGTGGGCATGGCCACCAAATATGCCGAGGCTGTTCTGGCGGTGAAATACCGTGAGAAGGACGAGCTGGGCAACTTTGTCGGTGGTCCGATGTACTACATCAAGAACGGTCTGGGTGCGAAATGGGCCTGGCTGGGTGTTGCATTTGCCCTGTTCGGCGCAGTTGCAGCCTTTGGTATCGGCAACGGTGTGCAAGCCAATGGTGTTGCACAGGTTCTCGAAGCCAATTTCGGCCTGAATACCTCGGTCACCGGTGTGGTGCTGATGGTTCTGACCGCCGCTGTAATCCTGGGTGGTATCACGCGTATCGGTGCCGTTGCCGGTAAACTGGTTCCGTTCATGGCTATTGCCTATATCATCGCGGGTCTGCTCGTTCTGCTGATCAATATCGGTGAAATCGGCAATGCTGTGTCGTTGGTCTTCACCTACGCCTTCACACCCTCGGCCGCCGAAGGTGGTTTTGCGGGCGCAGCCGTTTGGGCCGCCATCCGCTTTGGTGTGGCGCGCGGTGTCTTCTCAAACGAAGCTGGTCTGGGTTCCGCCCCGATCGCGCATGCCGCAGCCGAGACCAAAGGTCCGGTAAACCAGGGCCTGATCGCGATGCTGGGTACGTTCATCGATACCATCATCGTCTGCTCGATCACCGGTTTGGCAATCATTGCCTCGGGTGCGTGGACCACGGGTGAATCCGGTGCCGCGTTGACTTCGGCTGCGTTCGAAATGTCGTTGCCGGGCATTGGTGGCTACTTGATCGCCATCGCGCTGTCGATCTTCGCCTTCACCACCATCCTCGGCTGGTCATTCTACGGAGAGAAATGCGTCGAATTCCTGCTGGGTGTCAAATCCCTGATGCCGTACCGCATTCTGTGGATTATCATGATCTACTTCGGCGCAACCGCGGATCTGGGCTTTATCTGGCTGCTTGCAGATACGCTGAACGCCATGATGGCTATCCCGAACCTAATCGCCTTGGCATTGCTGAGCCCAATCGTCTTCAAATTGACGAAAGAGTTCTTTGCCTCCGGTGGTAAGTCCGAAGAGCCGGGCGGCACGCCTGCCGAATAATCCGGGCACTGAAAACCTACGGGGGGCCATTCCGGCCCCCCGACTTGAAACAGAATTCCTATCTCGAGGAGAGGCGTGATGGCCACGAAAATCCTGCTGCCGATTGATCACTCTGACGACCGTTCCTGGAAACAGGCATTGCCGGTCGCATTGGAACAGGCGAAATTCTACGGTGCCGAACTGCATGCGGTCGCCGTCATCCCCGAGATCATCCAGCTGCCGAACCTGCCCGCCAATTATGGCGCCGGTGCCAAAGAGCATGTGCGCAACGCGGTTCAGGCCATCTTGGACAATGGTGACGCCGCGGGCGTTGCTGTCCATGTCCAAGAGGGCAGCGTCTACCGCGAAATTCTGAAGCTCGCTCACAAAGAGGGCTTCGACATGATCGTCATGGCGTCGACCAAGGGCGATTTCCCGAATTATGAAATTGGTCCGAACCTGGCACGCGTGGTGCGCAATGCGCATTGCACCGTCATGGTAGTTCGTGACCAGTCCCGCTGATCGAAAGGTACCTGAAATGACGGATATTAAGCGCACGCCTTTGCATGGTTTGCATGTTGAGTTGGGTGGGAAGTTGGTTGATTTTGCGGGCTG
>NZ_JBXWOZ010000012.1:0-100352 GCF_059611145.1 Ruegeria sp. CDSB022 | reverse complement strand
GATCAGACATGTTCACCGCTCGTTTTTGAACCGTGAATCACGCCGCAAAACGGAAATCAATGGGTCCTGACCCTAGACAATATGCAATGGAAACAAGAGGCAGATCAGGGGCTAATTCGGGGGTCAGTTGCACCGCTTACGCTCAAAGAATACATCAACGGATTCTACAACCCGGGCCACCGACATTCAGCACTGAACGGGAGCATCCGGTCGCATATTGAGGGTTCGGGCATCCGTATTGAGAAAAAACCGACGCAAGCAGCGCCGGTTTTCATAGTCTCTTCCTAAGAGACTGCTAACGGTGTCAGCCGAATACACGCCCCAGTGCGCCATCGACAGCATCGGTGATTTGGTCGATGTCATCCGCGGTGGCAATCAGCGCTGGTGAGAAGCACAGAGTGTTGTTCCGACCGGGGACCGAGCGGTTGGTGACGCCGATGATCACGCCTTGCGCCATGCAGTCGGCCACAACGGCCTGGGCAAGCTTCTCATCAACTGGCTCACGGGACGCGCGGTCTGCGACCAGCTCAGCACCCAGGAACAAGCCTTTGCCGCGTACATCGCCGATGACCTTGTGCTTTTCCATCAGCGCCTGAAGGTTGCCCGTCATCCGGTCGCCCATGGCCGTGCAGTTGCCCAACAGGTTTTCATCCTCGATAATCCGCATGTTCTCGATCGCGGCCGCTGGACCGGCGGTGCAGCCACCAAATGTCGAGATATCGCGGAAATAGCCCATCGGGTCCGAGGCGTCTTCTTTGAACATGTCAAAGACTTCCTCAGTAGTTACCATGCAGGCGATGGCGGCATAGCCCGAGGCGACACCCTTGGCCATGGTCACAAAATCTGGCTTTACGCCATATTGTTGGTAACCGAACCAGGTGCCGGTGCGGCCCACGCCGCAGACGACCTCGTCGATATGCAGCAGGATATCGTATTTCTTGCAGATTTCCTGTACGCGCTGCCAATACCCTTCGGGCGCTTCGATCACGCCGCCACCGGCGGTCACGGGCTCAAGGCACAGGGCGCCAACCGTATCGGGGCCTTCGCGCAGGATCACCTCTTCGATCTGATCCGCGGCCCATTCGCCGAAATTCTCTTCGGGCGCGCCGTCCAGCTCGTGCTTGCGGTATTCCATGCAATGCGGCACGCGGATGAAACCGGGGGCGAAAGGCCCGTACTGCGCGTTGCGCTCGTCCTGACCACCTGCCGACATCGCTGCCAGGGTCGAGCCGTGATAGTCGCGGTCACGGTACAAAATCTTGGTCTTCTTGCCGCCGTATTTCTTGTGGGCGATTTGGCGAACCATCTTGAACGCCTTCTCATTCGCCTCGCTGCCCGAGTTGGTGTAATACACGCGGCTCATGCCAGGCATTTTCTCGATCAGCTTTTCGGCGAACAAAGCACCTGGGATCGAGCCTGCCGAGTTGGCGAAATAGCACAGCTTCATCAGCTGGTCGTAAACCGCCTTACAGATCGATTCGCGGCCATAGCCGACATTCACAGTCCATACGCCGCCCGATACAGCGTCCAGATGCTCTTTGCCTTTTTGATCCCAGACACGCATGCCCTTACCTTCGACAATGATGCGCGGATCGTTGGTTTCAAAGGGTTTATGCTGGATCAAGTGGTGCCAAATATGGGCGCGGTCGGCTTCGACGACGCGGGAAAGATCGTTTTCGTTGAACGTGCCGTCCATGACATGTCCTTTCAAAATTAGCGTGTGCACATCTTACAGAGGCGGTGTCGCCTCGGCTTGTATATTCGATGGCTCAGATCAGCGTGAATGGCCAGTACAAGATAGGGCCAGATCGGGTAGGTTGGTATCGCCAGTCGGGCACAGCACAGTTATTTGGCCGCCTCAGCCCGTATTTCTACGGGTTTGTCATGGGACTATGTTTGTGTTCAATTCGCGCAACTTGCGATTTGGGAGGATCCGCAGATGACAGGGGCCAACATATATGAACGCCACTTGGATCAATGTCAGGCGAATTATACGCCGCTGTCACCGCTAAGCTTTATCGAACGGACGGCGCAGGTCTACCCTGATTACCCGTCAGTTGTTTATGGCGTCCGCCGGTATTCCTGGGCCGAAACCTATACCCGTTGTCGTCGACTGGCGAGCGCTCTGGATAGGTGTGGAATAGGGCGAGGAGATACAGTTTCGATCATCGCAGCAAACATCCCCGAACTGTACGAGGCCCATTTTGGCGTTCCTATGGCCGGCGCCGTGCTGAACGCGATTAACACCCGGCTGGACGCGCCGATCATTGCCTTCATCCTGAACCATGCTGAATCCAAGGTGCTGCTGGTCGATCCGGAATTTTCTGCGATTGTGCAAGACGCATTGGAACAGGTTGATCACGATATTCTCGTCATCGATATCGAGGATCCCAGCTTTGATGGTGGCGAGAAACAGGGCAGTCTGACTTACGATGCGCTCTTGGCCGAGGGCGATCCCGAGTTCGCATGGTCCCTGCCAGCGGATGAATGGAATGCGATCACGCTGAATTATACCTCGGGCACCACAGGCAATCCAAAAGGGGTTGTGTATCATCACCGCGGTGCGGCCCTGAATGCCCAATCTGATCTGCTTGATTGGGGCATGCCTCGGCATTCTGTCTATCTGTGGACCTTGCCGATGTTCCACTGCAACGGCTGGTGTTTCCCTTGGGCTATGGCGGCAAATGCAGGGGTCTCGGTTTGCCTGCGGGCGGTTCGGGATGAGCCGATTTATGCCGCCTTTCGGGATGAGAAGGTCACGCATTTCTGTGGTGCGCCGATTGTTCTGAACATGTTGGCCAACGCGCCCGATCACCTTAAGGATTTCGATCACGAGATCAAAGTGATGACCGCAGGCGCTCCACCTCCGGCGGCTGTGGTTAAGAAGATGGAGGATATGGGGATCGAGGTTACCCATGTCTATGGCCTGACCGAGACTTATGGTCCGTCCGTGGTCTGCGCCTGGAAGGATGAATGGAACAGCAAAGAAGGCGAAGAACGCGCCGCTTTGAAGGTTCGTCAGGGTGTGCGGTATTCGGCCCTGTCTGGCCTTATGGTGGCCGACCCGGATACGTTGGAACCCGTGCCTGCGGATGGCGAGACGCTGGGTGAGATTTTCATGCAGGGCAATGTTGTCATGAAAGGGTATCTCAAAAACTCCGATGCCACGGACAAGGCGTTCCGGGGCGGCTGGTTCGCCTCAGGCGATCTTGGGGTGATGCATGCGGATGGATATGTCGCACTCAAGGACCGGTCCAAAGATATCATCATCTCGGGAGGTGAGAATATCTCATCGGTTGAGGTTGAGGATATCTTGTACAAGCACCCCGCCGTGATGGAGGCCGCCGTGGTCGCCCGCCCCGATGACAAATGGGGCGAAACACCCTGCGCCTTTATTGAACTCAAACCAGATGGGCAAGCGACAGAAGCAGAGATCATCGCGTTCTGCCGGGACAACATGGCCCATTTCAAGGTGCCTAAGACGGTGGTCTTCGGTCCTTTGCCAAAGACTTCGACCGGCAAGATTCAGAAGTTCAAGCTGAGAGATCAGGCGAAGGCGTTGGGTTAAAGCTGGTCGAAGATCGACAGATCCAGATCCAGCATCTCACCCATCCAAATGGCGCGGTCGCGGTGGTCTGCCAGATGCTCGCCGGTTTCGGGATGGGTGAATATCGTCAATCCTTGCCGATTCAGCGTCAGCCAGGGAATGACCTGATCAAATGCGTCGGCTGCAAAGCCCAACTGGCAGCTCCACCTTGGATGTGGGCCTACATTGCGGGCGTGCATCCGCCCCATTGCAACTGGGAACAGGCGCACTGCTTCTTCACAGAGCTGCCGGGCGGTATCCTGCGTTTCTGCATCGAAATAGACATGGGCGTGATAGCCGATGATTTCGGGCATTGGGGCCTCCTGCATTTTGTTTTGAAGAACGTAAGGCAGGGGTCAGGCAATTCCCATTCGCATCGACACACAGACCCTGTGCAGAGGATCAGGTGGGGGCGTGTTGATCGGGATGCGCTGCGGCAAAGGCTGGGTGTTTGGCGCAGGCGGCCTCGACGCCCAGGATACGGGGCAGGTCGGTCAGATCGACCTGATAGCGGCGGGCATTGTACATCTGTGGGACCAGGCACAGATCAGCCAGCCCTGGCTGCGGCCCAGTGCAATAGGGGGTCTGTTGGAAACCGCCCAACTGGGCTTCGAACGCAAGCAGACCCGGTCGTATGAAATGGTTCATCCATTTGCCAGGCATACCTTCCGCATTCCCACTGAGCGCGGTTGCATGGCGTGCGACTGACAAATTGCAGACTGGGTGAAGATCAATTGCGATGGTTTGTGCCAGCGCCAGTGCTTGTGCGCGAATACCGGGTTCCGCAGGAAGCAACCCCAGACCCCGCGTCATGTCCAGATAGTCGATGATTGCCAAAGATTGCGTCAGCCGCAGCCCGTCAATCTCAAGCACAGGAACCAGCCCCTGAGGGTTGCGCCTCAGATGCGCATCAGATTTGTGATCTCCGGCGACAAGATCGACAGACACCGCACGATAGGTGATGCCAGCCAAGTTTAACGCGATCCGCACCCGGTAGCTGGCCGACGAGCGCCAATAATCATACAGAACTACGCCACTCATCGCTGGCCTCCTGTTTACGTCAATTCTCGTTCAGCTTGGCGGCTTTCAGGGCTTCAGACAACACCTCGGCATTTCCGATATGGTTGGCTAGCACCAGTACCAGCCGCGCATTCAGCGCGTCGCTGTCGGATTTATCCAGCCGGTCATGGGCAGCGATCAGTTCAAAATAGAAATCATCTGCATTGTCCAGATTAGGTGTGAGGATCAGTTGGGTCATCTCGCTTACTCCTTACCGGTGGCCCTGCGGATCGCCTGCCGGAATGCATTTTCTTCGTACGTATCACGGCGGGCGGCCACGTGTTGATCGGGACGGATCAGATAAACCGCGCTGGTGGCATCCCCCAGATAGCGGCGCTTGAGCGCCAGGGTCGGATCGTCCTTAACCGACAACGCCAAGCGGGTTGCCTGAACCCCGTCTTCCTCAAGAGTGTCTGGTGCGTCGGCGTCAATCGTCAAAAGGGTAAACTTGCCCGCGAGTTTCGGCAGCAGGAACGCGGCGCCGAGGGGGGCATCCGGGCACGCTGCGCCGGGACGGGTGATATCTGGCCCGTTCAGCGCATCTGCGGAATTCAACGACGAGCCCGCATAGGTACAAGGTGTGCTCAGACGGCCGGAATTCACCAGAGGGCGCGCGAATTCGTAGTGCTCGCCCAGGTCCAGAACGGCGTCGCGCAACAAGCGGGACATCTGGGATTTCGGCGTGATGAAGTCGGTCGAGCGACTGGAATAGGCAATATTCTCATCAGCGGCCTGCACCCGTTCATGGCTGTAGCTATCCAGCAAATAATCGGGCGCTTTTCCGTCGATAACCAGCTTCAGCTTCCAACTCAGGTTGTCCGAATCCTGTACACCCGAATTGGCCCCACGCGCACCAAACGGGCTAACCTGATGGGCGCTGTCGCCGGCAAACAAGACCCGGCCATACCGGAATCGCTCCATCCGGCGACACTGGAAGGTATAGATCGAGACCCATTCCAAATCGAATTCGACATCTTCGCCCAGCATCTCCTTGAGGCGCGGGATCACATTCTCGGGCCGTTTTTCCCGTTCCTTGTCGATATCCCACCCCAGTTGCAGGTCAATGCGCCAGACATTGTCGGGCTGTTTGTGCAGCAGGGCGGATTGCCCCCTGTTGAACGGTGGATCAAACCAGAACCAGCGTTCGGAAGGAAAGTCAGCCTCCATCACGACATCAGCTATCAGGAAGTTATCTTCGAACACGCGCCCGTCGAAATCCAACCCGAGCATCCTGCGGGCCGGAGAGTGCGCGCCGTCACAGGCGATCAACCAGTCGGTTTCGATGTTGTAGGGGCCTTCGGGGGTCTCTACCTCAAGCGTGACATGGTCCTCATGGGTGCCGATCGCCTCGACCCTATTGCGGCCGCGAATATCGATTGGCGCGCCTTCAGCTTGGAGTGCGCGCAAGCGGTCCACAAGGATCTGTTCTAGGTGATATTGCTGCAGATTGATAAATGCCGGATTGGCATAGCCTTGTTCTGGCTGCAAATTGAATTCATAGATCTGTCTTGTGTCGAAAAAGACCTTGCCGGTATCCCAAAGAACACCTTTCCGCACCAAGGGCTCTGCGCATCCAAGCCTGTCGGCTATGTCCAGCGTGCGCTGTGAAAAACAGATGGCCCGGCTGCCAAAGCTGACCTTGTCATTTTCGTCCAGAACGACAACCTCAACGCCCTGTTGTGCCAGATCAATAGCTGTGGCCAAGCCGATTGGCCCGGCGCCGATGACGATCACCTTGTGGCGTATTGGGGCTACGGCGTCCTGATCGGGATTTCGCGCGTAGGCGTAAAGCGGTATTTCGAAGATCTTGTTCATGGGGCTCTCCCATTGCGCTGCGCTGAGGGTCCTTTCCACCAGCCGTTCAGGCTCAGTGGTCCCGATCCCAGGGTCTCACCAATCCGTCCTGCGAAAAACGATCTGGATCAAATGCGACCGTATGTCCTTAACTCTGCAAGGCTTCCCACATCTCCAGATCTCGTTGGGCGGTCCAGATGCGCGGGGTGTCGATCCCGCGCGCCTCGTCATAGGCACGGGCGACGTTGAAGGGCAGGCAGTGTTCATAGATCGCGTAATCGGCGAATTTCGGGTCGCATTCGGCGCGCACCGCGTTCCATGCTTCCTTCAGGCTTCCTCCGCGCGCCGCAACCTTGGCTGCCGGACGATAGGTGCTGTCGACAAAATCGCGGGTGTTTTCGATGGCTGCATTGACCATGTCCTTGCCGACCAGGGCATCGCCACGGCCTGGCGCAATGGCGTCGACATCAAACCACTTGATCTCATCCAGTGTATCGCCCCAGTCGCCGAAATGCCCATCGCCGCAGTAGCAGGCCGAGTGATACTCGACGATGTCACCGGTAAACATCACATTCTGATCGGGTACATGGATGACGATATCGCCTGCTGTATGTGCGCGGCCCAGATGCATCAGGTCAATCCGACGTTTGCCCAGATACACCGTCATGGTGTCGTTGAACGTGGTCGTGGGCCAGGTCAGACCGGGAATGCTTTCGTGCCCTTCGAACAGGCGCGGGAAACGCTGGAACTCACTGTCCCAATCTTCCTGTCCCCGTTCCACCACCATCGCGCGGGCCATGTCTGACATCAGGATCTGCTGCGCCCCAAAGGCGCTGGCACCCAGAACACGGACGGCGTGATAATGGGTCAGCGCCACATGCGTGATCGGCTTGTCGGTGACCGAGCGCACGCATTCGATTACCTTGTTGGCCAAACGGGGCGTCGCCTGTGCCTCGACAATCATGACACTGTCATCACCGATGATGACGCCCGAATTCGGATCCCCTTCGGCGGTAAAGGCATAAAGCCCGTCTCCTACCTCGGTGAACGAGATTTTCTTTTCCGACATGTCCCCCTGGGACGCAAATGCCTTGGCCATTTGTGGTTCCTTATCGCGAGTATGGGTTTTCGAGAGCGGGCAGCACGGTTCCGGCACATTCGCCAAATCCGATCGTGTACCCTTTCCCCTTGGCCGCTCCTGTCAGGGTCAGCGTGTCGCCATCCTCGATAAAGCTGCGGCTTTCGCCGGTTTCCAGTGTCAGCGGCTCTTTCCCGCCCCAGCTGAGCTCCAGCAACGAACCGCGCTCGGGCTTTGTCGGGCCAGAGATCGTGCCGGACCCCAGCAGATCACCGGTGTTCATCGGGCAGCCCGACGTCGTGTGATGGGCCAACTGCTGTGCGGCGGAATAGTACATCTGACTATAGTTTGTTCGCGCGATTGTGGTTGCGGCCTTGCCGTCCGGAGCCATCGTGATCGACAGATCAATGTCATACAGCATCGGGCCGGTCTCTTTGAGGTGACCCAGCAACTCAAAATCCCGCTCGGGCGTGTCACAGCGGAAAGGTTCCAGCGCCGCCTTGGTCACGATCCATGGGCTGATCGACGTGGCGGTGGCCTTGGCCTGAAACGGCCCAAGCGGCTGATACTCCCACGCCTGAATATCGCGGGCGGACCAGTCATTCAGAAGGACATAGCCAAAGATATTGTCGTCTGCCTCTTGTACGGAAATTGGTCCGTCAGAGGGCGTGCCCACGATGGCGCCCATCTCAAGCTCGATGTCGAAACGACGGCTGGGAAGGAAGGCCGGAAGGTCCTGATCGGGGGATTTCAACTGGCCCCAGGGGCGGCGGATATCTGTTCCCGACACCACGACCGAAGACGCCCTGCCATTATACCCGATCGGAATATGCAGCCAGTTAGGGGGCAATGCATTCTCTGGTCCACGGAACATGGTGCCGACATTTTGGGCGTGGTGCCGGCCGGCGTAGAAATCGGTATATTCGCTGACGGCAAAAGGCATGTGCAGCTCGGCATCTGCCTGCGCCACAAGCAAAGGCGCGACGTCCTCTTTTGCCGCGCTGCCTTCGGCCAGCAGATCCATCAGACGGTTGCGCAGGGCGGCCCAAACGGCGGGGCCTTGCTCCATCAGCGGGTTCCAGAAAGGCAGGTCGAACAGCGGTTCGTCGTCCAGAACGACCAGTCCCTCGGCCTCGGCAGCTGTGACATCAAGGATCATGTCGCCGATTGCAACACCACAATGCGGGTCTTCGCCGCCAGTCGAAAACACGCCATAAGGCAGGTTGTTCAAAGGAAAAGGGTGATCGGCAGAATTGGCCGAGCTCACCCAGGATTTCTTCAATGGCATTTTGTCTCCAAACCTCTGTCAGGGGCCAAGATTTTTCGTCGAAAAATCTGCGACCTCAATCGGAATTATTTCTTGCCCGGTGTACCGTCGAACTTTTTCTCAAGCGACGTCCAGCAGTCAATGTAATCATCCTGCAGCGGGGCCTCGGTCGCTGCAAATGATGTCAGATGCTGCGGGAACCGGGTTTCGATCATGAAGGACATCGTATTATCCAACTTATCCGGTCCAAGGTTCGAATTCGACGCGTTGTCAAAGGCATCCTGGTCAGGTCCGTGAGGCAACATCATGTTGTGCAGACTCATGCCGCCGGGAACAAAGCCCTGTGGTTTGGCGTCATACTGGCCATAGATGTTCCCCATCAGCTCAGACATGATGTTCTTGTGATACCAAGGGGGGCGGAATGTATCTTCGGCCACCATCCAGCGTTCGCGGAACAGGACAAAGTCGATATTGGCCGTGCCCGGTTGTCCAGACGGCGCGGTGAGTACGGTGAAGATCGACGGGTCAGGGTGGTCAAACAGGATCGCCCCCACCGGGCAATATGTGCGCAGGTCGTATTTGTACGGGGCATAATTGCCGTGCCAGGCGACTACATCCAGCGGGCTTTGCCCAATCTTTGTGGTGTGGAACTGCCCGCACCATTTGACAGTGACGGTCGATGGTACCTCACGGTCTTCATAGGCCGCGATAGGTGCCTTGAAATCGCGTGGGTTGGCCATGCAGTTGGCGCCGATCGGCCCGCGTCCGGGCAGTTCGAATTTTTGCCCGTAATTCTCGCAGACAAAGCCGCGGGCAGGGCCCTCAAGAACCTCAACCCGATAGACCAACCCGCGCGGCAGAATGGCGATTTCCTTGGGCTCAAGGTCGATGATCCCCAACTCCGTCGCAAAGCGCAGGCGGCCTTCTTGCGGCACCACCAGCAATTCGGAATCGGCCGAGAAGAAATAGTCATCCACCATCGATTCGGTGACCAGATAGATATGGCTGGCCATCCCGACCTGCGTATTCACATCCCCTGCTGTGGTCATCGTGCGCATGCCTGTCAGCCATGTCAGCCCATCTCGGGTATGAGCGACGGGGTCCCAGCGATACTGGCCCAGGCTGGTCACATCTGGGTCAACACAAGGTGCCGATTTCCAATAGGGCAGGTCGATCTTATCGTAGCGATGCGAATGCTTCACCGAAGGGCGGATACGATAGCACCAGGTGCGCTCGGGTGGGTTGGCGGTAAAGGCAGTGCCGCTCAGTTGTTCGCCGTATAGCCCATAGTTGCAGCGTTGCGGGCTGTTCATGCCCTGCGGCAGCGCACCGGGTAGGGCCTCGGTTTCGAAATCATTGCCAAAGCCGGGCATATAGCCCGGATGGGTGCCAGTGGGCGTACTGGCCTGGATCATTTTATGCGGGTCTGTCGGATGGTTCATCCTTGGCTCCTGCTGTTTTCTGCTTGTGAGATAATAGTTGATTTTGTAACTAACAAGCATGACAAAGACAGAAAGTACCGAAAGAGACGGGTTTGATCTGCTGGATTTCCTGCCCTATCTGCTGAACCGGGCAGCCGAAGAAAGCGCACTGGAATTTCAGCGTGTATACAAAGACCGCTATGGGATGCTGCGCACGGAATGGAGAGTGTTGTTTCATCTGGGCAATTACGGAGAATTGAGCGCGAAAGAAATCGGTCAACGCGCCAGGATTCACAAAACCAAGATAAGCCGCGCGGTCAGCAGGCTTGAGCAGCGCCGATTTCTTGTCAGAACCGTCAGCCAGACGGATCGCCGCGTTGAACATCTTGCATTGACCACGGCCGGACGGTCGGTTTATCGCGAATTGCGTGGTATTGCGCAGCAATATGATGCTCAGCTTGCCGCAATGTTCACAGAAAACGAGGCTACCTTGTTGCGCAAAATGTTGCGAAAGCTGGCTGATATGAATTGACCTCTGGTAATTCGAACCCTTCGCTCCCAGATGGAAGCCAGAGCGGACACAGGAATGTGAAATGACAGCCCCGAACCAAAACGCGGCAAAATCAAATGATCTGATCAACTGGCTGGTGACGCGGGGCCTTGAAGGTGCCGAAAAAGAAGAATTGCTGGATGGCTATTGTACCCGTCTGATTGAACTTGGTGTGCCCCTGATGCGATTTCACGCGGCGCAATCGGCGCTGCACCCGGTATATGGCGGCACCGGATACAGCTGGTATCAAGACACCGGCGGTGACTATCAGAAATTCGAGTATTCAGAAGAGACCAGAGAAGACTGGATGAGCAGTCCTCTATATGCGATTTTACATCACGATCTTGACGGCGTCCATGAACGCATGGTCGATCAGAACGAGCCCAGCCGCTATCCATTGATCAATGAATTACGCGAAGCTGGTGCGACCGAGTATTACGCTAAAGGTGTGAATTTCGATCCGCGGTCGCAGACCTCAAAAAAAGCCGTAGATGGAGTCCTGTTGTCGTGGGCCTCGAACGCGCCGGATGGGTTTCGGGAACAGGATCTTGACCTTATCAATACGGCTCTGCCCCATTTGGGCCTGGCACTAAAGTCAGCCTCGAACGCGCGGATATCCAAAGATCTGATGCGCGTCTACTTAGGTCGGGATGCTGGACGGCGTGTTTTGTCGGGTGAAATTCGTCGCGGATCCCTACAGCAGATCGACGCCGTGATATGGAATTTCGACCTTGAAGGCTTTACCAGCCTCTCCGAGAATCTGCCCGGAATCGAGATCATCGATATGTTGAACGACTATCTGGCGGTTGCCGTTGGCGTCGTGCACGATAATGGCGGCAATATTCTGAAGTTCATGGGCGATGGACTGATGGCTATGTTCAATGTCGGCGAGATTGAAGAGGACGTGCAGGCGGCCCTGCAGGCGGTTCCCATGTTGCAGGACCGGATCGCCGAACTGAATGCGCAGCGCGAATCCGCTGGACTGCCGGTGGCCAACTTCACACTGGCCTTGCATGCGGGCGAAATTCTGTATGGCAATATCGGTTCTGAGACACGTTTGGATTTCACAGTGATCGGCCCAGCGGTGAATCAGGCCGCGCGTATCGCTGGGATGCATCGGTCCTTGGGGCAACGGATACTGATCTCGGATGACGTAGCCCGCGCGGCGCAGCCCTACGATCAGGATCTGATCTCGGTCGGGCGCTATATGCTGCGCGGTGTGGCCGAGCCGAAAGAGCTGTTTACGGTTTATAATGTTGCCGGAACGCAATCAGGCGTTTGAGCGTCCGGTTTGAGCCCATATTAGCGATTTTCTGCAACGCGGCGAAAGCCAGCTTCCGCAAAATCGGATGCAGTCTAACCGCTTGACGACAGAAAAATTTCAGATTAGCCAACGTACAGGCTGTGGACGCCTGCCTCCCGCTGACTTTTGTCTTGGTTAAGTTCTGCGACTTAATTCTCTATCTACCTCTTTCCGCATATCGCGCGGATGGTAATGCGGGTCCCATCTCAAATTGCGCGATCAGGCAAGAGAGATATGGGACATGACTGATACCCCCACTAATACATTCACCGATGGGCCGCTTGGCACCATCTACTTTAGGACCGCATTTCCGATCATTTTCGTGATGGGGATGAATGGGCTTCTTTCTGTCGCAGATGCGCTGTTTCTGGGCATTTATGTAGGCCCTGATGCGCTGGCTGCGGTCACCTTGATGTTCCCGATTTACATGCTGATTGTGGCGCTTTCCACGCTTGTGGCTAACGGCATGTCGAGCCTTCTGGCGCGATCCCTTGGCGCGGGTGACATGAACGGCGCGCGTGCCACGTTTGCAGGCGCACACGGGCTGGCAATTGGATTGGGCGCAGTTCTGATAGTGTTGTTCCTTCTATTGGGCCAGCCAGTTGCATTGCTGGCCGCTGGTGGGTCAGAGACTTTGGCCCAGATGGGGGTGGTCTACCTGCGGATTACGGTGTTTTTCTCGCCACTGTTGTTCGTGTTGTCAGTCAATTCTGATGCGTTGCGCAACGAAGGGCGCGTGGGCTTCATGGCGGCGATGAGTCTGTTGGTTTCGATTGCAAACATCGGGTTCAACTACGCACTAATCGCCGTTCTGGACATGGGCGTCGCTGGGTCAGCCTATGGAACTGCGGCGGCACAAGCGCTCGCGTTTACGATCATTTTTGCGTTCCGATTGTTTGGGGAAACATCGCTGCGTCCTGCGACCTTGCTGTCCCATTCCGCATGCGGAAAATGGGGGCGGATCCTCGCACTGGGTGCACCACAAAGCCTCAATTTCATTGGACTAGCTCTCGGGTCGGCCGCGATTATCTCAGCCCTGCAATGGATTGGTCGTCCGGGTTATGCCGACACAATTACTGCTTACGGGATCATCACGCGAGTCATCACCTTTGCTTTCCTGCCTCTTCTGGGCTTGTCGTTTGCAATGCAGACGATCACGGGCAACAACTATGGTGCTGAACTTTGGCAAAGGTCAGATGCAAGCCTGCGCATGGCACTTTGTGTCGCGTTTGTTTATTGCGCAATCGTGCAGGTCGTTGTGATTAGCATGCCTAGCCGGATCGCCAGCGCGTTTGTAGACGACACGTCGGTCATTGCAGAAGTTGCGCGCATCTTGCCGGTAATGACATGTGTCTTTTTCCTGTTGGGCCCGTTGATGATGATTGCGACCTATTTTCAGGCGATTGGATCTGCAAGAAAGGCAGCCCTTCTAGGGCTGACAAAACCTTATGCCTTTGCGATCCCGTTGACGTTCCTGTTGCCCCTCTGGTTTGGCGAAGTTGGCATCTGGTATGCGGGCCCGCTGGCCGAAGTGATGATGTTGGGTCTCACCGTTGTAGTGTTGTGGCTCTCCGCCCAAGACCCAGAGTTAAAATGGGGTATTTTCCACACCAAAAAAGGAGTGGCGTCATGAACACGCAATTTCCGTCAGCTACGCAAGCCAAGGATCAAGCTAAGCGTTTGCGCACAAAATTGACCGAAGAAGGGGCATCGATTGGCCATGCCAAGTCCCTCGAGTTGGTCGCCCACCAACACGGGTTCCGCGATTGGAACACGATGTTTGCAGCCATCGGAAACGGACCACCCAATGGATGGGCCATCGGGGACAAGGTCAGCGGAACGTATCTATCGCAACCGTTCACGGGGCATGTGGTCTCTATTTCGATCATGAAACCAGGATGGTTCCGGTTAGAGCTGCACTTGGATGAAGCCGTAGACGTTGTCACATCCGAAGGCTTCTCAAATTTCCGCTCGCGCATTCGTGGTGTAATTGGTCCCAAAGGACATTCTGTTGAACGGACAAGCGACGGGCAGGCGCACCTTCAAATCAATTTATGCTGACTGGGAAATCCGGTTCTTAAATTTGTCAGCGGCTGTTGGCGCGATTGAAGCCGATGGCGGTCTTGTCCCGTAACCTGTGAATATGTCGTATTAGAAATTCTGCGCAATCGGCGAATGGCAGATTTTGCCGCTGTCTTGCGGCGGCGGAACCTGACCTCTTACGGAGATTTTCGTGCGCGAGCGCGCGCAGCAAAAATACCGAAGGTACAGATTGGGCTCAAAGCCGTCATCTGACAGTTTTTGTATGGTTCAAACGATCAGAAGTGGTGGTCGATGTCTGCTGTGCGGACAAACATGCCCCTGGTATTTTCCGCTCGAATGACCGCTTTGTACGCTTTGTGATCGCGGTGAAAAACATCTCTGGCGGGAAGTAGGCCTTCGGTGGTGATGTAAAACTGAACGGTTGCTGGATAAGATCAAACCTTCAATCTGACAGAAACAGTAGACTTCTTTCTGTGGAGAAAGCCTCTGATTGAGTTATGTAAATTGCAAGATTATCGAAGTCCTTTTGATCTGTTTGAAACGAACCCACGTTGTTGGCTTCGAGTACTGATTGATGGACCAAACCAAGGTTAAAAGGCCAAGAAGGTTTTTCCGTGAGGACCAAAGACGGCAATTGCCCAGCACCTGCACTCCGATTTTCTCTGGTAGGAAACTGAAAACACTGCATTTTCAGATCCTGAGTCTCTAGTATCCGGACCTGATACCGAGAGGCTTCCAAACAATAAAGCCTAGCCATCTTTTCGCATGGAAATACCGTTCATCCAACGTTCACATTCTATATATGCGCTTTTCATCTCTGCGAGCCATATTGTCCTACTGAATTTAAATACCGTTGGTTCACAGAAACAACCGACGAGTAACCATACCGCTGCTCAGAACACCGGCTTGTTCAGAGAACTTTGGCTCACTCTCACCATATACGGTGAAATGAAACATACCGGTTTCGTTATCTTTGTCTGTTACGCACGCCCAGACAGTTGTGTCGCAAACTTTTCGAAAGACTAGAACCAGTGTTATGCTTTTTCACAACCCACCTATTCAATGTGGCGTGGTCAACTCGCACACTGCGTTCAGCCATGATCTCTCTATTACTTGCCCACGTAGTGCAAGTCCGCCAGCCACAAAGAAGTGCCTCTTCTGACCGTGAACTTGAAGTCAGTCTGGCCGTCATTCAAACCTGCACGCAGAAGATCGGCAATCGTATCTTGCCCATCGATATTTTCATCTGTCGGAAAATATGCTGTCAGCTGGTCGTTCGGTTTCAGAGTTGTGCCTGGGCCTACATCTTCTGGGACATGAACCACGCTCGTAACCCATTTTCCATTCTCAGCATATTGAGTTTGAAAAACGACGCCATTCGACAAGGTCGTGTCTTGTACGACACCCAGTGTAACGTCCCGCACTTCTACACCGTCTCTTGGGTTTGAAAGCCCGATGGTCACATCCATGGTTCCCTCTTGCGAAGGAGTAGCCCCAGATTGAAGTAGAACGGCAGCGATGGAGTTCAGATCATTGATTTCAATCCCATTGACAGAGTCAATACGCAGCCCCGCGTGAACCCAAACCGGGGCCTCGCTAGCGACGTATTCCACAGTATCGGGACTATCCGCCGACGCTACAAAAGGCAGAAGAACCTTCCATTCAGATTTCACTGAAGTCGGCCCTAAATCCTGAACGATTTGAGTGGTAGTATCAGCTTCGACATTCGCCTGATCTGTGTCGCCAGTGCTCACTTTAGCAGCAACTTCAACGCTAGCCTGCGCGCGCGATTCTGCCTCTGCCATCGCCATTGCGACTGCTTCGATCTCAGCCTGTGCTCGGGCTTGCGCTTCTGCTGCGGCTTTGGCTGCCGCTTCGACTTCGGCCTGCGCGCGCGCTTCTGCCTCTGCCGCGGCTTTGGCGGCCGCTTCAACCTCGGCTTGCGCGCGTGCTTCTGCCTCGACAACGGCTTTGGCACGTGCTTCGGCTTCGGCTTGGGCCGCCGCCTGAGCAGCCGCTTCGGCCTCAGCCTGTGCACGAGCTTCCGATTCGGTTGCCGCTTTGGCGCGGGCTTCGGCTTCGGCCTGAGCCGCTGCCTGAGCTGCAGCTTCGGCCTCAGCACGCGCTATGGTCTCTGCCTGCGCGCGGGCTTCGGCTTGGGCCAGTCGTGCCTCGGCTTCTGCGACCCGTGCGGTGGCATCTGCGATTGCTTCTGCTGTCGCCGCTGCTTCGATCTCAGCTTGGGCGCGGGCTTCAGCTTCGGCAGCCAAAACGTCCTCTTGCGTTGCTTGTGGCTCGGAGGATGGTGAAAATGCTCCGATGGCCAGCACGCCGACTACGGCACCTACAACTCCAAATGCCAGCAGCCCGCCGGTTATTGCGACACGGTTGATTCCGCCGGATGAAGAGACCGCAACTCTAACATCCTGTTCAACGGTGGTCGGTTCGGTCAAGTGATCTATCGCCTCGAGCCACTCATCAGCGGTTTGAAAGCGATCCTTTGGCATCGCCGACATAGCCTTGTCGAGCGCTTCGAGAAAGACGTCATCATACTTATCAAAGCGCCCCTGCAAAGGTTTGCAAGGATCGGGCTTTTGCTCGGCAATCGCAGAGACCCGAGTCTGGCTGTCTGGCGCGCGCTCTCCGGTGATCACATGATAGAATGTTGCCGCCAAGGAATAGAGGTCGCTAAACGGTCCTTGCACGCCGTCAGTGACATAAAATTCCTGTGGGGAATAGCCATCCTTGACTGCGCGTAAGGCAGACAAAACACGGTTTGTTTTCCTATTTTGCTCACGCGCAGCACCAAAATCAATCAATACAGGTATCTTGTTGGGTCCGACCAGAATGTTGTCAGGCGATATGTCCCGATGCAACATCCCTTGCTTGTGCATAAATGCGACCGCATCCAGAATCTGCCGCAGGATCGACATGACATCGGCTTCGTCCAGCTGGGTTTCAGCGTCGTCGATTGCGTCCAAAAGGTCTGGGCCTTCAACGAAGTCCAGTGCCATATAGGCGGTGTCGTTGTCCTCAAAGACTTGGTGCACACCAACGATATTGGGGTGATCCATAGTTGCCAGGCGCTGTGCTTCGTTGATGAAGTGCCGCACAATCTGGCGAAGATCTTCTTTGTGTTTTTGCACACGAGCCTTCACCAGCAGATTCTGTCGGCGCGCGAACATGGCTGGAAAACACTCTTTGATGACCACCTTGCGGTTGAGACTGTCATTGGCCAGATAGGTAATGCCGAAGCCGCCGCTGTTCAGGTAGTGGTCAATTTTGTACTGACCATGCAACAACCGGGCGCCGGCAGGGAGATCATCTGCGGAAGAGGCTCCGATCATCTGACCCGTATCTTCATCACCAGTCGTTACTAGTTTCATTACGTTGCCCATGCCTCGTCCCGTCCGTTATCGTCCCTTGCACATCAGGAATTATTCAATTTCCAATCACAAAACGTTTCTCAGTTATACACACTCTTTACGCGAGTCCGTTTGTTTCGTGATTTCCAGTATGCACACTGTTCGATCCAAGTTGGTCAGCGTAGGAAGTCAGTACATACAAACGTTTTACTTTTGCTTTATCGGAACCGGAACCATTGAACGGTTAAGCTATTTTGCAAAGGTTCACGACGCCTTCAAACATGTGATAATCTCAATCAAACCTTGTTTTAGCTATATGTTAGATCTTGGCTTTCAGATTAGCGGCAATGCAAGACGATCGAATGCCACGAGAGTAGTGGCGGCGCATGTTGTTTACCAACTGCGCGAAGATTTCGACCGAACGATTAGAATTCATGAATGTAGCCTGGTCAATTGACCCCTCAACTGGGGTGCGGATGGACATCAGCGTCTTGTAGCCACCTATGATTTCCAGAGCCTGAACCACGCAATCGTAGTCTACTGTTTCACCTTCGCATGAGTCGCAGTAGCGTTTTACGATGTTCAAGTATTTATCGGTTTCACTGATGCGAGAAATGCTTTCGTTCAAGCGAACCAAATCGACACTTTCAGGCAAGTCCGAGCCCCGGCCCAGCATCACTGTCGTGAACTGGTTGGCTTCGTCGGAAAAATGCTGATTGAGGTTCAACAGTCGTGCCAGTCGTTTGAGACCCAACAACCCCGAAACACGTTTGGGATTGGATTCT
The DNA here is from genome assembly GCF_059611145.1 of Ruegeria sp. CDSB022. Classification (NCBI taxonomy): domain Bacteria; kingdom Pseudomonadati; phylum Pseudomonadota; class Alphaproteobacteria; order Rhodobacterales; family Roseobacteraceae; genus Ruegeria; species Ruegeria sp. CDSB022. Next base: position 82,101 of record NZ_JBXWOZ010000012.1, on the reverse strand, counting down.
TCCACAAAGGCCCGCATCGTGATCGCCTTGTTTTCCCGCGCCATATAAGCTTCGATCCACTTGAGAAAACCGGCTTCGGACAGGCCGTAGTTTTCTGAAGGCATGGAATTGATCAGATCAAAGCGGCCGTTATTCAGTGTATTCCACAATACATACTCGGCGCCTTCAATCTCACCATGAGTTTGCAGTGCTATCGCATTGCTGATTGGCTGACGACCAACCCGATATCCAAAGATGGCCTCGCCGTGTTTTTGTAGGGCAGGATTGCTCAGAGCAAGCAACCAGTTTACGGTTCCCTTATCGGGATCCGGTGCACGAAGAAGCTGGTCTCGTGCCTGATGATTGATCAAGTAATCGGAAAATCCTCCAGGTACAGTATCGCGATCGATCTGACCAAGGATCATTTGCGCCGATGTGTTCCCCTGACTGGCCGCTTCCGACAAACCTTGCAGGCCTACGGCCTCGCTACCATTGAGCCAGCTGTCTACTGCGGATTTGTATGGGTCTTCCTGCGCGACAGCCGCCCCTGACAATTGCAGTAGGAAAACATTGGCCAATACTGCGAGCATTCTCATACGACGTTACTCCATTGAATTATCGTCTTGGTCACTGACCGTTGTATTCCCGTTCCGAAGCTGAGTTGGCGCTTCGCTACTGGGATGTGGTGACAACGTCTCGCAACCAGACTTCCACTCGGCGGTTGATACGGCGACCATTCTCAGTGTCGTTGCAACTTAGCGGCGAGATCTCACCATAACCCAGAGTTCGGATGGTTAACCCGTCCAGGCTGTTGGTAGGCGCTGCTTTTAGCAACGCATTGCTAACTTGTTTGGCACGCTGCTGACTGAGTGACCGGTTGGATCCCCCAGCGCCGACAGAGTCTGTGTATCCGATCAAAAGAAGTTCTTTGTTTGTGGTTTCTTCCTTGGCAAGCAACGAAGCAAGGCGCCTTATGTCGTCCTGTGCCCGCGTATCCAGGCGAGAGGATCCGAATGCAAACCGAAAGGTTATAGAACTACGGTCGGCACCGGACAGCTCAGCCGACATTTCCTGCAACTGTTTCAGGGTAACCTCTGCATCGGTTGGCATTACTGCGCCAAGATAGCGTAGTCCCTGCTCATTGGGGCCTTGCAGGGATTCACCAAGTGACACAAAGCCCGAAGCATCAATTGTCTCTTGCGCCTTTTCGCTTTCGAGGAATTGCATGAAGCGGTTCAACTGTGCTGGCGCAGTTTTGCCGGTATATGCATACAAGCGTCGGCTAAGCGGGTATTCTTCTGTCTTGATGGTGAAAGGTGTCGCTGGAACCTGAATTCCACAAACACCGCGAATTGCAAGAACCTTGGCCTCATCAGCACTTGCGAGGCTGGTAATTCCGATACCAAGCGGATCAGAAGCAACTGCTGCAGCCAATTCCGTGTCTGTTTCGAAAAAGCTTGTATCGCTCGCGTATGTTGCGCCCACGGGGTTCATGATCAGGTCATTGAAAACCAACGCAGTTCCGCTTTCAGGCGCTCGCATGTAAAGCTGGATCGGGGCATCGGGCCCACCAATCTGGCTCCAGTTGGAAATGGCTCCGGAAAATATCCGCGCTAGATCCTGTTCGGCGACTGCCCGCAGTTGGTTACTTTGCGATGTAATAACAACTAAACCGTCCAGCGCAAAAATTTTCTCGTTTTCACTCGTGGTGATATCCCCGAGTCCAGCCTGCGATGCGCTCGCCAGCTCGTCGGGTTGAGCAGGGCGTGTGGTCACGGCCAGTGCTGAGTTCCCATCGACCAGTTGTTTGATCCCGTCTGCGGAGTCACCACCCATCAAGGAGACTTCGGCCAAAAACTCGCCTAGCTCGTTACGGAGCAGTAGCTTATCGACACCTTCTTCCTCAGAGCGCAAAGCAGTGCCGCCAATCTCCTCACCGAATTGCGTCGTAAGATCAGCGAATAAGACATCGACCAGGCGAGAAGAACCTGAAATGCCATATTCGACTGGACCTTCGTTCCGACTGGGGCAGGCTTCGCCTATGCATTCAACTTTGAAAGCGTCAACCGTGATTGTACCAACCACCGTTCGGAGTTCGTAATTGGCGCCATCAAAATCTATTAGCTCTCCGGTCAGAGTCATTCCGCCGTCTAAACTGTTCAACTGAACAGTTTCAGCGTTTGCCATGGTCGCGACGGACAACATCAACGCACCAGAGGTAGTTTTCAGGACCCGATTTAACATTTTCCTAACCTCAAACTTCTGATTATTGATTCTCGTTTTACTCAAGGTTGTTTCGCAAAAACTGATACAACCTTCATAATTTCTTAATGACGTAGCGGTACCCGGGAAGTTTAGTCAAGGCTGCAGCGGGGATACATAAAATTGCCTTGCTTCCCCCCACTTATGGACACGTTTGAGGCAGATTCTGACCACAGTTGGCGCTCTTTCTTAGCTTGTATCCGAAGCTGACGCGATTCAACGTCGAATTGAGTCGTGATTTTAGGGGCTCAGGTTTTCCCTGAGATTTCCCAGAACGAACCTCATACCTTTCTTGCCACGCATTCGCAGCCTTTGACCCAGGTGATTCTTAACTATTTCGGGCACTCGAACGGTTCTGTTGCAAAGTTCTGAACCTGCCGAGCGGTTTCAGCAATCGCTCGTGAGTTAGGCCGCGAGCTCGGCGAACTGCCGAAACGGACAGAATCCGGGTGTGAATTGCCCCTTGCGGATTATGTGAGGGACTTCGATATCGTCCAAAGTTGGCGCTGCTGAAGCGAAGGGGTTGTGTCGCAAACTTTAAATGACGCGTACGGCACATGTGTGGGTTCAAGCCATTTAGATCAGCTTCAGCCACACTGGATGGCATTGAGGTAGTCAACATGATCCGGAAGAAACAATTCTCTAGTAATACAACCTCTGGCTTTCGGATGTTTGCTGAGATCGCAGGATAATTGGGTCTAGCATAACGCTGGTTCTAGTCTTCGAAAAGTTGGCGACACAACCTTTGGGCCAGTCGCAAACGCGCAGCACTCCAGTTGGAGTCGTAGATTCCCATCATCGAGCACAAGCTACAAATACGCTTCGATAGTGAAGTACATTATTTTAGACATTGTGTATAATATTTCATACAAGTAGTAAGCAATAATCGACTCATTAGAAGTGTTCTGTCCAAAAGGGATTTCAGAAATGACCTACCAAGATCGCAATACGGTCGTCTCGATCTTCGTGAACCTCGCCGTTAGTGCATTTGTTGTTTCACGGCTTCTGGATATGAATGCCTCTGGATTGTTTGATGGCCCAGACGCTGTAAACAACTGGGCCCGCATGGTGATCTGGCTGATCCCCTTGGGCGTCGTGGCCACCATCATCGGCACCATACTGTTCAACATTGGGTTTGCGATTGTTACACACGAACCCAAACCCAGCTTCGTCGTTGATGAACGTGACAAGATGTTCGAGCGCCGTGGCAGCTACGCCATCATTATCTTCGCCGGTGCGGGTTTTATCTCAGCTGTCGTCGCCATGGCTCTCAACGCATCAGCGCTCACTGGCTTCAACATCATCTATTTCGGAATGGCCTTCGGATCCCTGTCAGCAGATATTGTCAAATTTGCTAGCTATCGGCGGGGGTACTGATCCATGGGCAAGCTCAGGATCACCAACAATATTAGACGTCTACGCTTTGACGCAGATGAAATGACGCAAAAAGAACTCGCCGAAAAGGTTGGAGTCACCCGACAAACCATCGTTGCCATTGAAAACGCCAAATATTCACCAACGCTCGAACTGGCGATCTTGATTTCTCGTGTATTCGACAAGCCCCTCGAAAAAGTCTTCGACATCCAAGACGCCAGCTAAATCATCGCGTCTGCTGCACCCTACCAAAGGATTAGATATGTTCATCAAACCCACCCGGTTCTGGAATCTGATGGCGAGATCCTATGCCCGCCGTCCGGTCCAAAACCAAGCCGCCTATGAATACAAACTGGACATAACTGCAAGACACCTGTCCCCCCAAGACCGCATCCTGGAATTTGGCTGTGGCACAGGTACGACGGCGCTCATTCACGCCCCAAAAGTCGCCCATATCGACGCCATCGACTATTCATCCGAAATGATCTCAATCGCCCGGGAAAAAGCCGACGCGCAGGGTAGCAAGAACATCAACTTTGAAGTTAGCGCGTTCGAGTGCTGGCCTATTCCGGCGAAGGGTCAACAGTATGATGCCGTACTGGCTATGTCGATCCTGCACTTGGTACTGGATCTTGACGCGACACTGGACCGTGTTCGTAGTTCCTTGAAGGAAGGTGGCCTGTTCTTCAGCTCGACGGTCTGCCTGGAAGGTCTCGAGAAGTTCGTCATACCAGCTCTCGGGACCATCGGCCTATTGCCCAAGATCCGCGCCCTGACGCAAGAAATCCTTGTAGAGCGTATGCAAGCTCATGGGTTCGAAATTGAACAAAAGTGGCGTCCCGAAACGGGTTCGACTGCTTTCATCATCGCAAGGAACAGCGGTTAGTCGTTCGACATCTGACAACACTGACCCAGCCGTTCATGCACGCCGCCGAGAACGGCTGGAGAGAGCCCTGATTGACCTATGCTGATACACGCATGAATGTCCGCTATGGGGCAAGCAAAGCAATAGCGATGGTTGAGGCGATGATGCGAAGTACAATGTGGCGACGGATTGATGTCGTGGGCACAGATGCCTGTTCGGTTAACCGTAACGGAACGTCTCGCGTAATCTCGGGCATGGCTGTCTACGTAGTTGAAAATTCTCCTGTCAGAATAGCTTATTCCGTGACCTGTAATGACGAATGGGTGTGTAGCGCCGCCACCGTACAGCGTTGGATTGGGGCAGATAGGGTTGATCTTGTTTTAGTGAAGCAAGACGATGGTACATGGACCTCGAATGACAAAGTTGTGGATGCTGTTGATGAATTGCTCGACATCGATCTTGGGTTTACACCGGCCACGAACACGAACACGAACACGAATGCGATCAAGCGACTCCAGCTAGGGATTGGAGATCAGGCAGAGTTCACTGCTGTTTGGTTGGATGATGAAACCTGGACATTCAAACCGCTGAAGCAACGATATGAGCGGCTGAACGAGAATACCTATAGGTACACTTCGATCAATAGTGGATACGAAGCAAATTTGACTGTCGATGGATTTGGTTTCGTTCGAGTTTACCCTGAGTATTGGAAAGCAGTGATAGCTTAGGCCCAACAAGGGCTCTAAAGCTAAAACGATTGCCAGAAACGGACTTTCGTTTTTCCAGGTGAGCGGCAGTATAGTCCGTCTACCCGTCGTAAAAAGCTTCTAAAAATCGATCTCAACACCCGGCAGGTTCAGCTCTTTCATCATGTCGCGCAATTCCTGACGTGCTGCGATGTTCGAAATGTTCAGCTGTTTGATCCCGATATCCTTGAGGTCCAATAGGGTCAGCCCGCGCGGGAACAGCTCTCGGAAAATAACGCGTTCGGAAAAGCCCGAAGCAACCCGGAAGCCGATCCGCTGCGACAGCATCTCGATCGCGCGCTGCATCTTTTCCTTGTTGACCATGCGTTGGGTACCGACGCGGTTGCGCACAACGACCCAGTCGATGGGCTTCAGGCCGGCTTGCGCGCGCAGCTGGCGTGCGTTCCAGACCATCTCGGAATAGACCGACGGGCCCAGAATATTCTCACCCTTTGAATCGATGCGTGCCAGCAGGTCAAAATCGATAAAACTGTCGTTCAGGGGAGTGATCAGCGTATCAGCCAGCGAATGCGCCACCTGGCTGAGACGGGTATGAGAGCCGGGGCAGTCGATCAGGATGAAATCGCTATCGCTTTCCAGCTCGGACACGGCCGCTGAGAGGCGGTGGTCATAGATGTTTTCTCCCGGTTTCAGCGTGCTTGCATCAATCTCGGGCAGGTCATGGTGGCGGGGGCTGGGAAGGGTCAGGTCCGCGCTTTTCAGAAAGCTATTCCGGTTCTCGAAATACCGTCCCAAGCTGCGTTGCCGCAGGTCCAGATCCAGGGTGCTGACCTTGTGACCCAGGCGGGCGAGTGCGGTGGCCACATGCATGGACACAGTCGATTTGCCCGCGCCGCCCTTCTCGTTCCCCACTACGATAATATGTGCCATGCCTGTATTCCCAAGTCTCACCGTGTTTGCGTACACGTTGTTGCAGGCCACTATATGTTGTGGAAAGCGGGAAGGGAAGAACCCGAAGCAATGTATGGCGGCATAAAAAGGCGGTGTTGCGGAAATCTCAGCCTGCCCACAGACCGCTGACTTGCGAAAGCCAGGACTATGTTTCAATCTCCAGGCTTAAGGACTGTGAGAAAGACATGGCTTGGAGCATCTGTTTCTGAACGTACTGAATGTGGTGCTGCCGGTGCTGATCTGTGCCGGGGCTGGGTATGTACTGGCGTTGACCAAAACGCCCTTTGACAACAAGGTAATTGGCGCGATCGTTTCGCGGGTTGGATATCCCACACTGATCATCTCTCATCTGTCGGCCACAAAGATCGCTGTTGGAACGTTTCTGGACGTGATGGCCGCTGCGGTTTTGGCGATTGCCGGGTTTGGTGTTCTGGGATTTGCGGCGCTGAAGGTTATGCGCCTACCGGCGCGGGCCTTTCTGACGCCTCTGATGCATGGGAATGTGGGCAATATCGGATTGCCAATCACCTTGCTTGCGTTAGGCGATGCGGGGATGGCCTATACGATGGCTTTTGTAGTGGTCGTTCTTGTCAGCATCTTCACTGTAGGGATGTGGATACCAGCCAAAGAGTTTTCGCCCAGAAAGCTCGCCACCTCGCCGATCATATATGCGGTGGTCCTATCGCTGGTGCTGATGGCCAGCGGCTATAGCCTGCCTCAGCCTGTTGCGAAGTCATTCGATATCCTGGGTGGGCTTTCCATCCCGCTGATGCTGCTGACATTGGGCCACACATTGGCCAGCCTTCGGGTCAACCGCCTTGGGCGTGCGGTGACGCTGACCGCTTTGCACCTGGTGATGGCAGTTGCAATCGCCAGCGGGTTGGTCTGGACCTTCGGCTTTACAGGCGCTGAGCGCGGCGCGGTGATCCTGTGCTGTTTGATGCCGTCATCGGTGGCGACCTATTTGTTCATAGACCAGCATGTGCCGGAATACGGCCCCGATGTTGCCGGGTTCATACTGGTTTCGACGCTGACAACGATCATCGCTTTGCCGCTGGCACTGTCATACTGGATCTAAAGCTAGGCGGCTTGCACATTCCTGTTAAACTATCGTTGTGACGATCCAAAACCGCCACCCGTATTTAAGGACGTATTTGATGTTAAAAGCGAATTCATCTGATGCTGGCGCACGCGTTGTATTGGTCATGACGGCGATTTGCATGGTTGTTGTTGGCTTCAATTCCACGGCGGTCGCGACCATCCTGCCTGATCTCAAAAATGAGTTCGATCTGTCGCCTTCGGGCCTGCAATGGGTCATGGCCATCTATACCGTGGTCAGTGCCACGCTGGTGACGATTATCAGTCGGCTGGGTGATATCACGGGCAAGCTGGGCGTGTTTCTGGTTGGCATGATCGTTTTTGCCATAGGCTCTGCCTCGGCCTTGTTCGCGCAGGACGGGGCGATGATGCTGTTTGGCCGTGGGGCGCAGGGGGCAGGGGCCGCAGCGCTGTTTGGCACGTCGTTGCCCTTGTTGACTGCAGCGACCCCGGAGGAAAAACGCGCCAGCGTTACCGGAGCATGGGGCGCCATCGTCGGACTGTCGATCGGGATCGGCCCTATCCTTGGCGGCGCATTCGCCCATTACATCAGTTGGAGAGCCGTATTCGCCACCGATCTGATCCTGCTGACCACCGCGTTTATCATTGGCTTGACCGTGAGAAAGCGGAACTATGTACCGAACACGCGACTGGCCGGTGCCCGGTTCGATTATCTCGGCGCTGTGGCTCTTGTGCTGTTTCTGGGGCCGCTGTCATTTGCCCTGAGCAATGGGGAAAGTGGAGGATGGCAGGCACCGTTGACGCTGGTGCCGTTGGGTGTGGCCATGCTGGCCATGGTCGGCCTTGTGCTGGCTTCGCGCCGCAGTGAAGATCCGTTGGTCGAGCTGCGCTATTTCCTTCATCCGCGCTATTTCATGGCGGCAGCGGGGATGTTCCTTACCGGCTTTATGCTGTTTGGTTTTTTCGTCTACTTCAACACATTCGTCCAATCGCCTGATGCATTCGGATACACGTCTATCGGGGCTGGGCTTGCGATTATGCCGTTGAGCCTAAGCATGTTCGCGATCTCGGTCATCGCTCCTCGATTTCTTGCGCCCTACAGCTTTCAATGGCCTGTTGTGATCGGGCTGGGCGCAATGGCCGCTGGGTTTTTGTTGCTGACCACGATTACAGTTCCCACTCAATATGCGCAGATCTGGTGGAAGTTGATGATCGTCGGCATTGGTCTTGGTATCTGTTTCTCGCTGCTACCGCGTCTTGGGTTGCGGCTTTTGCCTGATGAGCATGTGGGGCAAGGCTCAGGTGTAATCAATGCCTGCCTCTATTTCGGGGCTACGTTGGGGGCTGTGGTCTGCGGGCTTGCCGAAGCCATCACCTCTCGTCGGGGTCTTACCGAAGTGATCGACGCGTTACCGGCCGGCTCGGCCCCCCGTGATGATCTGGCTCATGCGCTGACCCACGGAACGCCCAGTCAAATCCAGCAACTGATTGCCGGCATGGATCCGACGTCGGGAAGTGCTCTGTCAAATGCTTTGCGCGACCTGCAGGACAACGCTTTTGACAGCGCCATGATGGTGACGGCGATTGCGGCGCTGATCGGCGTGACGCTGGGGTTGATGTTGCTGCGCGGCCCTGTGCCCCCGGTGCACAGCGCGGCGGATCTGACACGCGCGAAGAATTCCTGAGGGATTGATCCTGACGCGTTTCTTGCCAGGGCGGTGTCAGAGGTTTCGGGTAAAACGAAAAAGGCCGCCCAGAGGGGCGGCCTTTCGCATTCGAAACGGGTCAGGCTTAGAAGCCCAAACCTTCGTATTTCTTTTTGAACTTCGACACACGGCCACCGGCGTCCATCAGACGCGCGCCGCCACCGGTCCATGCGGGGTGCACGGAGGGGTCGATTTCCAGAGCCAGCTGATCGCCTTCGGAGCCCCAGGTGGATTTCATCTGAACTATGGTGCCATCGGTCATTTTGACGTCGATGACGTGATAATCGGGATGGATGTCTTTTTTCATCTTTCCGTTCCTTACGCTTCGGCGCCAGCTTTGGGCTTGTAGTTGGTGACCTCTGCGATACGTGCGGATTTACCGCGACGAGTGCGCAGATAATACAGTTTGGCGCGACGAACGCGGCCACGGCGGACAACGGAGATGCTGTCGATATTGGTTGAATACAGCGGGAACACACGCTCCACGCCTTCACCAAAGGAAATCTTACGCACGGTGAACGCACCGGCGATGGTGTTGCCACCTTTACGGGCGATGCAGACGCCTTCGTAGTTCTGAACACGGGTGCGCGACCCTTCGGTCACTTTAAAGCCGACACGAATGGTGTCACCGGCTTTGAAATCGGGGATGTCTTTCCCCAGGGCGGCAATCTGTTCCGCCTCAAGCTGTGCGATCAGGTCCATCGCAGGTTCTCCTATCTGCTCGTGGTTGGTCCACGAAGTTTGGGCACGGCCTGAGAGCTCTTGGTCTTCACCGGGTCCTGCGTACAGCCCGCCAGAGGTCAGATCGAATGTTCACTTGGTCTCTGGCCTGCCCGCCGCGCCGTGGCTGAAGAAAGCCGGGCGTCACGACATGATGCAAACCAAAACACCGGAGTCGCGAAGTTGCGGCACCGGATTGCGGTCATTTACGGGCATCGGGGGCAGGGATCAAGCCTAAATCGCCATGCAAGGCGGGGAAAACGGTGGGTTTCCGCCGCACGCAAACAGAACCATTGCCTTGCGGGGCTGATCAGGCAAACTGGACGTAATTATAAGAGCAGTCATTTGATACAGGATTAGATCATGCGCACCGCATTGATGCTCGCCGTCATGGCCTTTGCGACCCTGTCCTGCGGTCGCAGCAGCCCGCCGCCGCAACTGGTCGAGGCCCAGTCGTTTCCAGATGCTACGCCGCCCTCTGTGATCTTCCCAGCCTTTGCAGATGCAGACCCCCACGAATGGGAAGGGAGACATCCGGGGCATTACCCGGTGCACGGGCTGGACGTATCGCGCTGGCAAGGAGCGATAGACTGGCGCACCGCCAAGCAGTCCGGCGTTAGTTTCGTCTTTATCAAAGCGACCGAAGGGGGCGATGTCGCCGACCCCATGTTTGCCAGCCATCGGCAAGGTGCGCAGGCTGCGGGCGTGCCGTGGGGGGCATATCATTACTACTATTTCTGCCGGTCGGCGCGGGAACAGGCCCGCTGGTTCATCCAGAACGTACCCAAGGGATCGGATCTGCCACATGTGCTGGACATGGAGTGGACCCCGCATTCTAAGACCTGCACCTTGCGCCCCGATGGTGCGACGGTCCGGGCCGAGGCTCAACAGTTCCTGGATATCCTCGAACGCCACTATGGGCGCCGTCCGATCGTCTATACGACGGTGGATTTCTATGGTGATACGAATATCGGGCGGCTGCCCAAGACTGAGTTCTGGTTGCGTTCGGTCGCCGGTCATCCGCGAAATGTGTATCCCAAAGCGGTGTGGCGGCTCTGGCAATACACCGGCACCGGGCTGGTGCCCGGTGTTCAGGGGAGGGTTGATATCAATGTCTTCAACGGGCCACCGGAAATCTGGGCGCGCTGGAAATCTGGTAGCCCTTAGACTTTGGGCACCCCATAGGTTTCGATGGTGTCGCCCACGACGAAGTGATCAAGCCTGCATTCGCGCTTTTCCCCCCCGAATAATTCTGCAACCGGGACCGCTCAGCTGCGGGGCTCATGTCACACGGGGGATGTCAGTCAGACGTCTCTTCCCGTTCACTCAGATAGGCCTCCCACAGATCGGGTCGCCGTTCGCGGGTGATCTGTTCGGACATATCGTGACGCCATTCGGCGATGCGACCATGATGGCCTGACATCAAAATCTCGGGGATTGGGCGGCCTTTCCATTCGGCCGGGCGGGTGTACTGGGGGTGCTCCAGCAGGCCCGACGAAAAACTCTCTTCTTCGGCCGAGGCCTGATTGCCCAGAACGCCGGGGATCAGACGCACCGTGGCGTCGATCAGCGCTTGCGCGGCAATCTCGCCTCCGGTCATCACGAAATCCCCCAGCGAGACCTCTTGGACGCCGTAATGCTCCAGCACCCGTTCATCAACACCTTCAAACCGCCCACATAGCAGGGTCATGCCATCACAGCGCGCGAGGTTCTGCATCATGCGCTGGTCCATGCGGCGACCGCGCGGGCTAAGGTAGATCAGAGGCCAGTTTCCTTGCGCCTCGGTCATCGTGTGCTCGATTGCTTCGCCCAATACATCAGAGCGCAACACCATCCCCGCTCCGCCGCCGGCCGGGGTGTCGTCCACATTGCGATGCTTGCCGACACCGAACTGACGCAGGTCAACGGTTTCCAGCTGCCACAACCCTTCTTGCAGGGCTTTTCCAGTCAGGCTTTCGCCAAGAACTCCGGGAAAGGCCGACGGAAACAAGGTGATGATCTTGGCCTTCCACACCCCATGCAAATCGGGCGTGGGCGTAAGCAGTTCGCGCGGTTTCAGCGTAGGACGGATCGCCTTGCGACCATGAGATTTCGGGGACGTATCAGTCATGATGTACCAATCAGGTCTGTCTGCGCGCGTTCAATCACGGCAGTCTTTTGCGCAACCAGAGCCGCTTCTTCCAGGCGCGAACGGTTCAGTTCCAGCAACTCGGACAGGACGTCTTCGGGGAGCCGGGTATTGACCTGAGTCGGAGGCACCAGAAGGTTGGCCTTTTCACGCGACAGGTCCATAAATTCGGCAAAGGGGTCGCCAGGTCCAAGCCGTCGCAGTTGCAAATCTTCCAGCCATTCAGTCGTAACAGAGACGGAAGGCAGCTTTTCCTTGATGCGGCTGACGGTGTCTTGCAGCGGGGGCAGGTGGTCCAGGTTGTCGCGAAAGGTTTCAAAGTCAAAAACCTGTCGCATCCGTTCCAGATCATGTGCCCACAGGCTGCGCAACCAGCCTCCGCGCTGGCGCAGAGACAGGTATATTGTGATCTCAACCTCTTGCCCTGAAAATCGCTGGCGAATTGAATCCACCAGACAGGCAGCCAGATCGGGGGCCGCAGCATAGCCTTGGTCGATATTGCGGCTGGGCCTGAGGCCGGCGAAGTTTTCTTCGCTCAGGATCAGTCCCCGCTTGTCGCCGAAATCCAGGCTGTCCAGAAATTCGCGCAGCTGACTGCCAAACTCGGAGAGGGTTCCCACTGTTCCATAGACGGAATGGTTGGTGGCCGCGCGGGACAGGCCGGAATTGCGGGTGCGATACGGTAGGACCAGCGCAAAATGCGGCCAAATCAGCTCGCGATTTTCATAGAGGAAGGATTGTGCTGCTGTTGTGCCAGTTTTGTGCAGGCCCAGATGCAGCAGGACCCGACGCATCAGATCAGCCCTTCGGGCGGGTCGGCGACGATGCGGCCCTGTTCCAGATCAACTGTAGGAACCGACTCGAGTGTGAACGGTAGCAAAACAGTGGAATTCAGGCCCGGCCCGTGCAATTCCAACAGGTCCGCCGCACCGTGGTTCTGGACAGATTTAACCTGACCCAGCAACGCGCCCCCTGTGTCATAGACCGCAAGTCCGATTAGATCTGTGTGGTAGAACTCGTCATCAGGTAGCGAAGGCAACTGATCGCGCCGCGCAAACAGGCGCAGCCCCTTCAGGTCATCTGCCTGTTCCTTGGTTTCAACTCCGCCCAATCTGGCGGCAAAGCCATTCTTGATCGGACGAGTCAGGACAAGCGGATAGCGTTTCGCGCCCTGTTCATCCGTCAGCGGCGAATAGGCTTCGATATCCTCAGGGATCGCGCAATGGCTTTTCAGGCGCACTTCGCCGCGCACCCCGTATGAGCCCGCAACACTTCCTACGCAGATCAGGTCATTCATTTGGTCCATCCACCGTCACACATAGCCCGTCTTGCCATAACCCGCGTGCCTCACACGCTTCGCGCTGGTTCGAGCGTTCGAAAAACACGCCCACAATAAAGGCGATCATCAACAGGATAGGAAGCCGTAATAGTCCGAACATACGTCTATCGTACCTCCACAAGCAGGTTGTCGTCGCGGAATTCCCAGCCAGATTGCTGCAACTCGGGGGTTTCCGAGTGCTCTTCGGGCCATCCGACACAGAAGTAACCGATCAACCGCCAGCTATCCGACACATTCAGATCACGCGCCATTCGTTCGGGGTCCAGAATAGACACCCATCCCAACCCCATCCCTTCGGTCCGCAAGGCAAGCCAGAACAGGGTGACTGCCGAGACCACGGAATAGCGCCGCATCTCGGGCATCGAACCTGCACCCAAACCGCGCCCCTTGTCGGTGGAATCGTCGCAGAACACGGCCAGCTGCACCGGTGCTTCCTGCATTCCCGTCAGTTTCAGCTGACTGTAGAGCCGCGCATTGTCGCCCGAGTATCCCTTTAGGGCCTGGGCATTCGCCGCCTGAAAGTTCTTAAGCGCAGCCTCACGCGCGGGGGTACTTTCGACTCGGACCACACGCCAAGGCTCGCTGAGCCCAACAGACGGCGCCAGTCGAAATGCGTCGAGGCAGCGCGTCAGCACTGCCTCGTCCACAGCATCGTCGCGAAACCGGCGCACATCGCGCCGGAGCCGCAACAACAGATCGAACTGCGCGCGAAAATCGTCGGTAAAGGTCTGATCCCGCACGCGCCGCCCTGCTTACTCTTCTGCTGCTGCTTCTTCAGCAGGCGCAGCAGCAGCTTCGGCAGCTTCAGCGGCCTTTGCAGCTTTTTCTTCCGCGCGCTCCTGAGCTTTCTTGCCCGGGGTACCCTTGTTGGGGTTGCTACGCTCAGCTTTTTCCTTGGCGCCGGCTGCTTCCAGCATGCGGGCGATCCGGTCGGTGGGCTGGGCGCCCTGGTCCAGCCAGTACTGGATGCGCTCCATGTCCATTTTAACGCGCTCTTCGTTGTCTTTCGGCAGCAGCGGGTTGTAGGTGCCCAGCTTTTCGATGAAACGGCCGTCGCGCGGCATGCGGCTGTCGGCAGCCACGATGCGGTAGAAGGGACGCTTTTTCGAGCCGCCGCGGGCGAGACGAATTTTCATTGCCATGGTGGTATCTCCTTTAGATGGCGTGTGCCGGGAACGGCCCGGTCAATTCTGGTGTTTCTTATGGTGTCGGATGACTTCCTGAATGATGAAATTCAGAAAAGCCTTGGCGAAATCGGGGTCAAGATCGGCCTCTTTCGCCAGGTCTTCTAACCGTGCGATCTGCGCAGCTTCGCGCGTGGGATCGGACGGGGGAAGGTCGTGTGCCGCTTTCAGTTTGCCAACGGCTTGTGTGTGCTTGAACCGCTCGCCCAGTGTGTAAACCAGAATCGCGTCCAAGCGATCGATGCTTTCGCGGTGGTCCTTGAGCAACGCGGCAGCCTGAGTCACGGGATTGGTCATTGGCCGGTCCTTTCGGTGGTCAAAGCAGGTTCGGATAAATCGAGCGTGGGATGGCGCCAGACCTGGCAGGGCTTGCCCATCACTTCGCCTTCGCGCTCGAAGCTGGCCCCCATACGCTCGGCCAAGGCACGAGAGCGCGTGTTTTCATGCGCGATATAGCTGATGACGCCATTCAAACCCTGTTGGCGCGCAGCATAGTCGCGAGCTGCAAGGGCTGCCTCGAAAGCCAGACCTTTGCCTTCCGCCCCGTCCATCAGGGTCCAGCCGAGTTCGGGTTCGTCCCAGCCAGGTACATCAATGATGCCAACCGCGCCAACAAAGCGACCGCTGGAATTCTCGGTCAGATGCCAAAGGCCGTAGCCTTTCAGCGCCCAGTGACCCAGACGCGTTGCCAGAGAGCTCCAGCTGCCCACCTGATCCCGCGGACCGCCAACCATATGGCTGCGCTCGGATGCATAGAAGGCAGTCAACTCAGGCAAGTCATCCGCATGCGGGGCCCGCAGAACAAGGCGTTCAGTTTCGATGATCGGGATGGAGAACGTCGTCATGCGTATGCCTCCACTCCACCGTTCTCAAGGTCTGATGGAGCCGGATGCCGCCAAACCTGCATCTCGCCATAGGCCGGGTGTTTATAGATGCTGTCAAACCGCGCACCCAATCGATCGGCCACGGCTCTGCTCGCCAGATTGTCGGGGTCGATCAGAGAAATAGCAGTATCCCAGCCCAGTACGTCATAGGCATATGTCCGTGCTGCGAGCGCCGCCTCGGTCGCGTATCCTTTGCCTGTTGCGCTGCTCATCAGTGTCCAGCCGATTTCCGGCTCAGGCCAGCTATGCGGAAACCACAGCCCTACATGGCCGATGTATTTGCCGGCGCCTTTTTCCTCTACCGCCCAATACCCATAGCCGCGAAGGGTCCAGTGACCCAGCAGTAGGGCAAGTGTCCGCCATGTCTCATCCGCACGTTTGGGACCGCCGACGAATTTCGATGCGTCGCTGGCAAAGAATGCTTCCAGCGCGCTGAAATCGTCCTCGCACGGGGCGCGCAGGATCAGGCGTTCGGTTTCAAGCCGGGGGATATGAGGTGCAGCGGCGGTCATTTACTTCTTTTTGCCAAATCCGCTGAGGCCCGGAGGCAGGGCCATGCCTCCGCCCATTCCGGGCATCTTGCCACCCATCGCTTTGGCCGCCTGCTCCAGCGCCTTGGGGTCCATGCCTGCCGCCATGTCTTCTGGCGAGGGGCCGCCTTTACCAAACATGCCCTTCATGGCCTGTTTCAGCATCTTGCCTTTGCCCATCTTGCCCATCTTCTTCATCATGTCCGACATCTGCCGGTGCATCTTGAGCAGCTTGTTGAGGTCGCTGACCTCCATACCCGAACCCGCCGCGATACGTTTCTTGCGGCTGGCTTGCAGCAGTTGCGGGTTGGCGCGTTCACGCTTGGTCATGGATTGGATCAAGGCGATCTGGCGCTTGAGCACCTTGTCATCCATGCCCGATTCTTCGACCTGTTTGGCCATCTTGCCCATGCCGGGCATCATGCCCATCATGCCTTGCATGCCGCCCATCTGGATCATCTGTTCCAGCTGCATCTTCAGGTCGTTCATGTTGAACTGACCTTTGACCATACGCTTCATCATGCGCTCGGTCTGTTCGATCTCCATCGTTTCCTGGGCCTTTTCGACCAGGGCAACGATGTCGCCCATTCCCAGAATACGTCCTGCAATCCGGTCCGGCTCGAACGTCTCAAGCGCGTCCATCTTTTCGCCCAAGCCCACAAAGCGGATCGGTTTGCCGGTGACCGCGCGCATCGACAACGCCGCGCCACCGCGCCCGTCACCATCCATCCGGGTCAGAACCACGCCCGAGATACCGACCTTGGCTTCAAATTCCTCGGCGACCTCAACGGCGACCTGACCGGTCAGACCGTCGACGACCAGCAGGGTTTCGCGCGGGTCGACCGCGTTGCGAACCTGCTCGACCTCGTTCATCAGCACTTCGTCGATGTGCAGACGGCCCGCGGTATCGAGCATATAGACGTCATAACCACCCAGCGTCGCTTGCTGCTTGGCGCGTTTGGCGATGTCGACGGGCTTCTGGCCGGGAACAATCGGCAGCGTATCGACGCCGACCTGCGTGCCCAGAACGGCCAGCTGATCCATCGCCGCCGGGCGATAAACATCCAGCGAGGCCATCAGGACCTTCTTGCCCTCTTTCTCTTTCAGGCGTTTGGCCAGCTTACCGGTGGTTGTCGTCTTACCCGAACCCTGCAAACCGACCATCAGGATCGGGGCAGGCGGGTTGTCGATCTTGAGCGCACCGGGATCATCCTCACCGCGCAGCACGTCAACCAGCGTGTCATGCACGATCTTGACGACCTGCTGGCCGGGGGTGATCGACTTGGTAACAGCCTGACCGGTGGCCTGATCCTGTACCTTCTTGACGAATTCCCGCGCGACCGGCAGCGAGACGTCGGCCTCAAGCAAGGCAACCCGTACTTCGCGCAGGGCGGTCTTGACGTCCTCTTCAGACAGCGCACCCTGTTTGGTCAGCCGGTCAAAGACGCCAGAGAGGCGTTCGGATAGATTTTCAAACATGCCTTCGGCCTCCTATGCCGGTTATCTGGTGGCGCCTCTTAGATAAGAAACACCGGTTAAATGCACAATTGCCCCCACGGGCGTAACACGCTGGTGGGGGGCGATCCCTGAACGACTCAAGGGACCGGAAGATCAGACGCTTCCGGATGTTGGGCAGGGATTTAAGCTGAACGGCTAGCGGTGTCAACCTTGCGCGCGGGAAGCCAGTTATTGACCGCATCAACCAGCCGATGCGCACCACGACCGTTCGAGAACGCTTCGACGATAGGATGACGTCCCGCGCTCATCCCCTTGTCCAATATTAGCACAGGGCGATAGAGGGTGGATGACCCCTTGTCGCTTCTAGATATAGTGCTTTCAATCTCCGCATGGGATAGGTTTGAAAGCACATGCTCGACAGTCTCATAGCCAAAAACCGACTGCCTGCGGATCATAATGCGGTCTTCCTTTCGGTCCAGGATGACCTGAACACGACGGACAAATGCGCAGAATGCTCCAAAACCCATTCCACCGCCGAACAGTGCGAAGAAGATGCCGAACAAGATGCCCTCACCGCCTTCGCTGGCCAAGAACAGGCCTGCGCCGACAAATGCCAGAATGAAGAAGACCAGCATGATGCCGATAAACCAAGGGGTATCGGAAAGGATCAACTGGTTAGAGGAATTGCGCGTCACTTTCATGGCGGCACGCTAGCACCCGTTTTGCGGTTTGTCTCGGCTTGAAATCGTACCCGTGTTGGGCGATGAGCGAGGCAGACAGGAGGTTCCCATGGACGCATCATCCGCTTTTCAAGACACATTGCCGCTCAGTTCCGATGGGCTGTTGGCGCAGCTGGATGCGTGGGGCCTGACCTATAGGCTGCATACCCACATCCCGCTGCGCACGGTTGAGGATGCGAAAGGCGTCGAAGATCAGTTTCTTGTGCCGGGTGAGCGTACCCTGCGCCTCAAGAACCTCTATCTGCGCGATAAGAAAAAGCGGAACTATCTGGTGACGCTGGAACAGAGCCGCGACATCGACCTCAAGGCGCTGGGCGCCGAGCTGGGTGTCGGCAGCCTGTCCTTTGGCTCGGCGGATCGGCTGTTGCAAAACCTCGGCATCCGCCCTGGGGCTGTCAGCCCGCTGGCGATGATCAACGGGGTGCAGAATGATGTACGCTTTTACATGGATGCTGCCGCACAACAGGCCGATGTGATCAACATGCATCCCTTGGTCAACGACCGCACAGTTGCCATATCGCGCGCTGATTTGATGGCCTTCTTCGATCGGATTACATGCGCGGTGAACTGGCTGCCCTGATCAGGGCACTAACGCCTCCTCCAGGGCCGCGGCCACATGTGCAGCGGACGGGTTGATGAACAGATGCCCGTCAGCCTCGAACACAGGGTCGTCCAGATGATCGGGAAAGGCCAGCGGCAGTTCCGTACAGGCCAGAAGGATTGCGGTTCCGTGTTCGGCATGCCGGTTACAAAAGGCCAGCAGGCGCGCACGGGCGCTTTCTGACGCGCCGCCGTAGAAATCACCGTCGATCATCGCTTGCATCTTTGCAATTTCGCTTTCGGGCAGGCGGGCGTTTGCGCTGATGCCAATCTCGCCCAGCTTGTTGGCATAGTGCGTTGCCTGCATCGTTACCGTGGTGCCCAGAACCAGCGCGCGCGTGGCGTCTGTCGAGGCCGTAACCTCGGCGGTTGCATCGAAGATGCTGAGAATGGGCATCGTAACGCCCTGTCGGATTGCATGCAGCCGCGCGTGGGGTGTGTTCGAGGCGATAATCCCAAAGTCACAGCCAGAGGCTTCAAGAGTTAACAAAGCTTCCCGAAATACAGCATCAAATCCGGCCCAACTGGCCTCATCGCCCGCGACGCCACGCAGGGCACGGGTTTTAGCCTGGGTCACGGACTCGATGGTCATGGGTGGGATGGGCAGAGGGGATCCATGTCCGCGCTGGGCGAAAAACCGCCCCGAGCCTTCGGCAATCGCCCGGTAATAATCAACGGTCGAGGCCCAGCCCACGCCGCCCAGAATGCCGATCTTTTTCATTGCGTGCGTCCAGTCTGCCCATTTGGTATCCAGGACAGACTGGACGTTTTCTGAGGTGAAGGTCAATCAGGCTGCCAGTTGCGAAACCGCATTTCGTGCATTGCTGAGAGAACCTTCGGCATCCAGCGCCAACTGGTCGGCGGCGACGATTTCGACGTCATGGATACCGATAAAGCCAAGTACATGCTTGGCATAGGTGGTGGCAAAATCGACATCAGACCCGACAGCTGTGCCACCCGACGCCACGGCTAAAACCGCGCGCTTTCCATCCAACAAGCCTTTTGGACCGCTTTCGGAATACGAAAAGGTCACTCCGACGCGGGCAATCAGGTCGATCCAGGCTTTGAACGCCGCGGGCACCGAGAAATTGTAGATCGGCAGGCCTATGACAAGCGTATCGGCCTGCTGCAGTTCAGTAACCAGCTCGTCAGACAGGGATAATTGGTCCTGTTGCATGGTACTGCGCTGATCGGCAGGGGTGAAATTTGCGCTGACCCAAGCTTCGGTCAGCAGCGGCAGAGGTGTGGCAAGGTCACGGCGAATTATGCGGTCAGCGCCCAGGTGATTGACGATGCGTGCCGACAGGTCACGAGTGGTCGAGCCTTCGCGGCGGGCCGATGCGTCGATATGCAGGATAGTTTTGGTCATGGTTCAATTTCCTTTGGTGTGCAGGATGTGTCTTGGCCCGATATGAGCGTTGCGCGAGCGAACAAAACTCTGGTAAGTCAACAGGGTCTGTTAGAATTTGCACAATGGAAAACCGCAGTGGACAACTGGGACGAGGTAAGAACCGCCTATCAGGTGGCGCGTATGGGAACGGTCAGTGGCGCGGCCGAGGTCCTGGGTGTGCATCATGCCACCGTCATTCGCCACATTGATGCAATTGAGGCCCGGCTGGCGGTCAAGCTGTTCCAGCGCCATGCGCGCGGCTATACCCCGACCGAAGCCGGAGAGGACCTGTTGCGTGTGGCACAGGCGACTGAGGATCAGTTCAATCAACTGATCGGCCGTATGAAGGGTCGGGGTGATGACGTGTCGGGCGAGTTGGTCGTGACGTCTCTGTCCTCTCTGGCATCTCTGGTGGTGCCGGTTCTTGCCGAGTTTCAGCGACGGCACCCGGAACTGATCGTCCGGTATCTGACCGGTGATCGGCTGTTTCGTCTGGAATATGGCGAAGCGCACGTGGCGATCCGTGCCGGGTCAGCGCCTGATCAGCCCGACAACGTGGTTCAGTCCTTTATGAAGCAAGAGGTCGGGTTATACGCCAGCACCGATTATGTCGCGCTGCACGGCAAGCCTGGCAGCCTGGATGACTTTGCGGATCATTCTTTCATCAGTACCGATGACGAAAACAGCCGAGCGCCGTTTTCCCGCTGGTTGCGCCAGACCGTGCCAGCCGAGCGCATCACCTTCCGTTGTACCAACAACTTCTGTATCCGCGAGGCGGTCCTGTCCGGGGCGGGTATCGGTTTCATGCCACGTTGGTCAGCTGCAGGAGATCCGAATCTGGTCGAAGTGATCGACCCGATGCCGGAATGGTTTGGTGATCTGTGGCTTGTTACCCATGTGGATCTGCATCGCACGACCAAGGTGCAGGCCTTTCTGACCTATCTGAAAGAGCAATCCAAGAGCTGGGCAAAATGAGTCAACAGGCGCGTGGCCATCTGGCCATGCTGATTTTTTCGGCCCTGGTTGCAGGGAGTTTCTCGCTGGGGTCACTGATCGCCAATCAGATCGCGCCCGAAGCCATTACCGCGGCCCGGTTCGGCATCGCATCCGTGGTGATTGGGGGTGCCGCCCTTATGACCACCGGCCTGCCGCGCAGCGCGGCACAAGCCTCGTGGCGCTATTTGGTTCTGGGCGGAGTATTCGCGGCCTATTTCGTGTTGATGTTCTACGGGTTGAAAACTGCACCGCCTGTCAACGCGGCAGCGGTCTTTACGCTGACTCCGGTTATGGCCGCATTCGCCGGTTGGATCTTGTTGCGCCAGATCACCACACCAAGGATGGCGCTTGCACTGACCCTTGGGGCAGTCGGGGCGCTGTGGGTGATCTTTCGCGCCGATTGGCAAGTCGTGCGCGCGTTCGATATCGGGCAGGGGGAAATCATCTATTTCTGGGGCTGTGTCGCGCATGCTTTGTATACCCCCCTTGTACGCAAGCTGAACCGTGGAGAGCCTGCAGTGGTGTTTACCTTTGGTACGCTTCTGGCGGGATGCCTGATGCTGACGATCTACGGGTGGTCCGAGATCCGTGCCACCGACTGGGCGAACCTGCCAGCGATAGTCTGGGTGGGTTTGATTTATGTTTCGGTCTTTGCAACCGCGGCCAGTTTCGTGCTGGTTCAGTATTCAACGCTGCGCCTGCCATCGGCAAAGGTGATGGCTTATACTTATCTGGTTCCCAGTTGGGTCATTCTGTGGGAAATCTCTCTGGGGCAGCAGGCGGTTGGCCCTGTCGTCTATTTTGGTGCCGGTCTGACGATCCTGGCCCTGGTTTTGCTACTGAAATCCGAGGAGGGCAAACCCGCGCGTCCTTTGCCGCAAGCCGATTGAACTTGTGAAACGACCAAATTGTGTCAGGCTTGGCCCTAGACCAGAATATGAAACGTCCAAGGGGACGACATGAAACCAGTTCTTTCCATAATGATATTGGTGGCTTGCGGCGCCTGTGCCGGGTCATCTGAAACGGATTTACAAGCCAGTTGCGAGGCGCTGGTCGCAGCCGAAACTGGAACGCGGCCCGGGGATGTTCGGGCATTGTCCACCGATACCGAACCGGACGGGTCGGTCACGACGGTTTCCGTTACCGGGGCCCAGGCCCCGTGGTTGTGTCGGGCGGACCCTTCGGGGGTCGTGACCGGTGTTGAATACAGTCAGGAAGGCTAGCCCGTTTCAATGTTTGACCAAGCGGGCGACGGTGTTGAGGCAGATCAAGGCCTGGCACCCTCTGGTTTCTCTATGCTTCAGGCCAAGGAGGAACGTCCCATGTACAGTCATATCATGATCCCGGTTGATCTTCATCTGCCACCCGAGGTGCGCAAGGCCGCCAAAGTTGCAGCAGCTATAGCCGAATGGCAGGGGGCCAAGATTACTTTGGTCAGTGTCACCGGCACCCAACCGGGTGACCCTGTTCAGTCAGATGCTGCGATTGACAAGAACCTACGTGATTTTGCTAAACAGCTGGCTGAAAGCAGCGGGACCGAAGTTGCGTATCGCAATATCCATTCGGTTGATGTCGCCGCCGAAGTTGACGGTGACCTGACACGGACTGCCGAAGAAATCGAAGCTGACCTTATCGTCGTCGGCACCCATGCGCCGCGTATTACCGACTATATATTCTCGAGCCATGCGGGGTATCTGGCGAAACATGCCAGTGTCTCTGTTTTTGTAGTCAGGTAGGCGGATCATTCCTCGGCTGCGGGCAGTTCAACCTCAAGAAATCGTTCGAACGCGTCCAGATTGACCGGCTCGAACTGCCCGAACCCTTGCATCCAGACGGATGCGGATCGCAGCGCGTCAGGCTCCAGCTTGCACCACTTCACCCGTCCGCGCTTTTCCTGGCTGATCAAACCGGCTCTGGTCAGGATCACCAGGTGTTTTGAAATCGCGGCAAGCGACATCTCGAACGGTTCGGCGACATCCGTCACCGCCATGTCATCCTCCAGCAGCATCGCAAGGATGGCGCGGCGTGTGGGGTCGGCAAGGGCCGCAAAAACGGTATCGAGATCGTTGGACATACTCCTTTCCTAAAGCGCAAGAACCGGTTTGACAATTTTCGGTATGAGGTCACTGTGCCCCGGCATGTGTATCGGGGGTTGGGATGTCACTAAAATACTGGCTGGTGATTTGTATTCTTGGCATCGGCTGGGGCATGTCCTTCATGTTTAATGCCATTTTGCTGCGGGAACTTGGGCCGCTTTCGGTGTCGATGGGACGGGTTGCATTTGGGGCGCTGGGGTGCTGGGTCTATGTGATCGGGGCGCGATTGCCAGTCAATCTGACACTGACACGTGCGTTTGGGTTGTTGGGATTTGGTGCGCTCAGCTATGCCGCGCCCTTTGCCTTCTATGCGCTTGGGCAACAGCATATCGCTTCGGGTGTGGCAGGGATCGTCAATGCAACGACACCGGCCTTTGCCGTCATTGTTTCGCATTTCTGGCCCGGAAGTGAACGTGCCACCCTGTTAAAGTCTCTGGGCGTGGTTTGCGGCTTCACCGGTATCGTTGTGCTGTCCCTGCCTGTACTGGGCGGTGGCGCGTCGTCCGAATTTTGGGCGATCCTTCTGACACTTTGCGCACCGATCTGCTATGCGTTCTCAGTCAACATCGCGCGGGCCTTCCGGGATATGCAACCTGTGGTTCTGACCGCCCTTGCATTGACGGGTGCTACGCTGGCCATCACGCCCTTGGCGCTTTGGCAAGAAGGACTACCCCAAATAACCCGGGCCGAGACTTGGGCCTCGCTGGCGATGATCGGGTTTGTGCTGACATCCGCCGCCTTTATCGCGTTCTACTGGTTGCTGCCCAAGGTTGGCCCAACCAATATCTCGACAGTGACATTGATTGCGCCTGTTTCGGCGCTGGTGCTTGGAACATGGGTGCTGGGAGAAACCCTGCGGCCCGAGCATCTGCTGGGAATGGCAGCGATCTTCGCCGGTCTGCTGCTGATCGACGGGCGCGTGATCAGACGTATCTGGCAGGGGGTGTCGGGCAAAGATCAACCAAAAGGTTGAATATGCGGATTCCGTACCTTTGTACCCGCTTCCTGTGGTTCGGGCTGATCACGTCTATGCTGACTCGGAAAAAATGTCTTTAAAAACAATAGAGTAAAGTGCGGCAATTCGGGCTGCCAACGCCGTTGACTCTGCGCTCTCCGCCCCTTAGCACCGTGCCCAAGACTGTACGAGGGAAACGCCCGTGACTGATGATGACCAAAAGCAGCGTATGGCGCAGCTTGAGGCCAAGATCACGGCGGCAAAAAAGGCCAAGTCAAAGCCTGAGGCCCGTGCGGACGCCGATTATTCGGGAGGCGAGCTTGCCTGGCGGATGGTCATCGAAATGGTATCCGGTCTGGGGATCGGATTTGGCATCGGATACGGGCTGGACAGCCTGTTCGGGACAATCCCGATCTTCCTGGTGCTGTTCACATTGCTGGGTCTGGTCGCCGGAGTAAAGGTTATGCTCCGCAGCGCACAACAGGCGCAAGAGAAACAGATGGCCGACAAGGCCGACGAAGACGAGAGGGACTGAACGTGGCAACTGAGACCACCGCAGCAGAAGGCAGCAGCCTGGTTTTCCATCCGATGGATCAGTTCATCGTCAAACCGCTTTTTGGCGACGGTGCGATTGCTTGGTACACGCCCACTAACGTCACTCTGTGGCTGTTTTTCGCAATTCTCGCCGTGATCGGCCTGCTGGTGCTCAGCACGTCCAAGCGCGCCATTGTCCCGACGCGCATGCAGTCGGTGGCCGAACTGGCCTATGGCTTTATCTACAAGATGCTTGAAGACATCTGCGGCAAGGATGGCGTCAAATACTTCCCCTATGTCATGACCCTGTTCATGTTCATCGTGACCGCGAACTTCCTGGGTCTGATCCCGACCTCGTTCACAACTACATCGCATTTCGCCGTGACCATCCCACTGGCGCTGGCCGTGTTCCTGACTGTGACCATTCTGGGTTTTGTCAAGAACGGCGCCGGGTTCCTGGGCCTGTTCTGGGTCTCCAGCGCGCCGCTGGCGCTGCGCCCGATCTTGGCGATTATCGAGCTGATCTCGTATTTCGTGCGCCCGGTCAGCCACTCCATTCGTCTTGCTGGTAACGTCATGGCAGGCCACGCGGTTATCAAGGTTTTCGCAGGCTTCGCCGCGATTGCCGTGATCTCGCCAGTGTCCGTTCTGGCGATCACCGCAATGTACGGTCTTGAGGTCCTAGTGGCCTTTATCCAGGCCTACGTATTCACCATTCTGACCTGTGTATATCTGAAGGATGCACTGCATCCGTCGCACTAAGGTCCGATACCCAAACATCGAAACTTCCAATTCGTAAGGAGAAACATCATGGAAGGCGATCTCGCACACATCGGCGCAGGCCTGGCAGCAATCGGTTCCGGCGCAGCCGCAATCGGGGTGGGCAACGTAGCAGGCAACTTCCTGGCTGGCGCTCTGCGCAACCCTTCGGCGGCTGCTTCGCAGACCGCAACCCTGTTCATCGGTATCGCATTTGCAGAAGCCCTGGGGATCTTTGCATTCCTAGTTTCGCTGCTGCTGATGTTCGCCGTCTAATCTGCGGAACCTGATCCTTACGCGCAGGTGGGCCCAAGCCATAGCGGCCCACCTGTTGTAAAGACAACGTTCCGACGGAGGACATCATGGCGACAGAACCCGTATACGAAGAGGTGGCTGGCACCTGCGTTGACTCTCATGGGTCGGCGATTGGTATGCCTCAGCTTTGCTTCGATTGGTTCCCCAACCAGATTTTCTGGCTGGTCATCACGCTGGTCGTCATCTTTCTGGTCCTGTCCCGCGTGGCTCTGCCCCGCATCGCGGCAATCCTGGCGGAACGTCAGGGGACCATTACAAATGACCTGGCTGCGGCCGAAGATCTAAAGGCCAAAGCGGTCGAGGCTGAAGAGGCCTATAACAAGGCGCTGGCCGATGCCCGTTCTGAGGCACAGCGTATCGCTGCCGAAGCACGCGCCGAAATCCAGTCTGGTCTGGATGACGCGATTGCCAAGGCAGATGCTGAAATCGCTGCAAAAGCGGCTGAATCGGAAAAGGCTATTGCCGACATCCGTGCAGGTGCGCTGGAAAGCATTCAAATCGTTGCCAAGGATACGGCAGTAGAACTAGTTACCGCTCTGGGTGGCGAGGCTGATGCCAAAACCATCAACGGTGCGGTTGACGCGCAGACAAAAGGATAAGTGACATGCGGAACACTCTTGCCCTTATCCTGACATTTGCTGCCGCCAGCCCCGCGCTGGCCGCAAGTGGCCCGTTTTTCTCGCTTGGCAACACCGACTTTGTGGTTCTGCTGGGCTTCATCGTTTTCATCGCAGTCCTGTTCTACTTCAAGGTCCCGGGCATGATTGGTGGAGCGCTGGATAAGCGTGCCGAAGGCATCAAGTCCGAACTGGACGAAGCTCGCGCCCTGCATGAAGAAGCGCGTAGCCTGCTTGCCTCGTACGAGCGCAAGCAACGCGAGGTTCAGGGTCAGGCGGATGCCATCGTGGCCGCCGCAAAGGAAGATGCGGTTTTGGCTGCTGAGCAAGCCAAGGTCGATCTGGAGAAATCCATCGCGCGCCGTCTGGCGACCGCGCAGGACCAGATTGCATCGGCTGAAGCGTCGGCTGTCAAGGAAGTCCGCGATCAGGCCATCACCGTTGCTATTTCTGCAGCCAATGCTGTGCTGGCCAAGCAGATGACCGCCACGCAGGCCAACAAGCTGATCGACGCATCCATTGCGGATGTGAACGAAAAGCTTCACTAAGACAATTCCGGCCCGGCAGCACATCTGCCGGGTCCGGACATTGGGCTGCGAATCTCGCACCCCGCTTCCCGATTTGACCGGGGACCGATTGTCTGCGTTACATATTCGGAAACACTCCAACCAATTTTGCGCCCGTGCGACGGCATATGCCGAAACCGGGCTGGATAAGAGCCCTTTATGACCGAATTGCCGACAATCAGTGTCGTTATTCCCAACCTGAACTGCGTCGATTTCATCGAACGGACAATCCTCTCTGTGCTTGAGCAGGAATATCCTAAGCTGGACCTGATCCTGACGGACGGCGGTAGCACCGATGGTTCGATGGAGGTGGTCGAAAAGTACCGCGATGCGTTTTCACATATCATCTCGGGCCCGGATACCGGGCAGGCCAACGCTGTAAACAAAGGCTTTGCAGTGGCCACGGGCGACGTAATGGGTTGGATCAATTCGGACGATGTTCTTATTCCCGGCGGCCTTGCCACGGTAGGATCGCTGTTTGCGTTGAACAAAAACATGAACTGGATGACTGGGCGGGTCACGTGCATTGACGAGGAAGACAATGTCCTGACTGTACGGCGCCCAAAGCCTGTTTCACGGGTAAGACTGCTTGCCGGGGATTATCAGTGGGTTCAGCAGGAATCGACCTATTGGCGGCGTGACCTATGGGATCAGGTCGGGGGCCAACTGAACGAGAACCTCAAGCTTGCCGTCGACGGAGAGTTATGGCTGCGGTTTTCGCGACATACCGATTTGGTGCCCGTGCATGCTCAGGTTGGGGCTTTCCGGTTCCGCAAGGGCCAGCGGTCCGAAGCGGCTGAGGCTTACCATGCGGAAATGCTTCAGGCGATTGAGGTCGAGCGTCAGGCGCAGGGCCGGTCGGATGACCTGATCGGGGCGATATTGGACACGCCGTTGGAATTGCGCTCTCGGACCGAAGCTGAAGGGTTGTTTCCGTCGCTGTCCAGTCAGGACCCGAAGGCAATGAAACGGCCAAATTTGTGGGTTCACAGTCTTAAGCGGCGGCTGAACGGAATTTAACCCTCAAGGCCCTGCTGTTTCTCCCGCCTGCTGGTCCACCACACATAGGCCGCCAAGAGTGTGATTGCGATTTCGATCTTGAAGGTCCAATGGCTTAGAAAAGATAAAATCCAATGAGAATGCGTGGCCTGAACAACCACCAGCGGGTGGGTGAATTCGGAAATTGGCCAAGCCCATGCCACTTCGCCAACAATCGAATCCAAGGTCATATGCACCAGACCCCCGGCGCCGAAGGCTGCAGTAATAAGACCTGCGCGCGGGAATCTTAGCCGCAGCAGCAGGCCGAGCGTCAGGATGCCGAGCCAGAGCAGAGGGCGGTGTGTGAGGTATTCGTGATGGTGGTGGCTGCGATTGTCTACGAAATAGAACCACAGCAAATCGATATCCGGGGCGATGGAACCAATCATCGCAGCGGCAAACGCAGCTTTATCCAATCCGGGCGTCGCAGTGCGAAAGACCAGATACGCACCAGGTAGGTGCCCAATGAACATCAGTGCTGTCCTGTCTCATGGTCTAGGCGCTGCTGCGCAATGGCTTCGTTCCGCAGGGCTTTCTGGTGGTCTTCCATGCAGATGCGAACAAAGCCCAGATGCTCCTGGACTGCAACGCGCGCCGCCTCAGGGTCGCGAGCCTGCAGCGCTGAATTGATTTCCCGGTGCTGATCCAGAATGGCGTCTCGCGTCGTACGCTGCCGGAACATCATCTGCCGATTGTAGAAGACACCCTGTCGTAGCAGGTCGAACATCGACCGCATCATATGCAGCATGACCACGTTGTGACTGGCTTCAATGATGGCCATGTGGAACTGTGCATCCAGATGGGCCTCTTCCTCGGCCGCATTGCGGGCATGGGCGGCTTCCATCTTGTCAAAGATCGCCTGTACGACCTTCAGGTCGCTTTCCGACCCCAGTCTTGCCGCGCGTTCTGCTGCAAGCCCTTCCATGTCCCGACGGAAGGACAGATAGTCGAAAACCGCCTCGTCATGGCTGCTGAACAACCGGATCAGAGCCGGTGAAAAAGCCGAGCCTAAGACTTCGGCAACATAGATTCCTGACCCCGCCTTGGCTGTCAGCAAACCCTGATGCTGAAGATCAGAAATCGCTTCGCGCAGTGAGGGGCGTGAAACGCCCAGACGGTCGGCCAGTTCCCGTTCTGCAGGCAAACGTTCTCCCGGGCGCAGAATCCCGCGCAGAATCAGCAACTCGATTTGTTTGACCACCGCAATGGACAGCTTTTCAGTTTGGATCTTTTGGAAGGGCATGGCGGCGCGTTTTCGAAATTGGTCAATTCATATGACCACGTATCCGGGCCTGGTTCAAGCAGGGGGGTGGAGTTGAATTTAGGTCAGCAATATTGACATTATAAAATTTGCACCTAGGGTGGGTCGCAACAGGGCAGGAGGAGGCCAAGGATGACCCAGAATCTGTTTGCAACGCGCGCGTCCCGGATGAAAGCATCGGAAATTCGCGAGTTGTTGAAACTTCTTGATCAGCCGGGAATCATCTCGTTCGCCGGCGGCATCCCAGACCCAAACCTGTTTCCCACCGAGGCCTTTGCCCAAGCTTGTCAGGCCGCTTTGAATGCTGGGCCGCAGGCGCTGCAATATTCAGTCAGCGAGGGCTATGGTCCATTGCGCGAATGGCTTGTGCAGCATATGCGCGAGATCGGCGTCGATTGTAGTGTCGATAACATCCTGATCACCTCGGGATCGCAACAGGCCTTGGATTATCTGGGCAAGCTCTATTTGTCGCCAGGGGATACTGCGTTGATCGGCTGGCCGACCTATCTGGGGGCGATCAACGCCTTTGATGCCTACGAGCCCCGGTTCGACCGTCTCATGCTTAATGGCAATAGAGGTGCCGCCGAATATTCCGAAGCCGCAGGCGAGGGCGCGGTCAAATTCGCTTATCTGTCGCCTGATTTCGCAAATCCAACCGGTGAAACCGTTGACCTGCGTGGTCGAGAATACCTGCTGGATCTTGCCGATGATCTGAATATCGCGGTGATCGAGGACGGCGCCTATCAGGCTCTGCGCTATGAGGGTGACGCGATCCCTCCGGTCCTGGCGTTGGAACAGGCGCGAAAAGGGTCGATCGAGGCCTGCCGTACGATCTATTGCGGCAGCTTCTCGAAAACGCTGTCTCCTGGTTTGCGCGTTGGTTGGGTGGTGGCTGCCAAGCCTGTCATCTCGCAACTGGTGTTGGTCAAGCAGGCGGCGGATTTGCATTCGCCCACATTGAACCAGATGGCGGTTGAGCAGGTTGCGCGCACGCATTTTGACACACACATCCCACTGTTGCGGCAGGCCTATGGTGCCAGGCGTGATGCGATGCTGGAGGCGCTGCAACAGAACATGCCCGATGGTGTTCAGTGGACGCATCCGCTCGGAGGCATGTTCATCTGGGTGACTCTGCCTACCGGTATGAACGGGGCAGACCTGCTGGCCCGTGCGCTCGACACAGTGAAACTGGCCTTTGTGCCGGGTCGGGCCTTTTTCGCAGATGGTTCGGGCGCCAATACGATCCGGTTGAGTTTCTCGAACTCGGATGAGGATACGATCCGCGAAGGTATTCGCCGCTTGGGAACAATACTTAGGGCCTGAGCGAAGGAAAAGTTCTGTTAACCAGTTTTGGCAATGATGCGGATATGATCCGGATTTTGTCTTTTCTGATGCTGGCAGCATGTTCGGCCGGGACCCCTCACTTTCGCGATGTTCAGGTGACGCGTATCGCTGTGAATGGCAGCGTATTTGATGTTCGCGTGCGCGGAGATCTGGCCGAAGCCGTTCGGGTTAATTCGCAATACGCTCCGCGTCTTGGCCCGATCCGCGAACGAGCGGCCATGGCGATGGCTCAGGTCTCGGGATGCCCGATACTGGATGTCCTGGGCGACGCGGCCGTGACCGTTGGCGTTTTGGGTTGTGACCGCGCCATGGGCAAGCGGTTGCTGCTTACGGCGGTTTCAGTCCCGAATTACGAATGCATTGATACCGGGCTGTTTCAAGACCTTGGTAACGGCGACGGCTATCAGGTCTTTGAGTGTACAGCCTACTGAATCGCGCTTTTTCTTGCGGATTTAGGCAAGATGTTGTGGATAAGTGGGCCATATATCCCATATCCTGCGCGACTCCGTTGACTCACCCCCAATCCGTTGCGCAGACTTCGAAGGTATAGGAATCACGGGACCCATTGCCTTTGCGCTTTAGCAAACTCAAACTCACCGGCTTCAAAAGCTTTGTTGATCCGACCGATCTGATTATCGCGGATGGGTTGACCGGTGTTGTGGGCCCTAATGGTTGTGGCAAATCCAATCTGCTGGAAGCTCTGCGTTGGGTGATGGGGGAAAACCGACCCAAATCCATGCGCGGTGGCGCGATGGAAGATGTGATTTTCGCCGGGGCCGCCACGCGGCCGGCCCGCAATTTTGCCGAAGTTGTGCTGACCATGGACAACTCCGAGCGGCTCGCGCCCTCGGGTTTCAATGACAGCGACCAGCTTGAGATTGTCCGCCGCATCACCCGAGATGTCGGCAGCGCCTATAAGACCAATGGCAAGGATGTGCGGGCGCGTGATGTGCAGATGTTGTTCGCCGACGCCTCAACGGGTGCGCATTCTCCGGCGCTAGTCGGACAGAACCGCATTGCCGAGTTGATCAACGCCAAACCGCGCTCTCGTCGCCGCATTCTGGAAGAGGCGGCCGGGATATCGGGCCTCTATCAGCGTCGGCACGAGGCCGAGTTGAAGCTGAAGGGTACTGAGGCCAACCTGACCCGTGTCGATGACGTGTTGGAACAGCTGGGCGGACAGCTCGCGCAGTTGGCCCGTCAGGCGCGTCAGGCCGCACGCTATCGCGAAATCGGAGAGCAGTTGCGCCAGGCCGAAGGCATGCTGCTCTATCGTCGCTGGAAAGAGGCTGACATAGCCCGTCAGCAGGCCGAGGAAAAGCTGCGCGAACGCCTGACCGAGGCGTCGCGCGCCGAAGCCGAAGCACGCTCTGCCGTCGCCAATCGGGCCGAAATCGAAGAAACCCTGCCGCCCCTGCGCGAGGAAGAGGCCATTGCCGCCGCTGTCCTGCAGCGCCAACAGGTGCAGCGCGATCAGCTGTCGGATCAGGAAACCCGCGCCCGTCAGACGATTGAGACATTGACTAATCGCATTCAGCAGCTTGGTAACGATATCGAGCGCGAGGCCGGGCTGAACCGCGATGCGGGGCAGATGATCGAACGGCTGGAATGGGAAGCTCGTGAATTGGCCAAAGCTGCCGATGGCCACGACGAAAAAGTCGCCGAGGCCGCCGAGGTCGCGCGCGAAGCGGCCTCTGTCCTGCAAGACCGCGAAGACCACTTGTCACAAGAGACTGAGGATATGGCGCGTCTGGTTGCGCGCCACCAGTCCGGCCAGCGATTGGTCGACGACAGCCGCAAAACGCTGGCCAGGTCGGAAGGTGAAGAGGAAAAGGCCCGCGCAGCGGTGGATGAGGCGAAAACAGCCCTGACCCGCGCCGCCGAGGCATTTGAGGCCGCGCAAGAGGGTGAAGAAGAGGCTCGCGAGGCCTCTGAAGCCGCCGAAGAGGCACTGGCCGCCGCTGACGAGTTACGCAATGAAACCCAGGGCCGCGAGGCCGAGGCGCGTGCGAAAAGATCCGAAGCTGAAGGTGAGCTGGGTGCGATCCGCGCCGAGACCACAGCTCTGGCCAAGCTGGTTGAACGGGATACCGCAGAAGGAGGGCAGGTGCTCGACATGCTGCGTGTGGCTCCGGGTTATGAAAAGGCATTGGGCGCTGCGCTTGCGGATGATCTAAGGGCACCCTTGGTCGAGGGCGACGGGCCATCAGGCTGGGTTCCGGTTGCGGGCTATGATGCCGATCAATCGCTGCCCAATGGGGCCGAGCCGCTGGCCTTGCATGTATCCGGTCCTGATCGCCTCAGCCGCCGGATCGCGCAGATTGGTTTGGTCGACGCGGATCAGGGCGCGCGGTTGCAGGCATCGTTGAAGCCGGGCCAAAGGTTGGTGTCGCGTTCGGGCGATCTGTGGCGGTGGGACGGATTCCGTGCCTGGGCCGAGGATGCGCCAAGTGCGGCCGCCCTGCGGCTTGAACAGCTCAACAAACTTGAGGCACTGAAACAGGAACTGGCCCGGACTGAGGCGCAGGCCGACGGTGCCCGCGCTGCACACGAGACGCTGTCGCAACAACTGGCCGACGTGACCGAGGCTGATCGCCGCGCCCGCGAGGCACGCCGCGCCGCCGATCAGCGCATGGCTGAAACCGCGCGTCTGCTCAGCAGGGCCGAGGCCGATCGCAATCTGGCGCAGGGCAGGCTGGAAACGCTGGCGCTTGCCGTTGATCGCCACAAAGAGGATGCGATGTCCGCCCGTGCCCAGCTGCGCGAGGCCGAGGGCGCCTTGACCGGTCTGGGCAATCTCGACAATGCCCGCGCGCAGGTCGAAGACATCAAACAGACGGTCGAGGCGGCGCGGATCACGATGCTGACTCACCGCTCGTCCCATGACGAGCTGCGCCGCGAGGGCGAGGCCCGTACCCGCCGTACACAAGAGGTCACCAAGGACCTCAGCGGTTGGCGGCACCGCCTGGACAGCGCCGAAAAGCGAATCTCGGAACTGGCCGAGCGCAAGGAAAGTTCCGAGGAAGAGCTATCCGAAGCGATGGCTGCTCCGGGCGAAATCGCCGAGGCGCGTGAAGAGTTGAACGAATTGATCGAAACTGCCGAAGCCCGCCGGGCCGAGGCCGCCGACAAGTTGGCTGCCGCCGAGGCCCGCCAGCGAGAGATTGTGCTGGCTGAGCGCGAAGCGGAACGTTTGGCTTCGGAGGCGCGCGAAAGCCGCGCCGCCGCTGAGGCGCGCTGTGATGCAGCCAAAGAGGCCGTATCGGCAGCGGCCGAGCGTATCGCTGAGGATCAACAGCTAACCCCGAACCAGTTGCTGAACCAGCTGGATGTGAATCCCGACCAGATGCCAGCTGCCGATGCTCTTGAGGCCGAGGTCAACCGCCACAAACGCCAGCGAGATGCGATGGGCGCGGTAAACCTGCGTGCCGAAGAGGACAGCAAAGATGTTCAGGAAGAATTCGACACGCTGAACGGCGAAAAGGCCGATCTCGAAGAGGCGATCAAAGCGCTGCGCAGCGGCATCTCCAGCCTCAACCGCGAAGGACGCGAACGGCTACTGACCGCGTTTGAACAGGTGAATTCGAACTTCGCCATGTTGTTCAAGCATCTCTTTGGTGGTGGCGAGGCCAATCTGGTCATGGTCGAAAGCGACGACCCGCTGGATGCCGGCCTTGAAATCATGTGCCAGCCGCCGGGCAAGAAATTGTCGACGCTCAGCCTGCTTTCGGGCGGTGAACAGACCCTGACCGCGACGGCCCTGATCTTTGGCGTCTTTCTGGCGAACCCGGCTCCGATCTGTGTTCTGGACGAGGTCGATGCGCCGCTGGATGATGCCAACGTGACCCGGTTCTGCGACCTTCTGGACGAGATGTGCCGCCAGACCGACACACGGTTCCTGATCATCACCCACCACGCGGTGACCATGGCGCGGATGGATCGTCTGTTCGGCGTGACCATGCAAGAACAGGGTGTCAGCCAGCTGGTCTCGGTTGATCTGAAGAAAGCCGAACAGATGGTCGCCTGACCTCTCACTGCAACGTTATGATCGGTTTCGTAAGAATTGGGTTAGTCTGCTGCCATGACCCGTTTCCTGATCATCGCCCTACTGACTGCTACCCCTTTAGGGGCCGCGGAATGGACGACCAAGCCCGATGACGTCCCCCTGACCCAACAAGAGTTGACGGCGCTGGCGGGTCGGACGCTGACCTTTTATGATGACGGGCAGTCGCGATATTCGGCTGGCGGGGCCTATTCCTATACCTATGCCAGCGGAGAATCTGCGTTCGGAACCTATTCCATCGCGGAGGATGGCAGTATCTGCGTGCAATACAGAAACGGGTTCGGTCGATGTGATCTTTATGTCCTGAGTGCTGGACGCCTGATCCTGATCACGGAAAAGGGAGAGCGTTTCCCGGTACGGCCCGAGTGACATTCAAGAAACCGCGGCAACTATTGAAATTGATCTGAATATGTGGGTTTTTGGTGGTCATTTAATCGTAATATTTCAAAATTAGATGGGGATCAGGGGCGAATTCTCACCCCGCGTTGTTGTAAGTTCCCGTATCAACAACGGATCAAAAGAGGCGGGTCGATGTGCAGATTTCTGGCTTGGGCGGGTGCGAAACGGTTTCTGGACGAACTTGTCATGGACCAGGAACAGTCGCTGGTGCATCAAAGCAGAAACGCCCTGATTGGCAAAACGCCGATCAACGCGGATGGTTTTGGGTTGGCCTGGTATTCCGGGCGCGAAACGCCGTGTTTTTACAAAGACACCAACCCGGCTTGGTCGGATGCCAACCTGAAACAGTTGACCCATCACACGAAATCGCACCTGTTCCTGGCGCATGTACGTGCCTCAACTGGGACTGCCACGTCGCGGAACAACTGCCATCCTTTTGGCTGTGGTAAGTGGAGCTTTATGCATAACGGGCAGGCAGGTGGCCATGACCGTATCCGCCAACAGCTTGACGGGATGATACCGGGCCACCTGTACGATCATCGCCTTGGCGCAACTGAAAGCGAGGCGATTTTTCTGATTGCCCATGGCGAAGGGTTGGACGCCGAACCCATCGCCGCGATGGAGCGTGCGGTGCACCGTGTCGAAGTGCTTGCCCGCGCCAAAGGAAGCCTACCCCATATGCGCTTTGCCGCCTGCTGGTCCGATGGAGATCGCCTGTTTGCTGCGCGCTATGCCTCGGACCGTTTCGCACCCAGCCTGCATTACAGGCCCTGCGATGATGGGATCATTATCGCGTCTGAGCCGCTGGATGCGAAGAATGGCGATTGGGCCGAGATCCCGGCAAATACCGCCATCGAAACACGCGGCGATAGGCTGCAAATGCATGTGTTTGAGCCGAACGGGCGATCTTTGGACGCCGAAGTCGCCTAGATCGCCGTATCGAAGAGCGACTAGAGCCGGTTCAACAACTCAGCCGTTGGCCAGGCATCCGCAGGCAGGCCTAGTCGTGTTTGCTCTGACTGGACAGCCGCGCGGGTCCCAGCGCCCAGAATCCCGTCGATCTTGCCCACATTATGGCCGCGCGCCTGCAGCTTGCTTTGCAGCTGCTTCATCTGTGCACCCGATAAGCCTTGGGCCGCGTTGCCCGCGTCATAGACCTGTGCCCCTTCAAGCCGGGTGCCGAAATAGGCGGCGGTCAGCACATAGACAAAGCTCTGATTCCATTCGAAATACACATCAAAATTTGGATAGGCCAGAAAGGCAGGCCCGTTATGCCCTTGCGGTAGGATCAGCGAGGCGGGCAGGTTGGTGAGGGACCCGTTGCGTGCCTGAACGCCCATCGCCTGCCAGTCAGAAACCGAACGCGGTTTGCCCGGGCCCGATAGCGACCAATCCATCCGTGCGGGTACGGTGACCTCTTGCAGCCAAGGCTGCCCCGGTTGCCAGCCCAGATGCGACAGCATCTTGGCGCCCGACATAAGCGCATCGGGCGCAGAGGTCTTTAGCGAAACCTTGCCGTCACCATCGCCATCGACCCCGTTTTCCAGAATGTCTCGGGGCAGCATCTGCACCATTCCAATCTCGCCAGCCCAGGCACCTGACGTGCGGGCCGGGTCGAAATTTCCCCGGCTGTACAGCTCAATCGCGGCGAACACCTGAGGCCGGAACAATTCTGGACGACGGCAATCATGCGCCAGCGTCACCAGCGCGTTGCGGGTGTTGAAATCCCCCTGAAACGCCCCGTAATCCGTTTCGAACGCCCAAAATGCCAACAGCACCCCGCGCGAGACACCATATTGTTGCTCGATCCGGTCAAACACCGCGTCGTATTTGCGCGACATGGCCTGACCCCGGTCGATCCGGTTTTGTGAAATCAGGTGTCGCGAAAAATCAATGAACGGTTTCTGGAACACGCCCTGTGCCCGGTCGGCTTTCAATACCGCGTTGTCTTGTTGCACACCTTTGAAGAAGGCATTGACGGTGGATTTGTCAAAGCCTTGCTGAACGGCCTCGGCCTTCAACCCCTTCACGAAGGAATTGAAACCCCCGCCACATTGGGCAAACGCAGGTGAAGCAAACAAGGCGGCGGCAACAAGGCCGGAAAGAAAACGCATGGACAGGTCCGTCAGATTATGAAGCTGACCCCAACCCACACTGACACGAGGCCAAGCGCAAGCCCCCATATCCTCCAAAGCATGTCACATGCGCGGAAAACCTCTGGCGCACCAATTTCGCGCGGGGCATTGCCGTTGACCCAGGCCAGATCACGGAGCTTTCCGTCATAACTGCGCGGCCCGGCAAGGGCCACGCTCAGCGCGCGTGCCATTGCCGCCTCGGGCCAGCCAGCGTTGGGAGAGATATGGCGGCGCGCATCGCCGACCATCTGATCCCATCTAGCCCATTTGTTTGACAAGATGACGATCAATAGAAAGGTCAGTCGTGCCGGGACCAGGTTCAGGACATCGTCCAACCGCGCAGCTGCCCATCCGAAATCACGGTATTTATCCGTGCGATAGCCGACCATGCTGTCGGCGGTATTGATCGCCTTGTAGACCAGAAGCCCTGGCAGGCCACCCACCAGAAACCAGAAGGCCGGCGCGATGACTCCGTCGCTGAGGTTTTCAGCCGCGCTCTCGATCGCGGATCGGGCGGCCTGTGCTTCGGTCATGTCCTTGGTGTCGCGTGACACGATCATGGCGACCTGCGCGCGCCCATCGACCAGCGAGGTCTGCAAACCCTCGCCAACAGCGCGAACATGTTCCACCAGCGATTTTTGTGCCAACAGCACAGCGCAGATGATGGTGCCGATGATCGGGCCAAGCAAAGACAGAAGCCCCCCAAGCCCAGCGGCACCTGCGACCAGCAGCGCGGCAACAGCTATGCCCTTGAGGCGACGGTACGAGCCATGGTTCAGGCGGTCGTCAAGCCACCCGATGAGTTTACCAATCATAACGGCGGGGTGCCGGACGCGCGACCACAGCCAATCCGGCTCGCCCAGTGCCGCATCCAGACACATCGCACAGACCAAGATAAAGGCGGTGCTCACAGGGCCGCCTCAAGCCGCGCCCAGCCATCTGCCGGTGGCAGTCCAAGGCGCAGATAGGTTTGCGAATAGGGGAATACACGACTCCAGATATGTGCGCGGGCCAGACGGTCTTGCCAGGCGCTGGCGTCGTCGACCTGATAGAGCCGGAACAGACCGGTGCCGCCGATCAGCTGCGCGCCTTTCTGCGTTACCATCCGATCCATCCGGGCGGCATCGGCCGCCAAAAGCAGGCGGGTCTCGTCAGCCCAGGCCGTGTCGCGCAACGCTTGCTCTCCGATCCGCAAGGCGGGACCTGAGACCGCCCAAGGCCCGGTCAGATCGTTCAAACGTGCGATCAGATCGGGGCGTGCGATGGCAAATCCCAGCCGTACCCCCGCCAGCCCCCAGAACTTGCCAAAGCTTTTTAGCACGATAACACCGGGCCGGTGGGCAAGATGGATCAGCGAGGCATCGGGCGTGACGTCGCAAAAGCTCTCGTCGATAATCGTCAGGGGGGCATCCACATCGCCCACGCTCCAGATGCGCCCATCTGGGTTGTTGGGGTGCACGATCACGCGCGCCTCAACTGGGCCGGAGTTCTGTAGCGTCCAACCCTGCGCGGCAAAGGCGGCGGCATGTTCGTTATAGGTCGGAGTGGTAATCTGAACCCGGCCGGTTGCAGCCAGCGCAGGAATGCGGGCGATCAGAGCAGATGCGCCGGGTGCAGGCAGGATCTCTGCACCTTCGGGAACAGACCAGAAACTGCGGGCCGCATCGGTCAGCCGTTCAAATGCGCCATGGTCTGGCAGTTCCGTCCAATCCGATGGGGTGAGCCCGGCAACCTCGTAGGGAACCGGGTTGATTCCGGTGGACAGGTCGATCCAATCGTTGCGCTTGCCGCCATAGACAGACATGGCCCCATCCAGCCCACCGCCATGGTCCCGGGCGGCCCGCGGATTCAAATCTCTGTTTTCGCGCGCCATCGGGCCCCTCGCCGGAATCACCAAAATTTGCTTGTTTCAAGCGGATTTCTGCCGGTTTTACAAGCAAATCCGCGTGATCAGAGGTGTGCTCAGGCCTGGTTAACACTTTGTTAATGAATTCGCGTGAACACAAACCTTAGGGGTCGGCACCACTCACCAATATAAGTGCCGAGGTTGTTGATGATGAATGTACTGATTGTTGAGAGTAACCCTGATTTAGGTCGGGTCTGGAAAAGGCATCTTGAGCGACAGGGTGCCGAGGTCACGCTTGTGACCGGGCAAGAGGATGCGATCCTTGCCCTTTATGGTGCCGAATTTGAGATCATCGTGATGGATCTGGTGCTGGAAACCGGTAGCGCCTTGGCCGTGGCTGACTTTGCCAGCTATCGCAGGCCCGAGGCCCGGGTGATCTTCGTGACCAACACCACTTTCTTTTCGGATGGCTCGATCTTTGCCCATAGCCCGAATGCCTGCGCTTATGTGCAAAGCGGCACGCCGCCAGAGGATCTGGCGGCGATGGTTGAGCATTACGCGGCGGGGCGCTGATCGCGCCCATGGGGCTCCAGATAGTTCAGGATCGGGTTCGTCGGGATGATCCGGTGCGGGTTAATGCTCTCATGGCTGTAGTGATAGTGGCGCACGATATGGTTTAAGTTCACGGTCCGCGCGACACCCGGCCACTGGTACAGCTCGCGGGTATAGGCCCACAGGTTGGGATAGTCGATCAGACGCCGCCGGTTGCATTTGAAATGCAGATGGTAGACCGGATCAAACCGGATCAGCGTGGTGAACAACCGCCAGTCGGCCTCGGTGATGCGGTCGCCCATCAGATAGCGGCTGGTGGACAGCCGGTCTTCGAGCCAGTCCAGCGTGTCAAAGAGCGGGCCAACGGCTGCGTCATATGCCGCCTGGCTGGTGGCAAAGCCGGATTTGTAGACCCCGTTATTGATGTCGGAATAGACGCGGGCATTGACCTGTTCGATTTCGTCACGCATCGCCTCGGGCCAGTAATCATCGGTGTTCCCGGTGATCCCGTCAAAGGCCGAGTTGAACATCCGGATGATTTCCGAACTTTCGTTTGAGACGATGGTTTCCTGTTCCTTGTCCCACAGGATCGGAACGGTTACGCGCCCCGAATAGGTCGGGTCAGCCTTGGTATAGATTTGGTGGGCATAGTCCATTCCGTACAGTACGTCGCCCGCCGCCCCGTGTTCGTCGGTTGCAAATGTCCATCCCTTGGTCAGCATGTCTGGGTGTACGACCGAAACCGGGATCAGATCGGACAGCTCTTTCAGTTCGCGGAATATCAGTGTCCTGTGGGCCCAGGGGCAGGCATGGCTGACATAAAGATGGTACCGGTCAGGTTCGGCTTTGAAGCCGCCCGTGCCGGAGGGTCCGGCACTGCCATCAGCGGTCAACCAGTTGCGAAATTGCGCCGCGCTACGCTTGAAGGCGCCGCCTGTGGATTTGGTATCATACCATGTGTCGTGCCATTTGCCGTCGACCAATAGGCCCATGCTTGGATCCTCCGTAATGCGGTTTCCCGGAACATACGCTTTGAAGGGAACCGATCCTATGCGAGCCGCCGCGCATTGTGCCTGCGTTTTCGCACAGGTTGGAATGGGATTTCCGTGCAACAGGTTTGGATTCGACCGCGTTGAGTGATCGGCTTCACTGGATTTTTACAGTCTACGTTCCAAAATAGAGTCCGCTGCGGGGGAGTTTTGATATGAGTACCTATGTTTCCAAAGAAATCAGCGCCGAATTGGATGCTGCGCGAATCGCGAGTCTGAAGAAAACCAGCCGACTTCGTGTCGAATTGGGTGACAATACCTACAAAATTCTCCGATTGTGGAAGGATGGCTTCACCGTAGAGGCCGCGACCACGCCTCGATTGCGCGGTTTGGTCGATATCTACGATGGCGCGCGTCACTTATATCAATGCCTGATCATTGCCGATGAATGTGAGGCAGGCGAAATGCGCTATGAATTCAAGCGCAGCACGGCTGCCTCCGACAAGGCCCCATTGGATTTCTATCGATCTCCGGACGCGCCCATCGCGCTGCTTGGAAACAAGGACTAGGCATTTGCCCATCGGGTCTGCCGATGGGCATCCCGCTATTGCAGATCGGAAAACGCGTGTTTCAGCCGTTTGCTGGCCTCTTCAACACGCCCGCGTTGCGTCGCAAGATTGAACCGCTCGAATGTCTCTCCGCCCGCACCAAAGCCGGGGCCGGGCGAGGTGGCGATTTTTGCATCCTCGCGCAGACGCCGGGTAAATTCTGCGTGGTCCATTCCGGTGCCCGAGAAATCAATCCAAGCCAGATAGGTTGCCTGTAAGGGCATTGACCACAGGCCAGGGATTTCTGCGATTGCAGCGTCAAAGATTTTTCGGTTGCTATCAAGATGGGCGATCTGTTCATCCACCCAAGCGGCCCCTTCAGGCGAATAAGCAGCGGTGATCATTGCGACTCCCAATGCGCTGGGGTCATAGTCCAGTGTCTGGATTCGGTGACGCATCGCAGCGCGCAGGTCCGGGTCGGGGATGATCATATTCCCCGTCCGTTGACCGGCGATGTTGAAAGTCTTGGACGCTGCCGTCAGTGTCACGGTCCAGGGCCGCGCATCCGGCGCGGCGACATCCATCGGAACAAAGGTCGTGCCGGGATAGACCAGATCGTGGTGAATCTCGTCCGAAACCAGAATAAGGTCGTTCCGTTCCGCAAATGCCGCGACTGCGCGCAATTCCTCTGGCGTCCAGACCCGGCCCGAGGGGTTCTGAGGCGAGCACCACAAAAGCATCTTCTCGGTTCCGTCCAGCCGCGACTGCGCGTCTTCCAGATCAAGGCCATAGCCGTCGCCGTCGCGCATCAGGGGGCATTCCACCACGCGCCGACCTGACTTGTTCACCTTATGTGCAAACTCATGGTAGACGGGTGTAAAGATGACCACTCCGTCGCCCGGACTGGTCCAGACATCGAGGCAGAGCGCAATCGCATTTCCCAGACCCTGCGACGTCAGAATCCAATCAGAATCGATCTCCCACCCGTGGCGGTTCTTCATCCACCATTGGACGGAATTCAGGTAGTCCGGGTGCATCCAGGAATATCCGAAAACACCGTGATCCGCCGCGTTACGCACAGCGTCGATCACACAAGGCGCCGTAGAATAGTCGGAATCGGCCGTCCACATTGCCAGACCGTCATCCGGCGAAAGGCCATACAGCTTTTCAAGCTTGTCCCATTTCGAACTGTTGGTGCCGCGGCGGTCGATCAGGTCGTTGAATGTCATATCTGCTCCATCTGTCCGGATGAAAGCTAGCCGCATATTCGGCAGGTGCAAGGGGGGCGTTGCGGCTTAGGGCGTGATGGCCTAAATCAACCTCATGAAACGCAATATACTGATCCATCCCGACCCCCGCCTGAAAAAGATCTGCTCTCCCGTAGTGGATCTGACGGACGAATTGCGCCAGCTGGCTGATGACATGCTTGAGACGATGTATGATGCGCCTGGTATCGGGCTGGCAGCGCCTCAGATTGGGATGCTGGACCGGCTGATCGTTATGGACTGTGTCAAGGAAGAGGGCGAGGCTCCACGCCCGCTGATTATGTTCAATCCCGAAGTGGTCGCGTCGTCTGACGAGACGAATGTCTATGAAGAAGGTTGTCTTTCGATCCCTGAACAATTCGCCGAAGTCACGCGCCCAAAGGTCGTGGACGTGGCTTGGATCGATCGTGATGGTAACGCGCAGCGGGAAACATTCGATGGCCTTTGGGCAACCTGTGTCCAGCATGAGATTGACCACCTGAACGGGAAGCTGTTCATCGACTACCTCAAGCCTATGAAACGCCAGATGATCACCCGAAAAATGCAAAAGCTGAAACGCGAGCAGGCGCGCGAATGACCGTTCGTACCTGCCTGCCATGGCCTGATAGGCGTCTGCGGACCAAAGCCGAAGATATCACCGAAATTACTGACGAGGTTCGTGCCATCTGGGATGACATGATCGACACGATGGAGGCGATGCCCGGCGTCGGTCTTGCAGCACCGCAGATCGGCGTGATGCTGCGGCTGGCGGTGGTCGATGGCTCGACCGAGCGGGGGCGGGCTGTGCTGCTGGCAAACCCTGAGATCCTGCACAGATCGGTCGAATTGCGCGAGCATGAAGAAGCCAGCCCAAACTTGCTTGGCGTGTCGGCTAAGGTGAAACGTCCCCGGGCTGTGACGGTAAAGTTTCTCAACGAAAAAGGCATCATCGACCGCCGTGACTTTGTCGGGATCGAAGCCACCAGCGTGCAGCACCAGATCGACCATCTTAACGGGCGGATGTATTTCGACAGGCTCAGCAAGGTCAAACGCGACATTCTGCTGCGCAAAGCTAAAAAGCTGGGGTAGGCATGCGGCTGATCTTTATGGGGACACCCGATTTCTCGGTTCCGGTGCTGGACGCGCTGA
The DNA here is from genome assembly GCF_059611145.1 of Ruegeria sp. CDSB022. NCBI lineage: Bacteria > Pseudomonadati > Pseudomonadota > Alphaproteobacteria > Rhodobacterales > Roseobacteraceae > Ruegeria > Ruegeria sp. CDSB022. Next base: position 38,819 of record NZ_JBXWOZ010000012.1, on the reverse strand, counting down.
TTGATGCGGGGCATGAGGTTGCCGCCGTCTACTGCCAGCCTCCGCGCCCAGCGGGCAGAGGCAAAAAGGATCGTCCAACCCCCGTTCATGCTCGGGCCGAGGCATTGGGACTGACCGTTCGGCATCCGGTCTCATTGAAATTGGCGGAAGAACAGGACGCCTTTGCCGCGTTGAATGCGGATGTGGCTGTCGTCGTGGCCTATGGCCTGTTGTTGCCACAACCGATTCTGGATGCGCCATCGCAGGGATGCCTGAATATTCACGCGAGCCTGCTGCCGCGCTGGCGCGGGGCCGCGCCGATCCATCGGGCGATCATGGCGGGTGATGCGCAGACTGGTATTTGCATCATGCAGATGGAGGCTGGTCTGGATACCGGGCCAGTCCTGTTGCGGCGGGCCGCCGACATTGGTGCGCAGGAGACCACAGGGCAGTTGCATGACCGGCTGTCCGAAATGGGCGCTTCTCTGATCGTCGAGGCACTGTCCAAACTGCCGAACCTGACGCCCGAGCCTCAAACCGACGACGGCGTGACCTATGCCGCCAAGATCGACAAGGCTGAGGCGCGTGTTGATTGGGCCAGACCCGCGGTCGAAATTGACCGTCAGATCCGTGGCCTGTCCCCCTTTCCCGGCGCCTGGACCGAGATGAATGGCGAGCGGATCAAGCTGCTTGGTTCCAAATTAGCTGAGGGGCAGGGTGTTGCAGGAGAGGTTCTTGACGACCAACTGAAGGTTGCCTGTGACGATGACGCGATCGAGCTGCTGCGCTTGCAACGGGCGGGTAAAGGGGCGCAGGATAGGGAAACTTTTCTGCGGGGGTGGCCGATTGCCGTTGGTACCCGCCTGTCATCGGAGTAGGCCGCCATGTTCATGATCCTGATGGGGACTGTCGTTATTGCTGGGATTGTCGGCTATCTGTCCGAGAAATCCGGCTTTACCCATAATGGCATTCTGCAGTCGATCATCATCTGCGTAGGTGGTGCATTCCTGTTCTATTTCGTGCGCATCATGTTCGGGGTCAGCTTTGGCCCGCCCGGTCTGGATGCAGTGCTGTCCTCTGTCGGGGCGCTGATCATCGTTCCGACCCATTGGAGGAAGTGACATGCCCCTCATCGCCCTGATCGTCATCGGTGCCGCTGCGGGTTTTCTGGCCACCCGCCTGATGCGGATTGAGGCAGATATTCCCACCACCATGCTGATCGGTATCATTGGTGCCTTGGTAGGTGGGTTTCTCCTGCGGGCATTGGTCACGATGATGGGCTGGCTGTCCGGGTTCATCGGCGCTGTGCTGGGCGCGCTTCTGGTGATCTGGATCTGGCAGACCTATATGCGCCGCTAAGCCTTGATCAAGGGCGACTGCGTGGCGGGCGGCTTTTGTAGACCGGCAGTCTCCAGCCGAACAGCAGCGATCCTGCCCGCAATGCCCAGCAGATCAGGGCGCATGCGGCAAGCACGGTCAGCTCCTCGAACCCCATCCGGTTGGCAATAACGGCCGCTACCGAGCCTGCAAGGGCGCAGGACACATAAAGCTCACCCTGTTTCAGCACCAGCGGAACCTCGTTGCAGACCACGTCCCGCATCAGGCCGCCAAAGCATCCGGTGGTGACACCCATCAACACCACGATCGTGCCGGATTGGTCCAAGGATAATGCGACGCCCGTGCCGGCAGCGACCGCGATGGACAGGGCGAAACTGTCCAACCAAACCAGCCAGTTATATCGGCTTTCGACCAGATGGGCTGTAAAGAACACAAGCACCGCCGCACTGCAGGCCATCAGGACATAGCTGGGCTGGCCAACCCAGAACACCGGATTCCGATCCAACAGCAGGTCACGCACCGTGCCACCGCCAACGGCAGTCAGGCAGGCGATAAAGGCAAACCCTACAAGATCAAGCTGCGCGCGACTGGCGACCAATGCGCCGGTCAGCGCAAAAACCAGAACCGAGGCATAATCGAGCAGGTCCAAACCGCTCATGTCTGTGCCTTCGTTGGTTTGAATGGGGCCATGCCTGCACGGGCCAGTTCGTCGGCTTTTTCGTTTTCCGGGTGACCCGCGTGGCCCTTGACCCATTCCCAGGTCACATCATGACGCACCTGCGCCTCATCCAGCCGTTGCCACAGGTCGACATTCTTGACCGGTTTTTTGTTCGAGGTTTTCCAGCCGTTCTTTTTCCAACCGAATATCCAGCCGGTGACGCCGTTTTTCACATAGGCGCTGTCAGTAATCACGGTGATTTTCGAGGCACGTTCGAGCGTTTCAAGCGCGCTGATCGCGGCCAGCAGTTCCATTCGGTTGTTGGTGGTTTCAGCTTCGCCGCCGCTCAGTTCACGCTGTTTCAGGACGGTGTCGCCTTCCATTGCACGCAGCAACACGCCCCAGCCACCCGGGCCTGGATTGCCGGAACAAGCACCGTCAGTATAGGCAAACAGTTCAGGCATGGGCCAGCACCAGAATGAAGCCATCGTAAGAACCCGCCAGACCTTTGCCGATCCCGGTCCTAATCCCGTCGATGGTAAAGCCGGCATCTGCCAGGGCCTCCTCGATCTCGTTCTGCGAGAAGTAGCTATAATAGCGATCCAGATGATCGCGATGTTCGCCCGTGCCCAGTTTGAGGCCCAGGAAAAAAACGCCCTGCGGTTTCAGCGCCCGGTGGATGGCCGCCAAATGGCGTGGGAAATCCTTGCGAGGCGCGTGCAGCAGTGAGAAGCTGGCGTAGATGCCGTCATATGCGGCCACTTCGGTCACGTCGTCGAAAGTACCCAGATGCGCGTCCACGCCATTGGCACGCGCATAGTCAACAAAAGCGGGCGTCGCATCCAGCGCATGCACGCTCAGGCCCTGGCGTAGAAAGAACGCGCTGTCTGACCCGGGGCCCGAGCCCAGATCCAACACATGCCCCTTTCCGACGGCATCGACAAATTCCTGACGCGATGTCAGCTGCTCCGGTGGTAGAGGAACCTTGAGGTATTCGGCCACGTTGTTGGTATAGGCGTTGATAGTTTTGGGATCGCTCACAGATAGACTCCGACGGCAAGGCAGGCCAATACGACTGCGGTCAGCAAAATGCGCAACCGCATCCACCAGACTGGTGTTAGCCGCCAATACGAAAAGATGGCATCCAACACCAGTAGCCCGCCAAACCCCCACATCAGATTTGTGCTAGTGCTGACAGGCCCGCTGCCGGTTTTCAGAAAGGCCCACAGGGCGGGTAATGTGGACAGCGCATAACAGGTCGCGGCCTTGCTGCCAGAGGTTTTACTGGAAAACCCCCACAGCACGCCGGACATAAAGCTGAGGATGATCGCCCCATAATACAACTGGATATACGGACCGACAAAACGTGCGCCCAGCGCCTGTCGGCCCCAGTCGTTCAGATCGCCGTTCAGATAGGTCAGCGCGCCCCAGATGAAGGGGATCAGCCCGGCCAACCCCAGAAACAGCGGCGCCCTTGGTATGCCACTCATGCGGGTTGGCGCAGGACGCGCGGGACTTTGAATTCGACATTCTCGGTCGCTGTTTCGACCATCTCGACCGTCACATCGTAATGCTGTCTGAACGCATCAATAACTTCGTTGATCAGAACCTCGGGGGCAGAAGCACCTGCTGTCAGAGCGATCGAAGAGATACCTTCGAGTGCGCGCCAGTCGATGTCGGTCGCGCGTTGCACCAGTTGGGCATAGCTGCATCCCGCGCGCGCCGCGACCTCGACCAAACGGCGCGAGTTAGATGAATTCGGCGCCCCCACAACCAACAGGGCATCGGACTTCCGGGCCACGACCTTGACTGCTTCTTGCCGGTTGGTTGTGGCGTAACAGATATCTTCTTTGTGAGGGCCGACGATAGATGGAAACCGGGTCCGAAGCGCTGCAATGATATCCTTTGTATCGTCAACCGACAGGGTCGTCTGAGTGACAAAGGCCAGTTTGTCAGGGTCGCGGACCTGGACGTCTGCGACGTCTGCAACGGTTTCGACCAGCAAAACCTCTCCTTCCGGTAGCTGTCCCATCGTTCCGATGGTTTCGGGATGGCCCTTATGTCCAATCATGATCATCTGCAGCCCGGCTTCGGCGTGGCGCTGTGCTTCGACATGGACTTTGGAGACCAGCGGGCAGGTGGCGTCGACATAGACCATCTGGCGCTGCGCCGCCGTCGCGGGTACCGATTTGGGAACCCCGTGCGCCGAGAATATTACCGGGCGATCGTCGGGGCAGTCTTCCAGTTCATCGACAAAGATCGCACCTTTGGCGCGCAATCCATCGACCACGAATTTGTTATGGACAATCTCGTGCCGAACATAGACCGGGGCGCCCCATTTTTGCAGCGCCATCTCGACAATCTTTATGGCCCTGTCGACACCAGCACAGAACCCGCGCGGGGCGGCAAGATAGAGGGTCAGGGGGGGCTTGGTCATGTCGCGTTCTCCTTACCGACACAGGTAAGTCTTTTCACGGCCATGGTCCAGTCAGGACAATGTCATTGATCCGACATGGTTCAATGCTAGCCAATAGGTGTTTTCAGCACCTGATCTTTGTTTAAAAGCGCGGCCAGGGTTTCCCCTGACCGCGCTAATTTTCAACCGAGTTTGCTTTGGGGCCAGGTTATTACCCGCCTGCGGCAACGGTGCGCGGTTCCATCGGCATTTCGCGCGGCGGGCGACCGATCACGTCGCGGAGATCTTCCAGCTCAATGAAGTTGTCGGCCTGGCGGCGCAATTCGTCCGAGATCATGGGGGGCTGGCTGCGGATGGTCGACACCACAGAAACGCGTACCCCCTGACGTTGCAGGCTTGCGATCAGCGGGCGGAAATCTCCGTCGCCGGAAAACAGCACGATATGGTCTACACGTGGTGCAAGCTCCATGGCATCGACGGTCAGTTCGATATCCATGTTACCTTTAACTTTCCGACGCCCCATGCTGTCGGTGTATTCTTTTGCCGGTTTCGTAACCATGGTGAAGCCATTGTAATGCAGCCAATCAACCAGTGGACGGATGGGCGAATACTCGTCATTTTCAAGTAGCGCTGTGTAATAGAAAGCTCTGAGCATCTTACCGCGGCGCATGAATTCCTGGCGCAGCAGTTTATAGTCAATGTCAAACCCCAGTGCTTTTGCGGCTGCATAAAGATTCGAGCCGTCGATGAACAGCGCTAGCCGTTCGTCTTTATAAAACATAAATAGATCCTTCCGGTACAAATCAGCGCGCTGCGTGTTACGTGAGTGAGGCTTGGGAAAATACAGCGCATTGATATCCCCATAATTAGGGGTTTTATGGTGTATCGCAAGTATGCAATTCGCCGAATATAGGGAGTAGGATGCGCAAAACCACCTCAAAAGCAGTGCTTGCCCTCGGCGCAAATCTCAAAGTGAGAGGTTTTGAGCCCCATCTGACGCTACGGCATGCCATTGACGCGATTTTGCGCCAGGGGCTGTTGATTCGGGCTGAAAGCCGCTTTTATGCGACCCCTTGTTTTCCTGAGGGCGCGGGCCCGGACTATGTGAATGCGGCCGTGTTGATCGAGACTGAAAGGTCACCCTTTGAGTTGCTGCAGATATTGCATGGAATTGAACATGATTACGGGCGTGAGAGGATTCAGCGCTGGGGAATGCGGACGTTGGATCTGGACCTGGTCTGTTACGATGATCTGGTTCTGCCCGACCGCGAGGTTTTTCAAAGCTGGTTATCTCTGCCACCCGAAGATCAGAAACAGCAGGCGCCGGATCAGTTGATCCTGCCGCACCCAAGGGTACAGGATCGTGCGTTTGTGCTTGTTCCCATGGCGGATGTTGCCCCGAACTGGCGGCATCCGATACTGGACCAGACCGTCATGGAAATGCTTGCGGGGCTTCCTTCAGACGATATTGCGGCAGTTACCCCGTTATGATTGGTGCATTTGCAGCATTTCCTGCTTGTCAAGGCAGGGATTCGCCCTTAGATAAACCTCTTCCTGACATGGATTCAGTAACGGAGAGCGCCCCATGGCCCGCGTGACGGTTGAAGATTGCGTAGACAAGGTTCCGAACCGGTTTGAACTGGTGATGCTTGCCGCCCATCGTGCGCGCGAGATTTCCGCCGGTGGTCCGATCACCGTTGACCGTGACAACGACAAAAACCCGGTTGTTTCTCTGCGTGAGATCGCTGACGAGACTCAAAGCGCTGATGAGCTGCGCGAGCGGCTGATTGAGGCCAACCAGACCCAAATCGAGGTCGACGAGCCTGAAGAAGACCAAATGGCGCTGCTGATGGGTGCGGAAACAGACAAGCCTGCGGATGACGACATGTCCGAAGAAAAGCTGCTGCGCGCTCTGATGGAGGCTCAAGGCCAGGGGTAATCCCCACAAATGAAGGTGCGGACCGGATGATTTCTGCTGAAGACCTGATTGCGCTGGTCCGCAACTACAATCCCAAGACGAATGCAGACCGCATTGCCAAAGCTTATGAGTTCGGCAAGCAGATGCATGATGGGCAATTCCGCCATTCTGGCGAGCCCTATTTCACCCACCCTGTTGCCGTTGCCGCCATCCTGACCGAACAGCGTCTGGATGATGCGACTATTATCACGGCGCTGCTGCACGATACGATCGAAGACACCAAGGCCAATTACGGCAAAGTGTCTGAGCTGTTTGGCGAAGAAGTCGCCAAGCTGGTTGATGGGGTCACCAAACTGACAAACCTTCAGCTGTCCAGCCGCGAAACCAAACAGGCCGAGAACTTCCGCAAGCTGTTCATGGCGATGTCCAAGGATTTGCGGGTCATTCTGGTCAAGCTGGCAGACCGTCTGCACAATATGCGCACGATCAAGGCGATGCGGCCCGAAAAGCAGATCGTCAAAGCGCGCGAGACGATGGATATCTACGCGCCGCTTGCAGGCCGTATGGGTATGCAATGGATGCGGGAAGAGCTGGAAGACCTCGCCTTCCGCGTTCTCAACTCTGAAGGCCGCCAGTCCATCATCCGCCGCTTCATCACGCTGCAGCGCGAAACGGGTGACGTGATCCACCGGATCACCGGCGACATGCGGCACGAACTTGAAAAGGCCGGGATTGAAGCCGAGGTTTTTGGCCGTGCCAAGAAACCCTATTCGATTTGGCGTAAGATGCAGGAAAAGGACCAGGGGTTCTCGCGTCTGTCCGACATCTACGGGTTCCGCATCATTACGCAAAGCGAAGAAGACTGCTATCGAACCCTTGGCGCGATCCACCAGCGTTGGCGCGCCGTGCCGGGGCGGTTTAAGGATTATATCAGTCAGCCGAAATCGAACGGTTACCGGTCGATCCACACCACCGTTTCAGGCCGTGACGGCAAGCGGGTCGAGGTTCAGATCCGCACCCGTCAGATGCATGATGTCGCCGAAACTGGCGTGGCCGCGCACTGGTCCTATCGGGATGGCGTGCGTTCGGAAAACCCCTTTGCAGTCGACCCGGCTAAGTGGATCGCCAACCTGACCGAACAATTCGACAGCGAAGAGGATCACGAGGATTTCCTCGAGGCGGTCAAGCTCGAGATGTATTCGGACCAGGTCTTTTGTTTCACGCCTAAGGGGGACGTGGTGAAACTGCCGCGTGGTGCGACGCCGATCGACTTTGCCTATGCCATCCACACGCGCATCGGGCACGCCTGTGTGGGGGCCAAGGTTGATGGTATTCGCGTGCCACTTTGGACCCGGATCAAGAACGGGCAGTCGGTGGATATCATAACAGCTGACGGTCAGACTCCCCAAGTCACGTGGTTGGAAATTGCCGTCACCGGCAAAGCCCGTACAGCCATTCGTCGCGCCCTGCGCGAGGTTGACCGAGAGCGGTTCATCAAGCTGGGCAAAGAACTCGCGCGATCGGGATTTGAACATGTCGGGCGCAAAGCGACCGACAAGGCGCTGGACACTGCTGCCAAGCATCTGCGCCTGAAAGACCGGCATGAGCTGCTGGCGCGCCTGGGCAGTGCAGAACTAACTGCCCATGATGTGGTAAGCGCCGTCTACCCAGAACTGACGCAGGATGATGGTGATGCCATTCCGATGCGCCGGGCCGTGATCGGTCTTGAGCCGGGGCAGAAGTTTGACCGCGCCCCTTGCTGCCAGCCATTGCCGGGTGAACGGATCGTCGGGATCACTTATCGCGGCAAAGGTGTTGTCGTGCATGCAATCGACTGTGATCGCCTGAGCGAATACGAGAGTGAGCCCAAACGCTGGGTCGATCTGCACTGGCACTCGGGAACTCACCCGGCTGTTTACGGGGCAACGATTGATGTTACGATTGGCAATGACGCAGGTGTGCTGGGTCGCATTTGTACATTGATCGGCGAGAAAAAGGCCAATATCTCGAACCTAGAATTTGTGGATCGCAAACCGGATTTTTACCGCCTGCTGGTCAACGTAGAACTGCGCGACCTTGAGCAGTTGCATTCGTTGATGTTGATGCTTGAGGCCGAAAGCGATGTTGCAGCGGTTGAACGTTTCAGAGACAGAGCTAAATCCGCAGTTGCGGCTGGCTGAGAAGGGGTGATCAGGAGTGGTATTCAAGCGCCGAGATCGACGCTCGCCTGTCCAGATCGCATCGGAATTCGTCTATCCTCGTGGTGGCTGGACCCGGGCCTTCCACTATGTGAAACACCGCGTCCGGCGATTGCCGGATTCACCTGAACGCATCGCCCGCGGGGTAGGGTTTGGAGTGTTTGCGGCCTTTACACCTTTTTACGGGCTGCATTTTGGCATTGCCGCCCTGGCTGCGCGATTGTTCAACGGCAATATGCTGGCTGCACTCAGCGGTACGTTTTTCGGAAACCCTTTGACCTATGTGCCCATCGGGGTGGTTTGCCTTCAGACCGGGCATTTCCTGTTGGGCACCGAGTTTGAAGAGGGCGACACCCATGGGCTTATGGGGAAGTTTGCCAATGCGATCGGTGATCTCAAAGACAACCTGATTGCAGTATTCACTGACCGGGTAGCTGACTGGCACGGGCTGGGAATTTTCTACGACGAGGTTTTCTTTCCGTACCTGATTGGCGGCATTCTTCCCGGATTGCTGGCTGGGGTGGTTTGCTACTATCTCAGCCTGCCGCTGGTCCACACCTATCAGCAACGGCGTCGCGACAGGATCAAAAAGAAGTTTGAAGAAATCAAACGCCTGGCTGAATCCGAGGCTGCCGTTCCAGAGTCAAACCAACTAGGCTCGAGCCAGGATTTGGGAAAGGAATCAAAGGATGTCTGAGAACCGTTTGCGTCTCGGTGTGAATATCGACCATGTGGCCACAGTGCGGAATGCACGTGGTGGGGTCTATCCCGACCCTTTGCGCGCGGCCACGCTGGCCGAGCAGGCCGGTGCAGATGGCATTACTGCCCATCTGCGCGAAGATCGCAGGCATATTTCGGACGCAGATATTGACGGGTTGATGGAGGTTCTTTCGGTACCTCTGAATTTTGAAATGGCAGCCACGCCCGAGATGCAACAAATCGCTTTGCGCCATAAGCCGCACGCGGTCTGCATCGTCCCCGAAAAGCGCGAGGAACGGACCACCGAAGGCGGGCTGGAAGTCGCGCGCGAAGAAAACAAACTGGCCCATTTCATTGCACCTTTGCGTGATGCGGGCTGTCGCGTGTCGATCTTTATCGCCGCCGACCGTCGCCAGATCGAGGCCGCGCATCGCATCGGCGCCGAAGTGATCGAACTGCACACAGGCGCCTATTGTGACGCCCATGCCGAAGGCAAACTGGATGAGGCAGCGCAAGAGCTGGAAGGCCTGCGCGACATGTCCACCTTTGCCCATTCGCTTGGCCTCGAAGTGCATGCCGGACATGGTCTGACATACGACACGGTCAAACCTGTCGCCGCTTTCCCCGAGGTGCGCGAGTTGAACATTGGTCACTTTCTGATTGGCGAATCGATCTTTTTGGGCATGACCCCCGCCATTCAGGAAATGCGCCGCCTGATGGATGAGGCGCGGGGATGATAACCTCGGGTTTCATAGCAATCTGGATCGCCTGGCTGATGGCCGGAGGCTCACCCGGTCCGGCAACCATGGGCATCGCCGGAACTGCAATGAACGAAGGCCGCCGCGCCGGCCTGGTCTTTGCACTGGGCATCTGTGCTGGGTCCGCTGCCTGGGGCATCGCCGCCGCGCTGGGCCTGTCGGCGATCATGCTGGCCAATGTCTGGGTGTTCGAAGTAATCCGCTATGTTGGTGTAGCCTATCTGGGCTGGCTGGCGCTCAAGGCCCTGAAACGGGCGCTGTCGTCGGAGGAGATGGCGTTGGGCAACCCGGTCACCGGCTCGCTACGCACCATCTTTGCCAAAGGCGCGGCGATCCACCTGACCAACCCCAAGGCGATCCTCAGCTGGGGCTCGATCTACGCCATCGTTGCCCCGAATGACGCCAGCTTGTCGATGCTGCTTGGCTATTTCGGCCTGCTCTACGCGGGCTCGTTGCTGATTTTCATCAGCTATGCATTCCTGTTCTCGTCTAAGCGCACAGTCGGCGCCTACCACCGCGCCCGCCGCTGGTTCGATTTTGCCTTTGCCGGGTTCTTTGGGGTGGCAAGTTACAAGATTTTGACGGTGCGGTTGTCATGATCCTAGGCATCGGCACAGACCTCGCAAACATAGACCGCATTCAGGGCACGCTCGACAGGTTTGGTGACCGATTCCGTAACCGCGTTTTTACCGACACTGAACAACGCAAGGCCGAACGCCGTGCAGACACAGCAGGCACATACGCCAAGCGCTGGGCCGCGAAAGAGGCGTGCTCCAAGGCGCTGGGCACCGGGCTTCGTATGGGGATTTCCTGGAAGGACATGGCTGTCACCAACCTTAAAACCGGCCAGCCAGTGATGCATGTGACCGGTTGGGCGGCGGAACGGCTCAACGATATGACCCCCGAGGGTCATGCGGCGATCATCCACGTCACCCTAACCGATGACCACCCCTGGGCGCAGGCCTTCGTGGTGATCGAGGCGCGCCCAATTCGCGAACGCAGCGCTCTGTCTTGACTAACCCCGCCGCGCCGCGCATGTAGCACCCCAACAAACCAAGGACCGGAGAGCAGTATGGCCGAGGACGTCAAAACCGGAAATCCCGTGTGGGAGACGATCAAAACCATCGTCTATGCGCTGTTGATCGCGGGCGTTTTCCGTACCCTGTTCTTTCAGCCGTTCTGGATTCCGTCAGGGTCGATGAAACAGACCTTGTTGATCGGGGATTTCCTGTTCGTCAACAAAATGGCCTATGGCTATTCCTATGCCTCTTGCCCCAGTCTGATCATCCCCAGCGTCGGCCTCAATATCGACGCCGAGGATGTTTGTGGCTGGATGCAAAGCGATGACAACTCGCGTATCTGGGCTGGCGATCCCGAGCGCGGTGATGTGATCGTATTCCGTCATCCGGTAACGGGCCGCGATTATATCAAACGCCTGATTGGCCTGCCCGGCGATCGTATCCAGATCATCGAGGGCCAGATCATCCTGAACGGTACTCCGGTTCCGCAGCAACCCGATGGCGTCTTCACCGAGGTCGCGGCGCCCCAAGGTCCGCAAGGGTTGCGCCCGCGCTGTGAAAACGGCCCAGTTGGCCGTGGTGGCGTGTGTGAGAAATCCCGCATGATCGAAACCCTGCCCAACGGGGTGTCCTATGATGTGCTCAATATCGGTAATCAGGGGTCGGACAATACCGGCGTCTATACAGTGCCCGAAGGCGAATACTTCTTTATGGGCGATAACCGCGACAATTCCAGCGACAGCCGCCTGCCGCAATCGGCCGGGGGTGTCGGATATGTACCCTATGAAAACCTGATTGGTCGTGCAGATCGTATCATGTTCTCATCCGCTGGCCGGTCGATGCTGTTCTTCTGGACCTGGCGCGGAGACCGTTTCTTTAAGGCCGTGAATTGAAGCTATCCGCCGAAATAAAGGCGTTTCAAAAGCGTCTGGGGTATGAATTTGCCAACCCCGAGCTGTTGGTGCGCGCGTTGACCCATGGATCGGTTTCCTCGGCTACGCGCCCGGACAACCAGCGGCTCGAGTTTCTGGGCGACCGGGTGCTGGGTCTGGTGATGGCGACGGCCTTGCTGGAGGCGGACAAAAAGGCCAGCGAAGGTCAGCTTGCACCCCGGTTCAATGCGCTTGTGCGCAAAGAGGCCTGTGCAGATGTGGCGCTGCAGATTGATTTGGGTGCTGTACTGAAACTGGGCCGGTCTGAAATGCTGTCCGGTGGGCGGCGCAAACAAGCTTTGCTTGGCGACGCGATGGAGGCGGTCATCGCTGCAGTTTATCGCGACGCCGGGTTCGAGGTCGCCAGCGCCGTTATCCTAAAACTCTGGGGTGATCGCATCCACGATGTCGAGGCCGACGCCCGTGACGCCAAAACGGCGCTTCAGGAATGGGCGCAGGCACGGGGCCAGAAACCGCCCAGCTATGTCGAAGTCAGACGCTCTGGCCCGGACCATGCGCCGGTCTTCACCATTGCTGCGCGTCTTCAGGACGGGGCAGAAGAGCAGGCAACAGCAGGGTCAAAGCGTCAGGCCGAACAGGCGGCTGCCAAGTCGTTGCTGGACCGTTTGCAGAATTAGTCTACCGGGTAAAAATAGTCGGTCTCCTGAGGGCTGTCCGGAAATGCCTATCGGTCGAACCCGGGTCATTTCCGGTGACGGGTCGCCCACCATACCCCACCCAATGCCATCCTGAACGCATGTGCCAAAGCTGCAAATCGCTCTGGTCCGCTGCCTCTTTCTGCGATAGGGAGGCCCATCTGCAAACAGGATCAAACCCCAGATGACGACACGCGCCGGATTTATCGCCCTGATCGGAGAGCCCAACGCAGGCAAATCCACCCTTCTGAATCGCATGGTCGGGGCCAAGGTCTCGATCGTGACACATAAGGTTCAGACGACCCGCGCCCGCATCCGGGGCGTGGCGATGGAAGGTGATGCACAGCTGGTCTTTGTGGACACGCCGGGCCTTTTCAAACCGCGCCGCCGTCTGGATCGGGCAATGGTGGCCGCCGCATGGGGCGGGGCCGCGGATGCCGATGTGGTTGTCCTGATGGTCGAAGCGCATCGTGGCATTACCGAGGGCGTAGAGCGCATCCTTGAAGGTCTGAATGAGATCGGGCAGGGCCGCACCGTCGCGCTGGCCATCAACAAGATCGACAGGGTGCAGTCCGAAGTTTTGCTGGCCCTGACCAGCGACCTCAATTCGCGCTACGCGTTTGCCGAGACCTTCATGATCTCGGCCGAGAAAGGCCATGGGGTTGACGATCTGCGTAAATGGCTGGCAGGCGAATTGCCCGAAAGCCCGTGGCTGTATCCCGAAGACCAGATCGCTGATCTGCCGTTGCGTATGATCGCGGCTGAAATGACACGCGAAAAGCTGACCCTGAGGCTGCATCAGGAACTGCCCTATCAGCTGACCGTCGAGACAGAGAATTGGGAAGAGCGCAAGGACGGGTCGGCAAAGATCGACCAGATCATCTATGTCATGCGCGACGGCCATAAAGGTATCGTTCTGGGCAAAAAGGGCGAGACCATCAAGGCCGTCAGCCAGGCGGCCCGTGCCGAGCTGGAAGAGTTCCTTGATCGCAAGATCCACCTGTTCCTGCAGGTCAAAGTCCGGCCAAACTGGCTGGAGGAATCTGAGCGCTATTCGGAAATGGGTCTGGAATTCAAAGACGGAAACGCATGACGCGACTGACGGCAGACTTCTGGGTTCACGCCTATCTGGCACGGTTGCGATTTCAGGAAATACCGGCCTTTGTTGTGGCCCATGGTGACGACACAGCCGGCGCGGTTTTGATCAAGCTCAACACGTTGGACGGTCAGGCCACAGCCTTTCAGCGCAGCTTTGATCTGATGAGCGGTGAGCGCAAGTGGGTTGAACTCTCCTCTGGTCCCGAGGTCGATGTGGACGAGGCGATCCAACGCCAGCGCAGCTTTGACCCTGACCTCTGGGTGATAGAAGTCGAAGACCGGCAGGGGCGCCATTTGCTGGGTGAGGACGGTCTGGATTAGCGGTACTAGCACAGACGCGGTGCAGGCCTCTGCCAAAGTTATGGCATAGGTCTTGGTAAGACGGTCCATTTTCGCTATTTGTACGCGTATTTAACGGATGGTGCGGAAACGGGTCGTTGCAGCCTATGACAAGGATAGAGGTCTTACGTTGGCTGAAACAATTGGTCAGAAGTTCATAAAGTCAAACCTTGGTCTTGTGATGAAGCACTTCGAGGGCTTCATGGTATTTGTCGGCATTTTAGGCCCATTTGCCACGCTTCCACAGCTTGTGAAGCTCTTCTTGACCCACTCTCAACATGCGTCGGGCCAATCTCTGTTAACGTGGTCGCTCTATGCGGCGTTGTCTTTGCTTTGGTTCATCTACGGTCTGATCGTCAAGAAGTTGCCCATCTATGTTGGCAACGGCATTTCTATGGTGCTGAACCTTCTTATGGTCCTGGGTATCATGATCCACGCGGGGGTCACGTTCTGACCCAATAGGTCGTCGATTTCCCTGTCTCTCTTGCAGTGGTCCCGGCTTTGCGTTCTTTTGCTCGGGCAGGACTGACCCCACAAGATTGGACACGCTTTGGACTGGCGCGACCACGGCATACTTCTGACCTCACGCCGCCATGGCGAAACGGCGGCAATTATCGAGGTCTTTACCGAAGGCCACGGTCGTCATGCCGGCGTCGTACGTGGTGGAACCAGCCGCAAGATTGCGCCGATCCTGCAGCCCGGGGCGCAATTAGATGTGCTTTGGCGCGCACGGCTCGAAGAGCATATCGGCACTTTTCAGGTCGAGCCCCTGCGGTCGCGGGCGGCGGCGGCGTTTTCGGGTAGGCTTGCGCTGGCTGGATTGAATACGGTGGTGGCCCTGCTCTCGTTCTGTTTGCCTGAGCGCGAAGCGCATCCGCGCATCTATAAACAAACCGAACAGTTGATGGATCTGCTGGGTCAGGACGAAATTTGGGTGCTTGCCTATCTGCGGTGGGAATTGTCGCTGCTGGAAGAGCTGGGGTTTGGCCTTGACCTGACACGCTGTGCCGTGACGGGTGTAACAGAAGGTTTGGAATATGTTTCTCCGAAAACAGGTCGTGCGGTAAGCGTTGATGGGGCAGGGGACTGGGTGGATAGGTTGCTTCCCTTGCCACCTTGCCTGCGTGGCGTGGGCGACGCGCCGGATACCGAATTGGTGCAAGGATTGTTGACCACCGGACATTTTCTAGAGAACCATGTTGCTCCGTCGTTGGGGAACAACCCTCTGCCCGGCGCACGGGCGCGGTTTATTGATCAGATCAATCGGCAGCTTTGAACACCATTTCCTGCCCGTCCTCATTGCGCAAAATCAGCAGGTTCCCTGATACTTCGGATTGGGTCATGACAAGCAAGGCGGCGAAATAGATCCCTTCTGCCTCAAGCCCGGCACAGGCGGCACGGGTCGCTGTCAGGCTGGTCAGCTCAAACCATGGATAGGGCGCGTTAAGCCTGCCCGTGTAGCTGTTGCAGGGGGCGTTGCCCGCTACTTTGCCTTCTTCCGGAAATCGCAATAAGGCACTGGCATTGTAGGGCTGACCGTTGATCTCTTGCAGGGCCCATTCCCGTTCGGCAGCACCATAGGCCGCAACGGTTTCATCCTTCTGACAATGGAGTAATCCGGAAAGGGAAAGCAGCATTATGTAACGCAACATGGCAGAATTCCTGAAATCAGCGAAGAACAGTTTCCTGGGCTTGGACACATTGTTTTGAACCGACTAGGTAAAGGGTCGGATACAATGCTGACCGTTGACTTGTAAAACATCTTAGACATATTGAATGCGAATAATGGGCCTTTCTTTGGATTTGAATAGCTCCTGTGAGTTTTAGTGCCGGTAATTGTATCCGGTTGTGTTTTGTTCTGATTTGGTAAGGTTGGAGCTTCGTTTTGACCAGAAATGACGATGTTGGCAACGGGCGGACACGAACAGCTGTTAAGGTTTTTGTGGCTCTATTCTATGTGCTCTTTCTCTTCCTGTTGGTGGAGCTTCTTTCATACTATGCTGTGGTTCATGTGTTCGATAACTCGCTGGGAAATACGGCAGAGCGGCATCTATACTCTTCGATCCGTGGTCACAAACTGAACCCAGAGTATCAGCGCGGATTTGATACTGGCGGACAGCGTATCCATTCCGATCAGGGGTTCCGCCACGATACGCTGATTGAACAGCCAAAACCCGACGACACGTTCCGCATCTTTCTGATGGGTGGCTCAACTGCTTATGCCATCGGATCGCAGGGCAGTATTTATCCTGACCATCCTACGCTCACCAATCAGGAAACGGTTGCATATTTCCTGCAGCAGGACCTGCGCGAGCGGTTGGGCGATCAGATGCCCGGTGTGACGATTGAGGTGATCAACGCCGGAGTTGTTGCGTATCACAGTTTTCAACATGTGTTGTACCTGTACGAGACGCTATATCAATACAGCCCGGACATGATTGTGTTTCTGGATGGTCACAACGATTTTTACAATGTCGGAGTTGATAACCCGGTTCAAAGCTATGGCTATTCATCGGCAAGGATGGTTGACGCTTTGAACGATCGTAAGCCGTTCTTTTCCTTGTACGCATTTCTGAGATACCCGGCGCAATATTTCTATACCTTCAAAATGGCGTCAAAGCTCACACAAGGTCTTTACGACCGCTATGAGGCGCCCAAATATAATACCTCTGGGGATGTCACCTCCTTGCAAAGAGACTTTTCAGCTGAGCTTGAACAGACTGCAAAGGTTGGCTTCTTGCGCAATTACAAGCTGATCGAGTCTTTCGGTGACTACCATGGGTTTTGCTATCACGTCTTTTTGCAGCCTGAGGTCGTCTATGAGGACACCAATGTCCTAAGCGAGACCGACCGCGAAATCGCCCAGCTCACGCGGGATTGGTACAAGCCGGGACGTGAAGATCTGATGCATCGCGCGCGAGTCGATTTCCCTGCTTTGTTTGAAGAGGCCAATGTGCCTTTCACCGATATTGCAGAGATCGGCGGTCCACTCCACAAAGACAAGGTGCTGTATGTCGATTACACGCATCTGACGCCCGAAGGGTCAAAGCTGGTGGCTGCGCGGATGCTGCCCGTGGTGGCGGAACGGATCAGCCAGTGTAAGACCCCGTCCTGACCTCAGTAGGGTTGCTCTCCGTTTAGCAAAGCGGTGCGCACCTCCATGCGGGTACGCCAGTTGTATCGCGTATCTTCGCGCGTTGGCGCCCATGTCAGCGCGCCACTGTTGCGCCATGGGTCAAGGATGATGCCTTCGAACATCGTGTCGCCCTTTGCGCTGATCACTGCGGAATGGTGGATGATCCTCAGCGGCGTTGGCGGTGATGTAGCCCAGTGCATTTCCAGGGTGCGGAAGTTTTCTGCCCTTAAACGGCTGGTCATCGCTTCGGCCCAGTCGTTGCACAGGCCGCGCTCACGAAATCCGTTAATGACCTTGGCGTTGTGGATGATGGCCGGGTCGGTAACCTGCCATTCTCGGGCCAGACGCTGCGAATAGGTATAGGCAATGGTGGCCGCCTTCTGTGCCTCGGCTGGATCAACCGCGGGACCCATGGAACGGATGGCGAGCGCCAGCTCGTCTATGTCGTTCTGCGTTGCTGTCGGCTGAGAGGTGGTGGCACAGCCAGCAAGGGCCAAGGCCGCAAGCGTGGCCAGAAGGGCAAGAATGGATCGGGTCATGTGGTTCGCCGCTGGTTCGTGATCGCACGCTGATCTACCGGGAATATCGGCGCTGCGATAGGGGGAAGTTTCTGCCGTGGCTGGTCATGGCTGAACGTAGACAGCAGGGAAGGTAAGGGCAGGATTTCGAGGAACTGAGGGCTGCAGTAGTTTGGGCAAAAAAAGACCCGGCGCGCGCGCCGGGTCAAGTCGGGGAAACAGGGTTGCCGTTACAGGTTAGCTCAGCAAACGCCGCGCGATCACCTGTGCCTGAATTTCGGCAGCCCCTTCAAAAATATTGAGAATACGTGCGTCACACAGCACGCGACTGATCTTGTATTCCAGTGCAAAGCCGTTGCCGCCGTGGATCTGCAGGCCGTTATCGGCAGCAGCCCAGGCCACGCGGGCGCCCAGCAGCTTGGCCATCCCGGCCTCAAGATCGCAGCGATGACCGTTGTCTTTTTCCCAAGCCGAGAAATAGGTCAGCTGTCGTGCGATCATGATCTCGACCGCCATCATCGCCAGCTTGCCGGACACGCGGGGGAAGTTGATCAGCGACTTGCCGAACTGTTTGCGGTCCTGCGCATATTGCATGGCGATGTCCAGCGCGCTTTGGGCCACACCGATGGCGCGGGCTGCGGTCTGAATGCGGGCGGATTCGAAGGTTTCCATGAGCTGCTTAAAGCCTTTGCCTTCTTCGCCGCCCAGTAGGTTCTCACCCTTGACCTTGAACCCATCGAAGCCCAACTCGTATTCTTTCATCCCGCGATAACCCAGAACTTCGATCTCGCCACCGGTCATGCCTGGGGTGGGGAAGGGGTTGTCGTCCGTGCCGGGCGTCTTTTCCGCCAGGAACATCGACAGGCCGCGATGATCGGAAGTGTCAGAGTTGGTGCGCGCCAGCAAAGTCATCACATGGGTCCGGGCCGCATGGGTGATCCAGGTCTTGTTGCCGGTGATCTCGTAATCACCTTCGGCATTCTTGACTGCTCGGGCGCGCAAGCTGCCCAGATCAGAGCCTGTGTTGGGTTCAGTGAAAACTGCTGTCGGCAGTATCTCGGCGCTGGCGATCTTGGGCAGCCACTGCGCTTTTTGCTCATCCGTTCCACCGGCAATGATCAGCTCGGCCGCGATCTCGGACCGGGTGCCCAGCGATCCAACGCCGATATAGCCGCGCGACAATTCTTCGGACACCACGCACATCGAGGCCTTGGAAAGGCCAAACCCTCCGAACTCTTCGGGGATGGTCAGGCCAAATACACCCATCTCGGCAAGTTCCTCGATGATTTCCATCGGGATCAGCTCATCCTTGAGGTGCCAATCATGGGCGTTTGGTTCGACTTTTTCCTGGGCATAGCGGCGGAACTGGTCACGGATCATTTCCAGTTCTTCGTCCAGGCCCGACGTTCCGAACATCGCGGCACCGGCCTGTTCTTCCATCAGTTCAACCAAGCGACTGCGTGCAGCCTGTGAATTGGCCTGTGCCATCAGTGTCTGAACTTCAGCGCATTGGAAACCGGACAGCGCGTCCCAGCCCAGACCCATGTCCTGAAGACGCAAAATCTCACCCTGGTTCATTGGGATGCCGCCCGCGACCTGATGCAAGTATTCACCAAAGGCGATTTGGTGCAGCAGCTGTTCGATCTCGCCGAATTTGCCTTCTGCCTCCAAAGCATCGGCCCAGCGTTGCATTTGCTGCAGCGACTGGTTGTATGTCGCCAGCCATGCCAACCCATGAGCGGCGGTCTGATTGGCCTCGATCAGAGCGCCGGACACGCGACCATCTTCTGTCACCATCGCGCGAACCGACTCGCGGGCGCGTTCGAATACGGTCTCCACGGCGGGCAGAGCCGCACGTGTCAGCGTTAGAAGCTCGGGCAAAATCGCGGATGTAATCATCTGGGTCATATCCTGTCCGTCATGGGCCATGAATCAGCTTTCTCCTAAAGTCGTCTGGTCATATCATGCTGCACATGCAGCGCAACAAAAATACGAATTATGCGACTAAAAAGTTCTAAAGTTGCTTGATCATTTTTGCAGTGCAGCACCCGTCAGGAGTGATATCAGGGGGACATGACGTTGTTTTCTATGCTCTCTGCCCAAGAACTGCTGCTGGCCTGTGGGGTTGCCTTCATTGCCGGTTGGGTCAAAGGCATGGTCGGGTTTGCCATGCCAATGGTTCTGATCTCGGGGCTGAGCATGTTCCTTTCGCCGGATATGGCGATCGCGGGGCTTATTCTGCCAACCCTGGTGACAAATGGGGTGCAGGCATTGCGCGGGGGTGTTCCGGCCGCCGTGTCCTCGATCCGTCAGTTCCGTGTATTTCTGGTTGTCGGGTTGGTGTTTCTGCTGATTGGTGCTCAGTTGGTCAGCGCAGTGCCAGCATCAACTTTTTTGTTGATGATTGGCATCCCGGTTACAGTCTTTGCATTGATCCAAGTATTGGGGCTGCGTCTGAAATTGGCCAGCCCATCTGCCCGAATAGAGGCCATGATCGCCGCGGTTGCAGGCTTTGTCGGGGGGATGTCTGGAATTTGGGGACCACCAACCGTTGCCTATCTGACCGCCTTAAACACCCCGAAAGCGGTGCAGATGCGTGTGCAGGGGGTCATCTATGGTTTGGGGGCGTTGGCGTTGCTGTTCGCGCATATGGGCTCCGGGATTTTCCGCGCCGAAACCGCTCCGTTCTCGGCTGCTCTGGTGCTGCCGGGGCTGGCGGGCATGTGGGTGGGGTTGCAACTGCAGTCGCGCATAGATCAGGCGCTGTTTCGCAAGATCACCCTGTTCGTGCTGCTTATCGCAGGGCTGAACCTGTTGCGACGCGGGCTGATGGGCTAGGCACGCCGATCTATCGTGCGCAGCGTGAAATAAAGCCCCAGCATCAGAAAGAACAGGCCCGAGATATCGCCGATCAGGAAGGCGATATATTCCAGCCCACCGCTGCCAAAAGCCAGATTGGTCAGTACGGACACCAATATTGACGTGACGATCCCGACCCCCATGACGCAGGACCAGCATGGTTTGCGGTCCGGGTGGGGAAACAGATCGAAGCCGACCCATTTGCATAGGTAAAATACAGCAGGAACGGTTGTGACGGCGATTGCTATGGCGGCCAGACGGTTGGGCAGGAAGACGTCGCTTCCGCCGAGAAAGGCAAAGACAAGAAAGACACCGGGCAAGAGCGCAAAAATCGCCCGCCACCCCAACAACCAAGCAGAGAGCACACGCACACCATGCGGGAGAAACAGCAAGCTGGCCTTGCTGGGATATTCGGGGAAGAATACGTTCTGCAGTGGCATCAGAACCTCGAACGTAAGGAACGAGGCAATCACGTAGGCCAGTGAGGCAAAGAACGTTTCAGAGGCCCATCTGCGCACGGCGGTCAGCCAGCAATGCGCAGATCAAACGCTTTATTACTTAGGCGCATGCACAACATACCGTCCACGGTTCGCGCTACCGCTTTGTGACAAATACCCCTTCTGCACCAGCGACTTCAGCGCACGAAAAAAGGTCGGGCGCGAGACGCTTTGCACAAGCGTGTGTTCAATCAACCCAAATGTCCGAACTTCCTGGTCAGCTTTGGACAGTTCTTCGGCGGCGTAATAGATATCGCGCTCTACCGGTGAGAGTTGTTCCAGCCCCAACGTGCGCTCCATGCTTTGCATCAGTTTGCGCAGTTCGGTCAGTTTCAAGATTTCAGTCATTTCGTTACCTGTCGTTTCCCTTGTCACGCGCTGCGACAAAGCAGCGGTATGAGACGAACTGAAATCTGAATGTTCAGAAAGCCTCATATTGACACTCATCCCCATTGGCATACACTTGCTATCTGATTAGGTTTCTCAATTCGCGAATGTGAGTGCGCGGCTGAGTTACCCAAGGTATTTTTAAACAACGCCCGGCGCGATTGCGTCGGGCGAATTTGTCTTAATGACATCATTGGATAGCTTAAACCGGCAAATCGGGCAACGAATTTGTAAGGACACCTTACGTTAGACGTATAAGGACGATTGCCAACAGATGTGCTGTCCGAAAAAAGGGGAAAGGTTTGCCCCCCTTTTGCAACATTAGCCGATTGCTACGGCTTTGATGTCTTCGTCGATGAACGGCAGATACTGCTCAAAGTTTTCAGCAAACATCTGAACCAGCTTCTCAGCCTGTTTATCGAAAGCGGCCTGGTCGTCCCAGGTGCGACGCGGATCCAGCAGAACTTCGGCGACACCGGGGACGGAAACCGGCACATCAAAGCCAAAATTCGCATCCTTGCGGAATTCCGCATCCCGAAGCGATCCATCCAGAGCGGCAGTCAGCAAACCGCGGGTCGCACGGATCGGCATCCGGCTGCCAACGCCATAGGCGCCGCCAGTCCAGCCGGTATTCACCAGCCAGCAGGTCGCGCCGTGCTGGGCGATCTTGTCGCGCAGCAGGTTGCCATAGACTTCTGGGCGACGCGGCATGAACGGAGCGCCAAAGCATGTCGAGAATGTGGGTTGGGGCTCGGTCACGCCGCGCTCTGTGCCAGCAACCTTCGAGGTGAAGCCCGACAGGAAGTGGTACATCGCCTGAGCCGGGGTCAGCCGCGCAATCGGGGGCAGAACACCAAACGCGTCACAAGTCAGCATGATGATGTTCTTCGGATGCCCGCCCAACGCGCTTTTCGAGGCATTGGAGATATACTCGAGCGGATAGGCGCAACGCATGTTTGCGGTCAGCGAGTCATCTTCGAAATCCAGCTCCTTGGTCTCGGGATCGAAAACCATATTCTCGATCACGGTGCCGAATTTGCTGGTGGTTGCATAGATCTCGGGTTCGGCCTCGGCGTTCAGGTTGATCGTCTTGGCATAGCACCCGCCCTCGAAGTTGAAAGTGCCACGGTCTGACCATCCATGTTCGTCATCGCCAATCAAGGTGCGGGCCGGATCAGCGGACAGGGTGGTCTTGCCAGTTCCCGAGAGGCCAAAGAAGACTGCGGTATCAACGGGATTGCCGACCGCGTGGTTCGCCGAGCAATGCATCGGCATCACGCCTTTTTCGGGCAGCATGTAATTCAGCAGGGTGAAGACGGACTTCTTGTTTTCGCCGGCATATTCTGTGCCGCCGATCAGAATCAATTTGCGGTCGAAGTTCAGTGCGATCACTGTCTCGCTACGGCAGTTGTGCTTGGCCGGATCAGCTTGAAAGCTGGGACAGTTGATGATTGTGAAATCCGCGATGAACTCATCCAGGTCTTCACGATCCGGGCGGCGCAGCAAGTGACGGATGAACAGATTATGCCATGCCAGTTCGGTGACCATGCGCACGTTGATCGAATAAGCGGGGTCGGCGCCGCCGACCAGGTCCTGCACAAAATAGTCACGACCCTTCATGTGCTCGATCATATCGGCATAAAGCGTTTCGAAACCCTCAGGGCTCATCTCGGCGTTGTTTTCCCACCAGATCGAATCGGCGACACTGTCGGTGCGGACAACATGTTTGTCCTTGGGAGAACGGCCAGTGAACTTGCCGGTACTGACAAGAAAAGCTCCGCCATTGCCAAGTGTACCTTCACCCCGCTTGAGGGCTTCTTCAATCAGTGCCGGTTCCATGAAGTTGTAATAGACATTGCCCAGACCCTCGATGCCCTGATCTTCGAGGCGGAATTGCGGGTTCACCCGTCCAGATGTCATGTGTGTCTTCTCCTGTGGCGGCGCGGCGGCAGATTGGCCAAGGTGCGCTCTTGGGGCAGTGTACCGGGAAAACCGGCGATTGGGCGGGTCTTATCATGGTCGTTTAGGGCGTGAACAGGACGGTTTGGCGCAGTTAGCGCAACCAAGTTCAGGTTTAGCGCCACCATGTTTTTTCTGCCGGAAATACAGACACTTTTCGAAGACCATTAACGGCTTTTTTGCCGCATGTGTGTGACAACAATCGCACGATTCGTAGATGGTGATTGATTCGCGGCCATAAAAACGACAAAAATGCCCTACAAATAAGCGAATTGTTTCGTATGAGAGCAGGAATAGGGGTTAACCCGATGTCAAAGATTGCACTGGTGGATGACGACAGGAACATTCTGACGTCCGTATCCATGACGCTCGAAGCCGAGGGTTTCGAGGTAGAAACGTATAACGACGGGCAGGCTGCTCTGGATGCGTTTAACAAGAAGCTGCCCGATATGGCAGTGCTGGATATCAAGATGCCGCGTATGGATGGCATGGATTTGCTGCAGCGACTGCGGCAGAAGACCCAGATGCCGGTGATCTTTCTGACTTCGAAAGATGACGAGATCGACGAAGTTCTGGGTTTGCGTATGGGTGCTGATGATTATGTCAAAAAGCCCTTTTCGCAACGGTTGCTAGTAGAACGGATACGGGCCTTGCTGCGCCGTCAGGAAGCGACCTCGGGTGATCCCGTGGCTGCCAACACAGGCGACGCCAAGGTGATGGAACGGGGCGAATTGCGGATGGACCCCTTGCGCCACGCGGTGAGCTGGAAGGGATCGGATGTCTCTTTGACAGTGACCGAGTTCCTGCTGCTGCAGGCCTTGGCGCAGCGTCCGGGATTTGTCAAAAGCCGCGATCAGCTGATGGATGTTGCCTATGACGATCAGGTCTATGTAGATGACCGCACGATCGACAGCCACATCAAGCGTCTGCGCAAAAAGATGCGCGCTGCTGATCCGGAGTTTTCGGCCATCGAAACGTTGTATGGTATTGGGTATCGGTACAACGAAGAATAAGCGTGGCCTAAGTTAAGGGGTTACTGGGTCTCGTGCGCGATACTGAGCAAGAAAACGAGTTACGCGACGGTGACGTCGTTCTTGGGGATGACTGGGTCATCCCCCAGAGCGACGATTCCGCCGAACTCAGGGCCACACGCGGCCGCCGCAATCTGTTTTCTCTGCGGGGCTCGCCTCTGGCGCGCAAGATCATCACATTCAACATGATTGCATTGGTGATTCTGGTCACCGGATTGCTATATCTGGATAATTCGCGAGAAGAACAGGTGCAGCAAACCGCCCGGAACCTGGTTGGTGATGCGCAGTTGGTCAGCAACGTATTTGAAACCCAACTGCGACAGAATGTGACTGGCATTACCCGCGACGCGGCCATTCTGGATGTCAAAGATACGTTGGCTGGTCTCAGCCTGCCGGTCGGCGGTGAAGTCTTTGTTTACGATGCTCGTGGGACGCTGATTGGTTGGACGCGCGGCGCGCCTGCGGTCTCAGAGATGCCGGTCATGCTGCGCTCAGAAGCTGATGCGCAGACTGGAAGCACACTGATCAGTGATGCCTTGAACGCGGTTTGGACCGGGCTGTCCAAAGTGTTCAAGCAAGATGAAACCAGCGAAGCGCCAACCTTGGCCCAACGCGTTCAGGCCATCATTCCACAGGCGCTGACCGGGCATATTCAGGTTCAGGCGGTTCAGGATGACGCAGGCGAAACGGTTATCGTTGCTGCGGCCCCGATCCAACTGGATGGAAAGCCCGTTGGCGCAGTTGCCATGGCCGGTCCCGCCGGAGAAATCGACGCATTGGCCCGCCGTGATCAAGAGCGGATTCTGCGCATGTTCGTCGTGGCGCTTTTGGTTTCCGTTGGCTTGAGCCTTGTCCTTGCATCGACCATCGCCAACCCGCTGGCCGATCTGGCATCCGCCGCCGAGATGGGCAAAGACCGCGGTGCGGGGGTCAACCCGGGCCGCATCCGCATCCCCGATCTGAGCGCGCGACCGGACGAAATCGGACGACTCAGCCGAGCTTTGCGCGGCATGGTTACAGCGCTGTACAACCGGATTGATGCAAACGAACAATTCGCGGCAGATGTGGCGCATGAGATCAAAAACCCCCTAGCCAGCCTTCAATCTGCTGTGGGCACGTTGCGCATGGTTAAAAGAGACGACCAGCGCGACAAGCTGTTGGGGGTGATCGAACATGATGTCCGTCGGCTGGATCGTCTGGTCAGCGACATTTCGAACGCCTCGCGCCTGGACGCCGAACTGGTCAAGGAGGAAGAGCAGCCATTTGATTTGTTGAACCTGATCGGAAACCTCGGTCAGTATCTGGGCGAGGATGCGCGCGCCAAGGGAATCGATTACATCACTGATCTGCCGCCCGAACCAATCACCGTGACCGGGCTTGAGGCGCGATTGGCGCAGGTGTTCGTAAACCTGATCACCAATGCGATTTCCTTCTGCGAAGAAAGCGATGCCATACGTGTGTGGGTACGCCGGCGCGAGGATCGGGTTCTGGTTGTTGTTGAAGACACTGGCCCAGGCATCCCCGAGCAGGCCCTGACCAAAGTGTTCAAACGGTTCTATTCCCAACGTCCCGTTGAGCATTTCGGCAATAACTCGGGGTTGGGTCTGGCGATCTCGAAACAGATTGTCGAGGCGCATGGCGGGGTGATTTGGGCCGAGAATATCCGCCCGACCGAAGCGGACATAACATCAGACCCTCAGGGCGCGCGATTCGTCGTGGGCCTGCCGGTTTGACGCGGTGAGCACGTCCGCACTCTCCTCTGTTGAACACAAAGATACTGCCATCGTTCACGCCTCTTGCGTCGCGGTAGCAGACCGTGCTGTTTTGATCGTGGGGCCTTCGGGCACCGGGAAGTCAGCGCTGTCTTTGCAGATGATGGCGTTGGGGGCCGATCTGGTCGCGGACGATCGGGTTCGGTTGTATATGGATGGCAATCTCGCCCTGGCAGAGGCGGCTCCAAATATCGGTGGACTGATCGAGGCAAGAGGTCTTGGCCTGTTGCGGGCAGTCTCGGTTGGGCCGGTGCCGGTTGGCTTTGTGGTGGACATGGCGCAAGAAGAACCCGAGCGCCTGCCAGAACCCCGTTCAATTCTTATCCTGAGGCAAACTGTTCCCTTGCTTCGGGGCGCTGGCGTCTCCAATTTACCAGCAGCGCTCTTGCTACTGATGAAAAACGGGTGCGCAGACCCGGAATGGCCCAATCAATGACGACCCAAAGACGCATCGTACTTGTCACCGGCCCATCCGGCGCAGGCCGGTCCACCGCAATCCGTGTGTTAGAGGATCTGGGGTTCGAGGCCATCGACAACCTTCCCATGGGTCTTTTGCTGCGTCTATTAGACGGGCCAAAAACCGACCGTCCCATGGCGCTTGGTATTGATGCGCGCAACCGCGATTTTTCCACGATTGGCGTCATCGAATTGCTGGCTAAGCTTCGGTGGATGGAACAGGTTGACCTGACCACGCTTTATCTCGATTGCAGCGATGAAGTCCTGCTGCGCCGGTATTCGGAAACCCGCAGACGTCACCCGGTGTCTGCGGATGCCAGCCCTGAAACCGGCGTGCGCCAGGAAAAAGAGTCGCTGGCCCCAATTCGTGAACTTGCAGATACGTTGATCGACACCACGCCACTGAATGTTCACCAACTGCGCGAAGAGGTAGAGCGTTGGTTTGCACCTCAGGGTGGGCGGCATCTGGCGGTAACCATCGAATCATTTTCCTATAAGCGTGGTTTGCCTCGCGGATTGGATATGGTCTTTGACTGCCGTTTTCTCACCAACCCGTACTGGCGTCCCGAGCTTCGGGCCGAAGATGGTCGCAATTCGGATGTGGCGAGCTATATTCAAACCGACGCGAACTATGCGCCTTTCTTCGAAAGGGTGGTTGACCTGCTGACTTTGTTGTTGCCCGCTTACCGGGCCGAGGGCAAAGCCTACCTGTCCGTGGCCTTTGGCTGTACCGGAGGGCAACACAGATCGGTTGCAATGGCCGAAGCGGTTGCAAGGGCCCTTGCAGAGGGGGGGCAGCAAGTGGCAATTAGGCATCGCGAAATGGAAAGACGATCGTTGAATGTGAGGCCGGATTGATCGGGATCGTACTCGTAGCACATGGTGGGCTGGCCAAAGAATATTTGGCCGCGATGCAGCATGTGGTCGGCAATCAGCCCGGCCTGGCCGCGATCTCGATCGAGGCCGATCATGATCGCGAAGCGAAGCAATCGGAAATCTGTGCGGCCGCCGACAGTGTTGATGTTGGTGACGGTGTTGTCGTCGTGACCGATCTGTTTGGCGGAAGCCCGTCGAATCTCAGCCTGCGTGCCTGCGCGCCGCAGGATCGCCGTATCCTTTACGGCGCAAATCTTCCCATGTTGATAAAACTGGCCAAATCCCGCCACCTGCCGATTGGCGAAGCCGTGCGGCAGGCAATGGAAGCTGGACGTAAGTATATCAATGCGCAAAATGTGACGTTTGACGAGAACCGGACAGATAAAGAATGACCACCCGAAGCTTGAAAATTATCAATGAAAAGGGCCTGCATGCCCGCGCCTCGGCCAAGCTGGTTGAGTTGGTAGAAGGGTTCGACGCTCAGGCCGAGGTGTCGAAAGACGGGCTTTCCGCATCCGGCGACAGCATTATGGGTCTTTTGATGTTGGCAGCGTCTCGTGGAACGACTATTGACGTCGAGACGTCCGGACCGGATGCTGAGGCGTTGGCTGATGCGTTGGAGACTCTGGTGAACGACAAGTTCGGAGAAGGTTTCTGACCGCACCCGCCGTGATACGAAGAACGGGATAACCAGGAATTGGCGGAAACAACGCACGAGACCAAGACAGGCCCGGTGGTGGATGGGACCAAGGACCAGGGCGAGATCTATGATCGTAAGACCCTGACCTACGCAAACTCGTTCGACGACCCTTGGACTGCAACAGCGATCCGCACCATTGAATGGTGTACGGGTAAGTTGACCATTTTGGGTATGGTTAACAAGTTCGAGAAGCAGAATGAACAATTCCGCGGCCAACGGTTCTGGGCAGGTGCGCTTAATATAATGGGCATCGACCTAACCACACCAGAGGAACAGATCGCGCGTATTCCAAAAACGGGGCCCGTGGTCGTCGTAGCCAACCATCCCCATGGCATGGTCGACGGCATGATTTTGGCAGAGCTGATCGGCAGGGTCCGCAGCGACTATCGGATCTTGACCCGTTCGGTTCTGACAGGTTTGGACGAGGCGGCGACGTCGTTCATGATTCCGGTGCCCTTCCCGCACGATCCCGAGGCACAGGCCAAGATGCTTGAGATGCGCGGCAATGCGATGGAGCATCTGAAAAACGGGGGCGTTGTGGCCTTGTTCCCTTCAGGCGTCGTGATGTCTTCGGATGACTGGTTCGGGCCGGTGATCGAGCGTGAGTGGAACGTGTTCACGGCCAAAATGATCCGTCGATCCGGCGCGCAGGTCCTGCCGATCTTTTTCCCTGGCAGGAATTCGCGTGCCTACCAGATCGCCAACAAACTTTCTGCGATTCTGCGCCAGGGTTTGTTGCTGCACGAGATCGTTCGATCCTGCAACAAACCGCAATCCCCGGTGATCGGAGAACCGATCTCGGATGAGGATATGCAGCTGCTGGAGCGAGATCCGCGCGGCTTTATGGCTTGGCTCAGAAAGCACACGCTGGGTCTGGGGCAGGCAACCAAGCTCTGACCTGCAATTTCACCTGATCAGGACAATCTCGTGGCTGCGCCTGGATGAATTCCGGGCGGTGGCCTTTACCGGGTCGGCACTGGCGCCTCGCCCCGATAGTCATAAAAACCACGCTGCGTTTTACGTCCCAGCCAGCCCGCTTCGACATATTTCGTCAACAGCGGACAAGGGCGATATTTGGTATCGGCCAATCCATCATGCAGCACGTTCATAATGGCCAAACAGGTGTCCAGACCGATAAAGTCAGCCAGTTCTAGTGGTCCCATCGGGTGGTTTGCGCCCAATTTCATCGATTGGTCAATCGACTGAACATTCCCCACGCCTTCATACAGGGTGTATACGGCCTCGTTGATCATCGGCATCAGGATGCGGTTGACAATGAAAGCCGGGAAATCTTCGGCGCTGGCGGCGGTTTTGCCAAGGCGGTCTACAACGGCCTTACAGGCAGCAAATGTTGGTTGATCCGTAGCAATGCCCCGGATCAGTTCAACCAGTTGCATCACCGGAACTGGGTTCATGAAGTGAAAACCCATAAAGCGTTCGGGCCGGTCTGTTCGGCTCGCCAAACGTGTGATCGAAATAGATGACGTATTTGACGTCAGGATTGTATGCGGTTGCAGATGTGGCAGCAAACTTTCGAAAATGGCTTGTTTGACGGTCTCACGCTCGGTTGCGGCCTCGATCACCAGGTCAGTCTGGCCCAGCTGTGGCAGCTCCATTGTGGTCGTGATGCGTTTCAGCGCGGATTGCATCTCCTCATCCGAAATTTTTCCGCGCGATGCCTGGCGCGCCATATTTCCTTCAATCGTCGCCATGGCGCTGTTCAGCGCGTCCTGGCTAACGTCGTTCAGCAGAACGTCATATTCCGCCAAAGCCAGTACGTGGGCGATACCATTGCCCATTTGGCCTGCGCCAATCACTCCGACTGATTTTACATCCATTTTTTGATGCCTCTGTGCCACGGGGTAGGATGACACTATCGGCAGATCGGGGCGGGCGGCAAGGGGATCAGACCGTTCGACTTTGCTTCAAATGCGCACATTAGGAGATTCTCAAGGCTTGCGGCTGCAAGATGGCATCCGGGTGAAAATTGGGTGAGTGATATGAGCTATCATCAAGCTGGCTCGGGAAGACTCGAGCATGACGTGTGCCAATACGGTGAGTCACGATTGTGGTTTCGTGGGCCAATGCGTTCGCTGGAGAAGTCATTTGTGGCCTGCGCAGGAGGGACCGAAACATTCGGGCGATTCGTCGAGCAGCCATTCGCGGCAGTTCTCGAAGAGAGGTTGGACAGACGGTGCCTGAATTTCGGAAGCCTTTTTTGCGGCGTAGATGCGCTGTGCGATGACACGGAGTTGAGGGGTTTACTGAACCAAGCAGAGCTCTGCGTGGTGCAGCTTAGCGACATATTGGGGCAGTCCAATCGATTCTACCGGGTTCATCCCCGACGCAACGACCGTTTTCTGGCTCCGACAGAGGATCTGAAATCTCTCTATCCCGAGATCGACTTTGCCGATGTCCATTTCGTACATCACCTGATGATTTTGTTGCAGGGCCGCAATGATGCGCGGTTCGAGGTAATCGCAGAAGAGCTGCGACGGAATTGGATCGACCGCATTGGGGGGCTTGTTGAGGCGCTTGAAGCGCCTGTTGTCTTGTTGAATTTGCAGGTCCTGCGTGAGGCAGAAAGTAATCAGCCCAAGCACGGTGCTGATATTCGGATCACGCCACAGATGATCGAGGCCCTGCGCCCTCTCAGCGCCGAGATCGTTGAGGTGACGGTCAGCGTGTCGGGGCAGTCCGATGAGCTTGAAGATATGCTGTTTGGAACACTGCAACAGCCCATGGCGGAATATATGATAGGTCCTGCAGCACACAGGTCGATTGCTGACGCCTTGGTCGGTCCGATCAGAAACCTGCAATGAAAAGGGCCCGCCGATGGCGGGCCCAATGCAAGATTCTTCGTGGAAAAGTCTAGCCCGTTGATCAGCCGAGTTTCTCGGTCAGTTCCGGAACGGCCTGGAACAGGTCGGCGACCAGACCGTAATCGGCAACCTGGAAGATCGGCGCTTCTTCGTCTTTGTTGATCGCCACGATGATTTTCGAGTCTTTCATACCGGCCAGATGCTGAATCGCACCCGAGATGCCGACAGCGACATACAGATCCGGGGCAACAACCTTGCCGGTCTGACCCACCTGCCAATCGTTCGGAGCATAGCCCGAGTCGACTGCGGCGCGCGATGCGCCAACTGCGGCCCCCAGCTTGTCAGCGAGACCTTCGATCAGCTTGAAGTCCTCTTCAGAACCGACACCACGGCCACCCGACACAACAACGCCAGCCGAAGTCAGCTCGGGGCGGTCGCTTGTAGCTACCTTGTCTTCGACCCAGGACGATAGACCGGGGTTCTCGCCGACCGAGATGGTCTCAACGGCTGCCGAGCCATCTTCGCCCGCAGCATCAAAACTTGCGGTTCGGAAAGTGACGACTTTTTTGGCGTCCACAGATTTGACGGTCTGGATCGCGTTGCCCGCATAGATTGGGCGTTCGAAGGTCGAGCCGTCGACGACTCCGGACGCGTCCGAGATGACCATGACGTCCAGCAGCGCGGCAACGCGCGGCATAACGTTCTTGGCATCGGTGGTGGCGGGGGCAACGATGTGCTCATAACCATCAGCCAGACCTACGATCAGCGCAGCAGTGGATTCTGCGAGGCGATGGCCCAGCGATTCGTCCTCGGCGACCAGAACCTTTGAGACGCCGGTGATCTTGGCGGCAGCTTCACCGGCAGCAGCAGCGGAACCGCCTGCGGCCAGAACGGTTACATCACCCAGTGCCTTTGCTGCGTTTACAGCTTTGGCGGTTGCGTCCAGCGCCAGTTCACCATTGTTGACTTCGGCGAGAAGAAGAACAGCCATTACACAGCCCCCGCTTCTTTGAGTTTCGCGACAAGCTCGTCTACCGAGCCGACGATGATGCCAGCGGCACGTGCCTGTGGTTCTTCGGTTTTGACGACTTCCAGGCGCGGCGAGACGTCGACGCCGTAATCGGCGGCGGTTTTCTCGTCCAGCGGCTTTTTCTTCGCCTTCATGATATTGGGCAGCGACGCGTAACGGGGCTCGTTCAGGCGCAGGTCCACGGTCACGATTGTCGGCATTTTGACGCTGATGGTTTGCATGCCGCCATCGACTTCGCGGGTGATCTTTGCGCTGTCGCCGTCGATGTCGATGTCGGACGCAAAGGTGCCTTGTGACCAGCCCAAAAGAGCTGACAACATCTGACCAGTTGCATTCATGTCGTTGTCGATAGACTGCTTGCCGCACAGAACGATACCGGGCTGCTCTTCCTCGACCACTTTGGCCAGGATCTTGGCAACGGCCAGAGGTTCTATGTCCTGATGGACATCATCTGCAGCAACGACCAGGATGGCACGGTCCGCGCCCATGGCCAGCGCAGTGCGCAGTGTTTCCTGGGCTTGTTTTACGCCGATAGAAACAACGACGACTTCGTCTGCCTTGCCTGCTTCTTTCAGGCGGATTGCCTCTTCGACAGAAATTTCGTCGAACGGGTTCATCGACATTTTGACATTGGCGAGATCGACACCGCTGCCATCCGCTTTGACGCGAACTTTAACGTTATAGTCAATCACGCGTTTGACAGGCACGAGTACCTTCATTTTGCGCTAGCTCCTCACAAAAAACGGCAAGCCGCGTCGCGACTCCACCAATGTTCATGAGGGCTTGAATAGCGATTCAATTCAGGCGGCAACAGGGCAAAATCGTCACGTCATCTGCAACGGACGTCGCGTTTTGCTATTTTTGACGTGACCAAGCACCAGACATCCACCCAAAAGGCAGAAAGCTATCGGTTTGCGCCCGCCCGTCGGGCCGGGGCTTCGCCCTTCCGGTCGCCGCCGCGTCCACTGGACGCGACGCCGCTTTCAGCGGTTCGCGCCCGGAACCCACAGAACATCTTGGGTTCCGTTTTCATTGGCACAACGGGCTGCGACGAAGAACCAGTCGCTCAGACGGTTCAGGTACTTGACTGCGGTTTCGTTGACCGGCTCCATGTTGGTCAGCTCAACCGCAAGCCGTTCGGCCCGGCGCGATACGGTTCGACATACATGCAGATGCGCCGCAAGACGCGAGCCACCGGGCAGGATGAAACTGCGCAGCGGTTCCAAGGCTTCGTTCATCGCGTCGATTTCAACCTCCAGCCGGTCAATCTGCGAGGGCACGATGCGCAGAGGCGGATAGTCTGCTTCGGCATCCTTTTCCATGTCGGGACGACAGAAATCTGCGCCCAGATCAAACAGGTCATTCTGAATGCGGGCGAGTGCAGCTTCGACATCCCCATCTGCCTCGGTCCGGGCGACGCCGACAAAGGCGTTCAACTCGTCCACGGTGCCATAAGCGGTCACGCGGCCCGAGTATTTGGCGACGCGTTCGCCATTGCCGAGTGCGGTTTTGCCATCATCACCGGTGCGGGTGTAAATCTTGTTCAATACGACCATTTACTGACCTCCCTGACCGCGCAGCCAGACGTAAAGCACGATCAGAATCACGGCGATGAACTGAAACAGGATACGCAGGCGCATATACTTGTTGCTTTTCAGTGCCGCGTCCCTGCCGCTTTTGCCAAAATTCGAGATGCCAAGCGCCAATACGACGACAACCGCCGCCATGGCCAAAAGCAAAATGACCATCATTAGGTCCATGAGTACACCGTCCGCGTTTCTGTTTGCCTAGGGCTATCATCTAGACCCGTGCGTGCCAAAAGCGAACGGGTTATTTCGCCTCAGACCCCTGCAAGGATGCGGTCAATCGCACGTGTCGACAGGATGCGGCGCAAACAACCGGCAATAAATGTAGGTGTTGTCACATAGTATCGGGGGCGCGGGCGCTTGGATTCTACGGCGTGGGCCAGCTTGGTCGTAACCGCTGATGCGGGCAGTTCAAACCGATCCGGCCCCGGCGATTCATACAGTCTTTTCAACAAAGAGGACTCATACCGCTCGCGCAGGGCCGAGTTTTGCCAGTTGATGAACCGCTCGAAGAATGGGATTGAGTTTTCGCGGATTTTAGATGTGATCGGGCCAGGTTCGATCAAAATGACCTTGATCCCCGTATCAGCCAGTTCCAGGCGCAGTGTATCCGTCAGCCCTTCGATTGCATATTTCGTGGCCACATAGGCGCCGCGCCACGGATAGGCCACCAGACCCAGCACCGAAGAGTTCTGAACGATTCGCCCGTGTCCTTGACTGCGCATAATCGGGATGACCTGCCTGGTCAGTTCGTGCCAGCCAAAGAAGTTCGCCTCGAAAATCTGACGCAGGCCTTCGGTCGGCAGGTCCTCGACCGCGCCGGGCAGGCCATGTGCGCCATTGTTGAACAGCGCGTCCAGGGTGCCTCCGGTGGCCTCCAACACTTCGTTCAAACCCGACGAAATGCTGGCCGTATCGGTATAATCAATGCGCGGGCTTTCAAACCCCTGCGCCCGCAACCGGTCGCAATCGCGCTGTTGTTTGCACGAGGCAAACACGCGCCAACCCCGCGCGCGCATCCCATGCGCCGCATCCAGTCCGATGCCCGATGAGCAGCCAGTAATTAGAATGGTCTTCTGCATGATTTTCCCGATTCTGAACCAGCCCCAAGCTAGGGTGCACAGAGTATGGGAACAATCATTGCTCCACGTCAGTCTGGTGTTTTTCTGACCAAAGAGGTCGAAATCCACCCCACCTGTTGCTGCGGCAACACGCGCAGTCGCAACCATCCGGTGCCCGAGTCACTTAGCACCTCGACCTTCTGGCCGATGCGCGCTTTGCCAACAATCGGGTAGATCGTTCCAGGGCCGTCACGCATGTTCACGCGGGTCCCGGAGATTTCCCGGATATCTTTCCTGGGTTCAGGCTGGGCGGCGGGTTCAGGCTGCACGTCCTTGGTGATTTGCTTCAGGCCAGTTACACCGTCTTCCAGGGACGCAAGCGTGATGCTGGCAGTCTGATCGTCAAACACCGAAAGCGCGTTGAAAGTGTCCAGACTGGCGGGTTCTGCGACAATCGCTGCGACTGCTGGCTGGGGATCAATCGGGCGCTCGCGCACGACCGGCGAGCGCATAGCGACATTTGTCACAAGCTCTTTTGCCGGAGACGGTGCTACGGTTTTGGGGGCCGCTTTCGAGGCGACTCGCACAGGCTGTTCTGACCGCACACCGCGCGGCTCGAAATTAGGCCCGCCACTCATGACGTAAAAGCACCAGCCAAGTGCAGCGAAACTCATTACAATCAGGCGCGTCATGGCGCATCCCCCGGTCGATCAATCAAAACAAAAAAAGGCAGCAGACTAATGTCAGACATCCTAGCATAATTCGCGACCCAAGTCGAAAAACGGGGGAAATCGGGGGGTTGCCTCCCCCTGTTGCAAAAAGCGCCACTTGTCCCCAGTAAAATATGTCTTGCTTGCTTTACCCGCGCGCCCTTGCGTCGTATCACATCATCTATGAATGATACGATCGACGACCCCAATATGGTGGCCCCCGAGAACGGGGGCGAAGTAGCCGAACCGCTGCGCCGCGCGATTGGTGAACGTTATCTGACCTATGCGCTGTCCACCATCATGCACCGGGCCTTGCCCGATGCACGGGATGGTCTGAAGCCGGTGCATCGGCGAATCCTCTATGCGATGCGCGAACTGCGACTCAGTGCAACGGGCGGGTTCCGTAAGTCGGCGAAAATCTCGGGCGATGTGATGGGTAACTATCACCCGCACGGCGATGCCGCGATTTATGACGCGATGGCGCGTTTGGCGCAGGATTTTAATGTGCGCTATCCGCTGGTCGACGGGCAGGGGAATTTCGGCAATATCGACGGCGATAACCCGGCGGCCTCTCGTTATACCGAGGCTCGGATGACCATCGTGGCCGAGGCTCTGCTTGAGGGTCTGAACGAGGATGCTGTCGATTTCCGTGACAACTATGACGGCACGCTGACCGAACCGGTGGTTCTGCCCGCGCAATTTCCGAATCTGCTGGCCAATGGCTCCAGCGGTATTGCGGTGGGCATGGCGACGAATATCCCGCCACATAACATCTCGGAACTGTGTGACGCCTGTTTGCATCTGATCAAGACGCCGGATGCGCGCGACGATACGCTTCTGAACTACGTGCCCGGACCGGATTTTCCAACCGGCGGCGTAATCGTTGAACCGCCTGCGAATATCGCGCAGGCCTATCGCACCGGGCGCGGGTCATTCCGCCTGCGCTGTAAGTTCGAGGTCGAGGATCTGGGCCGCGGTCAGTGGCAGATCGTCGTCACCGAGATTCCCTATCAGGTTCAGAAATCGAAGCTGATCGAAAAGATCGCCGAGCTGATTCAGACCAAGAAAATCCCGATCCTTGGCGACGTTCGTGACGAATCCGCAGATGACATTCGCCTGATCCTTGAGCCGCGTTCCAAGAACGTGGACCCCGAGGTACTGATGGGCATGCTTTACCGTAACTCAGACCTTGAGGTGCGGTTCAGCCTGAACATGAACGTGCTGATCGACGGGGTGACACCCAAAGTCTGCTCGATGAAGGAAGTGCTGCGCGCTTTCCTGGATCACCGGCAAGAGGTTCTGCTGCGCCGGTCGCGCCACCGGATGGCCAAGATCGACCATCGGCTGGAGGTGTTGGAGGGCTTTATCGTTGCCTTCCTGAATCTTGACCGCGTGATCGACATTATCCGCTATGACGATGACCCCAAGGCTGCGCTGATGCGCGAAGACTGGGGCATCGACCATGTCCGCGCCACCAATGAGGCCGACTATGTCTCGCCCAAACCGGGCGAGGGCGAGCTGTCCGAGGTCCAGGTCGACGCAATTCTCAACATGCGTCTGCGCAGCTTGCGCCGTCTGGAAGAGATGGAGCTGGTTCGCGAACGCGATGAGCTGATGTTGGAACGTGCCAATCTCGAAGATCTGCTAGCCGACGAAAGCCTGCAATGGGCCAGCATCGCCGAGCAACTGAAAGAGACCAAGAAAACCTTCGGCAAGGACTATGAGGGCGGAGCGCGGCGCACCCAGTTTGCCGAAGCCGGTCAGGTCGAAGAGGTCCCGCTTGAGGCGATGATCGACCGCGAACCGATCACGGTTGTCTGCTCTCAGATGGGCTGGATTCGCGCCATGACCGGCCATATCGACCTGAACCGCGAGTTGAAGTTCAAGGATGGCGATGGGCCACGGTTCATCTTCCATGCGGAAACCACCGATCGGCTGCTGGTCTTTGCCTCGAACGGTCGATTCTATACCATCAGTGCCGCGAATCTGCCCGGCGGTCGGGGTATGGGCGAGCCGCTGCGCCTGATGGTTGACCTGCCGAATGAGGCGCAGATAATCGACATCCTGATCCACAAGCCGGGGCGCAAGCTGCTGGTGGCCTCGGATGCGGGTAACGGCTTCACCGTGCCCGAGGATGATGTGCTGGCACAGACCCGAAACGGCAAACAGGTGCTGAACGTCAAAGGCGACGAAACAGCGATTATCTGTAAACCGATCGAAGGTGACCACGTTGCAGTGGTTTCTCAGAACGGCAAGTTTCTGGTCTTCCCGACCGAGGAACTGCCTGAAATGACCCGCGGCAAGGGCGTTCGCCTGCAAAAATACAATATGGCGCGCGGGCGGCAGGGGACGCTGGAATTGGACGGCGGGCTGTCAGATATCACCACCTTCAACTGGGAAGAGGGCCTGAAATGGTCCATGGGTGGCGACAAGACCCGGCACGAGGCAGATCTTTCGCAATGGCTGGCCAAGCGTGCCAGCGTCGGGAAAAAGCCGCCATACGGCTTCCCGCGTGATTTTAAATTCTCCTGATCAGGCCCGGTCACAGAGGATTTATGCCGATACCGCTTGGCACAAGCCGTATCGGTGCGTTAGATCAAAGAAAAACAGGCCTATCGAGACGAGATATGTTGCGCATTTTGACACTGATCACCGGATTGGCCCTGATGGGCGCCTGCACCCAAACGCAGGTTTACGAAGAGCCTGAGTCGCTGGGCGAATTCAAGTTGCGGGTAAACTATGCCTTTGCCGATAAGGCGGTGCAGGGACCGGTAAGCCGGGATGCGACGCCCGACGAATGGACTGCTGCCATTCAAAACGCGTTGGACATCCGCCTTGGGCGCTATACGGGCGCTCAGGAATACGACATCGGCATCAGCCTCGAGGGCTACATGCTGGCCCCTCCCGGCATTCCGGTGATCTATAACCCCAAGAGCACTGCGATTGTTCTGGTCAACGTTTATGACGTGAACAAGAAAGAGTTTCTTGCCAAAGGTAAGCAATTCCAGGTGCTGGAAGACACAACCGGCGGCAGTGCCCTGAAAGGTTCGGGCCATGAACGGACAAAACAAGAGCAAATGAGCGGGCTGGCTCTGAAAGTTGCGGACCGAGTCGAAGAATGGTTGGCCGAGGAACATTTGGAAAACGGTTGGTTCGACCGGCGTCCCGAACTGATCCAGCCACTCGATTCAGGTGAAGCAACGCAAAATCCGGCTTAAAGAACGGCATTTCCCGCAGGATGTGCTTGATTTTCTCCTTTGAACCCAATATCTCGCGCGCGCAGATGTAACCACGGGACCAAGGGTCCCCCAAAGCACAAAAGGGCGCCTGAGGAATGGCAAAGGAAAAGTTTGAGCGTAATAAGCCGCACGTCAACATCGGCACGATTGGCCACGTTGACCACGGCAAGAC
>NZ_JBXWOZ010000011.1:0-112724 GCF_059611145.1 Ruegeria sp. CDSB022 | reverse complement strand
TTCGGCTTCGGCTTCGGCTTCGGCTTCGGCTTCGGCTTCGGCTTCGGCTTCGGCTTCGGCTTCGGCTTCGGCTTCGGCTTCGGAAGGCGTTTCGTCTACGGGGTCAGCATCGTCAACAGGTGCCTCATCCGGGGTCTGGACAATGTCCTCGACTGCGTCAGCCTTGGGGTCATCTTCCGGCTTTTGATCGGTTTTCTTCTTACCAGCCACCGCAATGTTCCCCTTTTCGAATCCAAAACAACCTGAACAACTAACCAGACTAAGTTAATCTGTGGCCTCGCCGCCCTCAACCCGCATCGCATGTTTCACAAGCTTTTTAACGGCTTTCCGCATTTTCTTCGGTGTCGGCTCTTTGGCAATCTTCAGGCGGACATAATCCAAGGAATAAAGGGGTTCAGCCGTGGCCTCGCTGATTGCAGCCAGCCAAAGTGGTGCCGAACCCACCCAGATGTCGGCAAATTGTCGCGCTGTTCTGGGTGAAAATATGGGGGCAATCACCGGTTCATTGCCCTCAGCAACGGCGCCTGCCCGATCTGTGAGCGGTAACAAGTGCTGTTTATAGACAGGTTGTTCACGCACAGCCAGACCGGATTCGGTCAACCGTTCAGCAATGTTACCCCGGCTGTGCTCCCCCCGAAGATGAAGCAGCGGGCTTTGGGGCCGGTGCTTTAGCAGGTTTGCAATCAGCTCTTCGGCGGTAGCACCCACCATCCGGGCATCCCAGCCAGCGCCTTTGGCCGTTCCGGTGGTAACAGGACCCACACAAAAGGCCGGCATCTTTCGAGATACATCTAAAGACATCGCCGCATTAACGGCGTTGGCCGAAGTAAAGATCAGCCCCTTTGCTTCATCCGCATGCACTTGCACCGCCAAAGGTTTTATTTCCAGGATCGGCGAATGGATAACCTCTACCCGGCTTCTGATGCGGGTTGGCAACTGCGCGACGAACCTTTCAGACGCAGCGCGCGGGCGGGTCATCAACAAATACAACAGTTGGCGCCTTCGGCCTTGGGATTGTTTGCATCCGCGCAGGGTGATACCCCGCTTGGCAACCAAGGTGTAACGGATCAGGCCAATGGTGCAAACACTTACTGTCCTCGGGTTGGAAAGCAGCTGTGATGACACGGCCGCCGCAGTCGTGCGCCAATCCGATGATACAGCCGCCGAGGTGCTGTCCTCGGTTGTCTATGGCCAGACCGAATTGCACAGCGCATTTGGTGGCGTGGTGCCTGAGATTGCCGCCCGCGCCCATGCGGAAAAGCTGGATACCTGTGTGATGCAGGCTTTAGAGGCCGCAGGTTTGGGCCTTGCCGACATGGACGCTATTGCCGTAACCGCCGGTCCCGGCCTGATTGGGGGAGTTATGTCAGGCGTCATGTGCGCCAAAGGGATCAGTGCCGCCACGGGCCTGCCATTGATCGGAGTCAACCATCTGGCCGGTCACGCACTGACGCCACGCCTGACGGACGGGATCGCGTTTCCCTACCTGATGCTGCTGGTCTCGGGCGGGCACTGCCAATATCTGATTGCCCATGGGCCCGAGCAGTTCACCCGTCTCGGCGGCACCATCGACGATGCCCCGGGAGAGGCCTTTGACAAGACAGCCCGCCTGCTGGGCCTACCGCAACCCGGTGGCCCCTCGGTCGAGGTCGAAGCCCGCACGGGCGATCCCAAGCGGTTCCGGTTTCCGCGGCCACTGCTGGACCGTCCGGGCTGCGATTTGTCCTTTTCCGGGCTCAAGACCGCGCTGATGCGAATGCGCGACCAGATCGTGGCTGAAAAAGGTGGCCTGACGCGACAGGACCGCGCCGATCTTTGCGCCGGGTTCCAACAGGCCATCGTGGACACTTTGGCCGAGAAAACCCGCCGCGCAATCGACCTTTACCTATTGGAAGGCCCTGCGGAGGCGGTTGTGTCTGTTGCGGGCGGCGTTGCGGCAAATACGGCCATTCGTACCGCGTTAGAGTCTATCTGCGCCGAAAAAGGTGCCAGATTTACCGCCCCTCCGTTGGCCCTGTGCACCGACAATGCCGCCATGATCGCCTATGCCGGAATTGAACGTTTCCGCACGGGTGCCCGCGATGATCTGACCCTGACCGCGCGTCCGCGTTGGCCTCTGGATCAAACTAGCCCGGCCATGTTGGGCAGCGGCAAAAAAGGAGCCAAAGCATGAGCGTGTCGGTTCTGGGGTCCGGAGCGTTTGGAACAGCTCTGGCGATTTCGCTGGCCGGAAAAGGCCCCGTCACGCTATGGGCTCGGGATCCGGATCAGGCCCAGATGATGCAGAACCATCGCGTAAACAGCGCGCGTCTGCCGAATGCACCTCTGCCCAAAGCGATTACGATTACTTCGGACGCTGATCTGGCGTCAGAAAGCGAAATCATCCTCCTGTCCGTACCGATGCAGAAATTGCGGAGCGCGCTGTGTGCGCATTCTGCTACCCTCAGAGATAAAACGCTGGTCGCCTGCTGCAAAGGGATAGAGCTGACCTCGGGCCTTGGGCCGGTTTCCGTTATCCGTGAAACCGTCCCAGAGGCGCGCGCTGCGTTGTTGACCGGGCCAAGCTTTGCGGACGACATCGCGCGCGGCCTTCCCACCGCATTGACCCTCGCTTGTGCGGATGATGCGATTGGCCGTGACCTGCAGCATGAATTGAGCACCGCAAATCTACGCCTCTATCGCACGACGGATACTGTCGGTGCCGAGCTTGGCGGGGCCTTGAAAAACGTCATGGCCATCGGATGTGGCGCCTGTATTGGCGAGGGAATGGGTGAAAGCGCCCGGGCCGCTTTGATGACGCGAGGCTTTGCCGAGATGCAGCGTTTTGCGCTGATGCGCGGGGCCCGCCCTGACACCCTGATGGGCCTGTCAGGTATGGGTGATCTGGTGCTGACCTGCTGTTCCGAGCTGTCCAGAAACTATCGCTTTGGCCTGTCGCTTGGGCGTCAAGATGAATTCGACGCAAACACAACCGTCGAAGGTGTTGCCACGGCCAAGGCTTTGGCCAAAATTGCCAAAGCAGAAGATTTGGACATGCCCATTAGCACCATCGTGTCAGAAATAAGCACCGGAGAATGCAGCGTTGGTGAAGCCATGCGCTGGCTGCTGAACCGACCCCTGAAGGAGGAATAACATGCTGATCGCCCTTGTCGCCAAGGATAAACCCGACGCGCTGCAAACCCGGCTGGATAACCGTTCCGCCCATCTTGCCTATATCGAAGAAACCGGTGTTGTTGCCCAGGCCGGACCCCTTCTGGAAGGCGATGCGATGATCGGATCACTGATCATCCTCGAGGTCGAGGATATGACGGCGGCGCAAAACTGGGCCGACAATGATCCCTATGCCAAGGCAGGTCTGTTCCAGTCAGTTGATCTGATCGTCTGGAAAAAGTTGGTCGGCTGATGGCGTATTGGCTGTTCAAATCCGAACCCTCGACCTGGAGTTGGGACCAGCAAGTCGCCAAGGGCGCAGAGGGCGAAGAATGGGATGGGGTGCGCAACTATCAGGCACGCAATTTCATGCGGCAGATGGCCGTGGGCGACCGTGGTTTTTTCTATCATTCGCAAAAAGACAAGGCGATTGTCGGCATTGTTGAGGTTTGCGCCGAAGCCCATCCAGACAGCACCACCGAGGATGAGCGTTGGGAATGTGTGGATATCAAAGCCGTGCGCCCGTTCACCATCCCGGTCACGCTGGATCAGATCAAAGTGGATGAACGTCTGGATGAGATGGTTCTGGTCAAGAATTCCCGCCTGTCCGTACAACCGGTTAGCGATGCCGAGTGGCAAGTGATCTGCGATCTGGGGCAGACGAAATCGGATTGATTAAAGGGAAGGTCCTGACAGATGCAGAACCTTCCCTACCCCGCGTGCTCCCGACTCACCACACGCGTATAGAATTTCGGTTCTGACCGTCCTGGTCACAAACTGACACTAGCCCATTTGGCCGGTTTGGCACAAACAACAAGTACTTAAAATTGGAAACGCCCGCCACAGATCGGGCGGGCGCTGATTGGTCGAAACCCGGATTTAGCTATAGACCGACTCTTTGCCGAAATGCTTGGTCAGCATATAGTAAACGACAGCACGATACTTGTTGCGCTCGGACATGCCATAGGTTTCCAGCGCTTTGTTGATCGCTTCCATCAGCTCGGGGCCGTCGGAAAGCCCCAGCTTCTTGATCAGGAAGTTGTTTTTGACGGTCTCAATTTCACCTGACTGAGTTGCTGCCACGGTCGACGCGTCGGCGTCATAAATCGCCGGACCACATCCGATTGTGACCTTGGTCAAGAGGTCCATGTCGGGGTCCATCCCGCATTTGTTTTTCAGATCATCTGCGTATTTGGCGATCAGTTCGTCGCGTTTTCCCATGAATATTTCTCCCGTTGAGCAGCTTTGGCTGCGATTTTCAATGCGCCTATGAACAGGTGTCGGAAGGTTAGTCAGTTGTTCTGTTTACACAAAGGGAAAATTTCAGGTCATTCCCCGTAAGCGAAATTATGGCAGCACAGATAGACTCCGCGTACCACAATGCCTGATTCTGGCCTTCTGTAAGGGTCAGGTGGTTTGGATTCAGGGCGCAGCGGGAAAATGTTGAAACCAGTGCAGCGTGCCGACATGGCACCTACTAACCGACCGGTGGTTATCTGCAATATCCCCAACCCGGTCCCTGAAGATGGAAGTGGTCCGCATGCAGCCGGTTGTAGTTTGGCCCAAGTACCACCCGAAACCATTCGCATGCACCCCGGCCAATCCGGTGTAGAAAATCTGCTTCGGGTCCGGGTGTTGTCCAGTCCGATAGCAGGTTCAGGCTTCGCCCATCTGCCAACTCGACCCCGACAATATCGATGGCATCAGCGGTGGCATGACTGCTCCAACCGCTGTCCTTTCCCTGCGCGGTGCGCATTCGCCGGCAGCTATAGCTGCCCAGGTGGCGCAAGCTGCGCACCCTGCTGCCCAACATCTCGCGCGCGGCGGGTTGGACCACATGGTGTTCCCACATGGCCAATCGCAGAGCCGTGGCACAACGGGTCTCGACGCCATTGACGCTGGCCGTGGTTAAGCCCGAGAGAACCCCGCGCCCGGCTATTCCGCATTTCTCGTCGACAATCAGATCCTCGACCAGGGAAAAGCTTACCCCCGCCCCGGCCAATGCGGCCCTGCACTGCGTTTCATCGGCCAAAGCTCGTCGCATTTGCACAGGTGTGACCGGCGTGACCCGAGCCGTAATGGTCAGATCTCGCAAAGGGTTCCAGTGGTCCGGAACCGGTGATTGCGGGTGGGACAAAAGCCAGTAGCCACCCCCACCCATCAAAACCACCAAGGCGAGTGCTGAGAAAACGAAAGACGCCGCCAGATGCAATATCCGACGGCGTCCAGAAGGTTTGGTCATGCCTGACCCGCAATCAATAGCGGTAATGTTCAGGCTTATAGGGGCCTTCCGGATTCACACCGATATACGATGCCTGTTCGCTGTCCATCTGCGTCAGCTTCACGCCGATACGGTCCAGATGCAGGCGTGCAACCTTCTCGTCCAGATGTTTAGGCAGGATGTAGACCTTGTTTTCGTACTGATCGCCTTTGGTGAACAGCTCAATCTGGGCCAACACCTGATTGGTGAACGAAGCCGACATCACAAAAGACGGATGACCGGTGGCGTTGCCCAGGTTCAGCAGGCGGCCTTCGGACAGCAGGATCAGACGATTGCCCGAGGGCATCTCTATCA
The DNA here is from genome assembly GCF_059611145.1 of Ruegeria sp. CDSB022. Classification (NCBI taxonomy): domain Bacteria; kingdom Pseudomonadati; phylum Pseudomonadota; class Alphaproteobacteria; order Rhodobacterales; family Roseobacteraceae; genus Ruegeria; species Ruegeria sp. CDSB022. Next base: position 106,999 of record NZ_JBXWOZ010000011.1, on the reverse strand, counting down.
TGTCGACCTGTTCCTTGATGTTGGTCCATTTGTGGTTCTTCAGGCTAGCCACCTGAATTTCGTTGTCAAAGTGACCAATGTTGCCGACGATGGCCATGTCCTTCATCGCGCGCATATGCTCGATGCGGATCACGTCCTTGTTGCCGGTCGTGGTGATGAAGATATCCGCGCTGTCAACTTCGTCTTCCAGCAGCGTAACCTCGAACCCGTCCATCGCGGCCTGCAGGGCGCAGATCGGATCAACTTCGGTCACTTTCACACGGGCACCGGCACCGCGCAGCGACGCGGCCGAGCCTTTGCCCACGTCACCATAGCCACAGACCACGGCAACTTTACCAGCCATCATAGTGTCGGTGGCGCGGCGGATACCGTCGACCAGCGATTCCTTACAGCCATATTTGTTGTCGAACTTCGACTTGGTGACACTGTCGTTGACGTTGATCGCGGGGAACGGCAGTTGGCCTTCCCTGACCAGCTGGTACAGACGGTTCACGCCGGTCGTGGTTTCCTCGGACACGCCCTGAATCTGGTCGCGCATTTTGGTGAACCAGCCGGGGGACGCGGCCATACGTTTGGCGATCTGCGCCTTGATGGCCTCTTCCTCTTCCGAGCCCGGTACGGGGATAATGTCTTCGCCCGCTTCGGCACGTGCACCCAGCAGGATGTACAGCGTCGCGTCGCCACCATCGTCCAGGATCATGTTGGGGCCGTCCGTGAACAGGAAGGATTTGTCCAGATAATCCCAATGCTCTTCCAGCGTCTGGCCCTTGATGGCGAACACCGGGATACCGGCCTCGGCAATCGCCGCCGCCGCGTGGTCCTGGGTTGAGAAGATGTTGCACGACGCCCAACGCACATCCGCGCCCAGCGCCACAAGTGTTTCGATCAGAACGGCTGTCTGGATGGTCATGTGCAGCGACCCGACAATACGCGCGCCCTTCAGGGGCTTTGCGTTACCGTATTCCGCGCGCAGGGCCATCAGGCCCGGCATCTCGGTCTCTGCAATATCCAGTTCTTTGCGGCCAAACCCGGCCAGCGAAATGTCTTTGACGATATAGTCCCCGGCCATCAGGTGCTCCATTCCGGTATAATTCAATCCGGGTTGCCCTAGCATCCCTTTCGGGACGTGGCAACGCAGATGGCCGGAAACGGGGTTTTAGGCCGCCAAAATCAACTTGGTATACCCTCTACCTTGATTTTGGGGATCGCTTGGAAAAAGTCGGTCCCAACGGCGACAATGCAACTGATGCCGTTCGGACGTGTCACCAAAACGGTATAGCTACCCGTTTCCTCTGAGGTCCAGACCTCCATCACCGATTGCGAGCCACGGGATTTTTGCAATCCGCCAAAGGCCAGTTCCTCGGAATAATTGTCCTGTAGCGTTGAAATCAGTTGATCACGCAACGCACAGCTTTGCTGGGCAAAGGCAGGCGGTGCAGTGGCGGCCATACCAAAGGCCAGAGCAATTCCTAACAAACGCTTGAACATAGCAAGCTCCTTTCGATACGAGTTACGTCCGAGAGGGGCACACCGGGAGGAGCATGCGCCCCCCTCGGTACAAATGTCGGTATCACCGCGTGCTTGTTCAAAGCACGATTGCTCAAGAAAAAGTTGGCAGCTGGTGATCTTGACAGGTACAGCTTACCACAAAAATGCGAATTTAGTGTGTCCCACTTCACAAGGCATGGCAGAATGGCAACACAACCCCGCGCATGGCAAAGAATGCTGTCCGGGCGCAGGCTGGACCTGCTGGACCCAACACCGGTGGATATCGAGATTGAGGATATCGCGCATGGGCTGGCCTTTGTGGCCCGCTGGAACGGGCAGACACATGGCGATTTCGCCTATTCGGTGGCCGAGCATTCGCTGTTGGTCGAAGAGCTTTTTGGTCGTATTGCCCCCAAGGCACCGGTCAAATGGCGGCTGGCGGCCCTGTTACACGATGCGCCGGAATACGTGATCGGAGATATGATCTCTCCGGTCAAATCCGCTGTCGGTCCCGACTATGGCGCACTGGATGACCGGCTGGCTGCGGCGATCCACATCCGGTTCGGCCTACCCGCTGCGGTGCCTAAAACAGTAAAACGGCAAATCAAAAAGGCCGACAAGATCAGCGCCTGGATGGAAGCCACCCAGATCGCGGGCTTTTCCGAGACCGAGGCGACAAAATTCTTCGGCCGCCCGGACAGGGTTATTATGGAAGGGCTGCAGATCAAATTGCGGCCACCTGTTGAAGTAAGATGTGCCTATACGCATAGACATTCGGCATTGATGGCCGAGATTGGGCCCTGACCACTTTCAGCTTTCTGATCGCGCCACCTTCTGAAAGACTTTGCCGTCAATCTCATGGGCATGCCAACGCACTGACGTCGCCTTCAGATTTGTTATTTCGGCCTTGCCCTCAGTCTTCTGTACTTCAATCTGCATAATCGTGCTGCTGGCAATGTCTCTATCGGCGAAACCCCACAGCAGACTTCCTAGGGAATAGGCGATTGGCACCGTCCGATCTCCGGTCTGCGTGCGATACAGCTGAATCGGCTGAGGGACATGGGGGTGGTGGCAGACGATAAGATCAACTCCGAATTCGGCCAAGTCCTGTGCGGCTTCTTGCTGCGCTCGGCGCGGGAACAGCTCGAACTCATGACCCCAATGAATAATCGCAATAACCAGATCACAGCCATCCGCTTTTGCGTTCGAAATCTGTGTCTTTAGAAGGGTGGTGTCCGGCGCTTGATGCTTTGAAGTCAGCTTGGCGATATTGATGCTCTGCTTTTGACCTTCAGGAAGCGCGTGGCCGTTGGTACCAAAAGCGCAGGACGCAAATCCGAACTTTATCCCTTTTCGTTCGATCGTTTTGACGGCTGTGGCTTCTGTCAAACTCTCATTCACGCCGATTTGCATGATATTTCTGTCACTTAAGACGTTTAGAGTCGTCTCAAGCCCCTCAACACCCATGTCAAGAATATGGTTGTTTGCAAGGTTCAAAACATCAATGAACCTCTCGTTATGGCTGGTCAAAGCATCGAACTGTTCTTCCGACGCACATTCGATCGGCGGGCCGGCGTCCCCGATCACTTCGTCAATCAAAGGCTGTGTCGTTACAGGTGACTCGTAGTTGGCGACCAAAATATCATCCTGAAACAAAAGATCTTCAATCTCAGCATATACCTGGTCTTTTGCGACACTGGCCCTGTGGGTTCTTAGAATGTCCCCGGCAAAGCTCAGAGTGACCGAATTTGATGTGTCACTGATGTCAGCGGTTGAAAGTCGTACGGCCGTTTTAGTCATAAAGCCGGACTGATCCAGCTCCGCTTCAGGCTGCTGAATGGGGTTCTTACTTTTATAGACCCAGTACAGGTTGTCCAAAATGTTCATTTCGGAAAGCTCACCTGCAGCGCCCTTTCGTGGTCGCGCCCAAAACCCAAATCTCTCTGCTGCCCAGGTGACAACAGAGACAATGACTTTAAGGGCAGGGTTGGAAATACGGAGGCTTTCGTATGGCGTATTAGGGAGCGGCGACACTTCGATACATCTCAACTATTTGTTCGGAAAATATAATTATTGAACTTAACGACAACACAAACTGGTTAACAGACACTAAATTAAAGTCTTCAGGGGTGGCGGTCCATCAGCCGCGACAAAGCATATGTTTGGTGGCCGCATGTCGAGACTCAATTCGGCTTTTCGGCTTCATGAGTTCTGGTCTGTTATGCGCAAGCTAAACCCACGACCTCATCGCGGGCTACGCTTCGCCAAGATCCGTTGCAATGTCCGGCGGTGCATGTTCAGGCGTCGCGCGGTTTCACTGACGTTGCGATCACACAGCTCATAGACCCGCTGGATATGCTCCCAGCGCACGCGATCCGCGCTCATTGGGTTTTCCGGCGGCGGGGGCAGTTCGTCGCCCTTGGCCAGCAATGCGTTGGTGATGTCGGTGGCGTCGGCGGGCTTCGACAAATAGTCGGTGGCACCAATCTTGACTGCGGCCACAGCGGTGGCAATAGCGCCGTACCCGGTCAGAACCACAACCCGGCTGTCGGGGCGCTTTTCGCGCAGCACTTCGACCACATCCAGGCCGTTGCCATCCTCCAACCGCAGGTCAACAACCGCATATGCAGGTGGACGGGCTGTGGAAATGGCGCGGCCAGCGGCGACAGAGCCCGCGGTTTCAACCTCGAACCCGCGTTTCTCCATGGCCTTGGCCAGACGTCTCAGAAACGGTTCGTCATCATCCACCAATAACAGCGATTTATCCGGGCCGATGTCGAGGTCAGAGCTGTCCGCCATATTCTATTCTTTCCGCTAATTCACGCCGTTGGCTTAAACATGAGTAATAGCAGCGCCATTGCAAAGGTCAAACAGACCGTTGCGTTCTAGATCTTGTCCAGAAAGCAGCCCACCTTGTCAGCCATCTGCTCGGCTGTGTCATTGCGATCGAAAAATTCGATAAACCCGTCCTGGGGTGTGACCAGATAAGTAAAGGTCGAGTGATCAACCAGATAGTACTCATCACTTTTGTCATGGGCCTTATAATAGGTCTTATAGGCCTTGCTGGCGGCCTTGACCTGCTCGGGCGTGCCGGTCAGGGCGATGGTCTTACCACCAAGGTTAAAGGCGTAATCGGCCATAACTTCGGGTGTGTCGCGATCCGGGTCGATCGAGATAAACAGCGGCGTCACCGATTGCCCGCGTTCGGCCAGAATATCCACCGCTTCGGCATTGCGGGACATGTCAAAGGGGCAAACATCCGGACAGAAGGTATAGCCGAAGTAGACCAGCGTAGGTTCGGTTATCACCTGTTTGTCGGTCACAGTCTCGCCCTTGCCGTTGATCAGTTCGAAGGGCCCGCCAATGGTGGCCGTACCCCCTGCGATCTGGCTGGACCGGCACTGCGCGAATTTGTCGTCCGAGCCTGCGCCGCGCGTCAGCAGCCACATGGCCCCCAGACCTACGGCCAAAACAACTGTTGCAAGGATAGCGTATAGACGGACCATGGCATCTTACCTGACGATAGAGGAGTTGTTGATCGTTCCGGCCGGGACACCTATCAAGATGAACAGCCGATGCAACAGGACATAATGGACCAATGGCAGATTCCAACATCACTTTTTGGCCTGGTCAGGAACGCAGCTGGATTCGCCTGCGGACGCTGATCCTGCTGCGCTGGGTGGCCATCTTTGGCCAGATCACCGCAATCACCGTGGCGCAACAGACCTATGATGTGCAGTTGGATGTGACGCTGTGCTATCTGGCCATCGGCATTTCGGTCATGGGCAACTTGACGGCTATTCTTGTCTTTCCACGCAACAAACGCCTGTCCGAGTTCGAAAACTTTCTGATGGTGTTGTTCGATTTGTTGCAGCTGACCATCCTGCTGTACCTTACCGGAGGCCTCAATAATCCGTTCGCCTTGCTGTTGGTGGGTCCTGTGACGATCTCTGCCAATGTCATGAGCACCCGGTCAACGCTGATCATCGGTACGGTGGCCATCATTCTGACCACGCTGCTAGCCGAATTTCACCTTCCCCTGCACACGGATGGCGGTGTAGATCTTGAGATCCCCGATATCCTTCTGTTCGGAAACTGGGCTGCCATCGTTATCGCGATCGTTTTCCTGGGGGCCTATTCCCACCGCGTAAGCTCTGAGGTGCAGTCGATGTCTCAGGCGCTGTCGGCCACGCATATGGCCCTCGCACGTGAACAGAAACTGACCGATCTTGGTGGAGTTGTCGCCGCCGCCGCGCACGAACTTGGAACACCTCTGGCAACAATCAAACTGACCAGTGCCGAACTGATCGAAGAGCTGGACGACCGCCCTGACCTGAAAGAAGACGCCGCCTTGATCCGCGAACAGGCCAATCGTTGCCGCGACATTCTGCGCGACATGGGGCGGGCTGGCAAAGACGACCTCCACCTGAGACAGGCCCCCCTGTCCACTGTCATCCATGAGGCCGCCGAGCCACATATCAACCGCGGCAAGCAGGTACACTTTGCCGAAGGTCCGGTCGGGGATGGCGATGTTCAACAGCCTTCGATCCTGCGAAAACCTGAGATCATCCACGGAATGCGCAACCTCATCCAGAATGCTGTGGATTTCGCGCGCAGCAACGTCTGGGTCGAAGCGGAATGGACAGCCGAAAGGATTACGATCAACATCATGGATGACGGCCGCGGGTATCCTTCGCAAATGATTGGCCGGATCGGGGATCCGTTCATGCGCCGACGGCGGGCAGAATCGGAAAAGCGGGCCCGGCCGGAATATGAAGGTATGGGCCTGGGCCTGTTCATCGCAAAAACCCTGCTGGAACGCAGCGGTGCGCATTTGGATTTCGCCAATGGCTCTGATCCATATCAGACCTTGTCGGACAATCCCGAACGTATAGGGGCCATCGTCCGGGTATCTTGGCCGCGAAAACTTGTGGATGCACAGACCGGCGACACCCCCGTTCCTTCAGGTGTAAATCAGCATATCCAAGTCTGAGTTAAGACCCCGTTAACCATTTCCACCCATAGCTATACCCGTGAATTCACCGCGGGAGAGCACATGGTCGACTGGATCATATTGGCCGTCATCAGTGTGGTGTCTGCCAGTCTGGCGGTTCAATGGCTTTTGCCCCGTCGTCAGCAGACAAGTGACAATTTCGGCCTGTCCGAGCCGGCCTCGTTGTTCAATGTCGTGTTTCTGTTCGACGGTGACCGCCTGATCAGCCACACAGACATCGCTCTGGAAGGGTTTGAGGCTGTGCGCGACTGGTCAGATCTGCGTCGGCTGCTGCAGCGAGATTTTCCGGGCTTTCCTGAAACCCCTGAACGCGTCAGGCACGAAGGGAATCTTATCATCCCCGCCATTGATTGTTCGGTCGAGCGGGACGTTTTGTGCGAATGGATCGACGGGGTCGTACGCGTACAGCTGCGGGAAAGCTCTGATTACCCCAGAACCGTATTGCGCGAGAATAGCGATCCGATCCGCCTGGCGATGGAACTGGCGCCCTACCCGGTCTGGCATCTGGATTATCAAAACAAGATCCGCTGGTGCAACGCCGCCTATGTCTCGCTTGTCCGCAAAGTGCGCGGTGGCGATACCGACCTGACTGCACCTCTTTTTCCCGGGCCCGAAAATGGCGCGCGTATCAGCGCCAAGACCCGTGTATTCATTTCGTCCGAAGACAGTGCAAACAAGCTTTGGTTTGACCTGACGATGGTGGACCACCCGGAAGGCAGCCTATGCTACGCTGTGGACATCAACGCCATCGTCGCCGCCGAGACAGCACAGCGAAAATTCGTACAGACGATGACCAAAACCTTTGCACAGCTGTCCATCGGCTTGGCCATTTTTGACAGAAATCGCCAGCTTGCCCTGTTCAACCCCGCCTTGATTGACCTGACCACCCTGCCCCCGGATTTCCTGAGCTGCCGCCCCAACCTGTCCAGTTTCTTTGACCGCCTGCGCGATCAGCACATGATGCCGGAACCCAAGAACTATCGCAGCTGGCGCAATCAGATGAACGATCTGCTAGAGGCCGCAGAAGACGGAAATTACCAGGAAACATGGTCGCTGCCATCCGGCTCGGTCTATTCCGTCAGCGGCCGCCCGCACCCAGATGGTGCGGTGGCCTTTCTGTTCGAAGATATCACGGCCGAGATCACGTTGACCCGCCGCTTTCGGGCGGAAATGGATTTGATGCAATCCATCCTGGATAAGCTGGCCGACGCGGTTGCCGTTTTCGGTGATGACGGTACCTTGGCCTTCACCAATTATGCCTATCAGAAATTATGGGGTGAAGCCGATGGTGCCGGATTTGAACCCGACACGGTTCTGGACGTGACCCGCAACTGGCAGAAACATTGCACGGCCACTCCAATTTTGGGTGAAATCCGGGATTTCGTGGAAATGCGGGACAGCCGGGCTGAGTGGTCAGCCAGAATCCAAATGCGTAACGGAACCGATCTGAACTGCACCATCTGCCCATTGCAAAACGGGGCCACCATCATTCGCTTTGCCACGCACAATGCGTTGCCACAGCACGAGATACAGCAAATCAGCGCCTGAACCGGGTTGCAGCCAATCCAGCGTGGGGCCATTGTGGCGCCATGACGTTACCACCCCTCAGGATCACCCTGAATTCGCCCGAAGATACGACAAATTTTGCCAGTCGGCTGGGCGCGATTCTGCATCCGGGCGACATCCTGCTGCTGCAGGGTGAGATCGGAACCGGTAAGACCCATTTCGCGCGCAGTCTGATCCAATCGCTGATGACCCGGCCCGAGGATGTGCCCTCGCCCACATTCACGCTGGTTCAGGTCTATGACACCCGTAAAGGTGAGATTTGGCACTGCGATCTATACCGGCTGAGCGCGGTGGAGGAAGTCGAAGAGCTTGGGCTGGCCGAAGCGATGGAGCAAGCGATCTGCCTGATTGAGTGGCCCGAGAAACTGGGCCCGCTGACACCCGGTTCTGCCCTGACGATGACATTTGAAACAGACCCGGACATGCTGGATATGCGCCACATCACCCTCACATGGACCGACGAAAAATGGGCTCAAAAACTGGAGGTCAGCGAATGACAAACCGCGCCGTCCTTGCCGAAGCTCTGATTTCACACACGCCGTGGTCCAAGGCCCGCCGAGAGCCTTTGGCGGGGGATGCCTCGAACCGCCGGTACGAGCGCCTGACCGACCCGGTCACGGGCAAGTCCGCTGTTCTGATGGATTCGCCCCCGGGCCAGGCGGAACCGGTCGAAGCCTTCGTACGGATGGCCCGGCATTTACAATCTATCGGGCTAAGCGCCCCACAGATCTACGCCGAAGACACGCAATATGGGTTTCTTCTTTTGGAAGACCTTGGCGATGACCTGTTCGCGCGGGTTCTGGTCAAACATCCCGATATGGAGCGGGAATTATACGAGGCGGCGACAGATGTTCTGATCACGTTGCACGAGGCCCCGACCCTGTCGCTGCAATCTTACGGCCCGGCACTGATGACCGAACTGGCGGCCTTATCCTTCACCAAATACGCCCAAGGGGTTCTTGACGATTATGACCAGGATGCGCAGGATCGGTTCGAACACCGATTTGCTGATATCCTGCATCAAGAAACATCCGGCACCAAAGTTGTTGTCCAAAGGGATTACCACGCGGAAAACCTGATCTGGCTCCCTGACCGCCAAGGGGTTGAGCGCGTTGGATTGCTGGATTTTCAGACCGCCATGCTGGGCCATCCTGCCTATGATCTGGTGTCTTTGCTCCAGGATGTGCGCCGCAATGTGACGCCGGGTACGGAAATGCGGATGGTCAGCCACTATATCTCGGCTACGGGCGTCAACGATCATGATTTCCGCAGTGCCTATGCCGTGCTGGGTGCCCAGCGAAATCTGCGGATTCTTGGTGTGTTTACCCGGCTTGCGACCGAGTATGGCAAACCCCATTATGTCGATTTTATCCCCGCCGCGTGGGGCCATCTGATGCGGGATCTGGATCACCCGGCGCTGGTGAATGTTGCCGACCTGCTGCGCGCGGCTCTACCCGCGCCGACACCCGAAAACCTGAACAGGCTCAGAAAGAGATGACCCAGCCCCCCAATGCCGTCATGCTGTTCGCAGCCGGGTTCGGCACCCGCATGGGCACCCTGACCCTGAACCGCCCCAAGCCGCTGATCGAGGTAGCCGGGCGCCCGTTGATCGACCACGCGCTTGATTTGGTTGACGCGCTTGGGTCGGTTCGCAAAGTGGCCAACCTGCACTATCTGCCGGATCAGCTTGAGGCGCATTTGGCACCGAAAGGCGTACTTGTTTCACACGAACAGCCCGACATTCTGGATACTGGGGGCGGATTACGGGCAGCTTTGCCCTTATTAGGGTCTGATTCAGTGTTCACGTTGAATTCAGATGCCATTTGGTCCGGCCTGAACCCGCTGACAATGCTGCGGGCCGCCTGGAACCCTGATTTGATGGACGCATTGCTAATGTGCATCCCGACCGCGCAGGCGATTGGTCATGCCGGCGCCGGAGACTTTACTGCTGATGAAACGGGCCGGATTACCCGCGGCCCCGGATTGATCTACGGAGGCGCGCAGATCATGAAGACGGAAGGGCTGGTCGAAATTCCAGACAAGGTGTTTTCGCTGAACCTGCTTTGGGATCGGATGCAAAAGAAAGACCGGCTGTTTGCCCTAACCTATCCCGGCCGCTGGTGCGATGTTGGCCATCCGGAAGGGATCGCCCTTGCTGAAGGTCTGTTGGCGGATGTTTGACCCCTCACCCCTGCCCCGCGTCTTTGCCGTACCTCCGGGTGTGGATTTTCCAAAGACGCTGGTCCGGGGGTTGAGAAATCGCTGTGCCGCTCTTCCGCCCGAGGCTTTGGCCCGAGTGGAGCTGGTTGTTAACACGCGGCGTATGGCTCGCAGGGTGCGTGAGCTATTCGACCAGGGCCCTGCCTGTTTGTTGCCGCGCCTTTCACTGGTGACTGATCTGGGTGAAAGCGTGAATCTGGCGCAGATACCACCCGCAATACCGCCCCTGCGACGGCGGCTGGAATTGACGCAGCTGGTCTCGAAGCTGCTGGATCAACAACCGGATCTGGCGGCGCGCTCGTCTTTGTTTGACCTGTCAGACAGTCTGGCCGCATTGATAGATGAGATGCAGGGCGAAGGCGTTTCACCCGAAGCGATCCGGCGGCTGGATGTCACCGACATGTCCGGGCATTGGGCCCGCGCGCAGGCGTTTATCGGGATTGCGGATCAGTTCATCGACACAGAAGACGACATCCTGGACACGCAGGCCCGGCAGCGCCGCGTGGTCGAGAACCTAATCAAACATTGGCGAGTGGATCCACCTCAGCACCCGGTCATTCTTGCCGGCTCGACGGGGTCACGGGGAACGACACTGATGCTGATGCAAGCCGTTGCCTGCCTGCCGCAGGGCGCTTTGATCCTGCCGGGTTTTGACTTTGACCAGCCCGATCAGGTCTGGGCTCAGCTGGATGCGGCGTTAACCTCTGAGGATCACCCGCAATACCGGTTCCGAAAACTCATGAACCAGCTTGGGCAGAGCCCGGATCAAATCACAGCCTGGACCCAGGACAATCCACCCTCACCCGCCCGTAACAGGCTGATATCGCTTGCGTTACGCCCTGCCCCTATCACGGATGCGTGGATGTCCGAAGGCCCGCAACTGACCGATCTGCATGGTGCAACCAAGGACCTGACCCTGGTCGAGGCGCAGTCCCCTCGGGCCGAGGCCTTGGCCATAGCGCTCCGCTTGCGAGAGGCGGCTGAAACCGGCCAGACCGCCGCTCTGATCACCCCCGACCGCATGCTGACCCGTCAGGTCAGCGCTGCGCTGGACCGGTGGGACATCCTGCCCGATGACAGTGCTGGCCTGCCGCTGCAACTGTCCCCGCCCGGACGGTTCCTGCGCCATGTCGCGGCCCTGTTCGCGCGTCGATTGGACGGCGAAGCGCTGTTGACCCTGCTGAAACATCCGCTCTGCCATGACGGGGGCGAGCGTGGCTCTCATCTGTTGCACGCCCGCGATCTGGAACTGGACCTGCGCCGCCACGGGCCGCCATTTCCGGATGCCGCCAGCCTGACGGCATTTGCCATCCGCAAAGAGATGCCCGAAGGTTGGGTCCATTGGTTGGTGCAGCATTTCTGCGACCAGCAAATTGCTGATGAGTTGCCACTGGCGGATTGGGTTGATCGCCTCTGCGGGTTGGCTCAGGCCATTGCCGCCGGTCACACTGACGATCCCGGTACTTTGTGGGACAAGAACGCCGGTCAAAAGGCCCTGGCGGTTGTGACCGAGCTGCGAAATGAGGCTCAGCATGGCGGCACCATGACCGCCCATGACTTTGCCGATCTGCTGGGTGCTTTGCTGGCCGGAGAAGAGGTCCGCGACCGCGACGCGCCACACCCCCGGATCATGATCTGGGGCACGCTCGAGGCCCGGGTGCAGGGCGCCGATTTGCTAATCCTTGGCGGTTTGAACGAGGGCAGCTGGCCCGAGGCGCCCGCGCCTGATCCCTGGTTGAACAGGCAGATGCGCGATAAGGCCGGGCTGTTACTGCCAGAGCGGCGCATTGGCCTGTCGGCACATGACTTTCAGCAGGCTATCGGCGCGCCCGAGGTCTGGCTGACCCGGTCGACCCGGTCCGACGATGCCGAAACCGTTCCTTCCCGCTGGTTGAATCGGTTAACCAACCTGTTGAGTGGCCTGGCAGAACAGGGTGGCCAAACCGCCCTGGCAGAAATGCGCGGCCGAGGGCGGCAATATCTGGGGTGGTCCGAACAACTAGAATACGCTCCAGAAATCAAGGCGGCACCGCGCCCATCTCCGCGCCCTCCGGTCGGGTCGCGCCCGCGCCGCCTGAGCGTCACAGAGATCAAGCGCCTGATCCGTGATCCTTATGCGATCTACGCCAAACATGTGCTGCGGTTGAAACCACTGGACCCTTTGGTTCAGGCCCCGGATGCGCTGCTGCGCGGGATCGTGATCCACGAGATTTTGGAGCAATTCGTCAAGGACAGCGTGCTGGACACGGCCTTGCTGACGCGCGAAAGCTTTTTGAAACGCGCCGAAAGCCTGCTGGTCCAGCATGTCCCATGGCCCACAGCGCGCAAATTATGGCTCGCGCGGCTGGAACGGATTGCGGATGATTTCCTGCGGGCCGAGACCACCAGGCGCAGCGATGGTGGGCCTGTGGCTTTTGAGGCCGCGATGAAGCTGGCGCTCAGTCCGCTGGATTTCACCATAGTCGGGCGCGCCGACCGGATTGACCTGAACAGCCGCGGAGCGCTGCGGCTGGTCGATTATAAAACCGGTGCGCCTCCGACCGAAAGTCAGCAGGCCAAGTTTGACAAACAGTTGCTGATCGAAGCCGCAATAGCCGAGCAGGGCGGGATCGAAGGGTTTGACCCGCTGCCTGTGGCCGAAGCAATTTTTATCGGCATGGGCGGCACCTATAAAGAGGTGCCCGCGCCTCTGACCAAAGAGCCGGTCGACAAGGTCCTGGCTGAGCTGAAACAGCTGCTTTCCTCTTATTTAGAGCCTGATCAAGGCTTCACCTCGCGCCGCATGCTGCACAAGGATACCGATATCGGGGACTATGATCATCTGGCACGTTTCGGAGAGTGGGACCGAACCAGCAACAGCGCCCCCGAGGACCTGAAATGAGCGCCCGCAACGACGCAACCGAACGACAGGTGCAGGCCGCACGACCCGATGCCTCGACTTGGCTGGCGGCCAATGCAGGATCTGGCAAAACGCGGGTTCTGACCGACCGGGTGGCACGGCTGTTGCTGGACGGGGTGCAGCCGCAACACATCCTGTGCCTGACCTACACCAAGGCCGCCGCCAGCGAGATGCAAAACCGGTTGTTCAAACGCCTCGGTGAGTGGGCCATGCTGGGGGATGCTCCACTTTTGGCCCAGCTGACCGATTTGGGTGTTCAGGGTGCGATTGACCCGGACCGTCTGGCACAGGCCCGCACATTGTTTGCCCGCGCGATCGAAACGCCCGGCGGACTGAAGATTCAGACCATCCACTCTTTCTGCGCCTCGCTGCTGCGCCGTTTCCCACTTGAGGCCGGGGTCAGCCCGCAATTCACCGAGATGGAAGATCGGGCCGCCGCCTTGTTGCGCGAAGAAATCGTTGAGGATTTTGCCCAAGGGCCGATGGCCAATCTGATCGGCGATGTCGCCCGTTTTGTGACTGACACAGGGTTCGACAAACTGACCGCCGCCATCACGCAAAAGCGCAATCTGTTTGCGCAGGCCGTCGATTGGTCGCAGGTTTTGCAGCAATTCAATCTGCCCGCCGGCTTTGACGAACAGCTCTTGCTGGGTCAGGTGTTTTTGGGGGGTGAGGTCGATCTTATTCGCAGCGTCCTGCCCGCACTGACCGAAAGCGGCGGGAACAACGCCAAGGCAGCCACCAGGCTTGCGGCCTTCACCCGCGCCGAAATCGGTGCGCTGCCGGTGCTTGAAGATGTATTTCTGACCGGAAAGGCGGCCAAGGACCCATTTATCGCCAAGATTAACGCTTTCCCGACCAAACCCCTGCGCGAAGGTGTTCTGGCGGGTCAGATGCCACAGCTAGAGGCGTTGATGCTGCGCATCGAAGCCGCGCGTGAACAGCGGCTTGCACTGGTTGCAGCCCGCAAAACGCTGGCGCTTCATCGGTTCGCATTGGCCTTTCTGCCAGAATATGAGCGGCGCAAGCAACTGCGCGGCTGGCTGGACTTTGACGACCTGATCTTGCGCGCCCGAAACGTACTGAACGACCCGGCGGTAGCGTCTTGGGTATTGTACCGGCTGGATGGCGGGATTGACCACATTCTTGTGGATGAGGCCCAGGATACCAGCCCGGACCAATGGGACGTCGTCGAAAAGTTGGCGCAGGAATTCACCAGCGGGGAGGGGGCCCGGTCCGGGATTGAGCGCACTATTTTCGTGGTGGGTGACAAGAAACAATCGATCTATTCCTTCCAGGGGGCCGACCCTCAGGCCTTTGACAGGATGCAGGCCGAATTTGGGCGGAAACTGGAAGAATCAGGCTCTAAACTGTGGGATTCTACGCTGGAGTACTCGTTCCGCTCCTCCAGCGCCATTCTGTCTCTGGTCGATATTCTGTTCGAAAACCATGCCGAGGCCGGGTTTCACAAAGAAAGCCAGCACCGCGCCTTCAAGTCCGATCTGCCAGGGCGCGTCGACCTATGGCCGGTGGTCGAAAAAGTCAAAGACGAGGAAGATACCGAATGGACCGACCCGGTGGACCGCCCTGGTGCGCGCCACCATACCGTTGTTCTGGCCGAGCAGGTTGCACAGTCGATCAGGGATATGATCGAACAGGGGGAAACCATCCCCGAAGATGGCGAGGTACCGGGCAGTTTCGTCCGGCGAAAGGTACAGCCGGGGGATTTTCTGATCCTCGTCCAGCGCCGCTCGGACCTGTTTGCTGAGATCATCCGCGCCTGCAAGGCTGCCGAACTGCCGATTGCAGGGGCTGACCGGTTGAAGGTCGGAGCCGAGCTTGCGGTCAAGGACCTGGCGGCTCTGCTGAGCTTTTTGGCCACGCCCGAGGACAGCTTGTCGCTGGCCACGGTACTGAAATCGCCTCTGTTTGGCTGGTCCGAACAGCGGCTTTTTGATCTGGCACATCGGCGACAAGAGCAATTCCTTTGGGCAGCGCTGCGAAATCGGGCCGAGGAGTTTCCCGAGACGCTAGCCATTCTGAATGACCTACGCAGCCAAATCGACTTTCTGCGCCCATATGACCTGATCGAGCGGATTCTGACCCGTCATCACGGGCGGCGCCTGCTGTTGGGTCGGCTGGGCCCCGAGGCCGAAGACGGCATCAACGCGCTGTTGTCGCAGGCGCTGGCCTATGAACGTACCGACATTCCCAGCCTGACCGGATTTTTGGTCTGGATGCAGACCGACGATCTGGAAATCAAACGGCAGATGAGCGGTGTCGGAAACATGATCCGCGTGATGACCGTGCATGGATCAAAAGGGCTGGAGGCGCCCATCGTGATCCTGCCCGATACCGGAAAACGGCAAGCACCGCGCGATGCCGAGATCATGGTGACGGATGCTAAGCCACTATGGAAAGTACCGGCAGACGCGTCCCCGGCGCTGATCGCGCAGGCGCGAGCCGAAGCGCGCGAACGGGAAGAGAATGAACGGTTGCGCCTGTTATACGTGGCGCTGACCCGTGCAGAGAAGTGGCTAATCGTAAGTGCGGCAGGGGATGTCGGCAAGGACGGAACCAGTTGGTATCAACTGGTTCAGGCGGCTATGGCGCGGGCAGGGGCAACAGCTCTGCCCAACAGTGAGATCCTGCGCTTGTCGCACGGAGATTGGCATGGTCCGGAATTTATCGAACACACAGGCGCTGTTCATGCCCACAGCGAATTGCCGCCGACCTTCCTGAATTCCGCCCCCGCCATTGATGCGGCGCCGGAAACCCTCAGCCCGTCTGATCTGGGCGGGGCCAAGGCCTTGCCCGGGGATATGGGCCAGGATGAAGAGGCCGCCAAGCTGCGCGGCACCCGCCTGCACCTGCTGCTGGAGCATTTGCCGCGGGTCCTTCCTGAGAACTGGCCGCAGCTTTGCGCACGGGTTCTTCCCGATATGCGTGAGGCCGAGCGGCAAGGATTGCTGGCCGAGGCGCAAAATGTGTTGACGGCGGATCACCTGAAGGCCGTGTTCGCCCCCGATACCTTGGCCGAAGTCCCGGTAACGGCCGATCTGGGAGGGCGGCGTATCCATGGTGTCATTGATCGGGTGATCGTCACCAAAACGGACGTCCAGGTAATTGATTTTAAATCGAATATGACAGTGCCAGACAATGCAGCATCCTGCCCCGAAGGACTGCTGCGGCAGATGGGTGCCTATGCTGATTCATTGTCGCAGATCTATCCGGACCGCGAAGTCAGAACTGCAATTCTGTGGACCCGAACAGCCCAGCTGATGTGGCTGCCACACGATCTGGTGAAAGCTGCGCTAACCCGTGCGCTGACGCCTTGACCTTGGCATACCCGACACCTAGTTTCAGTGACCAAGCATTCCCCATTCAGGAGACAGAATATGTCGACCGTAGCTGTTACCGACGATACTTTTGACGCCGAAGTCAAGAATTCCGACATCCCCGTAGTTGTCGATTTCTGGGCCGAATGGTGTGGCCCCTGTAAACAGATCGGACCCGCTCTGGAAGAGTTGGCGGCTGAATATGGCGACAAGGTCAAGATCGCCAAGGTCGATGTAGACAGCAACCCGAACTCTGCCGCCGCCATGGGCGTACGTGGCATCCCGGCGCTGTTCATCTTCAAGGATGGTCAGGTCGTTTCGAACCGCGCAGGCGCCGCGCCGAAAGCCGCGCTGCAAAGCTGGATCGAAGAAGCGCTCTGATCCGGTTCGGGAAACAACGTTTGAAGGCGCCTTATTCGGGGCGCCTTTTTTCGTATCTGGGGCAAAGCGCTTCCGCCTGAATTGTCTGACTGGAAAAAGCTGCGCAGAAAAAGAAAAAGCCGCCCAGACCCGGGCGGCTTATCTTGAATTCACGAATTCTCGTGGATCAGAGGGTGGTGATATCCGCGCGGCACAGGCCGATATCGTCCAGCTGTTCATCACTGAGAGCCGACAGGGCATTGCGGGTTTTGCGGGATTCATTCCAATCGGCGGCTTTTTCAAAAGCGCCAAAAAACGCGTCCACTACATGCAGGATGGTAGCTGCTCCGAGCGGCGCATGGATATTTGCGGTAGTTGCCATTTGCGCATTCCTTATAAACAGAAACAGCCGACCCGTTGTCGGTTGTGAGCCTCATGTAGGATTTTCAACTGAGTCCCACAATTGCTGGTTTTACAGCCCCGATTTGCGTTTTTTGCATATCTTATAAGCAAGTTGTGAACTGTTGCGCTGCGGATGAGACCAGCCCATATAGAACAGCAGGCGAAAACGGAGGCCCCCATGGCAGACAGCGACTTTCCCGGTTGGCACGGCACAACCATTATTGGCGTCAAAAAAGGCGGGCAGGTGGTCATTGCCGGGGACGGGCAAGTCAGCTTGGGCCAGACCGTGATCAAAGGGACCGCGCGCAAGGTACGCCGCCTGTCACCCGGCGGGTTCGAGGTTGTCGCAGGCTTCGCCGGATCAACCGCCGATGCCTTTACCCTGCTGGAACGTCTGGAAACCAAGCTTGAGGCCACACCCGGCCAACTGGCCCGCGCCTCGGTCGAGCTGGCCAAGGACTGGCGCACCGACAAATACCTGCAAAAGCTTGAGGCGATGCTGATCGTCACTGATGGCAAGGATCTGCTGGTGATTACCGGGGCAGGGGATGTGCTGGAGCCGGAACACAACGTGGCTGCCATCGGATCGGGTGGCAATTTTGCCCTGGCAGCGGCGCGCGCGATGATGGATGGCGACAAACCGGCGGAACAAGTCGCCCGCGAAGCCATGGCCATCGCCGCCGATATCTGCGTCTATACCAATGGCAATCTCACGGTTGAGACGATCTAAGACGCTGAACTGTCTCAGGCCAACAGCTCTCGGATCTCTTTGCCTTTCCACCGCTTATGCATCCCGACCAGCCCCAACAGGGCGGTCAGGATCACGATGTAATAGGGCAGGCGGATGTCGATACTCATCAACCCGCCGCCGATCAGGGACATGACGCCCCCGGCCAAACAGAAGACAGCCGTGGTCACCCCCATGACCCAGCCTTGATCGGTGTCGCTGACACTGGAGGAAAACAGGCCCAGCAGTGTCGGGTATGAGACGCCAAAGAAGAAATAGAAGAAAAAGACCGGGACATAGCTCAGCACACCGCTGGGGCTGAAGGCGAAACCTAGGCCGCTGATCACCATCACAACCAGTGAGACATAGATGATCTGGTGTTTGCTGAACCGTTCCTGCGCAGGTTTGACCAGGAAGGTGCTGGAAAAGGCCAGCGCAACCCCAATGACGACCATGGCCATGCTGCCGCCGATGACCCCGTATCCAAATGCGCTGGTCAGGAAGTTGTCGACAAACACATAGAAGGTCACATTGGCGATCATGAACAGGCCATAGACCGGCATGATTTTCAGAACCATCGGATGTTCGCGCACCGCTATCAGGCTGTCGGTGATATCGCGGGGGCGAAAGACAAAGGGCTCACGCTCGGTCCGGGTATCCTTGAAATACGCGGCGACAAGGAAAATGGCGATCAATACCAGAACAAAGGCGCCGTAGAATGGCGTTTTCAGCGTCGCCGCGCTGCCCAGCAGGGCCGATTCCGACAGGACCGCGCCAATAATGGGACCGCCAACCAGGCCAAAGCTGACACCTGTCACGATATAGCCCATGTTGCGGTCGCGGTCAGCGGCATCGGTGCTGCCGTCAATCATTGCCGCCTGCGCGATAGGCTGGTTGCCAGCCGTAAACCCGGTGATCGACCGGCCGACAATCAACAGCAGCAGGCTGTTGAAATACAGCGCGGCGATGGTCAGCGCATAACCTATCAATGCCCCTCCCAGACACACTAGCAGCGCGTTCTTGCGACCAATGGAATCTGAAACCTTAGAGACATAGACCACGCCCAGAAACCAGGACAGAAAGAAACAGCCAATCACCAAGCCGTAGTAGAAATGCCGGGTGCCCATGGCCGTGTTTTCAGGCAGGAACCCCGATTTCGTCTCCATGATCAATGAGTTGATGATCGGAAAGACCAACCCTTGCCCGATCAGGTCGACAAACACGACAAACAGCAGGGTGATCTTGGCAATCTTGGTCATTTCCGCGCTCCAGGCCCTCAACGCTTTGAAATCACTGTACCAGAGGCCGGGCGCTTTACCTATGGAAAGCATTTGCAAACCGGGTGGGGCGTTGCTAACCAACGCTGCCGCTGTTGTTTTCGCCGTTGCGGTGATTACCTAGACCGCAGCCAACTTATGCCGACCGAAAGGACTGCCCCCGTGACCGACCTGACCCCGCGCGAGATTGTCTCGGAACTGGATCGCTTTATCATCGGGCAGAAGGATGCCAAGCGCGCGGTCGCCGTGGCGCTGCGTAATCGCTGGCGGCGCAAGCAACTGGCTGATGACATCCGGGATGAGGTTTATCCCAAGAATATCCTGATGATCGGCCCCACCGGCGTTGGCAAGACTGAGATCAGCCGGCGTTTGGCCAAGTTGGCCCGCGCACCCTTCATCAAGGTCGAGGCCACCAAATTCACCGAGGTTGGATATGTTGGCCGCGATGTGGAACAGATCGTGCGTGATCTGGCCGATGCCGCGATCCTGCAGACCCGTGAATTCATGCGTGAGGACGTCAAAGCCAAGGCCCATCAGGCCGCCGAAGACCGGGTGATTACTGCCATTGCCGGGGAAGACGCACGTGAGGGCACCCGCGAGATGTTCCGCAAAAAGCTCAAATCCGGAGAGCTGGACGACACAGTGATCGAGCTGGAACTGACGGATACCTCAAGCCAGATGCCGATGTTCGATATCCCTGGCCAACCGGGCAGTCAGATGGGGATGATGAATCTGGGCGATATTTTCGGCAAGGCCTTTGGCGGGCGCACCGTCAAGAAACGCCTGACCGTCGCCGAAAGCTATGACATGCTGATCGGGGAAGAGGCCGACAAACTGTTGGATGACGAAACCGTAAACCGCGCGGCGCTGGAATCGGTTGAACAGAACGGCATCGTGTTTCTTGACGAGATCGACAAGGTTTGCGCCCGTTCGGACGCACGCGGCGGTGATGTCAGCCGCGAGGGGGTGCAGCGTGACCTGTTGCCTCTGATCGAAGGCACAACCGTCTCCACCAAGCATGGGCCGGTCAAAACCGACCACATTCTTTTCATTGCCTCTGGCGCGTTTCATATTGCCAAACCGTCCGACCTGTTGCCGGAACTGCAGGGGCGCCTGCCGATCCGTGTCGAGCTGCGCGCACTGACCGAAGAGGATTTCGTCCGCATCCTGACCGAGACAGACAACGCGCTGACCCGCCAGTACACTGCCTTGATGGGCACCGAGGATGTCACGATCAGCTTTACCGAGGACGGCATCGCGGCCCTGGCGAAAATCGCAGCGGATGTGAACCAAAGCGTCGAGAATATCGGCGCACGTCGGCTTTACACCGTGATGGAGCGCGTATTCGAGGAATTGTCTTTCACAGCCCCCGATCAGGCCGGTTTGGAAATCACCGTGAATGCACAGTTCGTTGACGACAATCTTGGTGAGCTGACAAAGTCTACGGACCTCAGCCGTTACGTTCTGTAATATCTCCAGCCGGTTTTTGCCGGTCCGCGTCATTGACCCCGCTGGACCTGGGATCAGAATAGAGTAGCGTGTGCGCAAATTCCTTAGGGGGCGACAGGTGCTGCGCTATATTATTTTTGTCCTGACTGCGGCAACGCTTGCCGCATGTGTCGACCGGACCGTATCTCAAACCGTGCCCTCGGCACTGGACATTGGCACGCCCAAAACCATTTACGCAGCAACCACCCGCGCGCGCGAAGCGGACGGATCCTATGGGTACCGCCGCAGCGATCAGCTGCAATTTCTCGAGATGACGGTCTCGATTCCACCCAATCACACACCCGGGACATTGGATTTTTCCTATGCCGACCCGGACCCGGAAAATCAGTTCGTGATGGCTGATGAAGACGAGCTTGCCGGACCCCAGGGCCTTGCCTCGCGACTAAGAGGTGTGGACGAGGTTTCGATCTTTATCCACGGCTATAACACGACCCAGTCGGAAACAGTGTTCCGCGCCGCGCAGTTGGAACATGATCTGGAAATACCGGGTGAAACCATGGTCTATTCCTGGCCAAGCCAGGCAACGGGTTATGGCTATGCCTATGACATCGACAGCATGCTGTTCGCCCGTGATGGTCTGGAACAAACTGTTCGCCAGCTGAAATCAATGGGGGTCGATCGGGTTATCCTTGTGGCGCATTCCATGGGCACCGCCCTGACGATGGAGATGATGCGGCAGGCCGAGCTGCGCGAACCGGGCTGGTCGCATCGGAATATCGAAGGGGTTGTTCTGATCGCACCGGATCTGGATGTCGATCTGTTCCGGTCGCAGATGGACAGCATCAAAACGCTGCCTGACCCGTTCATTGTGATGATCTCACGCAAAGACAGGCTGCTGAGTATATCCGCACGCCTGCGCGGTACCGCCAAAAGCGAACGTCTGGGAAATATCAGCTCGGCCGATGCGCTGTCCGAATATAAGATCAGTATTCTGGATACGACCGCCTTCAACAGCGATGCCGGGTCGTCTCATTTCGTGGCTGCTACCTCTCCGGCGCTTTTGGCGATTATCAATTCCGCCCGCCGGGTCAGCAGTACCTTTGGCAGGCAACGCGGGATTGACGTGATCGCCCCCGCCGAGGTCCGCAACCCGACCGGGGCGACCGAGATTGAGCTGACCGAGACCGGGCAGGCCAAGGTCAGCTCTCCGTAATGTCCTTTCACCTGGGGCATTATCTGAAAGCAAATGCCTCATGGCTTGGCGCCGGAGTTCTGCTGACTTTTCTGTCCTGTTTTGGGCAAACGTTCTTCATCTCGATCTTTTCCGGCGAAATTCGTGCGGCGTTCGGGCTGAGCCATGGGGCCTGGGGTGGGATCTATTCGCTGGGTACAACCGCATCCGCCATCATCATGATCTGGGCGGGTGGACTTACGGATATCTTCCGGGTGCGTGTGCTCGGCCCCGCAGTTCTGGCTGGGCTAGCCGTGGCGGCGCTAGCGATGGCGTTGAACCGCTGGCTGATCCTGCTACCGCTGGTGATCTTCCTGTTGCGCCTGTTCGGGCAGGGGATGAGCACCCATCTGGCCTTGGTCGCGATGGCCCGCTGGTTCACCGCAACGCGTGGCAGGGCCTTGTCGATCGCCTCGGTCGGATTTGCGGTTGGCGAAGCGCTTTTGCCGGTAATCTTTGTCGCTGCGATGGTGTTTTTGGATTGGCGCCTGCTCTGGATCATCTCGGCAGGTATTTGTGTGGCCGGCATTCCGATTCTGCTGCGCTTGCTTCGGCAAGAGCGCACACCGCAAAGTCTGGCCAGCGAGTACTCGGCGGCAGGTATGCAGGGGCGGCACTGGACACGCACCGACGCTTTGCTGAACCCGTTGTTCTGGTTCATGGCCCCCGCTTTGCTGGGTCCTTCTGCCTTTATTACCGCCTTCTTCTTTCATCAGGTCCACCTGGCCGAGGTTAAAGGCTGGCAACATATCGAGTTGGTGGCGCTGTTTCCCGTCTACACAGGTGTTTCCCTGATCTCGATGTTTGTCGCGGGATGGGCGCTGGATAAATGGGGAACCGCCCGGATGATGCCCTTTTATCAGGTACCGATAGCTATCGGGTTCATGTTGGCGTCTGCAAGCACCTCCATTGGGGGTGCGGTTGCTGCATTGGTCTTTCTGGGGCTTACCGTCGGCGCAAACAGCACCTTGCCCAGCGCGTTCTGGGCGGAATTCTATGGAACCCGTCATATTGGCGCGATCAAGGCCATGGCCACTGCGGTCATGGTCCTTGGGTCGGCGATTGGCCCCGGACTGACCGGCGTGTTGATTGATCAGGGGGTTCCGCTGGACACGCAGTTCCTGTGGATCGGCGTCTTCTTTTTGCTGGTATGTCTGCTGACCTGGATTGGCATCAGCCGCGCCGCACGCACGCTTTAGCGACTGCGGCGCAGATAGACGTAATAGGCCCCGTCGCCACCATGGCTGATATGCGCGGGCGTCACCTGCATCACAGCCTGTGCCAAGGGCGGCAGTGACAGCCATTGCGGTACCTGATTGCGCAAGACGCCGCGCGGAGTGGGGATGGGGCCGGGCTCATCCCGATCCTTGCCCTTTCCGGTCACCACCAGAACCAGACGCTTGCCCGAAGCCTGCGCGGTTAGCACAAAGCGCACCAGCGCCGGATAGGCCGTGTCCATCCGCAAGCCATGCAAGTCCAACTTGCCCTCGGGCCGGAGCTTGCCACGTTTCATCCGGGCAAAAGCCTTGCTGTCCATTTGCACCGGGTTGGCGCGTAACCCTTCGGTAACGGATGGTTTCAACACATGCCGTACACCCCTGCCAGCCGCGTTCTGCCCGACTTCAAACGCCTCGATCCGGGGCTTAAATGTCTTTGTCGGTTTCGGCTTGGGCAATGAGGTGGGGTGCACCGACTGCGGCAGTTCGGGATGCAGGCGATCTGCCTGTTTGGTCACCTTGCGCCACAGATCCATTTCGTCAGGGGTCAATTTGCGGCGCGACATCAGAACTCGTCCGGTAAAAGAGCATATGCGCGCTGAATCGGCAGCAGAACCACCATGCGACCCGGATCTTTCAGGCGCCCCGCTGCGGCCCCTGCGGCATCGCCGGTTCCAAAGAAAATATCAGCCCGTTGTGCGCCCTTGATGGCCGACCCGGTATCCTGAGCGATCATCAGCCTGCGCAAAGGGTCCTTGCCGTCCTTTTCGACCCAGACTGGAGCACCCAGCGGTGTGTATGCCGGATCGGCGGCAATGCTGCGCATGGTAGTGACCGAACGGTTCATCGCACCCAGAGGGCCAAATTCCGGTTCAACACGATTCACCTCGCGGAAGAACACATAAGACGGGTTGTGAAACAGCAATTCGGTACCCGCCTCGGGATTCTTGCGGACCCAGGATTTGATCATCTGCGCACTGACCTGATGCGCACCTAGGGCACCGCGCCGGATCAGTTCGGACCCGATCGAACGATAAGGATGCCCATTGGCGCCCCCATAACCGACCCGCAGCGCCCTCCCATCGGGCAACCGGATACGGCCTGAGCCCTGAATCTGCAGAAAGAACAGCTCGACTGGGTCGTCCACCCAGGCGATTTCAAGACCGCGGCCCTGCATGACATCACCGGTCAGCAGATCGCGACGGGATAACCATTTTTCGGCTCCGCGCGCCTCAGGAGGCATTTTATAGATCGGGTATTTATACCGCTCCGATCTGGTTTTGGACCCGTCCAGTTCGGGTTCAAAATAGCCTGTGAACAAGCCATCCTTCCCGTCTTCGACCAGAACGGGACGGAAGAACAGCTCAAAAAATGACCGGGCCGCATCGGGCTTATAGGTGCGCGCCACGCCGCACAGTGCCTGCCAGTCCGGATCATCCAGATCACCGCACGTGTTCAGAAAAACCGAAAGGGCCGCCCCGTGATCATCGGCGGCCCAACCATTCAGGTCATCATAGGACAGTATGGATCGTGTCACCTCGGCGCTGGCGGAGGTGGTCATGACAGCCACCAGGAAAAGCGACCGAAACGCTTCAATCATGCGTCCGTGGCAACAAGCAGCCAGTTCGGATCGTCCGAGCCCATAACGCGGGCAAAGGTCCAGCTGTCCTTTTGACGTTTAACCGTGTTTGGGTTGCCCTCGATGATATCGCCACCACGATCCCGCACGGCCGAAGTCAGCTCACCAACAAATTTCATGGTGATTTCGGCCTGGTTGGTATCCTTGTCAAAGCTCACATCTGCCAGTGTGGTTTCGCGCACACCGATAAATTCGGCCTCGATGGTCAGCCCCTGATCCTCGCGCGCGGCAACGACCGAAACAAAGGTTTCAAATACCTCTTCCGACAGGAAGGGCTGGATTTCATCCAGATTGCCCTTTTCGAACCCCATGACGATCATCTCATAAGCGCCGCGAGAGCCCTGAACAAATTCACCCACCGAAAAGCCCGGCTCGATCCGTTTCATAGCGGATAGGGTCTGCGCCTGTTCGCTGTCCTCGGGCACGTGATCGGTAATGTCGTGATCTGGCCCACCCTCAATCACCTCAAAATCACGGCGCGACTTATTGGCTTCGGACTGTTGTTGAAGCGGGGGTTTCTCAAAACCCTCACGTGTACCCAGTACGCTTTTCAGGCGCAGGATCAGGAAAACGGCAATTCCGGCCAGGACCAGCAACTGGATCATTGGTTCGTTCATTTCATCCTCTTGGTCAGACCGCGACTTTGTATACACGGCCTCTTGCCACTATGTAGGTGACAGTTCGGGACAAGTCTACCGCCCGACCTGCAGTAAAGGATAATGCAAATGTACCTGTTCCTGGCTTTTTTACTTGTTCCGATCATCGAAATCGGCCTGTTCATTCAGGTTGGTGGGCTAATCGGACTGTGGCCAACCCTTGCGATCGTGGTTCTAACGGCCGTTCTGGGTACCGCTTTGGTGCGGACACAAGGTCGCATGGCGCTGGAAAACCTGCAACGATCCTTTGCAGAGCTTGACGACCCGACCGAACCTTTGGCCCATGGCGCGATGATCTTGCTGTCTGGTGTCTTGCTGCTGACACCGGGGTTTTTCACCGATGCCGTTGGATTTGCGCTGTTAATCCCTGGCGTCCGGGTCTCTGTATTCCGTTATCTCCGCTCGAAGGTCACAATCACGCAGTTTCAGATGGGCGGCGGGACGCAGTTCAGGACCGGGCCCCAAGCATCGACCCAGGGCGATGTGGTCGACGGTGAATACACCGAGGTTCGTCCCCGTCAGAACCCGTCAAAGCCATCGAAATGGGTCGAAGGGCCGCACCAGCATTGAGGTGCCTCGCCCAACTTGCTAAGCAGTGGCGAATTTCAGTTTCGGAGTAGACCCATGGCCGAAGACGGCGCCCAAGAAAACACCGCGGCCCAGACCGCACCCCAGATCCAGATGCGCGTTCTGGGACAATTCATTCGCGATATGTCCTTTGAAAACGTGATGGCGCAAAAAGGCGTGTCTGGCGATGTCCAGCCCGAGATCGCGGTTCAGGTCAATCTGGACGCCAAAAAGCGCCCGGCTGAGCATCAATACGAGGTGTCGATCAAGCTGAACCTCAAATCCAAAGCCAAGGGCATGGAAGACATCCTGTTCCTGTGCGAGCTGGATTATTGCGGCCTGTTCCATGTGGAAGGTGTCGCCGAAGACCAGCTGCATCCGTTCCTGATGATCGAATGCCCGCGCATGCTGTTCCCGTTCCTGCGCCGCATCGTCAGCGACATCACGCGCGATGGAGGATACCCGCCGGTTAACCTGGACAATATTGATTTTGTCAGCCTGTACCGGAATGAATTGATGCGTCGCCAAGCCGAGACGCAAAAGACTCAGGCCTAATCAGCCCTCCCCGCGCCGGAGTGATCTCAGGCGCGGGACCAAAGGGCGTTTTCGCCCAGTTTATCAATAAATTTCTCATGCGCCGCGCGTTCGTCTTGGGTGATCCGGGACGGCAAGGCATCTTTGCGCGGCGATGGCCGCCACTCTTCTGCTCCGCCAACCGAAGAAGACGCAGAGGTCGACAGCCCGAAATCTGGCTGACGTCCGCCGATCAGCTCAAGATAGACCTCAGCGAGAATTTCAGAGTCGAGCAACGCCCCGTGCAAGACCCGGTTCGAGTTGTCTATGTTGAACCGCCGGCACAACGCATCCAGCGAGGCGGGCGAGCCCGGAAACCGTTTGCGCGCAATCGCCAGCGTATCCAGCGCCTGATCCATCGGGATCGGCGGCAGACCCATCCAGCCCAGCTCGGCATTCAGGAACTTCATGTCGAATGACGCATTGTGGATCACCAGTTTCGAGTCAGCGACAAAATCCCGAAACCCCTGACCAACCTTGGCAAAAACCGGCTTGTCCTTCAGCGTGACCTGACCTTTTTCCACCGGCCGGGGCGGTTCCAGCAGGTCCGGGCCAATGCCATGCACGCCAAACGCCTCTTCGGGCATGAACCGTTGGGGGTTGATATAGACGTGATAGGTCTCGCCCGTGGCCACATGATTCCAAAGCTCAACCGCACCGATTTCCACAATCCGGTCGCCGCTTTCAGGATCAAAGCCTGTGGTTTCTGTATCGAGTACGATCTCACGCATCTGTCAGCCCTACCCGTATCTGTCTGACCACATCCTGCACTTGCGCGCGGGCGTGGTCCAGACTGTCCGTGACGATCACAAAATCAGACCGCGCGCATTTTTCGTCATTCGGCATCTGCTTGGCTTTGATCTGCTCGAACTGCGCCTCGGTCATGGTACCGCGCGCCATCACGCGGCGTTTCTGCTCGTCAGCCGGGACCGAGACACAGGCGACCGCATCCATCGCCGCATCTCCACCGGTTTCAAAAAGCAGCGGAATATCGAAAACAAGAATATCTGCGGTGGCTTGTTCCCGGAACACCGCTCGATCCGCCGCCACCAGCGGGTGAACAATGGCCTCAATCGCTTTCAGCGCCGCTGGGTCTGCCGAAATGAACCGTTTCAATACTTCCCGGCTAACCGCGCCGTCGATAATGGCCTCAGGAAACGCCCTACGCATCGGCTTGATCGCTGTCCCGCCACGCGCGTATAGCCGATGCACGGCGGCATCTGCGTCCCACAACGCACAGCCTTCGTCGACGAACATGCTGGCAGTTGTGCTTTTTCCCATGCCGATAGAACCGGTCAGGCCAAGTGCAAAGCTCATCCCAGCACCGCAGCACGCAAATCAGAAGTGACTTCAGGGCGCACCCCAAACCAGCTTTCAAATCCAGGTACGGCCTGATGCAGCAACATGCCAAGGCCATCTACGGGTGTGCATCCCGCCTGTTCTGCTGTTTCCAGCAAGCGTGTCTTAAGTGGCGCATAGACCAGATCGGTGACAATGGCACCGGGCTGTAACCCGTCCAGAGGCACCCGCAGCTCGGGCTGGCCGTGCATCCCAAGCGAACTTGTGTTGACCACAAGTTCCGCATCTTCAACCACGTTGCCCGCTTTCAACCAATCCACCACCGTTATGGTCGTGCCAAACTCTTCCTTCAGGCGATCTGCACGTGAGCGCGTCCGGTTGGTCAACAAAATCTCGGGCACACCTGCATCGACCAACGCTTGAAGAACAGCACGCGCGGCACCTCCGGCACCAAAGACAACCGCGGGACCATCCGCTGGAATCCAATCTGGGGCGCCGCTGCGCAGGTTCTGCATGAACCCGTACCCATCGGTGTTATCCGCATGGATCGAACCGTCGGGCTGAAACACAAGCGTATTAGCAGCCCCGATCTGCCTGGCCCGGTTCGAAGCCGTATCCGCCAGATCCAAGGCTACCTCTTTATGGGGCACTGTGATGTTGGCCCCGACAAATCCGGCTTTGGGCAAGGTTCGTAGAACAGCCTCAAGATCATCCGGTGCGACATCCATGGGGATATAGTGACCGGCCAGGCCATAAGTTTTCAGCCAATGGCCATGCAGTATTGGGGATTTCGAATGGGAAATCGGATGCCCGATCACACCCGCCAGCGGGATCTGCTTGCCACTCATTGATCAATCACCCCTTTGACCGCCAGAAAATTCAACAGCTCCAATAGGGGCATACCCAAAACGTTAAAATAGTCACCGTCAATGGTTGCGAACAGCCGCACGCCTTCTTCCTCAAGCTTATAAGCCCCGACAGCGTGGCGGATGCTGTCCCAGTTGCGCGCAACATAATCGCGCAGATAGGCGTCCGAACTCATCCTCATCCGCAAGCGCACCTGACCTACATGTCGCCAGATCGGCCCGCCATTCTGATAGATGACGGCTGCGGATAACAGCATATGCCGCTTGCCCCGCATCGCTTTGAGCTGCGCCAGCGCATCCTCGGGCGATTGCGGTTTGGACAAAAGCTGACCTTCGAAATCCAGCACCTGATCACATCCCAGAACCATCGGCCCCGGCACCTTGTCGCTGACCTTGCGGGCTTTCATCTCTGCCAGAGTATCGGCAATATCACGTGGAGATGCCTCTTCGGCCAGCAAAGCCCGTTTGGCGGTCTCTTCGTCCACGCGTGCAGTTTGAACGGTAAACCGCACGCCCGCATTCTCTAGCAACTGCGCGCGAATGGATGACCCCGAGGCCAATATGATGGGGACAGAAATGTGGAAAACCCCCTGAGCAAATGGTTGATCGTTCAAGGATGGTTTGTATGGTTTTCCTGTTGACACGCAAGCCCGGTGTTTTCGCGAAAAACTTCTATGAGTCGCCCGAACCCTGTCCAGTCTGGACAAGGATAACTTTGAACATCGGGACAAGCGGGATATCCCAGCTTATTCATCAAGTTATCCCCTGAATTCTACGTCCTATATAATCATAACATATTGTTTTATTGTTGTTTTTTATGAAATCAACAGAATTACCCAGTTCTCGGGTGAAACTATCCACTTGGGGAAAACAGATGGGTAAATAAGTAATCCACGGAATTTGATCACCCTACAAAACCATCATCCTTTCTCTTTTCCAATTTTTTTTATAGGGAGAGATCCAAACCACGCCCGGAGCTGGAATGACTGATCTTCTTTTCGCCATCTATCCTTGGGCGAAGTCCCTGCACATCATGGCCGTAATCTCTTGGATGGCCGGTTTGTTCTATCTGCCTAGATTGTACGTCTATCACGTAGAAAAAGCCCAAGGCGTTGACGGGGCGCAGGAGATCTTCTTTGAAATGGAAGAAAAGCTGCTGCGGGTGATCATGCGCCCGGCGATGTACGTGGCCTGGGCCTGCGGCCTGATCATGGTACTCACTCCAGGCATAGTCGGCTGGGATTTTGCCTGGCCCTGGGTCAAAGGCGCAGCAGTGATTGCGATGACTTGGTTCCACTACTGGCTGATGGAACGTCGAAAGGACTTCTTAGAGGGCCGAAATACGCTCACTGGGTGGCAGTATCGCATGATGAACGAGGTGCCTACCATTTTGATGGTTATCATCGTTCTGGCGGTCGTTCTGAAGTTCTGAGCAGCTATTTGACTCTTTGTAGGTAAGCGCTTATTTATCGCGTAACACGCCCGTCCGGGCGGCGTATCTTCCGTATTGAAATTCCAGTCCGAGCCGCATCCATGCGGCCAAGGTTCTTATCATCATGTCTAATGAATCCCTCAATCTGGCCGATCTGAAAGCCAAAAGCCCCAAAGACCTTCTGGCGATGGCCGAAGAGCTTGAGATCGAAAACGCCTCGACCATGCGAAAAGGCGAGATGATGTTCCAGATTCTGCGCGAACGCGCAGATGAAGGCTGGACCGTGGGCGGCGATGGCGTACTTGAGGTTCTGCAAGATGGGTTCGGGTTCCTGCGTTCGCCCGAGGCGAACTATTTGCCTGGTCCTGATGATATCTATGTCTCGCCAGAAATGATCCGTCAGCATTCGTTGCGCACCGGTGATACGGTCGAAGGTGATATCAAGGCGCCGGACGAGAACGAACGGTATTTCGCACTGATCAAGGTCACCAAGATCAATTTCGAAGATCCCGAGAAAGCCAGGCATAAAGTTGCTTTCGACAACCTGACACCGCTTTATCCGGATGAGCGCCTGAAGATGGAGGTCGAAGACCCAACCATCAAGGACAAGTCCGCCCGTGTCATCGATCTGGTTTCGCCGATCGGTAAAGGTCAGCGGTCGTTGATTGTGGCACCGCCACGGACCGGTAAGACGGTGATCCTGCAGAATATTGCGAACTCGATCGAAAAGAACCACCCTGAGTGCTATCTGATCGTCCTACTGATCGACGAGCGGCCGGAAGAGGTGACTGACATGCAGCGTTCGGTGAAGGGCGAGGTCGTGTCGTCGACTTTTGACGAACCCGCCACCCGCCACGTTGCCGTATCTGAGATGGTTATCGAAAAAGCCAAGCGTTTGGTCGAGCATAAACGAGATGTTGTTATTCTTCTCGACTCGATCACAAGACTTGGTAGGGCATTTAATACCGTGGTTCCCTCCTCGGGTAAGGTTCTGACCGGCGGTGTGGATGCAAACGCTCTGCAACGGCCTAAGCGATTCTTTGGTGCGGCACGGAATATCGAAGAAGGCGGCTCGCTGACCATCATCGCCACTGCGCTGATTGATACCGGCAGCCGGATGGACGAAGTCATCTTCGAAGAATTCAAAGGCACCGGTAACTCGGAAATTGTTCTGGATCGTAAGATCGCAGATAAGCGCGTGTTCCCGGCTATCGACATCCTCAAATCCGGTACGCGGAAAGAGGATTTGCTGGTCGATAAGGGTGATCTGGCCAAGACCTTTGTTCTGCGCCGTATCCTGAACCCGATGGGCACTACCGATGCGATCGAGTTCCTGTTGTCCAAGTTGAAACAGACCAAGACAAATGGCGAGTTCTTCGATTCGATGAACACCTGACACAGGTCCTGGACGCAAGCGAGGCGGTCGAATGGATACGATATTCGCCTTGGCCAGCGCGCAAGGCAAGGCAGGGGTGGCGGTCATCCGTCTCTCGGGCCCCTTGGCGCATCCTGCCGCGGCTGCTCTTTCCGGTGCTGCTTTGCCCTCCCGCGGGATGCGGGTGCGCAGCCTGTATGGCAAAGACGGATCGCGCGTGGATGATGGGGTAGTTCTGACCTTCCAGGCCCCGGCCAGCTTTACTGGCGAAGACGTGGCAGAGCTACAGATTCACGGCAGTACAGCGGCTGTCAACGCCGTCATGCGCTGCCTTGCGGACATGGACGGTTTGCGCCTGGCCGATCCCGGGGAATTCACCCGCCGTGCCTTGGAAAACGGCAAAATGGATTTGACACAGGTCGAGGGCCTTGCCGATCTGATCGACGCTGAGACAGAAGCTCAACGCAAGCAAGCACAGATCATTCTGGCCGGAGAGCTTGGGAATTTGGCTGAACGCTGGCGGCGCGATTTGATCCGCGCCGCATCGCTGCTTGAGGCAGTGATTGATTTTGCCGATGAAGAGGTGCCAACCGATGTTACCCCTGAAGTACGCCAGTTGATCACAGATGTCATTGCAGATTTACAACGTGAAGCTGAAGGGGTTCGTATTGCAGAACGCATTCGAACCGGGTTCGAGGTTGCGATTGTTGGCTTGCCAAATGCCGGAAAGTCGACATTGCTGAATGCTCTGGCCGGTCGCGATGCAGCGATCACGTCGGAATATGCCGGCACAACGCGCGATGTGATTGAAGTTCGAATGGACCTTGAGGGACTTCCCGTTACTTTGTTGGATACAGCGGGCTTGCGGGAAACCGACGATCACGTCGAAAGCCTGGGAATTGAGCGGGCCAAAAAGCGCGCCGAGGCCGCCGATCTGCGCGTATTTCTGACTGATGATCCAAAAGAGCTGGGCGTTCAGATGTTGGAAGGAGATATTCAGGTTCTTCCGAAGTCCGATCTGAGAAACAGTTCTGATGAAGGAATCTCAGGGAAAACCGGGCAGGGTGTGGATCGGTTGATTTCCAACATATCGCGTGTTTTGGGTGATCGTACTACTACCCATGGTATCGCCACGCGTGAAAGGCATCGTATAGCGCTGATCACAGCGCGCGACGCACTTAGTGCTGCAATCGCTGTTCTGGAATCAGGTCCCGACCTGTATGATATTGCAGCCGAGGAACTGAGGACCGCGATCCGCGCTTTGGAAGCTCTGGTTGGCAGAATTGGTGTAGAAGACTTGTTGGATGAAATATTCTCAAGCTTCTGCCTGGGAAAGTAAGGAGTGTTTCACGTGAAACATTCGGATTTTGACGTCGTCGTTATCGGAGCGGGCCACGCCGGAACAGAGGCGGCCCATGCGGCCGCCCGGATGGGTGCGACTACCGCCCTTGTGACTCTGTCGGCCACTGATATCGGCGTAATGTCCTGTAACCCGGCTATTGGGGGCCTCGGGAAAGGGCATCTTGTTCGCGAAATTGACGCGTTGGACGGGGTGATGGGGCGCGTCGCAGACCAGGCGGGAATTCAGTTTCGTTTACTGAATCGCCGTAAAGGCCCCGCTGTGCAGGGGCCCAGAACGCAGGCAGACAGGGCTTTGTACCGAGCTGCGATGCAGCGAGAAACCACGGCACAGCCGGACCTCAGCGTCGTAGTCGGCGAGGTGACAGATTTCCTGGTGAATGGACCTGCTGTTACCGGAATTCGATTGGCGGATGAGTCTGAAATACGGGCCGGCGCTGTGATCCTGACGTCTGGGACATTTTTGCGAGGCGTTATTCACATTGGTGACGTATCGCGCCCTGGCGGACGTATGGGGGATCGTCCCTCGGTAAAGCTGGCCGAGCGTTTGGATAGCCTTAACCTGCCGCTAGGACGCTTGAAAACGGGGACACCGCCCCGGCTGGATGGTCGGACGATTGATTGGTCAGGTCTCGAAAGTCAGGACGGCGATGATGAACCTACGCTGTTCTCATTCCTCTCGATGGGGGTGGTGGCGCCGCAGATTTCTTGTGGGATTACGCATACCAATGCCAGAACACATGAGATCATTGAAAAGAACCTTTCCAGATCGGCGATGTATGGGGGGCATATTGACGGTATAGGCCCCAGATATTGCCCTTCGATCGAAGATAAGATTGTGCGGTTTGCGGATAAGGAATCTCATCAGATTTTCCTCGAGCCAGAAGGTGTGAATGATCACACAATCTATCCGAATGGAATTTCTACCTCACTGCCACAGGATGTTCAGGTCGATTATGTCAGATCCATTAAGGGGCTGGAAAAGGCAGAGATCCTCCAACCTGGCTACGCCATCGAATATGACTACGTAGATCCTCGCGTTCTGACATCATCACTGTCGTTGCCTGAGGCGCCAGGACTATATCTTGCGGGTCAGATTAACGGTACCACAGGATATGAGGAAGCTGCAGCTCAGGGAATGGTGGCTGGCCTCAATGCTGCCCTTCAGGTCTTGGGTCGGGATCCAATCCATTTCACGCGTTCCGACAGTTATATTGGCGTCATGGTCGATGACCTGACCACTCGCGGAGTGGCAGAACCATATCGGATGTTTACCTCACGGGCAGAGTTTAGATTGTCTCTGCGCGCCGATAATGCCGACCAACGACTGACACCTATTGGCCTACGCCTAGGTTGCGTAAGCGAGACACGCAGCACGCACTTCTCTGAAAAGATGGAGAAGTTGGGGGCTGCGAAAAAGAAGCTCACAGATCATACCTATACTCCGAAAGAAGTGCGAGAAGCTGGTATCGAGGTCAATCAGGATGGCAATCGCCGCGATGGTATGGCGATTTTGGCCTTTCCTGATGTGAGCTTTGAGGACCTTGTTCCCTTGATTCCTGAGTTGCAGGACGTTGATTCAGGTATTCGGCAGCAAGTGGAACGAGATGCGCTGTATGCGAATTATATCGAGCGGCAAAGACGTGATGTCGAAGCGATGAAACGCGATGAAGCCTATGAGATTCCGCGTGATTTTGACTTCTTCACATTGGATGGGCTGTCGTCAGAGATGAAGCAGAAGTTGTCCACCGCCCGTCCTGAGAATGTAGCGCAGGCAAGCCGGATAGAGGGTGTGACGCCGGCTGCGCTGACTCTGGTGTTGGCCAAGCTTCGCCGAGATCAGAGGGTGCGCAAAGCATGAAGGAAGAGCTGTTTGACGGTCTGAATGTTTCACGTGAAACATTTGATCGACTGGCAACATATGTTGCCCTTGTCGAGCGTTGGAACCCGAAAATCAACCTCGTATCGCGCAAAAGCTTGTCCGAAATCTGGACACGGCACATTTTGGATTCCGTTCAGGTTTTTCGATGTGCCGAGAACTTTTCGCATTGGGTTGATATTGGAAGTGGTGGTGGGTTTCCCGGTATGGTCTGTGCAATCATGGCGATCGAAGAAACACCAGACGCAAAATTCACCTTTGTTGAAAGCGATCAGCGAAAATCTGCGTTTTTACGCAATGTATCCCGGGAATGTGGCGCAAACTGTAAAGTGGTGGCGAAACGCATTGAAGCGGTGGACCCCCTGAATGCAGATGTTTTGTCTGCCCGCGCCTTGGCAGATCTCGGGGTATTATTATCTTTTTGTGACAGACATTTAGGCGATTCTGGCGTCGCTTTGTTGCCGAAAGGTGTAAGCTGGAAAAAAGAGGTACAGGATGCGCAGGAAGAATGGAATTTCACCTGTGATCCGATTACAAGTTTAACAGAACCCCAAGCCGTCATCCTCAAGGTCAAAGGAGTATCACGTGGTTGATCTATCTCGTCCCTCAGGCCCCCGGATCATAGCGGTAGCCAACCAGAAGGGCGGGGTTGGGAAGACGACAACAGCCATAAACTTGGCAGCAGGCCTGGCCGAGGCCGGATGCAGGGTTCTAGTGGTTGATCTGGATCCACAGGGGAATGCTTCAACCGGTTTAGGTGTCGAGGATCGAGATTGGACAACTTATGATCTGATTCTGGATGATGCGCCTTTGGATGCGGTCGTTCAGGACTCGGAGATTGAAGGTATTCTCGTTGTCCCCGCTACGGTAGACCTCAGTTCCGCCGATATCGAACTGATTTCGAACGAAAAACGCAGCTATTTACTGCATGACGCGTTACGCCAGACTGCTATTGATAAGTACGATCTGGATTTCGTCCTGATTGACTGTCCGCCATCGCTGAATCTTCTGACGGTAAACGCGATGGTCGCAGCGCATTCCGTACTGGTGCCATTGCAAAGCGAGTTCTTCGCATTAGAGGGTTTGTCTCAGCTCATGCTGACCATTCGCGAGGTGCGACAGACTGCGAATCCAGACCTCAGAATCGAAGGTGTTGTGCTGACTATGTATGACAACCGCAACAACTTGTCCCGTCAGGTCGAAAAAGACGCACGTGACAATCTGGGTGAGATGGTATTTAAAACCAAAATACCCAGAAATGTGCGGGTCAGTGAGGCTCCGTCATACGCGTTGCCGGTTTTGCAATATGACTCGGGGTCTCTGGGCGCGATGGCCTATCGGCATTTGGCCCGGGAAGTCATGCATAAGAACAATAAAACCGCAGTCTGAGCGGTACTAGGAGGACCCTGTGACAGCCAGAAAATCAAAACCAAGAGGGTTGGGTCGCGGGCTTTCGGCGTTGATGGCAGATGTCACACAAGAGCCCCAGGGACGCGTGCCAACTGATTCACGGCGGCCGGACCTGACGATTCCAATTGAAAAGCTTCACGCAAACCCAAATCAGCCGCGCCGCACCTTTGCCCGGGAACATCTGGATGAGCTTGCCGCTTCGGTCAAAGAGAAGGGGATCATTCAGCCTCTGATCGTCCGAGAAATTGCCGAAGGCGATTATGAAATCGTCGCGGGTGAACGCCGCTGGCGCGCGGCGCAAATGGCGCAGTTGCATGATATCCCCGTTATCGTTCGCGATTTTGATGACACTGAGGTTCTGGAAGTCGCCATTATCGAAAACATTCAGCGCGCGGATTTGAATGCGGTGGAAGAGGCGGCCGGCTATAAGCAGCTGATGGACCGCTTTGGTCATACGCAAGAAAAGCTGGCTGAAGCATTGGGCAAAAGCCGCAGTCATATTGCCAATTTGCTGCGCCTGTTGTCCCTGCCAATCGATGTACAAACCCTTGTAATAGAAGGAAAATTATCGGCTGGCCATGCACGGACGCTGATCACGGCCGAGAATGCCTCGGATCTTGCAAAGCAAATTGTCAAAGACGGGCTGTCGGTGCGGGCAACGGAAGCGCTGGTGAAGAAGCAACAGCAGGGGGATGCGGCCCGACCGGCACCAAGGTCTCGGGATCTGAATGCGGGTAAAGATGCGGATACCCGGGCGCTGGAAAAGGATCTTTCCGCGATTCTGGCGATGAAAGTGGCGATCAATCACAAAGCGGGCTCGGAAACGGGGCAGGTGGTCCTGACCTATGAGAACCTGGATCAACTGGATGATCTTTGTTCCAAGCTCAGCCGCTAGGGCGGGTCCAGATAAAGAACATCACGCCGCCTAGTACAATCGCCTGGATGATCAGGACATGAGACGGCGCAGACATCATGACCGATAGTCCAAATACGGCGGTGACCGACAGGGTGGCCGCCTTTTTTGCGGCCGGACGAATCGCGCCTGAACTCTGCCAATCGACGATCATTGGGCCAAACAGTCGGTGCGTTATCAGCCAGCTATGCAGCCGTGAAGACGAGCGGGCAAAGAAGAAGGCGGCGAGTAGCAGAAATGGAACCGTTGGTAGTAGGGGAAGCACCACCCCAACAGCGGCCAGCCCGACGCATAACAATCCAAGCCCTGCCCACAGATATTGCATGGTCTACCCCAAAAGTTCGCGGATCACCGCGTTCAAGACGGCCCGCCCGTCGGTTGTGGCCATCAGTCTACCATCCAGCATTTGAACCATGCCGATATCCTGAAGATGGCCCAATGGGTCTTGTGGTAAGGGGTGGCCTGATATTCCCATATATCTATCTATATCTAGCCCGCCGGTAACCCTAAGACCCATCATAAGGTATTCACTTGCCTGGTCTTCACGCGACAATGCGGCGCGTTCTTTCTCTCCGCTACCACAGGAAGCCGCGTCCAACCACCGCTGCGGATTCAGATAGGTTTCAGTCGCGTATTTCTGGCCATTCTGGGTGATCCGTCCATGGGCGCCGGGGCCAATACCGACATAGTCACCATAGTGCCAATAGATCAGATTGTGCTGTGATTCCGCGCCGGGGCGGGCGTGGTTCGATACCTCATAGGCGGGCAGACCATGAGCCTCGCAGATTTCTTGCGTGGCCAGATACATATCGGCGGCGCTATCATCCAAGGGCAGGCCGCGCAGCTTGCCCACGGCATAGCGATCACCAAAGGCGGTTCCGTCTTCTATGGTCAGTTGGTACAGCGACAGGTGATCGACCGCCATCGACAGGGCTTCGGTCAACTCTGCGCGCCAGGCATCAAGGGTTTGATGTTGCCGCGCATAGATCAGGTCAAAGCTGACCCGTTCAAAACAATGACGGGCTATGTCATAAGCAGCCCGCGCTTCGGCCACGCTGTGAATGCGGCCCAACCGGCGCAGATCGTCATCATTCAGCGCCTGAACCCCCATTGAGATACGGTTGACGCCTGCTTCCCGGTAGGCTGCGAACCGTCCCGCCTCGACCGAGCTGGGATTGGCTTCAAGTGTGATTTCCATGTCATTGGCGGGGTGCCAAAGGGCGCGGGCGGTATCAATCACTGCGGCGACGGTTTCGGGATCCATCAGAGACGGGGTGCCGCCGCCAAAGAAGATGGTGTTCAGGACACGGTTGGGGGTTTCGGAAGCGCTACGGCGCAGCTCGACCAGATATGCATCAAGCCATTGTTTTTGATCAATATTTTTTGAAACATGGCTGTTGAAATCGCAATAGGGGCATTTGGCCTCGCAAAAGGGCCAATGCACATACAGGCCAAAGCCCCCATTGCGCCAATCATCCGCCAAAACAGCCTTTCACGAACATCTCAACCGCGCGACCGCGATGGCTGATCTTGTTCTTTTCCCAGCGATCCATCTCGGCAAAGGTAATGCCATGACCCTCGGGCACAAACATTGGATCATAACCAAAGCCGTCCGCACCACGAATGGGCCAGACCAAGTGACCGGGGGCGATGCCTTCGAACACCTCGTCATGCCCGTCGGGCCAGGCCAGCACCAGAGTGCATCGGAATTGCGCGGTGCGGGGGTGCGGGGCGTTCTTGGCCTCCAGCTCTTCATGCGCGCGGGTCATCGCCATCAGGAAATCGCGGCCATTGCCGGTTTCTGCCCAATCGGCGGTATAGACGCCCGGAGCGCCATTCAGCGCGTCGACGGTGATCCCGGAATCGTCCGACAGCGCAGGCAGGCCGGTCGCGTTGGCCGCGGCATGGGCCTTGATCCGGGCATTGCCGACGAATGTATCCTCGGTCTCTTCCGGTTCAGGCAGGTCCATGTCAGCGGCGCCGATAACAGTGACGCCAAAGGGTTCAAGCAGATGTGCCATCTCCTCAAGCTTGCCTTTGTTATGCGTGGCCACCAGCAACCTGTCGCCGTCGAACTTGCGGGTCATGCGGTGGCGGCCTTTTGCGCAGCAGCCAGTTCACTAACGCCCTGTTCAGCCAGATCCATTAGTTGATCCATCTGAACGCGGCTAAAGACCGAGCCCTCCGCGCTCATTTGAACTTCGATCAATTTGCCGGACCCGGTCATGATAAAGTTGCCGTCCACGCCGGCTTCGCTGTCTTCGGGGTAATCCAGATCCAGCACCGATTGACCGGCGTAAATACCGCAGGACACGGCCGCAACCGGGTCAACCAGCGGGTCCGAGATCACGTCACCCGTTTTCATCAGCTTGTTGACCGCAAGACGCAGCGCAACCCAACCGCCTGTGATCGAGGCACATCGGGTGCCACCATCGGCCTGGATCACATCGCAGTCGACGGTGATCTGGCGTTCACCCAAGGCAACCCGATCAACACCTGCACGCAGGGCACGGCCGATCAAACGCTGGATTTCCACGGTACGACCACCCTGCTTACCGCTGGCAGCCTCGCGCCGCATCCGTGTATTGGTCGCACGGGGCAGCATGCCGTATTCAGCGGTAACCCAGCCCAGGCCCGAACCCTTGATGAACGGTGGCACGCGATCTTCGATCGTGGCAGTGCACAACACATGGGTATCGCCCATCTTAATCAGGCAAGAACCTTCGGCATGTTTGGTAAATCCCGTTTCGATTGAAACGGCGCGCATTTCGTTTAGATCACGTCCTGAGGGTCGCATGGGAATTCCTTTGTTTGCTGGTTTGGGGATACCGCCCCGCAGCGTCAGGATGCAACCCTGATTGACCTTTCGCCTACCTGCTATTTAATGGCCATCCAGCAGAGGATTGCCGATGAGTGACGCAAGCAAAATTCTGAACGAGATGAATGACCGGTCGCGCGAGGTGTTTCGGCTGATTGTCGAAAGCTATCTGGATAGCGGTGAGCCTGTCGGCAGCCGTACCCTGACGCGCACTTTGTCGGAAAAAGTCAGTGCGGCGACGGTTCGCAATGTGATGCAGGATCTTGAGTTTCTGGGCCTGCTCGACAGCCCTCATGTCAGTGCGGGGCGGATTCCGACGCAACACGGGTTACGGATGTTCGTGGACGGATTGCTGGAGGTCGGTGATCTGGGCGCGGATGACCGGCAGAAGCTGGACGACACACTGGGCGCTAACTCGGGGGATGTCGGCGGGATGCTGGACCGTGTCGGCGCGGCCTTGTCACACGTGACACAAGGGGCCTCACTGGTTTTGACGCCGAAACACGAAGCGGAAATCAAACATATCGAATTTGTGTCGCTTGGGCATGACAGAGCCCTGGTGGTTTTGGTCTTTTCCGACGGTCAGGTGGAAAACCGGCTGTTCAAGCCGCCACCCGGGCAAACGCCCAGCTCGATGCGGGAAGCGGCGAATTTTCTGAACGCGCTGATCGAGGGCCGCACAATCAGCGAGGTTCGCCGTCAGATGCTGACCCAGATAGATGCGCGCAAGCAGGAAATTGACGTGTTGGCCCGTGAAATGGTCGACAGCGGCATGGCCGCATGGGACGGGGATGATGGCGACTCGGCCCGTTTGATCGTCCGAGGGCGGGCGAATCTGCTGGGTGAACGCGGCGAAGCAGATGAGTTGGAGCGCATTCGCACCCTGTTTGACGACCTCGAACGCAAGCGCGACATCGCCGAATTTCTGGAATTGACCGAAGAAGGCGAAGGTGTGCGCATTTTTATCGGGTCTGAGAACAAACTTTTCTCACTTTCGGGTTCCTCTTTGGTGGTGTCTCCATATATGAACGCTGATCGTAAGATAATCGGTGCGGTTGGGGTCATCGGGCCCACACGTCTGAATTATGGACGGATCGTGCCGATCGTGGATTATACGGCGCAACTGGTCGGCAAACTGATATCCGACCGGAGCTAGAGGGTAAGAGATGGCAGAGCCCAAGAACGAAGATTTTCTGGACGATATCGCAACGGCCGAGGCCGAAGAGCTGGCTGATGAATTTGCTGAGATCAGCGAAGAAGCGCTGGAGCTGGATGAGCTGCGCGCCGAGCGCGACGACTACAAAGACAAATTCATGCGTGCATTGGCCGATGCGGAAAACGCGCGCAAGCGCGGCGACAAGGCGCGGCGCGATGCCGAACAGTATGGCGGCTCGAAGCTGGCCCGTGACATGCTGCCGGTCTATGACAATATGAAACGCGCGCTAGAGGCCGCAACCGACGAGCAGAAAGAGGTCGCAGGCGCTTTGCTGGAAGGTGTTGAACTGACCATGCGCGCGCTTAAGGACGTGTTTCAGAAACACGGGATTCAGGTGATCACGCCAGAAGTTGGCGATCGGTTTGACCCCAATGTGCATGAGGCGATGTTCGAGGCCCCCGTGCCCGGAACACGCGCCGGTGACATCATCCAGGTATCTGCAGAAGGCTTTATGTTGTACGACCGGCTCTTGCGCCCCGCGCAGGTGGGTGTGTCGTCCACGCCGGCAAGCTAAGCACCTAAGATATCAATCAATTATTGAGGCGGTCAGGATCTGGCCGCCTCTTTCAATTTATAGATCAGGTCCAATGCCTCGCGCGGGCTTAGCTCATCCGGCAAGATCTCACCCAACATATCCGCAACGGGTGAAGCTTTTGGGGGAGGCGGTGGCGGCGGGGCAGCCGAGAACAGCGGCAGATCGTCGATCAAAGCCTTTTGCTTGCCGCCTTCGCGTTCGGTTTTCTCCAGCTGGTCCAGCACAACGCGGGCACGTTCGACAACGGATGCCGGCAGGCCAGCCAGTTGCGCCACCTGGACACCATAGGACCGGTCTGCGGCGCCTTTGTGAACCTCGTGCAAAAAGATCACTTCGCCCTCCCATTCCTTGACCGCAACGGTGGCGTTGTCGACACCTTCCAGATTTCCGGCCAGCGCGGTCAGCTCGTGATAATGCGTTGCAAACAGCGCGCGACATTTATTGGCGGCGTGCAGATGTTCGAGCGTGGCCCAGGCGATGGAAAGCCCGTCATAGGTGGCCGTCCCGCGTCCGATTTCATCCAGAATGACCAGCGCATGATCGTCGGCTTGATTGAGGATGGCGGCGGTTTCGACCATTTCAACCATAAAGGTCGACCGACCCCTGGCCAGATCGTCGGATGCCCCGACACGGCTGAACAGCTGGCTGACCACACCGATATAGGCTTGTTCGGCCGGAACATAGCTGCCCATCTGTGCAAGCAGGGCGATCAGCGCATTCTGCCGCAAGAAGGTTGATTTACCCGCCATGTTGGGGCCGGTCAGCAACCAGATTGCAGCACCATCTTCGGCGCTGAGATCACAATCATTGGCGATAAACGCGTCACCGCTTTGTTGGCGCAGCGCATGTTCAACAACCGGATGCCGCCCGCCCTGAATATCAAAGGCACGAGAGGCATCGACCTGCGGGCGACACCAGTTCTCGCCCCGTGCCAGATCGGCCAGCGCAGTGGTTAGGTCCAGTTCTGCCAGCCCGCGCGCGGCTTGGTTCAGTTGCGCAGCACGGGTAAGAATCTCATCAGAAAGCCTTTGATAGAGCCGCTTTTCGATCTCCAAAGCATGATTTCCGGCGTTCAGGATACGGGTTTCGATCTCGGACAGTTCTACTGTCGTGAACCGCACCTGATTGGCCGTGGTTTGCCGGTGGATATAGGTTTCGGAGAACGGCGGGTTCAACATCTTTTCGGCATGTGTGGCCGTGGTTTCGATGAAATAGCCCAGCACGTTGTTATGCTTGATCTTCAGCGAGGTGATGCCGGTGTGCTGGGAATATTTCTGCTGAAACCCGGCGATGACCGAGCGGCCTTCGTCCCGCAGGGTGCGCGCCTCATCCAGTTCCGCGTCATAGCCGGGGGCAATGAAGCCGCCGTCGCGCGCCATCAGAGGCGGCTCGGCCACAAGCGCCTCATCCAGCAGGGTCAGCAGATCATCAAACCCTGTCAGGTTTTGCACCGCAGTGGCCAGCAATACCGGCAGATCTCCGGCATTGCACAGTTCGGCTATGGTTGCAGCCTGCGCCAGCCCGTTGCGGATGGCGGCCAGATCGCGAGGACCGCCGCGTTCCAGCGACAGGCGCGACAAGGCGCGGTCCAAATCGGGGGTTTTGCGCAAGGCATCGCGCAGATCTTGGGCGATCAGGCTGTCATCGGCTGCAAAACTTACCGCATCCAACCGCCCGTGGATCACATCCAGATTGCGCGAGGGGCTGGACAGGCGCTGTTCCAACAACCGCGCGCCGCCCGGCGTGACTGTACGGTCAACCACCGACAAAAGCGATCCGGCGCGCCCGCCAGACAGCGACCGGGTCAGCTCCAGATTGCGGCGCGTTGCGGCGTCGATCTGCACCACGCGGTCCTCGGATTCTTTCAGCGGCGTTTGCAGCAGGGGCAATTTGCCTTTTTGCGTGATCTCCAAATAGTCAATCAATGCGCCCATAGCGGACACTTCGGCCCGGCCAAAATTTCCAAACGCGTCCAGCGCGCCCACGTGAAACAAAGCGCAGATGCGCTTTTCAGCCGCCGTGCTGTCGAAACTGGCGCGGCCAATGGGCGTCAGCGAGATGCCCAGATCGCGGGCAGGTTCGTGCAGG
The DNA here is from genome assembly GCF_059611145.1 of Ruegeria sp. CDSB022. NCBI lineage: Bacteria > Pseudomonadati > Pseudomonadota > Alphaproteobacteria > Rhodobacterales > Roseobacteraceae > Ruegeria > Ruegeria sp. CDSB022. The sequence goes on along the minus strand of NZ_JBXWOZ010000011.1, from coordinate 63,186 downwards.
ACCTGTTCGGCCCCGTCCGCCACGATCAGCTCCGACGGGGCCAGCCGGGCCAGTTCAGGGCTTAGGCGCACAGAGGTCAAAGGCATCACGTGAAACGCCCCGGTTGAGATATCGGCCCAGGCAAGCGCCGCTTCATCCCTCACCTCGGCATAACAGGCCAGAAAGTTGTGGCGGCGCGCCTCTAGCAGCGCGTCCTCGGTCAGTGTTCCGGGTGTCACCAGCCGGACAACACCGCGCTTTACAACTGATTTAGAGCCTCTCTTCTTTGCCTCAACCGGGCTTTCCATCTGTTCGCAAACGGCCACGCGAAAGCCTTTTCGGATCAGCGTCAGCAGGTACCCTTCGGCGGCATGGACCGGCACACCGCACATCGGAATGTCGGCGCCGTTGTGCTTGCCGCGTTTGGTCAGGGCGATGTCCAGCGCCTCGGCGGCGTTGACGGCATCCTCGAAAAACATCTCGTAGAAATCGCCCATCCGGTAAAACAGAAGGGCGTCGGCATGGGCCTCTTTGATTTCGAGATATTGCGCCATCATCGGCGTGACTGTGGACAAGGCTGATCCCTTTTGACGGCGTTCGGTCGCGACCTTACAAATCCGCCATCTGGTGCGAAAGGCAAAAGTATTCTCGTTGAGGCGCGCGCGTGCCTGCGCTATGAGGCAGAAGCCCCGCAGTTGCAGAGAAACGACGTATCAAATGCCCAAAGCGAAGATCACCAACGAAGAGGCGCTGGCCTTTCACCTGGACCCAACTCCTGGCAAGTGGGAGGTACAAGCCACCGTTCCCATGACCACGCAGCGCGACCTGTCGCTGGCCTACAGCCCCGGCGTGGCTGTTCCATGTGAAGCAATCGCGGAAAATCCAGAAACGGCCTATGACTATACCAACAAGGGAAATCTGGTCGCCGTGATTTCGAATGGGACGGCGGTTTTGGGTCTTGGTAATCTGGGCGCGCTGGGCTCAAAACCGGTGATGGAGGGCAAGTCAGTCCTGTTCAAGCGTTTCGCTGACGTAAACTCGATCGATATCGAGTTGGACACCGAAGACCCGGATGAGTTCTGCCGCGCCGTGCGTCTGATGGGCCCGACCTTTGGCGGCATCAATCTGGAAGACATCAAGGCGCCCGAGTGTTTCATCATCGAACAGCGCCTGAAGGAAGAAATGGATATCCCCGTCTTCCACGATGATCAGCATGGCACGGCGGTGATCTGTGCGGCGGGCCTGCTGAATGCGCTGCGTATCTCGGGCAAGAAGATCGAAGATGTGAAGATTGTTCTGAACGGTGCCGGGGCTGCTGGGATAGCGTGTATCGAACTGCTCAAGTCGATGGGCGCGCGGCATGAGAACTGCATCGTGTGTGACACCAAAGGCGTGATCTATCAGGGCCGAACCGAGGGCATGAACCAGTGGAAATCGGCACATGCGATCACCACGGATCTGCGTACGCTGGAAGACGCCATGAAAAGCGCAGACGTCTTTCTGGGCGTGTCGGTCAAAGGGGCTGTGACGCAAGATATGGTCGCCAGCATGGCCGATAACCCGGTGATTTTTGCGATGGCAAACCCCGATCCGGAAATTACGCCGGAAGAGGCCCACGAAGTGCGCGTTGATGCCATCGTCGCCACAGGGCGCAGCGATTATCCGAACCAGGTCAACAACGTGTTGGGCTTTCCCTACCTGTTCCGCGGTGCGCTGGATATCCACGCCCGCGCCATCAATGACGAGATGAAAATTGCCTGTGCCCACGCCCTGGCCAACCTCGCGCGCGAAGATGTCCCTGATGAGGTCGCGATGGCCTATGGTAAGTCGCTGACCTTTGGGCGCGATTATATTATCCCGACACCTTTCGATCCGCGCCTGATTCACCGCATTCCGCCCGCCGTTGCGCGGGCCGGGATGGATACCGGCGCGGCGCGGCGCCCGATTATCGACATGGACGCGTATGAGCTGAGCCTGAAATCCCGCATGGATCCGACCGCCAGCATTCTGCGCGGCCTGAACGCGCGGGCCCGTCAGGCGCAAAGCCGAATGATCTTTGCCGAGGGCGACGATCCGCGTGTGCTGCGGGCTGCGGTGATGTATCAACGCTCGGGCTTTGGTAAGGCGCTGGTCGTAGGCCGCCCGGATGACGTCAAGCAAAAGCTGGAAGAGGCCGGGCTGGGCGATGCTGTGCGTGAGCTGGAGGTCGTGAATGCCGCCAACACTGCGCATCTCGATACCTATTCTGATTTTTTGTACGATCGCCTGCAGCGTAAAGGCTTTGATCGAAAGGATATTCATCGACTTGCCGCGCGCGACCGGCATGTGTTTTCATCGCTGATGCTGGCACATGGGCATGGCGACGGTTTGGTCTCGGGCGCGACGCGTAAATCGGCGCATGTGCTGGATCGGATCAACCATGTGTTCGATGCAGATGCGGCCCGTGGCGCGGCCGGTGTGACGGCGCTGTTGCACAAGGGGCGGATCGTGCTGATCGGCGACACTCTAGTCCATGAATGGCCGGACGAAAACGATCTGGCCAATATCGCCGAGCGCTCAGCAGCCGTTGCCCGCCATATGGGGCTGGAGCCGCGCGTTGCCTTTGTCAGCTTTTCGACGTTTGGCTACCCGGTGTCGGAGCGGGCCGAAAAGATGCACCGCGCTCCTGCCGTTCTGGATCAGCGTGGCGTAGATTTCGAATACGAAGGTGAAATGACGGTGGACGTGGCGCTGAATGTCGACCAGCAGGCAAACTATCCGTTCCAGCGCCTGACCGGACCGGCGAATATCCTGATTGTCCCAGCACGGCATTCGGCCTCGATCTCGACCAAGTTGATGCAGGAAATGGGTGGGGCCACGGTGATCGGCCCGATCTTGTCGGGCATCGACAAGCCGATTCAGATCTGTTCGACCATATCGACGGCCAATGACATTCTGAACATGGCCATTCTGGCCTCCTGCGATATTGGTTAAGCCATGACAATCTGGAATCTAGGATCGATCAACGCAGACATGATTTATGATGTGCCACACCTGCCGGGCGCGGGTGAGACGCTTTCGGCCAACCGTTTGGATCGGTTTCTGGGCGGCAAGGGCGCGAATATGTCCGTCGCCGGCGCGCGGGCCGGCGCGCGGGTGGCGCATATTGGGGCCATAGGGCCCGACGGGCGCTGGGCGCGTGACAGGCTGACCGAATATGGCGTCGATACCCGTTGGATTGCCGAGGTTTCAGATCCTACCGGGCATGCCATTATCGCCGTAGACGCCGAGGGTGAAAACAACATCATCCTGTTTCAAGGCGCAAATCATGCAATTACGTCAGATCAACTAGGCCAGGCGCTGTCATCGGCGGATCAGGGTGATCTGATTGTGACGCAAAACGAAACCAACTTGCAGGTCGAAGCCGCAAAATTGGGCCGCGAAATGGGGCTGACTGTCTGTTACGCGGCGGCCCCTTTTCAAGCCGATGCAGTGCGGGCGGTTCTTCCGTATCTGGATTTCCTGATCCTAAATGAGGTCGAGGCCGAGCAGCTGCGGCAGGCAACCGGACAGGGCCTGTCCGAGTTGGGGATAGAGCATGTCATTGTGACCCTCGGATCAAAGGGCGCGCGATATCATCATAAGGGGACGACCTCGGATTTTTTGGCTTACAAGGTTCAGGCGGTGGACACAACTGGTGCGGGCGATACGTTCACAGGTTACGTTCTGGCAGGAATGGATCGTGGCATGCCGATGGAGCAGGCCATATTGCAGGCAAACCGGGCTGCCGCGTTGATGGTGACACGGCACGGTACGGCGGATGTCATTCCTGATCTGAAAGAAGTGCGCGAAGCGCGCTTTGATTAAGACCCGGCAAAGGGCGCGTCACTGCCCCACAGCTGTTTGACGCGGGCGTCGCGACCGCAGGCTTTGCGATAGGCCTTATAGGCGTTGTGCTGGCGTTTGGGACCAAACCGCGTAAAGACCAGTTTTTCGCCCTTATAGTAATCCTGATGATAGGCTTCGGCCGGGTAAAACCGGTCCTGTTGCAGGATCGGGGTGACAATCGTTTGACGCAGGACGTTCTGCGCTTTGGATTTTGCAGCCTCGGCCAACGCCTTTTCGCCTGTGTTAGAGACGAAAATCGCTGTGCGGTAACTCTCTCCCCGGTCGCAGAACTGTCCGCCCGCATCCGTAGGGTCGACCGAGCGGAAAAACAGGTTCAGCAGGGTTTCACGGGAAACACGGGCTGGGTCAAAGGTAATCTGAACCGCCTCGTAATGGCCTGTGCCGCCTTTGGACACCTCGCCATAGGTTGGGTCGGCGGTTGCGCCGCCGGTATAGCCCGAGACCGCATGAATCACCCCTGGCACGGATTCGAAATCGGATTCAACGCACCAGAAACATCCCCCGGCCACAGTCAGCGTTTCGGTCCCGGCAGCGGGTGCAGGGGCGGCGCGCAGCATTGCGACGATGAGGATCAACGCGAATAAAAGCCATGGCTTGACTGCATCAAGATATGTGGTTCGGATCATGGTGGGTCTCCTTCCATGATCAGACTGCCTTGGGAAAACTTCAGGCGCAACGCGCTGACATCTGTTCTCACGCGCTGGTGAGACGAGTTTATCGCCTCAGCCCAGCAACTGCCCCAGTTTCATCGCCACACCCATATTGCCTGAGATCTTGAGCTTGCCCATGGCAATACCGGTCATCGGGTTCAGCTTGCCGGTCAGCAGCTTGGTTAGGTTCTCTTGTGAGATACGAATGGTGCAATCAGTGTCCCGATCCTGCGTCGTCGCCTGATTGTCGGCCAGAACAATCACACCGGCATCACCGCAATCGAATTTCAACGACCCATCGAAGTTTTTGCCATTCAGACCGCTCTGAATACCTTCTGCGATATCCTGCAACATGCCCCCTCCTTTGAGTGTTGTGACTTGGGTAAAGACATATCCTGCGGTGGAGCAAGAGTGACCTGACGGGAGGTGGCAAAAATGGGCGCATAAAAAACCCGGCATCCTGAGGGGCTGCCGGGTCTTCAGGTCAAAATCTCAGCTGTCTTACTTTGACAGCCGTTTGTCGCGTGCTGCCAGCAGTTTCAGGCGTAGGGCGTTCAGTTGGATGAATCCCGCAGCGTCTTTCTGATCGTAGGCACCAGCATCCTCTTCGAAGGTCACGTGCGCCTCGGAATACAGCGAGTGTTCCGACCAGCGGCCAACGGTCGATGCCAGACCTTTGTACAGCTTCACGCGCACGGTGCCGGTGACATGATCCTGAGATTTGTCGATCGCGGCCTGCAGCATCTCGCGCTCGGGCGAGTACCAGAAGCCGTTATAGATCAGCTCTGCATATTGAGGCATCAGCTGGTCCTTCAAATGCATCGCGCCCCGATCCATGGTGATGGATTCGATGCCACGGTGTGCTTCCAACAGGATTGTGCCGCCGGGTGTTTCATAGATACCGCGCGATTTCATGCCAACAAAGCGACCTTCGACCAGATCGAGACGCCCAATGCCGTGCTTGCCGCCATATTCGTTCAGCTTGGTCAGGATGGTGGCCGGGCTCATCGCCTCGCCATTGATGCTGACCGCGTCACCTTTTTCGAACCCGATCTCGATGAATTCTGGTTTATTCGGCGCGTCCTCGGGGTGGACCGTGCGCTGATAGACGTAATCGGGCGCCATATCGGCGGGGTCTTCCAGAACCTTGCCCTCGGATGAGGTGTGCAGCAGGTTGGCATCAACCGAGAACGGTGCCTCACCCCGCTTGTCCTTGGCGATCGGAATCTGGTTGGCCTCGGCAAATTCCAGCAGCTTGGTGCGGCTGGACAGGTCCCACTCGCGCCACGGGGCAATCACCTTGATGTCAGGGTTCAGCGCGTAAGCGGCCAGTTCGAACCGCACCTGATCGTTGCCCTTACCGGTCGCGCCATGAGATACGGCATCCGCTCCGGTCGCCTCGGCAATCTCGACCAGACGTTTCGAGATCAACGGTCGCGCAATCGAGGTGCCCAGCAGGTACAGGCCCTCATACTGCGCATTGGCGCGGAACATCGGAAAGACGAAATCGCGGACGAATTCCTCGCGGATGTCCTCAATATAGATGTTTTCGGGCTTGATCCCCAGCAGCTCGGCCTTCTTGCGGGCGGGCTCCAACTCCTCGCCCTGACCCAGATCGGCGGTGAAGGTTACGACCTCACAACCATACTCGGTCTGCAACCATTTCAGGATGATCGAGGTATCAAGGCCACCGGAATAGGCCAGAACAACTTTCTTGGGCGCGGACATCTGACTTCCCTTTATGCGTAGAACGACTGGCCCCTAGCGGGTTTTGAACGCGGGGGCAAGTTATCTGCGTTGACGCAGGTCGGGATTTGGGGTGAAACAGAAGGAAAGAAAACAAGGATTGGTTGAAGGGATAGATTTCAGATGTTGGGTTGGCAGATTTTTGCACATTCGGTGCGGATGGTTATTGGGAATCTCAAACAGGTTTTGCAGATTACGTTCGGGCCATCTTTGGTTGCGACAGCGGTGATTGTCGCCCTGTTTTTTGTATTGGACGTTCCGCTGGATCAACTCAATACAACCACCGGAGAGTTGCCTGCAGGCGTTTCGAGCGGATCGGCGATTGGCTTCCTGGTGGGCTTTATGGTCGTGATATTTGTGACGATGTTCTGGATTGTGGTGTCGTGGCACCGCTTTGTCCTGCTTGAGGAATATCCAAGAGGTATATTCCCAACCTTCCGGTTCGATAGAATTCTGGCCTATTTCGGGCGGGTTCTTCTGTTGGGTATCCTGATGGCCATCGCGTTCCTGCCGGCAGGCGCGGTACTTTCAGCGCTGGGCGGTGGAGCATTGTCAGTTGTGTTTGTCATTGTCCTTGTCGTCTTCCTCATCATCGGCTTCTACCGTTTGTCCATAATCCTGCCCGCAGCAGCGATTGGGCAACCGTTGACACTTGGGCAAGCTTGGAACAACACCGCCGGTGCGGGTGGTGCGATCATCGTTCTTTTGCTTGTAAGCTTTGTGTTCCAGGTAGTGGTCCAGTTGGTCTTTACAGCGCTCGCTTTCATCCCGGTTCTGGGTGTTTTACTCTCACTGTTCTTTGGGGTTCTGGTTTTGCCGCTGATCAATGTCAGTATCTTGACCACCATGTACGGCGTGTTCGTTGAAAAACGCCAGCTGACCTGAACTCGTACACATATGTATTCCTTGCTCTTTCAGCGATGATGGGGCAGGGAAACCGGCATGAATGATTTCATGACCCGCGCCCGCGCTGCCGAACAGGCGATGCGCTCTGTGTTTCCGGTGACGCCTCTGCAGCGCAATGCCCATCTGTCTGATCGTTTCGGGGCCGATATCTGGCTGAAACGTGAGGACCTCAGCCCGGTGCGGTCCTACAAGATCCGCGGTGCGTTCAACGCCATGCGCAAACAGCAGGGGCAGAACCTGTTTGTCTGCGCCAGCGCGGGAAATCATGCGCAGGGCGTGGCCTTTATGTGCAAGCACATGGATGTGAAGGGTGTGATCTTCATGCCCGTGACGACGCCGCAGCAGAAAATCCAGAAAACTCGTATCTTCGGCGGCGACAATATCGAGATTCATCTGACCGGCGACTATTTCGATGACACGTTGGCCGCCGCGCAGGCGTGGTGCACCGAACAGGGCGGCCATTTTCTGTCGCCCTTTGACGATGTTGATGTGATCGAAGGGCAAGCCTCGCTTGCGGTTGAGATCGAAGCGCAGTTGGGTGGGTTGCCGGACCACATCCTTTTGCCAGTAGGCGGTGGCGGCATGTCTGCGGGCGTGGCTACGTGGTTTGGCGATCGAACCCATTGCCTGTTTGTGGAACCCAAAGGAGGTGCCTGTCTGCACGCGGCAATGGCAGCAGGACATCCGGTGGCATTGGATCAGGTGGACAATTTCGTTGACGGTGCTGCGGTTGGTCGGATCGGTGAAAAACCGTTCGAATTGCTGAAATCCCGTCATCTGTCGGATGCTCTGGTCCTGTCCGAAGACCGCATATGCACAACCATGATCGAGATGCTGAATGTCGAAGGCATCGTTCTGGAACCCGCCGGGGCCCTCGCGATTGAGGCGCTGAGCGATATTCAGAGTTTTATCCGAGGGAAAACTGTTGTCTGCTTAACCTCTGGTGGCAACTTCGATTTCGAACGTCTGCCCGAGGTCAAGGAACGCGCGCAGCGCTATCTGGGGGTGAAGAAATACTTCATCCTGCGCTTGCCACAGCGCCCTGGCGCATTGAAAGAGTTCCTGAACATCCTTGGCCCCGAGGATGACATTGCGCGGTTTGAATACATGAAGAAATCGGCACGTAACTTCGGCTCGGTTTTGATTGGTATCGAAACCCGCAAGCCCGAAAACTTTGCCCGTCTGTTCGCGCATCTTGATGAAGCCGGGTTCACTTTTACGGATATCACCGAGGACGAGACCCTCGCCCAGTTTGTGATCTGAGAAAATGACCAGACTGCAAAGTTGTCTGTCGCGGCGATGGATCAGCTGCGTTTGAAACACACAATATACAGGGCCGGGTTGTCACCCATCGCTAGTGTACCTGTTTGCTGCCTGTACGCCGCCGCTCAGAGCTCGTTCAATCCTGCCTGAAACTCCGTTGCTGAGGTCCGGAATGTGCCGACTATTTCGGCGATATCGACGGTTGCGGCCTGACCCTGTGCCGAATGGCGCTCACCATCTTGGCAGAGCCTGGCCAATGTCCTGAATCCCAGACTAAGCGCGCTGCCCTTCAAGGAGTGTAGATGCTGTTCGAAGTCAGACCGATCATCATCGACCTGCAAATGCTCCAGGCCTTGTTGCACCTCATCGAGAAAGATTTCCACTACCTCGTTAAACTCGTCGGCGCCGACCTCGTCCCGCAGCTGTCTGACCCTGGACCAGTCGATCATGGCCATCCTTTCCCTAAAGATAACGACCCGATTATCACTACAGGCCGTTGGTAAATCCGTGGTTAAGATGGATGCATTTACGACCTTCACAGGATGTTAAACAGCCGTGCGCTAGGGTCGTCCCGTTCCGCATTATGTGGCAGAGCTGAGGGTCAGGTGGCAGAGGTCAGTCAGGCAGAAACAAAGGCAGAGCTGGATTTTGGTGCGATTCGCAAGGTGCTGGTCGTTGATGACAGTCGTCTGCAACGTCGCATCCTTGTGGCCTCGCTGAAGAAATGGGGCTATGAGGTGCTCGAGGCCGATAGCGGAGAGGCCGCCATCGAAATCTGTGCTGCCATGTCCCCCGATCTGGTCCTGAGCGACTGGGTCATGCCGGGGATGAGCGGGCTGGAATTCTGTCAAGCATTTCGGGCGCTGGAGAATGACGAATACAGCTATTTCATCCTTCTGACTTCAAAAAGCGAAAAGCAGGAGGTTGCGCGCGGACTGGATGCCGGGGCGGATGATTTTCTGATCAAACCTCTTGAGGCCGATGAATTGCGGGCGCGCATATCTGCGGGCGCACGGATATTGGATATGCAGCGTGAGCTGTCTGATAAGAACCGAATGATCGAGACCGCGCTCGAAGAACTGAAAGTGGTCCATGATGCGATCGACAAGGACCTGATTCAGGCGCGTAAGATACAGGAATCTCTGGTCCCCGAACTCACGCGTGATTTCGGTAGGTCGCGTATCAGCATGTTGCTGAAACCTTGTGGGCATATCGGTGGCGATCTGGTGGGAATGTTTTCACCGGGGGTCAACCGTGTGGGGTTTTACAGCATCGATGTGTCCGGCCACGGCATCACCTCGGCGATGATGACAGCACGGCTGGGCGGGTATCTGTCCAGCAAACATTTCGATCAGAACGTGGCGATGGAAAAGCGGTTCGATAAATTTTACGCATTGCTACCACCTGATCAGGTGGCAGAGATGCTCAATTCCCGCCTTATGGCCGATGCTGGCGTCGAAGAGTATTTTACCATGGTCTATGCCATTATCGACCTGCGAAACGGACATCTCAAGATGGTGCAAGCAGGGCATCCGCATCCGCTGTTGTTGCGACAGGATGGTGGGACCGAGTATCTGGGGCAAGGTGGTTTGCCCATCGGACTGTTGCCGGATGTCACGTTTCAGCGAACCGATACCTACATGAAGCCCGGTGACAAGCTGTTGCTATATTCAGACGGGTTCACGGAATGCCGGATGGCGGATGGATCCCTGCTGGAAGAAGAGGGGCTGTGCAGAATGGTGACGGATTGTGCCATCGATCTCAGCGGGCCCGAATTTCTGGACGATATGTTCTGGCGGCTGACACAGGCCATGGATCCGGACCAGGGTATGGATGATGACGTATCTGCGGTTTTCTTTGAATACAGCGGGCCTTAAAGCCCCATCAGGTGTCCCGAAGCGAAATGTCGGTCGCCGCTGTTGCCCAGCATCTGCGCGGCATCCGCACTGTCCAGCCAAAGGGCTTCGTGGAATGGCTCTGAAGGTGGACCTATGCGGCGCACAGGGCGGGCTCGATATATCAAACAGACCTTTTCGGCCCACAGGTCATATTCGGGCATGTATGTGAAACGGCGAAAGGCGCCGACCCGCCGCGGGCTGGCAATCAACCAGCCGGTTTCTTCAAAGACTTCGCGATGCAGGGCGGTGATGGGCGATTCGCCCGGGTCAATACCGCCACCCGGCAACTGCAGATCAGGGCCGGGCTCGGTCTGGCAGGTCAGCAACAGATGTCGTCCTCGAGGCAACAATGCGTATACACCCACACGTCGTGTGTATTTGCGCCCCGCTTGTGGGGTTTCACCGAACCGTCTGATCATGTATGGCCCCTTACAACCCGAAATCTTCGACCTATATGCTGGCGGTATGCCAATCTGTGGCGTTTAAGGAAACCCCATGTCTCTTGGAACAAAAATCGCGTGGGACGACACCGTCCTGCCCTTTCAACTTGATATACCGGATATGCGCGGACGCGTGGCGCGGCTGGACGGAGTGTTGGACGGCATTCTGAAACAGCACGACTATCCCGAAAAGGTCGAGGCTTTGGTGGCCGAGATGGCCTTGCTGACTGCTCTGATCGGCCAGACCGTCTCGCTGCGCTGGAAGCTGTCGCTTCAGGTTCAGTCCAAAGGCGCCGTTCGGATGATCGCAACCGATTACTACGCTCCGCAGGCCGAGGGCGAACTGGCCCGCATCCGCGCCTATGCCAGTTTTGACCCGGACCGCCTGACCGATTCCACACCGTTTGATCAGGTGGGTGAAGGCTATTTCGCCATCATGATTGACCAGGGCGAGGGCACGCAGCCTTACCAGGGGATCACACCGCTGGCTGGCGGCTCTCTCAGCGCATGCGCTGAGGCGTATTTCGCACAGTCCGAACAGTTGCCGACGCGGTTTTCACTGAGTTTCGGCAAATCAACTGAACCTGGCGTCGGTGAGCACTGGCGCGCAGGCGGCATCATGCTGCAGCACATGCCCAAAGCGTCACCATTTGTAGCCAATGCAGAGGGTGACGGTCAGATTCTGTCGGCGGATGATCTGGTTGACGGTGAAGAAGGTGAAAATTGGGGGCGCGTCAACATCCTTCTGGATACTGTTGATGACCTTGAACTGATCGGCCCTTCGATTGCGCCAACCGACCTGTTGATCCGGCTGTTTCATGAGGAACAGCCACGGGTTTATGATGCGCAATCGGTTCAGTTCGGCTGCACCTGCTCGGAAGAGCGCGTGCGCCAAAGCCTGTCGATCTATTCGGCGCGCGACATCGAAAAGATGACAACCCCCGAGGGCCAGGTCACCGCCGATTGTCAGTTCTGTGGTGCCCATTACGTATTGGACCCCGTCACCGTTGGCTTCGATGCCGGTGAGGCCTGATCCAACAGAACTGCTGCGGGCGGCCTTGAGCCACCCCGGCAACGGGTCCAGTGATTTCGATCTGAACCCTGATGCGGTTTTGCCAGCGGGGCGCAAGCTGCGTCCAGCCGGGGTTCTGGTTCCGATTCTTGTGACGAATGAGGCCCCGCGCCTGCTTTTGACCAAGCGCTCATCGGCGCTGAAACACCATCCCGGCCAGATCGCCTTTCCCGGCGGAAAACAGGATGAGACTGATCCGGATGTAACCGCAACCGCCCTGCGGGAAGCACAGGAAGAGATTGGCCTTTCCTCGGATATGCCTGAAATTCTCGGGCATTTGCCTACCCATGAAACCGTGACGTCTTTTGTCGTAACCCCGGTTGTCGCGATCCTACGAGACGGGTTCGACCCAATTCCTGAGCCGGGTGAAGTTGACGAAGTTTTTTCAGTCCCACTTGCGCATGTTCTAAACCCTGCGAATTATATCGTTGAGTCGCGTCGCTGGCGGGGCCAGCGGCGGTATTATTTCACCGTGCCCTATGGCCCTTATTACATCTGGGGGGCTACGGCCCGGATGTTGCGGGGCTTGGCTGCGCGGGTGAGTGAATGATGAAGCTATCAGAAAGCTGGGTTACAAATCCGGCAACCCAGACAGTCTGCGCCGTTTTGATCGATGCCGGTTTTCAGGCGCTTTTCGTCGGCGGTTGCGTCCGCAACGCGCTTTTGGGGGCGCCGGTCTCGGATCTGGATATTGCCACGGACGCTCCGCCCCAGCAGGTACTGGATTTGATGCGGGCGGCGGGGTTGAAGGCCATTCCAACTGGGATCGAGCATGGCACGATAACCGTTGTCAGCCAAAGCATCCCGCATGAGATCACGACCTTCCGGCGAGATGTCGAAACCGATGGCCGTCGGGCTGTTGTGGCATTCTCGGACAATGTTGATGAAGATGCCAGCCGGCGCGATTTCACCATGAACGCGCTGTATGCCCGCCCGGATGGGACGCTTTTGGACCCGCTGAACGGACTGCCCGATCTAAAGGCCCGAAAGGTTCGGTTCATAGGCAACGCCCAGCATCGCATCCGCGAAGACTATCTGCGGTCTCTGCGCTATTTTCGGTTTCACGCCTGGTATGGGGATGCCGAAGCCGGGTTTGATCCCGAAGCGCTGTCGGCCATTTCAACCAATCTGGACGGATTGGCAGGCCTGTCGCGCGAACGGGTTGGGGCCGAGTTTATGAAATTGCTGACCGCGCCTGACCCTGCGCCTTCGGTCGCTGCCATGCGCAGCACGGGCGTTCTGGCACAGATATTGCCGGGGGTTGAGGATCGATCACTTGCCCCGCTGATCGCCTTGGAACAGCAGGCTGGGGCAAAGCCCGAGCCGGTCCGGCGACTTTCCTCCATCGCCACGCCCGAGATTGCCCAGACCCTGCGTCTGAGCAAGGCCCAGATGCAACGCCTGACACGGATGCGGGATGAGGCCGCGGGAACCGCGGGCACTGCCGAGCTTGGGTTCCGTTATGGCGAAAAGGACGGCCTGCACGAAGTTCTGCTGCGTTGTGCTTTGTTGGAACAGCCCTGGTCCGAGGATAAGCGGCAAGCGCTCCGGGACGGGGCAGCAGCGGATTTTCCCGTGCGGGCCGCTGACCTGATCCCTGACTTTACCGGCCCGGCGCTGGGCAAGAAACTGGCCGAGCTTGAGGCGCGCTGGATCGCCTCGGGTTTCACCCTGACGCGCTCCGAGTTGCTGGTCGAGTAAATTGAAGTCTCAAAAGGGGATGACAAGCCTGATCGTTTGTGTTTTCTTGCGCCTGTAACATGAATGGAGGGATGCGAATGTATTACGGGATCTGGTTCGGCTAAAGCCATAACACTTGACCCGTAGGGGTGGTGTTCTGGCGCCATCTTTTTTCGCATGACTTGTTATCTGCTCAATCGGAGCACTCTCTATGTTTCGCTATTTCGAAAATCTCGTCGACCCTTTTGTCGACTACGAAGAAACCGACACGCCGCCGACACGGCTGTGGCCCTTTATGTTGAACTATTCCCGCCCTTTTATGCGGGTGTTCTTCTGGGCCGGATTGATTTCGGTCGTGGTGGCCGCGGTTGAGGTCGGTCTGATCTATTATATGGGTCGCGTTGTTGACTTGCTGTCCGCCCCGCCGGACGAAGTTTGGCAGACCCATAGTACGGAACTGATCCTGGTGGCGCTTTTTGTGCTGCTGCTGCGACCCATGCTGCATGTCGTTGACGTGCTGTTGCTGAACAACACGATCCTGCCGAATTTTGGCACTCTGATCCGTTGGCGCGCGCATAAGCACGTGTTGCGGCAATCGGTGGGCTGGTTCGAGAATGATTTTGCAGGCCGCATTGCCAACCGGATCATGCAGACGCCGCCCGCTGCGGGTGAGGCCGTGTTTCAGGTGTTTGATGCGATTTCCTTCTCGCTGGCATACCTGATCGGCGCAGCCATTTTGTTGATGACGGCTGATGCCCGGCTGCTGTTGCCGTTGTTGATCTGGCTCGTGCTGTATGGGTTTCTGGTGCATTGGACGGTGCAGCGGGTGGGGCCGGCTTCGAAGGCGGCCTCAGACGCGCGCTCGGCCGTAACGGGCCGGGTTGTGGACAGCTATACCAATATCCATTCCGTAAAGATGTTTGCCCATGGGGCACAGGAACTGGATTATGCGCGCGAAGCGATCGAGGAAACCCGCCGTACCTTTCAGGCTGAGATGCGGATTTTCACCATCATGGATGCGGTTCTGGTTGCATTGAACGGGTTGCTGATCGTTGGTGTGGTTGGCTGGGCGATTGCGCTGTGGATGCAGGGCAGTGCTACGGTCGGTGTGGTCGCGGCGGCCACAGCCCTGACCCTGCGCCTGAACGCGATGACCGGCTGGATCATGTGGGCGCTGACCAGTTTTTTCCGCCAGCTTGGTGTCGTTGCCGAAGGTATGGAGACGATCGCTCAGCCGATCGACCTGTTGGATGCGCCGCAGGCCAAACTCCTGCATCTGTCCAACGGCAAGATCGAGGTTCGTGATCTGTCGCATCATTACGGTCGCAAGACCGGCGGGCTGGACCATATCAACCTGACCATCGAGCCGGGCGAAAAGATCGGTCTGATCGGACGGTCGGGAGCTGGTAAGTCGACCCTAGTTAAGCTCCTACTTCGGTTCTACGATGTGGAGCAGGGGGCCATTTTGATCGACGATCAGGACATTGCCCGGGTCACTCAGGACAGTTTGCGCATCCATATCGGTATGGTGCAACAGGACAGCGCGTTGCTGCACCGCTCGGTGCGCGACAATATCCTCTATGGCCGCCCCGAGGCTTCCGAAGAGCAGATGATTGCCGCGGCCAAACAGGCCGAGGCGCATGAGTTCATCCTTGACCTGCAGGACCCGAAGGGGCGTACCGGCTATGATGCGCATGTGGGCGAGCGGGGCGTGAAGTTGTCAGGTGGTCAGCGGCAGCGGGTGACGCTGGCGCGGGTGATCCTGAAGGACGCGCCGATCCTGTTGCTGGATGAGGCGACCTCGGCGCTGGATTCCGAGGTCGAAGCATCGATTCAGGAAACGCTCTATGGCATGATGCAGGGCAAATCCGTGATCGCGATTGCCCACCGCCTCAGCACCATTGCCCAAATGGATCGCATCCTGGTGATGGATGGCGGCCGGATCGTCGAGCAGGGCACCCATTCCGAATTGCTGTCACACGGCGGGCTTTACGCCCAGTTCTGGGCACGGCAATCTGGAGGCTTCCTGAACACGGAGGCAGCTGAGTGAAACTTGCCGATCTCATAGATCCGTTCAAACCCACCGAAACGCCCCCGCCGCAAAGGCTGGGGGCGTTCATTCGCTGGTGCCTGTCCGGAGCTTGGCCGATGATCCTTGTCGCCTCCGTGTTTTCGGCCTCTGCCGGGGCGATGGAGGCCGGAACCGCCTGGATGCTGGGTCTGGTGATCGACATGGCAAACGAAAGCGGGCCGGATGGGGTTCTGACGGCGGGCAATCTTTGGATAATTGGAGGGGTCGCCGCATTTTTCATGCTGCTGCGACCGGCGCTGTTTGGTCTTTCGGCCTTTTCCAACAACTATATTGTCATGCCCAATATCCCGCCCCTGGTTCTGGCCAAGCTGAACCGGTGGACTTTGGGTCAGTCTGTGAGCTATTTCGACGACGATTTTGCCGGGCGGATCGCTCAGAAACAGATGCAAACTTCGAACGCGATGGCCTCGGTCGTGTCCGAGACGATAAGCGCAATGGTATTTGCGCTGGCGTCTTTGGCAGGGACATTGCTTTTGTTAGGGTCTATTCATCTGCTGGTCATGCTGCCCTTCGCCGCCTGGTTGGCGGTGTATTTCCTGCTGATCCGCTGGTATTTGCCACGCATCCGGGCACGCTCAGCGGCGCGGGCCGGGGCGCGGGCGATGGTGTCGGGGCAGGTGGTCGACACGATCACCAATATCAAAACCGTCAAGCTGTTCGCCCATTCCGAGTTCGAGGATCAGGCGGCCCGAAACTCGATGGTCGATCTGCGCCACAAGATGCTGGCCTTTGGCAAGCTCTCCGCCAGTTTTAGGTTCATACTGATGGTTCTGGCCGGGGTGTTGCCCGTGCTGTTGCTGGGGGTGACCTTGCTGCTGTGGCGGTCCGGGATGGCCAGCGCTGGCGATATCGTTGCGGCGGGCGCGATGTCCGTGCGAATTTCGCAGATGACCGGCTGGGTCAGTTTCACGCTGATGGGGCTCTATGCCAATGTTGGTGAGATCGAGAATGGCATGAAGACGCTCGCCAAGCGCGACCGGGTCGAGGATGCGGCAGGGGCAGCTAGGCTGAGCGTGCCAGAAGGTCAGATCGAGTTTGACCATGTCAGCTTTGCCTATGGCGGTGACATCGGCGGCGTGACCGACGTGCACATGACCGCTCATCCCGGCGAAAAGCTGGGCATCGTGGGCGCATCCGGTGCGGGGAAATCCACGCTCGTTTCGCTTCTACTCAGGCTCTATGAAGGGGAAAACGGCGCAATTCGGATTGATGGGCAGGATGTGTCACAGGTGACGCAGGACAGTTTGCGCAGTCAGATCGGGATGGTCACGCAGGAAACGGCGATGTTCAACCGCTCGGCGCGCGAGAATATCTTGTATGGCCGCCCCGACGCCTCAGAAGATGATATGATCGCGGCTGCGCAAAAGGCCGAGGCGCATGAGTTTATCCTTGGCCTGCGGGATGCCCATGGCCGCAAGGGCTATGATGCGCATCTGGGCGAGCGCGGCGTCAAGCTGAGCGGCGGTCAGCGGCAGCGGATTGCGCTTGCACGCGCCATCCTGAAAAACGCGCCGATTCTGGTGCTGGATGAGGCGACCTCGGCCTTGGATTCCGAGGTCGAAGCCTCGATTCAGACCGCGTTGCATCGGGTGATGCAGGGCAAAACGGTATTGGCGATTGCACATCGGCTGTCGACGCTAAGCGAGATGGACCGGATCGTCGTTCTGGATCAAGGGCAGATCGTTGAAATGGGAAGCCATGACGACTTGCTGGAACAAGGCGGGCTTTATGCCCGGTTCTGGGATCGCCAATCGGGCGGGTTTATTCAGGCCGCCGCCGCCGAATAAGGGTTTTGTTGTGGGTAAAGCCCAGCTATCAGGCCCTCATGACGCAGCATTACAGCATTTTACGCCTTGGTCATCAGGGCGACGGCATCGCCGACGGACCGATCTACGCCCCCCGCACCTTGCCGGGGGAGGTGGTCAGCGGGACATTGGTTGGTCAAGTGCTGAGCGACATACGGGTCGAGACCCCCTCGGACCAGCGGGTCAAAGCACCGTGCCGGCACTACAAAGCCTGCGGCGGATGTCAGCTACAGCATGCCGCAGATGATTTCGTCGCTGATTGGAAGGTTGAGGTCGTGCGCAACGCACTGGCCGCGCAGGGGCTCGAGGCCCCGATGCGGCCGATCTATACCTCGCCGGAACGATCACGGCGACGGGCTACGATTGCGGTTCGGCGGACCAAAAAAGGCACCATGGCCGGGTTCCATGGCCGCGCCTCGGACACGATCACCGAAATCTCTGATTGTCATCTGCTTGATCCGGCCCTGATTGCAGCTGTTCCCGTGGCCGAGGCGCTTGCCCCTTTGGGCGGTAGCCGAAAGGGGGCGTTGGCCGTTACGTTGACCCTTTCCGAGGGCGGTTTGGATGTCGCCGTCAAAGGCGGCAAACCGCTGGACGGTCCGTTGGAACTGGCCCTGGCACAGGCGACCGAGGCACATGGGCTTGCGCGGCTCAGCTGGGATGGCGAGGTGATCGCCTCGCGCCACGCCCCGGTTCAGCGATTTGGCGTGGCGGCTGTCGTGCCGCCTCCGGGGGCATTCCTGCAGGCCACGAAGGACGGAGAACAGGCTCTATTACAGGCAGTTCTGCAGGCAACCAAGGGCGCCAAGCGGGTTGTGGACCTGTTTGCGGGTTGCGGGACATTCTCATTGCCACTGGCCGAGGACGCCGAAGTACACGCGGTTGAGGGTGAGGCCCTGATGACCACCGCTCTGGATCAAGGCTGGCGTCGCGCGCAAGGTCTGAAACGGGTCACGACCGAGGCGCGCGACCTGTACCGCCGCCCATTGATGCCTGATGAGCTGAAGAACTTTGACGCGGTTGTCCTGGACCCGCCCCGCGCCGGGGCTGAGGCGCAGGTGGCCGAGCTGGCGCAGGCGCAACCGGCAGTGATCGCCTATGTCTCATGCAATCCGGTCACCTTCGCGCGGGACGCAAAAAATCTGATTAACGCAGGCTATACCCTTGAATGGGTACAGGTGGTTGACCAATTTCGATGGTCGTCACACACGGAACTTGCCGCGCGGTTTGCACTGAACCCCGCATCATGACCAAACAGGAGAGTTTCAGAATGGGGCTTGCCCAGCGCCTGCATGATATCACTGAAAACCCGACCTTCGGTCGGTTCATCACTGGTGTCATCATCTTCAACGCCATCCTGCTCGGCATGGAAACCTCACCGACGCTGATGGAGGCCGCGGGCCCTTTGATCGTGGTGTTGGACAGCCTCTGCCTAACGATTTTCGTGGCCGAGATTGCGATGAAGCTGGTCGCAACGGGGCGGCGGTTCTTTACCAATGGCTGGAACCTGTTTGACTTCATCGTTGTTGGCATCGCTCTGATCCCAAGCGCCGGCGGTCTGTCGGTGCTGCGGGCCTTGCGGATCCTGCGGGTCTTGCGGGTGATCTCGGTCGCACCACGGCTGCGCCGGGTGGTCGAGGGTTTCATCTCGGCCTTGCCGGGCATGGCCAGCGTTTTCCTGCTGATGGCGATCCTGTTTTACATCGGCGCGGTAATTTCGACCAAGCTGTTCTCGGGCACATTCCCGGACTGGTTCGGCGATTTGGGCCTGTCGGCTTATACGTTGTTCCAGATCATGACGCTGGAAAGCTGGTCGATGGGCATCGTGCGCCCGGTGATGGAGGTTTATCCCTATGCGTGGGTATTCTTTGTGCCTTTCATCATGGTTACGACATTTGCCGTGGTGAACCTGTTGGTCGGTCTGATCGTGAATTCAATGCAGGATGCCCATCACGCCGAGGATGAGGTGAAAACCGATGCCTATCGTGATGAGGTGCTGGAAAGGCTGGAATCCATCGAACGCCGTTTGCTTGAGCAGTCGAACAGCAAAAAGTGATTTCAGTTTTCTGGATTTCTGGCATAATCACAAAAAAAGCAGAAGCAGGCATTAAACATGGATCGTCGAGCATTTGGAATGGGTGCTGTGGCTACGCTGGGTCTTTCGGCCTGCGCCTCGGCCAACCCCAGATTTCTGGCCTATGATGGCCCCGAGGTGACCTCTATGGTCATCAACAAAAGCGCGCGGAAGCTTTATCTTCTGCACAATGAACATGTCCTCAAGGAATATAAGGTCGATCTTGGCTTTGCCCCCAATGGCACCAAAACAAAACGCGGCGACGGCCGCACGCCAGAAGGCACCTATCTGATCGACCGGCGCAATCCCAAAAGCCGCTATCACCTGTCGCTGGGGATTTCCTATCCGGATTCGAAGGATATCGCAGAGGCCAAGGCTGCGGGCGTTGATCCGGGCGGTGACATTTTCATCCACGGCGAGCCGAAAACCCGGTCCGAGAAAAAGCGAGCCAAGAAGCAATCGGATTGGACGGCAGGGTGCATCGCTGTCAAGAATGAAGAGATCGAAGAGATCTATGCGATGGTGAATCGCGGCACAGTGATTACGCTGCGCCCGTAGCCGGCTTCCAGACGTCAAACCCGAATTGCATATAGTCGCGCTGGTAGGTTTCGGCCGCCAGCGCCTCAAGTTTGGTGTCATAGATATCGCTCAGTGAAAACGGGATATCTGGTCTGGTATTGCCGGGCGCGGGCGGGCTGTCATGACCCAGCCGCCGCGCCAGATTCGGCAGGGCAGTTGCAATTTCTTCCTCGCGCAGGATTAGATCCGGCAGGGCAAAACCGACTACGCCCTCCAACACCTGCGCCTGACTGCACCAAACGCCGTCAACGCGCACAGGGGTTTGTCCCGCCAGGTTTTGCCGCAGGAAGGTCAGAAAAGCCGAGAATGCCTCATAATGCTGCTCGATGGGGTAGTTTTCAGCGCGTAACTGTCCGGGGATCGGAAGCTTGAACCGGTTGCGCAGCATATTGCGGATTTTCAGATAGGCGCCGGGCTCGGTGCTGAGGATATAGGAACAAAAGGCCGAATGTGCGCGTACCAGCGGGTGCCGCACCACGGTGAATTTGCGATGCCCCGGATGATCCTGTAACCACTGGCGGGTCTTTTTGCGGTTTTGATCAGTGATCAGGTCATCCGCACTGATTGAATCAAGCGCAGCCATCCATTGCTTCACAACCCCTTCGATGCCGCTCCGCACGGGCAGATACATTAACGGGGTTTTCGGCGTGGCGACATAGGTCGCAACGGCCGCGCCACGCCGGGGTTCAAAATTCGGAGTTCTGTGCAGGCTGAAGCTGTCGATGCGCGACAAGGCCTGTTCGGTCTCATCAGGGTTTGTCACCTTGGACAAGGCCGGCTCAGGGTTCTGGGGTTTGAGCGTGTCGTCGATCGTGGTCAACCGGCCCGATACCCCAAGCCAGGCCGCCAGGCCGTTCAGGCTTTCGAGCCGGTTCAGATCGTCGTAAGCGATGAAAAAGGCGGTTTGCCCGCTGGCCTGAAGATGATGCAGCAAAGTCAGTTGAAAGGCCTGTTGCTGGTCCAGATAGGTTTCGAACTCACGAGGGTTGAAGGCGATCTGCTCGGTGCGCCGCCGTTTGACGTTTTTCAGCTGCCATTGCTTGGTCTCGCGCGCGATCTTCAATGAGATATAGCTGTCCAGAGGGTTGCGCGTCAGAATGATCTTGGCGCAACTCGGGTCATCCAAAACAGGCTCTAACACACGCGGATCGTGGCCCTGGAAAAAGCGAAACCCGTTCATTTCACCGTCAGCTGATCGGATGGCGTTCAGCAGGGTTTTAGGGTCATTGTCGCGTTCTTCGAGAGTGACGCCCAGCAGGCTGTCCCCCTTTAGCCTGCCAATGAAATGAGGATTGAAGGCCTCACCATGGCTGGAGACACCTTCCAATGCGTTCAGATTTGCCTCAAGCAGGTTCGATCCGGTCCGCATGGCGGCAAGTATTACGAAATAGTCGAATTTGGATGACATGAAACGCTATTGCACCAGATATGGTTTTCGATAAGGCCTGAGTTGCCGGCCAAAAATGTCATCGGCTGGAAAATCTCCCATAAGATAAGGGTGCATACCCTGGTTCTTCAGGTTTTGCAGGAACTTCCCGAACCCGGACAGGTCGACCATTGTAGGGGCTTGGGTCAGGTGGCTGGGATTCTGGGATCCGGTTTCTTCCAGAATTGATTGCAGAGGCTCCATCGGAGATTCCACAAACTCGGCCAGCGACCAGGTGCGCACTTTGGCCTTGGTCCAGACCGAAGTTAAAACCTCAAGCTGTTTGGTCTCGATTTGTTGCAGGCGGGCGGCTTCGTTACGGATATCCGCGAAATTTCCATTCGAACGGAACAGTGGAATGGCCCAGGCGCCTGTGACAACGGAAATCTGCGCATTTCTGTCGCGCGCCAGAAACCAGTTGATGTCCTGCGTATCCGTGGGGCCAAATTGAAAGCACTGCTTCTCGCCCCGAGTATTCCAGATCAAGTTCGACAAAAACGCCGTAGGATTATAGTCCCGCAGGCTGGCACAATCGCTTAGTGCGCCGTTGACCAAAGGCGCTCCGCCGGCGAATTCCGCACGTTCGGGACCGAAGAGGTGACCGTGGACCTTTGTTCCGGTGGCTTCCGATAGCCAGGGCTCGAAATCTGCGAACAGTTCGGTAAACCCCTGGAATACCGAATAGGGGAACGACGTCAGTCCGTTCTCGCTGCCGTGGCGGGGAAAGCGGCTTTGCATATACAGGCCATCCCGGCCTCGAGTCCTGCGCTCGACCGCTTTCGAGAATAACCGGTCGATCTTGCCCGGGTTGGGTTCAGTAGGCTTCATCGCCTGTGCCTGGTTGGTCAGAAACGCCTGATAAAGCCGATTGGCCTGGGGCCAGATCTTGCGTGCTACAAAACAGTCCGACCGTCGCAATAGCTGTAGATGATCGTCATAAAAAATATGCGGGCGACCTTGATAATCGAATTTGGACAGCGTCAGAGAGCGACTTTCGATATGTGTTGAATAAAGCCGGGTTAGGGTCTGAAAATAGCTTTCGTCTGGAATCCAGACGCGCCGAAAATAGCGGTCATATGTTTTGCGTTTGGGATCTTGCAGAATGGCCGACAGCGTTTGACGGGTCAGGCACCACCATTGACTGCCCATATGTGGCACCAGACCTTCGGGTATCGACCGTCGGATCCCGATTGTCCGCTGTAGCTTTACGTAAGCGTCGAACAATTTGCGCTGTTTACGCCACGAGAACGGAAATCTCAGCGTAAATCGTTCCTGATCCAGTCCGCCAATCGTCCAGCTTACATCAGCTGTTGTCGCGCTTTCGATAAAGTCGACACGGGGCCGTTCCGCTAGATATGTGACCAGCTCATCGACGGGCCGTAGCGGTAGGCAGGCGCCCGAGGCCAGAAAGATATGGTGTACCTCGGGAAAGGCCTCCAGCATCAGTTCAGCCGCTGATTGCGAGGCTGCAACAATGCCCCAACCGCCCCAGTTGCAGGTGTGGCGCTCCGAGAACCGGATCAGAGGTTCGTCCGCACAGGAGGCTACAAAGCCATCAAAAACAGTGTCCGCAACCTTGAGGTCGACATGGATCACCACCGGGCAGCCGGATGCCGCCCAATGGCGCGCGACCTGTTGCGCCCTTGGAAGCGCGGCATGCACCAGCATGATGACGCCAAGGCTGCTCATGCCCAGTTCCCTTTCGACATGAGGCCAAGAATCTCAAGCTGTCGCCAGTTGATATAAGCCTCGGACCGGTCGCACCAAAACACCGGACGGTCGTTCAGCCCTTCGGCATAGGCGCGATATTCGCCGGACCCGCGATAGTGCTGACGCCGCTCCATCTCTTCATGTGCCTTGTCACCCAGGGTGTTGATCAGCTTGGCATGCAGCAACGCCCCGCTGGTTTTTTCGCCGCCCCAATCGTCATAGACTTGGTTCAGCCCGCGTGGCAGCAGCGAATGGGTCGAACTGACATAGACATATCGACGGTCCCACTTGACCAGCGGTATCTTGTTCAACGCAGGCGCCTTTTCCGGAGCCTGGCGGAAAAAGACACGGGCGCGCGGCCCACCCTGTATCCAGAGATTCCCGTATTCAGGGTTTTTGCTGATCACATAATTCCCGGCATCGAACCAACGGGCAATCTCGAAGGGGTCTTGCCCCTCACGATAGGGTTCGGCATCTACCGGGCCCTGCGGGTACATGTCGATCAGCATGGTGCCGAAACTGCGGACGGCACAGCCATCAAGCCAGTCGGTCAGGGCACGAATGGGCCGCGTGTCGCAGAACGGATAGATGAAGAACTCATCCGGATCGACCGTCAGAACCCAGTGCCCATCGGCGTATTTGCGCAGCAGATAGTTCGACCAATCAGTGCCATATGTGGCCCGCTTATAGCTGCCGTTGGACTGCCAGACCGATACGTCCGGCTGACTACTCAGAAACTCGCGTGTGCCGTCGTCGCTGTTGTTGTCCACAAACAAAAAGCGATCAACGCCAAGTTTTCGGTAATATTCCAGAAAATAGGGCAGGCGGATTTTTTCGTTTCGCACCACGCTCATCAACAGGATGTCACCGGGTTGAATGGCGTTGGTTTTGTCGGAAACCGCTTCTAATTCGCGCCGTTTGCGAACGCAACGCAACAGGCGGCGCTTGCGCCGCAATCTCATTCGGTATGAATCCAACAGGCTCACGCGACTGCCCAACCTTTGTTTATACGCGAGCATACCCGGAGCCTGAACAAGCCAGAGTGGAGCCGGGCGAATGCCATTTTATGCCACTTTACCATCTAATGAAGCAACGCATTTAAAAGTAGTTAGTCCGAAACGTTGTTTTTCCAGTCAGTTTTACCCATCAAGCCAAGCTCACACAGTTGGCGCCATCCGATATATTCCACCGATTGTGGATCCCACATGATCGGGCGGTTAATTATGCCATCATAATAGTTGTCGAACTCCGCCGGGTCGTGAAAATGCTGCGCTCGGGTTTTCTCGATTCTTGATTTGATGACCACCTCGGGCAGGAACTTTGTGTGCAGTAGCACGCCTGAAGGGTCGTTGCTCCCCGGTCCGTCATATGTGGCGTTCAAACCTCGGGGCAGGGCGGAATGGCAGGAGTTCACGTAAGCATAGTGCCTCGACCAGCGTACCAGCGGTATTTTGTTTAAAGTTGGTGACCGCTCGGGCCGGTCAGCAAAAAACACGCGTTCCCGTGCACCGCCCTGAACCCAGAGATTGCCCAGCGGCGATTGCCGTTTGGCGCGCAACGGGCCTGGATCAAACCAGCCCAAAACTTCGGTCGGGTCGGTTCCGGGGTCATAGGGCTGTGTGCCGAGCTGATCTTTGGGGTAGAGGTCCAGCATCAGCGCCCCGAAAGCGTCGCGCCCCTGCACCTCTAGCCGTTGGGTCAAATCCTGCAGCGGATGGCTGTCCCATTCGGGATAGATAAGCAACTCATCCGCATCCACCATCAAAGTCCAATGGCCGTGACCAAATCGCATCTGTAGCCAGGTCAACCAATCCAGCCCGTATCGTGAGGCGCGATAGCTGGCATCGGTTTGCCACAAGGATACATCCGGTTGATCTTTCAGATATGTGATCGAGCCATCATCGCTGCCGTTGTCCACGATCAGAAAATGATCAACGCCCAGCGACCGGTAGTGATGGAAATACCAGGGCAGGCGCGTGATTTCATTTCGCAGGGTGGTAAAGACCAGTATCGCACCCGGGCGTATCTGGTCGGTTCGGTCGACCAGTTGGGTTAACTGATGGCGGCTGCGAAAGGATCGCCACAACAGCCGCCTGCGTTTCAGGCGCAAGCGATAGCGTTGCACCCATCCGATTGGCGGCAGGGTATCGCTCACGCGGCCCTCATCTGTCGTAATGCCCGTTCTGATGCCAGCGCCAGGCATCGGCAATCATCGTCTCTAACACGGATCTTTTGGGGGACCAGCCCAGTTCTTGCCCGGCCCTGTCCGAGCCCGAAACCAGCTTGGTGCAATCTCCGGCGCGGCGTGGACCGATTGTATAGGGCACTGCGCGATTGGTGACGGATTTCGACTGTTCGATCACCTCCATGACTGAAAAGCCGGACCCGGTGCCCAGGTTGAAAACGCGACTGTCTTTGCCCTGTTCCAGCCATCGCAGCCCCAGAACATGCGCGTCAACCAGATCGCAGACATGCACGTAATCGCGGATACAGGTGCCATCGGGCGTGTCATAGTCGGTTCCGAACACAGTCAGCCCGTCGCGCTTGCCGTCAATCGCATCCAACATCAGCGGAACCAGATGGGTCTCGGGGCGGTGGAATTCGCCTACTTCTCCGTCCGGATCGGCGCCAGCCACGTTGAAATAGCGAAAAATCACATGGTTCATCCCGTGAGCGGCCTGGAAATCACGCAGGATATCCTCGATCGCGCGTTTGGAGGCGCCGTAAGCGTTCAGCGGCTGCTGTGGCGTGTTCTCGTCCAGCACCACATTGTCATGTTCGCCATAGGTGGCGCAGGTCGATGAGAACACGAAATCCAGACATCCAGCCGCCACCGCGGCCTCGATCAGGGTCAGCGAACCAGTGACATTGTTCGACCAGTATCTTCCGGGTTCCGACATCGCCTCGCCCACCTGGCTGAGCGCTGCGAAATGCATCACGGCGGCGGGTTGATACTTGGCGAAAACCTCATCCAGGCGCGCCCGGTCCAGCAGATCACCCTGTGCGAACGGGCCAAATTTGACCGCGTCCTGCCAACCGGTGATCAGGTTGTCATAGGTGACAGGTGTGTACCCGGCACGAGACAGTGCCTTGCAGGCATGGGATCCGATATATCCGGCACCGCCGGTTACAAGGATATGTGTCATATCAGATCCCGTTATTCCGGTTTTTCAGGGTGCGACAGCCTGCGGCACTCAGTCCAGCCCCATCGCGGCCATCATCTCTTCAAGTTTGGGAACGTCCTGCGGATTGTTTAGTTCCCAGAACTGGCGGCCTTTGGATTCGACTTCAACACACAGAACCTTACGCCCGTTTTCCATGAAACGCAGCTGTTCCAGCCCTTCCAGTTGCTCTAATGGACCGACAGGCCAGGACGGATAAGCCGCCAGCGCGTCAGGGCGGTAGGCATAGACGCCGACATGGTGAAACACCGGCGTTTCCTCCCCGCCCGCATAAGCCTGTGAAGTAAAGGGCACGACCTCTTTCGAGAAATACATCGCGCCGTGATCAGCGGCGAAAACGGCGGTTGTTCCACCGACGCGCCCGTGTTTGCGGTCATTCAGCAGGCTGTTGAGCGCATCGCCGTCGCAGCGCAGAACCGGAGTGGCCACCCCAGCCTTGGGTGCGGCACGCAGACCGGTGATCAGATCTTCGACGAACCAATGCGGGGTCAGCGGTGCATCGCCCTGCAGGTTCACCACGATGTCATAGCTTGCGCCCAGCACATCATGCGCTTCGGCGCAGCGTTCGGTGCCATTGCCACAGGTTTGCGAGGTCATCACAACCTCGGCCCCGAACCCTTCGGCCACCTCGCGAATGCGGTCGTCATCGGTGGCAACCACAACGCGGTCCACGCCCGAGACCGAACTGGCCGCGCGCCATGACCGCTCGATCAGAGTCATTGCATTGCCACTGGCTCCGGTGAGCGGCACCAGAGGTTTGCCCGGATAGCGGGTCGAGGCATAGCGGGCGGGAATGGCGATCAGAACGGACATCAGGCCTCCTTCAGGTCTACACCCGGAGCGTAGGCGATAAAGAACGGGTTTGCATAGCCGTCCTTGCCATAGGTCAGCGGCGCATGATTGTCGAACCGGACAACTTTGCCGCCCGCACCTGTCAGCACGGCGTGACCTGCTGCCGTATCCCATTCCATCGTGCGGCCAACGCGGGGATAGATATCTGCCTCTCCCGTCGCAATCAGGCAGAACTTCAGCGACGAGCCCGCGCTTTTGCTGTCCTGCACTTGATATTTGTTGATGTAATCGTCGGTCGCCTGGTCACGATGTGACTTCGAGGCCACGACCAAAAGCGCGGAATTGTCTGGATCAGAGACCGAAATCGGAGTCACGGCACCGGGTTGATCCTTGTCCAGCGCGCCGGTTTCCTCGACCGATTGCCCGTCGGCCAAAGTATAGAACATCCGGCCGCGGGCTGGCGCATAAACCACGCCACGCGTTGGGGTGCCGTTTTCGACCAACGCGATATTAACGGTGAAATCGCCGCGCCGGTTGATGAACTCTTTGGTGCCATCCAACGGATCAACGATCAGGAACGTATCGCCTTTTTCAGAATGCGAGGCGGCCTGTTCCTCAG
Organism: Ruegeria sp. CDSB022; assembly: GCF_059611145.1. Lineage (NCBI taxonomy): Bacteria > Pseudomonadati > Pseudomonadota > Alphaproteobacteria > Rhodobacterales > Roseobacteraceae > Ruegeria > Ruegeria sp. CDSB022. The sequence goes on along the minus strand of NZ_JBXWOZ010000011.1, from coordinate 35,385 downwards.
TCACCAGCAGGATATTGGGGAACGCCGCACGCAGACCGGCCGAGATCAGCGCATCGGCGGCCTCATCTGCTTCGGTCACGGGGCTGGCATCGGATTTGACCTTCACGTCAAACCCATCCGAGTTATAGATGTCCATGATCGTATCGCCCGCTTCCAGGGCCAGACGTCGGATGACGGGGATGAGGGCATCATAGGTCACAAAAAAGCTCCGTTCCTGTGATTTGTTGATCGAATAACCTGACGGCCTTATGCTGTGCTGGTTACGGAACGGCAAGAATTTCGTGCCAGATTGCAGGCAATAATACAGGAAAGACGCTTCGGGTGTTTTATTACAAGCGAAACCGGTCGCTTATAGGCGGTGCGTTTACGACGGCGGAACTGGTGTTTCACGCCGTCGTCCGGAATGTCCGATCTCAACATAGCAATGCTGTGCTTTCGGTGCTTATCAATATTTTCCAGGTTCTGGTGCTGGTGAGTGTGTTTTACGTGATCATGTCCCTTCTTGGCGCGCGCGTTGCCAAAATCCGGGGTGAGTTCATTCTGTATCTGCTGTCTGGGGTTTTCCTGTTTCTGACGCACATTAAAGCCGTCGGTTCGGTTTCCGGATTGGACACGGGTAATAACCCGATGATGCTGCATTCGCCGATGAACATGATGGTCGTGCTTATGGCTGCCGCTTTCGGGTCGCTGTATACTCAGGTTTTGACAATCGTCATCATCCTGTTTGTCTACAGCGTATCGGTTGCTCCGCTGGAAATTCAGGAGCCCGGTGGCGCCTTTGCCATGCTGATGCTGGCCTGGTTCACGGGCTGTGCGGTCGGCGTGGTGTTCATGGCGATCAAGCCCTGGTTTCCGACCACTGCCACGATCATGAGCACAATTTACCGGCGCCTGAATATGGTGTTCTCGGGAAAAATGTTCGTCGGCAATGCGCTGGGCGGGTTCATGTTGACCATGTTCGCCTGGAATCCGTTGTTTCACATTATCGACCAGTGTCGGGGTTTCGTTTTTCGGAATTACTATCCGCGCAATACCAACTGGGAATATCCTGTCTGGGTCGGGTTGGCTCTGTTGTTGATCGGCTTGCTTGGAATTTTCTTTACCCGCCAGCATGTGTCGCAAAGCTGGAGCGCACGCCGTTAACCCGCCACGCGCAAGGTCAGGTTGATCCGCCCGCCCTTTGGCAACAGTTTTGAAGACCCGAAACGAATGCGATCTACCCCGTGATAGGTTAGGCGCGCGGGTCCGCCCATCACAACAACATCGCCCGAGCCAAGCCAGATCGATTCCGTTTTGCCCCCTCGGGTCGTGTTGCCAATGCGGAACAACGCGTCGTCACCTAATGAGATCGAAAGGACCGGCCAGGAAAAATCGGCCTCGTCCTTATCCTGATGCAGGCCCATTCGCGCCCCTTCGCCATAGTAGTTGACCAAGCAACAGTCGGGGTCACGTTCGGAGCTGGCAAGATCGCGCCAGATATCCAGAATGCAGTCTGGAATGGCGGGCCATTCCATACCCTTTGGATGGTGCGGCTGGTACCTGTACCCGTTCTTGTCAGTGACCCAACCCAGCGCCCCGGCCGAGGTCATGCGAACAGACATTTCCTTGCCCGAAGGGGTGGTCGGGCGGAACAAAGGTGCTGATTTCAGAATCGGACGCAACAGCGTGATCAGCTGTGCCTGGGCAGCTCCGTCAAGGTAAGCTTTCCTGATTTCAAAACCGCGTAAAAGCAGCCGCGCCATTCTAGATTCCTCAATCCTTGCCAAAACCTTGCTAAAAAGGCTGCAGATTCCTGAAAACCTGCATTTGTGAATGCTTGCAGGCCCCTGTTCCCGTCCTTATATACGCCGGGACGCGCGATGGTGTAGGACCATTGCGCAAATCAGATCGGGGCCAGATGCCATAACGGGTCGGGCCTCGGGACATCGCCTTGAAGAGAAAGGGATTGAACATATGGGAAAAGTAATCGGGATTGACCTCGGCACCACCAACTCGTGCGTTGCCATCATGGACGGTTCGCAGCCGAAGGTCATCGAAAACGCCGAAGGGGCGCGGACCACGCCCTCGATCGTCGCCTTCACCGAAGATGAGCGACTGGTCGGTCAGCCTGCGAAACGCCAGGCGGTCACCAACCCCGACAACACGGTTTTTGGCGTCAAACGCCTGATCGGTCGTCGTGTGGATGATGCCGAAGTCGAAAAAGACAAGAAAATGGTACCATACGCCATCGTTGATGGCGGCAATGGCGACGCGTGGGTCGAAGCCCGCGGTGAAAAGTACTCCCCAAGCCAGATTTCGGCCTTCACTCTGGGCAAGATGAAGGAAACCGCTGAAAGCTACTTGGGTGAGGAAGTCACACAAGCCGTCATCACCGTTCCGGCCTATTTCAACGACGCACAGCGTCAGGCGACCAAAGATGCCGGTAAAATCGCCGGCCTGGAAGTGCTGCGGATCATCAACGAACCGACAGCTGCCGCTCTGGCCTATGGTCTGGACAAGGAAGAAACCCAAACCATCGCGGTTTATGACCTTGGTGGCGGTACCTTCGACGTAACCATTCTGGAAATCGACGACGGGTTGTTCGAGGTTAAATCGACCAATGGCGACACCTTCCTGGGTGGTGAAGACTTTGACATGCGCATCGTCAACTACCTGGCGGATGAGTTCAAAAAGGAGCACGGTGTCGATCTGTCCCAGGACAAGATGGCGCTGCAGCGTCTGAAAGAAGCTGCGGAAAAAGCCAAGATCGAACTGTCCTCGACCTCACAAACCGAAATCAACCAGCCGTTCATCTCGATGGGCGCCAACGGCCAGCCGCTGCACATGGTCATGAAACTGACCCGTGCCAAGCTGGAATCGCTGGTTGGTGATCTGATCAAGAAGTCGATGAAGCCCTGCGCGGCTGCTCTGAAAGATGCTGGCCTGTCGGCTGGCGATGTAGATGAGGTTGTTCTGGTCGGTGGTATGACCCGGATGCCGAAAGTGATCGAAGAGGTCACTAAATTCTTCGGTAAAGAGCCGCACAAAGGTGTGAACCCGGACGAAGTGGTTGCCATGGGCGCCGCTATTCAGGCCGGTGTTCTGCAGGGTGACGTCAAAGACGTTGTTTTGCTGGACGTGACACCGCTGTCGTTGGGGATCGAGACGCTGGGTGGTGTGTTCACCCGACTGATCGACCGCAACACCACGATCCCGACGAAAAAGTCTCAGGTCTTCTCGACCGCCGAAGACAACCAGAACGCCGTGACCATTCGCTGTTTCCAAGGGGAACGTGAAATGGCTGCGGACAACAAGATCCTGGGTCAGTTCAACCTCGAAGATATCCCGCCAGCACCGCGCGGCATGCCGCAGATCGAGGTGACTTTTGACATTGACGCCAACGGCATCGTCTCGGTTTCGGCCAAGGACAAGGGCACTGGCAAAGAGCAGAAGATTACCATCCAGGCATCGGGCGGCCTGTCCGACGAGGACATCGAAAAGATGGTCAAGGACGCCGAAGAGAACGCGGAGGCCGACAAAGAACGCCGCGAGCTGGTCGACGCAAAGAACCAGGCGGAAAGCCTGATCCACTCGACAGAAAAGTCGATGGAAGAACATGCCGACAAGGTTGATCCAACAACCATCGAAGCCATCGAGCTGGCGATTGCCGCGCTGAAAGACGAGCTGGAAACCGAGAATGCCGACAAGATCAAGTCGGGCATCCAGAACGTTACCGAAGCGGCCATGAAGCTGGGCGAAGCCATCTACAAAGCGCAAGCTGAAGACGGCGAAGATGAACCTGCCGCTGCGGATGCTGCACCTGGCGAGGATGACATCGTCGATGCCGAGTTCGAAGATCTGGACAACGACAAGCGTAGCTAACGGGTAACCGGGCCAATTCGGGCCGGTCCGGTCACCGGGCCGGCCCGATTACGTTGAGGCAGAAGGAAATACTGATGTCAAAACGCGACTATTACGATGTGCTCGGCGTATCCAAGGGTGCATCAGCGGACGAGATCAAGAAAGGCTTTCGTAAGAAAGCCAAAGAATTGCATCCCGACCGCAACAAGGACAATCCGGAGTCAGAGGCACAGTTCAAAGAAGCGAACGAGGCCTATGACGTCCTGAAAGATGCTGAACGCAAGGCGGCTTATGACAGGTTCGGTCATGCTGCATTCGAAAATGGCATGGGCGGCGGTGGCCGACCTGGCGCTGGCTTTGGTCAGGGCGACTTTTCCAGTGCATTCTCGGATGTGTTCGACGACCTGTTCGGCGATTTCATGGGCGGCCAACGGGGCGGGGGCGGTGGACGTCGTGCCGCACGCGGTTCGGATCTGCGCTATAACCTGCGCGTCTCGCTGGAAGAGGCGTATTCAGGTCAGCAGAAAACCATCAATGTCCCGGCAGCGGTTGCCTGTTCGTCCTGCGACGGATCTGGGGCTGAAGGCGGTGTTGAGCCCACCACCTGTCCGACCTGTTCGGGTATGGGCAAGGTGCGTGCGCAACAAGGCTTTTTCACAGTAGAACGCAGCTGTCCGACCTGTTCGGGCCTGGGTCAAATCGTCAAGAACCCCTGCAAATCCTGTCAGGGTGCGGGCCGTGTTGAAAAAGAACGCGCTTTGTCAGTTAACATTCCAGCCGGTGTCGAAACCGGCACGCGCATTCGTCTGGCCGGTGAAGGCGAGGCTGGAATGCGCGGTGGCCCTCCGGGTGATCTATACATCTTTGTAGAGGTCTCAGATCACAGGCTGTTCGAGCGTGACAGCGTGAACCTCTATTGCCGCGTGCCGGTCAGCATGGCCAAAGCCGCGCTTGGTGGTTCGATCGAAGTTCCGACCATCGACGGTGGCCGCGGGCGTGTGCAGATTCCAGCGGGCAGCCAATCGGGTCGCCAGATGCGCCTGCGCGGCAAGGGCATGCCAGCCCTGCGCGGCGGCGGTGTTGGCGACATGTTCATCGAGCTGGCCGTGGAAACTCCGGTAAACCTCACCAGCCGCCAGAAAGAGCTGCTGCGCGAGTTCGACGACCTGGGTGAAGACAATCACCCGGAATCCAACAGCTTTTTCTCCTCCGTCAAATCCTTCTGGGACGGGATGAAGGGCTGAAGTCTTTTCCCAAAAAAAGGGGGCGCTGCCCCCGCGACTCCCCCGAGGAATTTAGGGCCAGATGAAGCAGGTGATCCGCTCTTCATCGGGCTAAAAATACCTCGGAGCGCGAGGCAGAGCCTCGCAAATCTCCGCTTGATTATTGTCGCCGCTCCTGAGATGGTCCGCGCAACCGTTGGGGTGCCTTGTTCGCAAGGCTGAGAGGTGCAGCTGCATCAACCCATCGAACCTGATCCGGGCAATTCCGGCGGAGGGAACGGTCTTATGAATACAGACGTTTTCCATCCTCCGTTGTTGCCCCTAGAAGATGGAGCAACGACATGGCAGCTATTGCCTTGACCATTGCAGGGTCCGACAGCGGAGGCGGGGCCGGAATTCAGGCGGACCTCAAGGCGATGTCTGCGCTGGGCGTTTATGGGGCCAGCGTTATTACGGCGGTGACTGCGCAAAACACCCTGGCCGTGACAGCCGTTCATGGCATTCCTCTGAGTGTGATCCGCGCGCAAATCGACGCCGTGCTGAACGATCTGGATGTCAGGGCGATCAAGATCGGCATGCTGGCAACCCCCGAGATTATCGAGACCGTTGCAGATGCCCTGTCGGGCTATGCCGGGCCCATAGTTTTGGACCCTGTCATGATAGCGAAATCCGGGGATGCATTGCTGGCGGGTGACGCAATCCGGACCCTTATGGACCTTCTGATACCACGCGCGACCGTCCTGACACCCAATTTGCCCGAAGCTGGGCGGCTGCTTGAGCAGAACGAAGCGCAGTCTCCGGATGAAATGGTGGCTCAGGGGCTGGCCCTTTGCGCAAAGGGTGCCGCGTCGGTTTTGATGAAAGGCGGGCACGGTAAGGGCGAGATATGTCATGATCTGTTGGTCGACGGCTCGGGTTTGGTGGATGAATTCACGGCGCAGCGCCGGAATACAAAGAACACCCATGGGACCGGATGCACCTTGTCCTCGTCCATATCCGCCGGGCTGGCCAAAGGTCTGAGCTTGCGGGATTCCGTGGCAGAGGCACATGCTTATTTGCAAGGCGCTATCGCCCAGGCTGATGGGCTGTGCGTGGGCCGGGGCCATGGTCCGGTGCATCATTTCCATCGGGTCTGGCCAGCGTGAGGATCTGGTCTGTCATAGGGGCAGGCGTGGCCGGTTTGGCTGTTGCGTCCGAATTGGCCCATCGCGGCGCACGGGTGCAGGTCTTTGACCCCGCCGGCCTGCCGGGTCCGCATGGCTGTTCTTGGTGGGCCGGGGGAATGCTGGCCCCGTGGTGCGAGTTCGAAAATGCCGAAGAGCCGGTCTTGCGCCTGGGGCAGGGTGCTTTTGACTGGTGGGCGACCCGGACCAAGGTTCATCAGCGCGGTACTTTGGTCGTTTGCGGTGCGCGCGACTTGCCGGATTTGCGTCGGTTTGGTCGTCGAACGCAGGGGTATCATGAGGTAAATCAGCAGGAACTAGCCACATTAGAGCCTGATCTACATGGTTTCGGCAACGGTCTGTATTTCAAGGACGAAGCCCATATAGACCCACGCAAGGCGCTGCAGGATGTGTTCGACGATCTTATCGCGCGGGGCGTTGCCTTTCATCGCGAACCCGCCCCTACTGGGTTGGAGAACGCGATTGACTGCCGTGGTCTTCAGGCGCGGGACGCCTTGTCTGATCTTCGGGGCGTAAAGGGTGAGATGCTGGTGATCCGCTGCCCTGATGTGACGCTGACCCGGCCCGTGCGCCTGTTGCATCCCCGGATGCCGCTTTACATCGTGCCGCGTGGCGATGGCATCTACATGCTGGGCGCGACGATGATTGAATCCGAGGATAAAACCCGCATCACCGCGCGCTCGATGTTGGAACTGCTCAGCGCGGCCTATGCGTTGAACCCCGCTTTTGGCGAGGCCGAGGTGCTAGAGATCGGCGTCGATCTGCGCCCGGCCTTTCCCGACAATCTGCCTCGGATCCGGCGTCGGGGCAGGACGATTTACGCCAACGGGCTGTACCGCCACGGGTATCTGCTGGCACCGGCGCTGGCCCAGGGCGTTGCCGATCTGGCGCTTGAACACAAACATTCGGAGATGGTCGATGAAGATCGTGCTTAATGGCGAGCCGCGCGAGGTGCGGGCCGAGACCTTATCGGAATTGCTGATGGAATGCGGCTACTCGGGCCGTGTCGCCACTGCGGTGAACGAAGATTTCGTGCCCTCGGGGCTGCGTGTTGCCCATGCTTTGGTTGAAGGGGATCGGATCGAAATCGTCGCGCCGATGCAGGGGGGCTGAGGATGAAATCCTTTTACGGAACCACATTGGCCAACCCGCTGATGCTGGGCACGGCGCAATATCCCAGCCCAGCTATTCTGGAGCAGGCCTTTCGCGAAAGCGGGGCGGGTGTTGCCACGGTCTCGCTTCGCCGTGAATCCGGGGCGGGGCAAGCATTCTGGCAGATGATCCGCGATCTGGGCGTGTTGGTGCTGCCCAACACCGCCGGATGCCACACGGTCAAAGAGGCGGTGACCACCGCCCATATGGCACGTGAGGTCTTTGATACCAAGTGGATCAAGCTGGAACTGATCGGCCATACCGACAGCCTGCAGCCGGATGTGTTCCAGCTGGTCGAAGCCGCGCGCATTCTGACCAGCGACGGGTTTCAGGTCTTTCCCTATACGACCGACGATCTGATTGTTGGCGAACGGCTGCTTGCCGCCGGGTGTGAGGTGCTGATGCCATGGGGCGCGCCGATCGGGTCAGGGCGGGGGCTGAACAATGAATATGCCCTGCGGGCGATGCGGGCAGAGTTCCCGGATGTGCCCTTGGTGATTGACGCGGGCATCGGCCTGCCCAGCCACGCCGCCCACGCGATGGAGCTGGGTTATGACGCTGTACTGCTGAACACTGCTGTGGCCCGCGCCGGGGACCCCGTTTTGATGGCCCGCGCAATGGCCCGCGCGATCGAGGCCGGGCAACTGGCCCATCAGGCCGACCCGATCGAGGCGCGCGATATGGCGGAACCTTCGACCCCGGTTATTGGAAAGGCATTTCTGTCATGACACTCGACCGGTTTTATCCGATCTTCGATCATTCGGACTGGCTGCGCCGGATGCTGCCGCTGGGCATCAAGTTGGTACAGCTGAGGGTCAAGGACCAGCCCATGGATATGGTGCGTGACCAGATTGCCAAGTCGCGTGACCTGTGCCGCGCAAATGGGACAGTTCTGGTGGTCAATGACTATTGGCAGGCGGCCATCGACGCCGGCTGTGACTGGGTGCATTTGGGGCAAGAGGATCTGGACGAGGCCGATCTGACTGCCATCCGCAAGGCGGGTTTGAAACTGGGCGTGTCCACCCATGATGATGATGAGTTAGAGCGCGTGCTGGCCATGGACCCCGACTATGTGGCGCTTGGCCCGGTCTATCCCACCATCCTGAAAAAGATGAAATGGCAGCAGCAGGGTCTGCCCCGCGTCACAGAATGGAAAGCGCGCGTTGGTGATACTCCACTGGTTGGCATCGGCGGGATGAGCGTCGAGCGTGCACCAGGTGTCCTGCAGGCTGGGGCGGATATCGTCTCGGTCGTGACCGATATTACCCTGAATACCAACCCCGAGGCGCGTTTGAGTCAATGGATCGAGGTCACCAGATGAGCCGATATGCTCGTCAGACGCTGTTGCCAGAGGTTGGGGCCGAAGGGCAGGCGCGCCTGTCCTCGGCACGTGTGTTGGTGGTAGGGGCAGGCGGGTTGGCTGCTCCGGCCCTGCTATTGCTGGCCGGGGCTGGGATCGGGCAGATCACGATCCTGGATAGGGATCAGGTTGAGCTGTCCAACCTGCATCGGCAGACCTTGTTTTCTGAGACGGATTGCGGACACCCCAAGGCCGAGCGTGCGGCGGTGCGGTGCAAGGCGATCAATGGGGACATAGACGTCAGCGGCAAAAAACAGGCTCTAAAAAGCGAAAATGCTGGCAACTTGGTTGCTCAGGCGGATGTGATCCTGGATTGTGCAGACAGCTATTCGGCCAGCTATATCCTCTCGGACACTTGCTTGGCGCAGGGCAAGCCGCTGATCAGCGCCTCGGTGCTTGGGCTGTCGGGCTATGTCGGCGGTTTCTGCGGCGGCGCTCCGTCTTTGCGGGCGCTGTTTCCGGATGCGCCGGACAGCGGGGCAAGCTGCGCCACCGCTGGTGTTCTGGGTTCGGTCGTCGGGACGGTCGGCGCGATGCAGGCACAGATGGCGCTGAACCTGATCCTTGGGCTGACGCCCTCGGTGCTGGGTCAGATGGTTCAGTACGATGGTCGGACACTCCGCAGCACGGCCTTCCGCTTTGATAATGCGCCCGAACCGAACAGCTGTTTCCGGTTTCTCTCGGCCGGGCAGCTGACGACAGATGACCATATCATCGAGCTGCGCAGCCCCGAGGAATCCCCGCGCCCGGTACATCCTGACGCGCAACGGATATCGCCGGATGATCTGAGCGATATCGACCCTAATAAGGGCAAAAGACTGGCATTGTGCTGTGCTACCGGATTGCGCGCCTGGCGCGCTGCCGAACGAATTCAACCGAATTGGCCGGGCGAGATTGTTCTTGTCGCAGCCTCAACTTCGTGAACAGAAGGAACCGCGAAACATGAAGAAACTGATCGCTGCAATCGCCCTGCTGGCTGCCGCGCCGGCCTGGGCCGAGGATAAGATGACCGTCTTGTTGGATTGGTTTGTAAACCCTGACCATGGTCCAATTATCGTCGCACAGGAAAACGGCTATTTCGCCGACCAGGGGCTTGAGGTTGAAATCATTCCGCCCGCGGACCCCTCCGCGCCGCCGCGTCTGGTGGCCGCTGGTCAGGCCGATCTGGCAGTGTCCTACCAGCCTCAGCTGCATCTGCAAATCCATGAGGGCTTGCCGCTGAAACGGGTCGGCACGCTGGTTGCCACCCCGCTGAACTGCCTGCTGGTGCTGGATGATGGCCCGATCAAGTCGCTGGCCGATCTGCGGGGCAAGAAAATCGGTTTCTCGGTCGCCGGTGTCGAAGAGGCGATCCTGACAACCCTGCTGGGGCAGCATGATATCGGTCTGGATGAGATTGAGATGGTCAACGTCAACTTCTCGCTGTCGCCGTCGCTGATGACCGGTCAGGTGGATGCAGTTATCGGGGCGTTCCGGAATTTTGAGCTGAACCAGATGGATATCGAAGGTGTCGCGGGTCGCTGTTTCTATATCGAAGAGGAAGGCATCCCACCCTATGACGAGCTGATTTATGTCGCCAATCCCGATACGATGGATGCCGACAAAATCGCCCGTTTCTTGGCCGCGACCGAGAAAGCGACCCAGTATATCGTCAACAACCCGGAAAAAAGCTGGGAAATCTTCGCGGCCACCTCGACCGAGCTGAAGGATGAGCTTAATGCCCGCGCCTGGATCGACACGCTGCCCCGGTTCGCACTGCGTCCGGCGGCGTTTGATGCGGGTCGCTATGCGCGGTTCGAGGAGTTCCTGAAGAACAGCGGCATGATCGACAGCCTGAACCCGGTCAGCGACATTGCCATCGATGTGACCGCGCAATGAGCAATTACGGCAAAGCTTTCGCATTGATGCGGGATGCCGCGCAGGGGCCGTGGCGGGATTACACTCGCCACACCTTTGTGGAAGGGATGAAAGACGGAACGCTGCCGCGCGCGGCGTTCCTGCATTACCTGCGACAGGACTATGTGTTCCTGATCCATTTTTCCCGTGCTTGGGCACTGGCGGTTGTCAAATCCGAGACTCATTCGGAAATGCTGACCGCCGTAGCCACGGTAAATGCGCTGGTTGCCGAGGAAATGCAGCTGCATATCGGTATCTGTGAGGCGGCTGGGATCTCCCATGAGGAGCTGTTCGCAACCCCTGAACGCGCCGAAAACCTGGCCTATACGCGCTTTGTGCTTGAGGCCGGGTATAGCGGTGATTTGCTCGACCTGCTGGCGGCTCTGGCCCCTTGTGTGATGGGCTATGGCGAAATCGGCACGCGGTTGGCCGCTGAAGCTACATCCGAGGTCTATCTTGATTGGATTGATACCTATGCCAGTGACGACTACCAAGGCGCGTGCGAAGCGGTCGGAGATCTGCTGGATCAGGCTCTAACAAGGCGCATTGGTGCGGATATTCAGACTTCCCCACGCTGGGACCGCCTGTGCCAGACCTTCCGCACGGCAACCGAGCTAGAAGTCAACTTCTGGCAAATGGGCCTGACCCCATGACCCCGGCGCCCGATCTGAGCATCACAGGCACGGCCACGATTGACGGCGCGACACTGTTCGCGCCGCTTACCCTGACCCTTGGGGCCGGGCAGTGGACTTGCCTGTTGGGCGGATCGGGCGTTGGTAAAACCACAATTCTACGTCTGATTGCCGGGCTTGATACAGGTGCCGTGTTCACCGGGCAGATCACCGCAGGCGACGGTGCTCCGATGCAGGACCGCGTGGCCTATATGGCGCAGGATGATTTGCTGCTGCCCTGGGCAACGGTCGCACAAAATGTCTCGTTAGGTGCGCGGCTTCGGGGCAAGTCGGTCGATCTGGAGCGGCGCAACCGTCTGATTCAGCGCATGCGATTGCAGGATCATATGACCAAGAAACCCGCCGAACTGTCGGGCGGCCAACGCCAACGCGTCGCTTTAGCCCGCACGCTGATGGAAGATCGCCCGATTGTTCTGCTGGATGAGCCGTTCTCGGCGCTGGATGCCCGCACCCGTGCCGATATGCAGGATCTTGCAGTCGAGGCGTTGCAGGGCCGGACCGTTTTGCTGGTGACACATGACCCGGGTGAGGCCGCCCGGCTGGGCCAGTCCATCATGGTGATGACACAGCAGGGCCTGACCCCCTGTGAGCCGCCGCATGCCCCGGCCCCGCGCCATGTGGACGACCTTGAGACGCTGGAAACGCAAGGTGCGCTGTTGCGCTTGCTGCGCGAGGCGGTCGCATGAAATATCTCTCAGCCCTTGCAGCCACCGTGTTCGCGATTGCCATCTGGCAGGGGATCGTCTGGACGACCGGCTTGCCTAAGTTCATCCTGCCAAGCCCCGCCGTGGTGGCCGAGATCTGGTGGCAGAACCGTTGGCTGATTGCCGAACACACTTGGATCACTGCGGTCGAAGTGGTGATTGGATTGGCCTTTGGGACGGTTCTGGGTGTGGTCACTGCGCTGCAACTGGCCAATTCGCGGGCGGCGCGCGTGCTGGTACAGCCGATGCTGGTGTTCACGCAGGCTCTGCCGGTGTTTGCGCTGGCCCCGTTGTTGACGCTTTGGCTGGGCTATGGCCTCTGGTCCAAGGTCGCGATGGCGGTGCTGATCATCTATTTCCCGATCACCTCGTCTTTCTTCGATGGGCTGATGCGGACGCCGCAGGGCTATCTGGACCTTGCGCGCACGATGCAGGCCAGTCCGCGTGCAGTGCTGTGGTATATCCGCATTCCGGCGGCGATGCCCTCGCTGGCGTCGGGGATGAGGCTGGCCGCCGTCTATGCGCCGATCGGGGCGGTGATTGGTGAATGGGTCGGCTCGTCGCAAGGGTTGGGATATTTGATGCTGTTGGCCAATGGCCGTGCAAAGACCGATCTGATGTTCGCCGCGATGCTGACCTTGGGAGTGTTTTCCATCGTGTTGCATATGGTTGTCCGCCGCGCCACTGCCCGCATGGCAGGTGAGGTGCGTTAACCATCTGGAAACCGATTCTGCGTCAGGCTGAGAGCATGACACAGGACGCCTTTTCCGAAGCCCCAATGCTATTCGATACAGACGAAGCCCCCGCGCAGCCGCTGCCGACGGGTCGGTTACCCTCCTACATCAAAGATCATCGCAAGCGGCTGCGCGAACGGTTCCTGTCTGGCGGGTCCGCCGCCATGCCGGATTATGAGCTGTTGGAACTGGTCCTGTTCCGTTCAATCCCCCGGCAGGATGTGAAACCGCTGGCGCGTGCGCTGATGGAAACGTTCGGCGATTTCAATCGGGTGCTGACCGCGCCCGAGGAACGGCTGCGCCAAATCAAAGGCGTCGGGGATAGCGTGATCACCGATCTGAAAATCCTTGAGGCCTGCGCCCATCGCATGGCCCGCGCACGGGTGATGAGGCGACATGTGATTTCCGGATGGGACGCATTGCTGGACTATTGCCACACCACCATGGCCCATCGTGAGACCGAACAATTCCGTGTGTTCTATCTGGATCGCAAAAACGTGCTGATCGCTGATGAGGAACAGGCCAAGGGCACGGTGGATCATGTCCCTGTCTATCCGCGTGAGGTTGCCAAACGGGCGCTGGAGCTGAATGCCTCGGCGTTGATACTTGTGCATAACCATCCGTCAGGTGACCCGACCCCGTCGCAATCGGATATCGACATGACCAACCGAATTCAGGATGCCTGCCTGGCACTGGGCCTGACGCTGCATGACCATCTGATCATTGGAAAGTCGAACGAGCTGAGCTTTAGGTCCGAGGGTTATCTGTAGCTGCTATTGAACCCAGACCTCGACCCGGCGGTTGACCTTTCGGCCCCATTCCGTGTCGTCGCAGGCCATTGGCATGGCCTCGCCAAAGGCGTCGACCGTGATTTCGATGCTGTCCCCGATAGCGGTTTCAATCTCGGCCAATACGGCATTGCGAACGGTTTTTGCCCGCAACAATGCGATCCGCGCATTGGTTGACGCTGCCCCTTCGCCATCGCTGAAGCCGACAAACCTAAGCTTTCGGGCATCGAGGGTCCCGGATTCCAAAAGAAGGGCAAGATGTCGGATATTGGACCGTGACTGCGCATCCGGGCGCGAGGAACCGGGCTCGAACCGGAAGGACAGTGACAGGCGGGACATGGGTCTGAAAATCTCGACCAGCCGCTGAAGTTCCTCCAAACCAACTTCTGATCCGCCCGACGCGATAGCATTGGCAAGTCGATCCCCTTGCACCCCAAGACCCATAGTCTCGGGGGTTTGATCGACAAAGCCAGCCTCGCGTATTGCCATCTGCGCCTCGGTTCCTTGGGTGTAGGCCAGGAATTGACGTGCAAAACGCGGCAATCGCCTGTCCGGCAGGTATAAAAACATAGGTGAGGTCAGCGGATAATCTTCGGTCTTGATTGACTGCCGAGTAGCCGCCAGCGCATGACCGCACCCGCCGGTCAAAGGCAGGGCACGCGCGGTGCTGGCTTCGGCTTGGCTTGCCACACCTATTGAAAAGGGATCCGCAGCAACGGTACGTACCAGATCAGTACTGCGGTCATGCCGAATGGCCGCCTCGGAAAGGGCTGTGCCGGAGGGTGCCAGAAGCCTGTCTTCGACATTCTGGGCCAGACCCGAACCGGCTTCCGGAAGGTGCAGTGAAATTGGCGCATCGGGTCCGCCCAACTCGGCCCAACTCGTAATCTCGCCCGAAAACACCCGGGTTAATTCCGCAAGCGAGATTTGCTGTAACGGGTTCGAGTTGGCAACGATTGGTACCAAAGCGTCAAGCGCGATGACGCGGGCCCGGCGGGTGCGGGTCAGATCGCCAAGGCCTACCGCTTGTGCGGCTTGCTCCTCTTCGGGTCGGATTTCGCGCAACGCCAGAACAATATCAGCCTGGTTTTCTGCCTGCGCCCTAAATCCGCGCTCAGTGTTCCCTGCGTCAAAGAAGAACCGACCCAGCGGTGCTGCCCTCCCGGGTTGGTGCAGTTCGTAAGAAAATGTGTTGGCGGTCAGCCTGTTTGGAGTCGCCGACAACCCTTGCTGCTGTGCGAAGCCAACAATCAGCGCTGGTAGAACCTTTTCCGCCATGACCGAAGATCCGGCAAATCGGATTTCAGCCACAAAATCGGTCAGGCTTGGGCAGGCAGGTCCGGTACAGGTCACACCGGACCCATCAACTGTCAGCGTGCCGAATTGTGTTGCCACACGATAGAACTCGCCGTCAAATCCCAGCAGGTCACCGGTGACTTCGACCTTGCCGTCATGCGATCTAAGCGAGATGTCTTGCGCCTGTGCGCCCGACGCGATTGTAACGGAAGCCAGTGCAGCCGCTGCCACACGAAAGAATGTCATAAGATGCCCGAGCCTGCCTGCGGATTTAGTTTGCGGCGATTGTCAGGTCTTGGAAGAGATTATTCAACACCAGAAACTCTCCGGTGCGGGAGCATTCAGGAAAACTCAGCGTCCTGTCTTTTGATCTCAACCGATCATCCCGCAATTCAAGCGACTGGATGTTCAGGTCGCGCCCGCAATTTTCCGAAGTCACCTCGGTTTCGACAGTGATTTCTATCGACCCGTTTTGGTTGGAAAGACCAGCAGGGAACGAATAGATTTCGATGTTTTTCATGTCCCCGGTTCCGGTATTGCCCAGACGCACTACCTGTCCGGCGCCTTCGGTCGGGGTCTCGGCCGAGACATGGCCATTGCCGCCATAGCTGGCCCCGAATTCCAGCGCATGAATTTGCAGGTCAGTTTCACCCTGCCATTGCAGTGCAATGCGTTCGTAATTGGCAATGTCAGCGATATGGGTGGTTGCGACTGTTCCATGCTGGTCTTCAAACGAGATCAGAAAGATCGCATATTCTGACAGGGCCGGGATTGTCATGTCCATGCGCCCTACTGCGTCGGTGCGCTGTGTGACTGTCAGACCGCTATGGTGAATTTCCACAGATTCATTACTGTGGCAGGGGGCGTTGACGACCAGCCGGGCGGCAGCACCGGGAACGGCAGTAGCGCGCGCACTGAGGGTGCAGTCAATGGGATTGACTGGTTCTGATCGACTGGATTCGATAAAACGGTTGTCGGACCCAGTCTCTTTGCTTGTTCCGTGAACCGGTGCAGATGAGGTCAGAACGACTTCGCTTAACCCGGGGATGATTGAAGCCTGATCTGTAACTGATGCCACATCAACAGAAGCCCGCTCCCCTCGCGGTTGCGCAGGGGTTCCGTTCTGCATGAGGTAGCCAATGGCCAATGCACAAGCAACGGTGCCGCCAGTGGTTACGTAGTTCTTAATTACAAACAAGACACCCTCCCCAGTTGAAGGAGCGATTCGCACCCTGCAGTTGAATCACGGCTAATATGTGGCCGTGAGGCGGACTCATTGTGTCTCGATTGTGGTGACGTTAGGTCAATCGGCCATGGCAATGCTTAAACTTCTTGCCTGAACCGCAGGGGCACTTGTCGTTGCGCGACGGGTTTCCCCAAGTTGCCGGGTCGTCTTCGACAAATCCAGGCCGCGCATCACCCGAGGCTTCGGCCTCGGCCACCGCTTCGGCGTGACCAGCGGCCTGATCTACCGCCTGCTGCGCCCGTGCCTGCTGCGCTTGCATCTGGGTCAGCATTTCGCGCTGTTCCTCTTCGGTCAGCGGTCGCACGCGGGACAGCTGCTGGGTCACGGTTTCGCGCAACGAATCCAGCATGGATTCGAACAGCTGGAAGCTTTCGTTCTTGTATTCGTTCAGCGGGTCGCGCTGGGCATAGCCGCGGAAGCCCACGACCGAGCGCAGATGTTCCAGCGTCAGCAGATGTTCGCGCCATTTGCTGTCGATCGTGTTCAGCAAGACCTGCTTTTCGATGTTGCGCATGTTCTCGGGGCCGAACGCGGCCACTTTTTGCGCCATCATTTCGTCAGCGGCGTTGATCAGCCGTTCGCGCACCTGCTCGTCATCTACGCCTTCCTCAGCGGCCCAATCCTGAACCGGGGCGTCAATGGTCAATTTTTCCTTGACCGCTGCGTGCAAACCCTCGGTATCCCACTGATCGGCATAGGATTTCGGCGGCATATATTCGTCGATCAGGTCGTCGATCACCTGTTCGCGCATGTCTGATACGATTTCGGAAAGGTCGTCGGCGGACATGATTTCGCGCCGTTGGCTGAATACCACCTTACGCTGGTCGTTCATCACATCGTCGAATTTCAGGACGTTCTTGCGCATGTCAAAGTTGCGACCTTCGACCTTGGATTGCGCCCGCTCCAGCGATTTATTCACCCAAGGGTGGACGATGGCCTCACCTTCTTTCATGCCCAGCGTGGTCAGAACCTTGTCCAACCGTTCCGAGCCGAAGATGCGCATTAGGTCGTCTTCGAGGCTGAGGTAAAACACGGTGCGGCCCGGATCACCCTGACGGCCGGACCGGCCCCGCAGCTGGTTGTCGATACGGCGGCTTTCGTGGCGTTCCGAGGCCATGACGTAAAGGCCTCCTGCGGCCAGAACCTTTTCCTTTTCTTCGGCATGGCGCGCCTCTTCGGTGGCGCGCAACTGGGCCGGGTCGGCATCGGGGTTTTCTTCCAGCGCCTGCAGAACCTTCATTTCCACATTGCCGCCCAGCTGAATATCAGTACCGCGACCGGCCATGTTGGTGGCGATGGTTACTGCGCCATATCGGCCCGCATCGGCAACGATCTGCGCCTCTTGCTCGTGTTGGCGGGCATTCAGAACATTGTGCTGGATACCCTCTTTGGTGAGCATCTGGCTGAGCAATTCGGACTTTTCGATGGAAGTGGTGCCCAGAAGGACCGGTTGTCCGTTTTTCTGGGCTTCCTTTGTCTCGTCGATCATGGCGCCGTATTTTTCGGCTGCGGTACGAAAGACCTGATCGTCCTCATCCAGACGCGCGATCGGTTTGTTGGTTGGTACTTCGACAACGCCCAGACCGTAGATTTCGGTAAATTCCTCAGCCTCGGTCAGCGCGGTGCCGGTCATGCCGCCCAGCTTGTCATACAGGCGGAAATAGTTTTGGAACGTCACGCTGGCCAATGTTACGTTTTCGGGCTGGATCTGCACGTTTTCCTTGGCTTCGATGGCCTGATGAAGACCTTCCGACAGGCGACGACCTGGCATCATGCGACCGGTGAACTCATCAATCAGAACGACATTGCCGTCCCGCACGATGTAATCTTTGTCACGTGTAAACAGCTTATGCGCGCGCAAGCCCTGGTTCACGTGGTGAACGACCGTGGTGCTTTCAGGATCATACAGCGAATGGCCTTCTGGGATCAGGCCGTTGGCAATCAACTGTTGCTCCAGAAACTCGTTACCCTCATCCGTGAAGGTCACGTTCCGGGACTTTTCGTCCAGCGTGAAGTGATCTTCTCCCAATGACGGGATTAGCGCATCAATCGCGGTATACAGGTCCGACCGGTCCTCGGAGGGCCCGGAAATGACCAGCGGCGTCCGCGCCTCGTCAATCAGGATCGAGTCGACCTCATCCACGATCGCGAAATTGTGGTGTTTCTGGTAAATTTGATCCAGTTCCGCCTTCATATTATCGCGCAGGTAATCAAAACCCAGCTCATTGTTGGTGGCATAGGTCACGTCACAGGCATAAGCAGCCTTTTTCTCGGCATCGGGCTGCCCTGACCAGATGACACCGGTGGTCATGCCCACGGCGGCAAACACCTTGCCCATCCATTCCGAGTCGCGCTTGGCCAGGTATTCGTTCACCGTGACCACGTGCACGCCCTTACCGGTCAGCGCGTTCAGATAGGCGGGGAGGGTCGCAACCAATGTCTTGCCTTCACCCGTTTTCATCTCGGAAATATTGCCTTGATGCAGGAAGGCGCCGCCCATCAACTGCACATCAAAGGCACGCAGGCCCAGCGCGCGTTTTGCCCCTTCGCGTACGTTTGCAAACGCCTCGGGCAGCAGATCATCCAGGCTTTCGCCTTCCAGCGCACGTTTGCGCAGCTCGGCGGTCTTTGCGATCAGGCCTTCATCCGACAGATTCTCGAACTCGGGTTCCAGCGCGTTGATCTGTTCGATCAGGGGGCGGGTCGCCTTGATCTTGCGGTCGTTCGGTGTTCCGAACACCTTTTTGGCGAGCGTTCCGAGTCCCAGCATGTTCACTCCAGCGGATCTGTTCTTGTCTTGGTTTTGACAGGCTTGCCCACCTTGCGCGCAACCCATAGATACGGTGGGTGAAAGGCGGCCCTGTCCAAGGCTTCAAAGCGATGTAAGCGGCAGGTTCCAGAGTGTCAACGCTGCGCCCTGCCGTGGCAAAGAAATAGGATGATTCCATGCCCAAAGGCCTCACTTTTCTGCCATCGCTGGCCCTTGCAACGGTGATGGCGCTGCCATTGGCCGCCGAAACCAAGCCCGATGCCAGCACGGTGGTCGCCCGCGTAAACGGTGAAGAAATCACTCTGGCGCATGTGATCGCAACAGTTGCGACACTGCCCCCCAACTACCAGCAGGTCGAAGATGATGTTCTGTATGATTTCATCATCGAGCAGCTGATTCAGCAGCAGTTGCTGGGCCAGGAGCAAGAAGGGCTGAGCAATCTGAACGCCTTGGCCATCGAGAACGAGACGCGGTCGTTGCTGGCGGTTCAGACCGTAAATGCCCTGATCGACGAAGTTGTAACGGCAGAAACCATTCAGACCGCCTATGATGCGCGCTTTGCCGAGTTTGAAGGCGAAGATGAGTTTAATGCCAGCCATATTCTGGTCGAGACCGAGGATGAGGCCAAAGACCTTAAGGCTCAGTTGGATGATGGCGCCGACTTTGCCGAGCTGGCCAAAGAAAAATCAACCGGTCCTTCCGGCCCGAATGGCGGGGTGCTGGGTTGGTTCGGCAAGGGGCAGATGGTTCCCGAGTTTGAAACCGCCGTTGTCGCGCTTGAGAAGGATCAGGTGTCGGACCCGGTGCAGACACAGTTTGGCTGGCACGTGATCATTCTAAATGACAAGCGCAAATCCGAAGCGCCCGCACTTGATGCGGTACGCGACGAGCTGGCACAGGATCTGCAAAGTGAAGCTATTCAGGCCCGTATCGGCGAATTGACCCAGGCTGCACAGATCGAACGTCCTGCGCTCGAAGATGTGACCCCGGGCATCGTGCGTCAGTTGGACTTGATTCAGGAGTAACCCCGTGGCCTCGATCACCAAAGTCTCTCCGCTGGCCCCGGCGGCGTTTCCCGAATTGCCCGCGATTGACGGTGTGCGCTTTGCGACCGTCGAAGCCGGCGTACGCTATCAAGGCCGCACTGATGTGATGCTGGCGGTCCTTGATCCAGGCACTTCAGTGGCTGGGGTCTTTACCCGCTCGGCCACACGCGCGGCACCCGTGCTGGATTGTCAGGACAAGATCGGCGGGCCAAGTGACGGGCCGGCGGCGATCCTTGTGAATTCGGGCAATGCCAATGCATTTACCGGGCATTATGGCCAAAGCTCGGTCGCCGAGGTGACGCAAGCAGTGTCCGAGACCACAGGCGTGCCGGTCGAACGGGTTTTTACCTCGTCAACTGGTGTGATCGGTGAACCCTTGCCGCATGGCCGCATCGTGGCGCAGCTTGAGGCCCTGAAATCCGGCCTCAGTCGCCACGCAATCGAAGATGCAGCGCGGGCCATCATGACCACGGATACCTTTCCGAAAGGAGCTTCGGCGCAGGTCGAGATTGATGGAAGAACAGTCTCTATTGCGGGGATTTCCAAGGGTTCTGGCATGATCGCGCCTGATATGGCGACGATGCTGGTTTATATCTTCACCGACGCCCAGGTCGAGCAATCCGCGTTGCAGCAGATGCTGGGTACGCAGACTGACCGCACTTTCAACTGCATCACTGTCGACAGCGACACTTCGACGTCGGACAGCCTGCTGCTGTGTGCTACTGGGGCTTCGGGGGTGGATGCGACAGACAATGCCGCCTTTGCTGAGGCTTTGGAAACCGTGATGCTGGACCTTGCCCAACAAGTGGTACGCGATGGCGAGGGCGCCACGAAATTCGTAGAAATTCGTGTGACCGGGGCTGTCACCGATGCCGACGCCAAGGTGCATGGATTGGCGATTGCCAATTCACCACTGATAAAAACCGCCATTGCGGGCGAAGACCCGAATTGGGGCCGCGTCGTCATGGCCATCGGAAAATCGGGTGCAGCTGCCGACCGTGACCTGCTGAGCATTTCTTTCGGAGACATCCTTGTGGCCGAAAAAGGCTGGGTCAGTCCCGATTACCGCGAGGAAGACGCCGCCGAATACATGAAAGCTCAGGACCTTGTAATCGGCGTCGATCTGGGGCTGGGCGCGGGTAAATCCACCGTTTGGACCTGCGACCTGACCCATGGCTATATCGAGATCAACGCGGATTACCGGTCGTGAAAACAGTTCTGGTTTCTGCGGTCGCCCTGATAGACATCGAGGGCCGGGTGCTGCTGGCGCAGCGCCCCGAAGGCAAATCCATGGCTGGACTTTGGGAGTTTCCCGGCGGCAAGATCGAACCCGGCGAAACGCCCGAGGTCGCCCTGATCCGCGAACTGTACGAAGAACTGGGCATCAACACATGGTCCTCCTGCCTTGCGCCGCTGACCTTCGCCAGCCACAGCTATGATGATTTTCACCTGCTGATGCCGCTGTTTGCCTGCCGCAAATGGGAAGGCATTCCACAATCGAAGGAAGGACAGGCGCTGAAATGGGTGCGTGCGAATGATCTGCGCAGTTACCCGATGCCTGCGGCAGATGTGCCGTTGATCCCGATTTTGCGGGATTGGCTTTAGGGTCCCGGTTCGATCTTGTCTGGACGCTGGAATTCAGCGCGCGATTTAAACATATTGCAGCGCTTAGGCGCAGGCAAGAAACGGAAAAGCGCACGAGTGCAATCGCTTGAAAAGTAGGGAGATGTTTGGAGTTTGGTGCCCCCACACGGCATTTAGACCTTGCACCACCATACCCCACGACATTCCACTTTCTTATAAAAACCAACACCCTAAGACTTTAGCTATTCCGTTATGTGTCAGGATATAGCAGGATACCGCAGACAATAAGGCGGATAGAAGGGTGGACGGATGGCGCGGCCTATCCATAAACTTTCGGCCGCAGCGGTGAAGGCAGCAGGCCCCGGTAAGCACAACGATGGTGCCGGATTGTGGTTACACAAGCGCCAAGATGGCGGCGGGCAATGGTTCCTCAGGATCACGGTACACGGTTGCAGGCGTGAAATGGGCCTTGGGTCCATTGCAGATGTATCGCTCAAAGAAGCAAGAGAACACGCGGAACAGTGGCGCGCCTTTGCCCGGAAGGGTCTTGATCCAATCAAAGAACGCGAAAAACAACGGCGTGAGGCTGAACGCAATTTACATTGTTTGGCGGATGTCGCATTGGACGCGTTCGAAAGTCGGAAGGCCGAACTCAAAGGCGACGGTAAAGCTGGGCGCTGGTTTTCTCCTCTAGAATTACATGTCTTACCCAAACTGGGTAGATCCCCGGCTCAGATATCGATCAGATCGACATAAGAGACGCTCTGAGGCCCATTTGGCACTCCAAAGGGGGAAAACTGCCCGGAAAGCCATTAATCGCCTCAGCATCGCTCTAAGGCACGCTGCGGCGCTAGGGTTGGACGTAGATTTGCAAGCCACCGAAAAAGCCAAAGCGCTTCTTGGTAAATCTAGGCATACGCCACAACACATTGCTGCCATGCCGTGGATTGACGTTCCAGAATTCTACAGAACCCTAGAAGTGCCCACGACAACCAATCTGGCCCTGCGGATGCTGATCCTGACGGCAGCCCGCTCAGGTCCACTCCGCTTTATGAGATACGATCAAATTGAAGATGACATTTGGACAATCCCTGCGCATCAGATGAAGGGCCGGTTAGGCCAAACGGCGGATTTTCGCGTGCCTTTGTCCGGCGAAGCCCAGCGCGTGGTTGACCTCACCAAACCCTTCTACCGTGATGGTTTTCTCTTCCCCGGCCTTCGCAAAGGAGTGATTTCGGATATGACGATGGGGCAACATATGCGCAAGGCAGGTTTGCCATATAGGCCTCATGGGTTCAAATCCAGCTTTCGGGATTGGGTGGCGGACCGAACCAATGCGCCAAGGGAAGTCGCAGAAACCAGCCTTGGCCATGTTGCAGGAAGTCAGGTCGAAAGGGCGTATCGCAGGACGGATTATCTGGAGCAACGTCGACTAATCATGAACGAATGGGCTCGTTATGTAACTGGCGAGGAAGAAAGCATCCATGATGATTTCTGAACCGTCCGCCCGAAGCCCAAGCGGTAACTCGCTGCAGGATCTGACATTCAAAGCGAAATATTAGACAACATCGTTCGCGCAGTTCGGAAGACGGATGGCTGTCGGGGTCGGCATTAAGATCGGCGCTGAACATCTCCCCAAAAACCCTGTTGAAACCCTTTCGCATTAGAAACGTCAGCGATCGGCTTCTTCCTCTTCACTCCTTCACATCCTGCTTTAGCAGAAACTGATTCTTGAAATTCTTCAGCCCCGGCATAACATCGGCATTGGCGATATCGTCACTCGCATGGATTTCATGCTCTAGAAATTCCTTCAATGCGTCACCGTGGTCACTGACCAGTTCAATGATCAGGTCGTAACGTCCCGCGACCCACAGGATGAAAACAACCCTTGGGTTCTTTTCAAGGCGCTTCGCCACCTGGCGTGGGGTCACGCCAGCGGCCACATTCAACCCGATCATCGCGTCGGTTGTGTATTCTGTGGCCACCGGATCCGACATCGCAACGATCCGCAACATGTTGTTGTCTCGCAGACCGCTCACCCTGTTGCGGATGGTTCCTTCGGACACATTCAACTGCTGTGCAATTTCCGAAAAAGCCATCCGACCATCTTGCTGCAATAGCCGGATGATCTGCTGGTTCAAGTCATCCTTTGGGGACCTAATGCTCTGTGCGGAGGCGCGCACGTTTGATTGCTTTTTGACTGCCATATACCCGATGCTCGATTGCTGCATTCGTAGCTGAGACTAGGTGAGGACATCGAAATTCGCAATTCTCTCCTAAGAATTCTGTGGCAGGAAGTGCAGAAAACGACATCTTTTGCCCTCGACACCGCAGCTTCCAAGGACCGTGACGCGGGCCTATTGCCAAATTTTCTGTAAAATCCCGCTGAAATTGCGGCTCTCGCAATCCACACGACCTGGTTATTCGAAATTCGCACTTCCATGCCGTTTTTTGACCAGATTATTTCTGATTCGTGCCCCAAAATCCCAAAATATTCGCGAAAATCGAAAGAATGTTAGGCGGCTAATGCGATATTCGCAGTCGAAACTTCAATTCCCGGCGCGGCGGGACAGAGTCCGCAAGTAGGAAGACCGCGAGAAACGGTAAAACCATGCGCCTGTCGTTGGACCGACGGGTACAGGTGGCAGTGTCGAAGGGAGGACAAATGACAATTGCCGAGGATAGAACTCAGGCCATTGGAGGGCCTCAGCACGGGCTGACCGCCGGGGCGTATCGCAGCGAAGAGTTCTGGCAGCGGGAATGCCAGACTGTCCTGGCCAAGAACTGGGTGTTCATCGGGTTTGCCCATCAGATGGCTAACCCCGGTGATGCTCATCCGGTTACCTGCGCAGACTTACCACTGCTGGCGGTGCGCGGTCGTGACGGCGACATCCAGGTGTTTCACAATGTTTGCTTGCACCGGTGTATGACATTGGTCGACAAGCCCAAGAATGTCGGCAAGCTGATCCGCTGCCCCTATCATGCCTGGGCTTATGACCTGGATGGCCGCCTGCGGGCTGCACCTCATTTTGCCGGAACCGGCAAGCAGGAGTTCGACGGCTTTGACATCAAAAATCATCGCCTCAAGCCTGTACGCACCCATGTCTGGCATGACTGGATCTTCGTCAATCTGGATGGGAACGCGCCTGATTTCGAAGACTATGCCGCGCCTTTGATCAGCCGGCTGGAGGGGATGGATTTCACCAGAGTGGAACCAATTGGCCTGCTCGACTTTGGTGAGATTAGCACCAACTGGAAGCTGATCATGGAGAACTTTATTGAGCCCTACCACGTTCAGTTTGTCCATGCCTCAACCACTGATCAACCATTGGAAAACCACTATACAATCACCGATGGCACCTGCATCGGCAGCGCGGTGGATCTGAACGAAGAGTTGGGCACATCCGGCAGTCTGGGGGTCAGCTCTCGCTATCTGACCCTGTACCCCAATTTTATTCTGGGCCGCTATTTTCCGGATCAGCTGGGCGTATATCTGAACGTGCCCATTGGTCCCGGAAAGATGCGCCAGTACCGAGCACTTTACACGACAGAAGGCCAGGAACTGAGCGCCGAGGAAGTACAAGCCCTCAGAAACCTTTGGTGGGATGTCCACAAGGAAGATCACGAGATGGTTGAACGCATGTTTGAGGGCCGCAAATCCCCGGTCGCCGAGGATGGGGGCCTGTTGTCGCCCGCTTGGGAGGACAGCGTCCGCGCCTTTCAGGATCTGATCGAGCGCGACGTGGCCGGTACTTAAGCAAGAAGGAACAATATCGATGAACAAGTCCATATCCAAAGGGTTTCGTCTGGCCCATACGATGATGCGGGTCACCGACATGGAGAAGTCACTGGATTTCTATTGCGGAATTCTGGGTATGGAAGTGCAGCGGCGCACGGACTACCCCGAAGGCAAATTCACCAATACCTTTATCGGCTATGGGCCCGAGGCCGAGTTTCCCACGCTGGAGCTGACCGCCAATTGGGATCAGGGCACGCCTTATGACAAAGGCGACGGTTGGGGTCACATCTGCATCGAAACGCCAGATGTTTATGCCGCGTGCGAACAGCTGGCTGCGGCCGGGGTAAACATCACCCGCCCACCGGGGCCAATGAAAAACGGCACAAGGGTCATCGCCTTTTGCGAGGACCCTGACGGTTACAAGGTCGAATTGAACGAATCCATACTGAAACACCTGGCACAGGAAGGCTGACCAAATGGGTGACACACCTCAACTTTTCAAATTCGATCTGGTTCAAAATCGCTACGACTCGATGGGCGACAGCGACACTTACATCAAACCAATGGTGACCAGCGAATTCAGCAAGTCCATGTGCGGCGGTATCAACGTCCTGAACAACATCAAGGTGCCGTGGGATCTGACCTGCGACGAAATCATTTATTGCCTTGAAGGTACTTTCCGGTTGGTTTGCGATGGCGAAAGCTATGTTTGCAATCGCGGTGACGTGCTGTTTGTCCCCAAGGACAACCACATTTCCTACGAGTCGGATGGCAAATGCGTGATCTTCTATGCCGCCTACCCTCACAACTGGAAACAGCTTGCCGGGATCACGCAGGTTCCGGGCATCGACCCTGACGATTTTGTCCCTGGCTGAACATCTTAACCGCTGAGCGACAGAACAACCGAAACCAGCACCAACACTGAGGGATCACCTTCGGTGAACCAAATCTGATTGCCATTCGATGGGAGGACGCCGAATGCCCAAGGACAATGCCAGCACCCGCATCTACTACGAGACTTTCCATGAAGCTGTCGAGCGTAACCGCCCGCGTATCGCAGAGGTACGGCAACGTCTGGAGGAGGCTGGCGTCAAATACGTGATGGCTGCCTGGATTGACCTGCACGGTATTCCAAAAACCAAACCCGTACCGATGAGTGATTTTGAACCGCTATGCCTTGGGAAAGGGCCACAATTCGCGGTGCATTCGATTTCGTACGTGCCCGAGCTAAGCCCCGCCGACAGCGATCAGGTAGTGGTTCCGGATCTCGATGCCGTCTACGTCTGTCCGTGGGACACATCGATGGCGATTATTTTCTCGGATCTCTATTGGGAAGATGCGCCTTATAATGTCTGCCCGCGTCAGGCCCTGAAACGTGCCATGCACGAGGCTGCGCAGGAAGGGTACACAGGTTATGCTGGGGTCGAGCCCGAATTCATTGTGATGAAATACGACGACGCCGGTCAGCCGGTGAAGGCGTTTGACGACGACCCTGCAAGCGGCCTTCGGCCCCGCCGTCAGGCGTTTGGCTATGACGTTGAATACTCGATCGACTCGATGGCGTTTCTGAAAGACATGATCGACATCATCGAGGGTCTGGGTTGGAACCTGCATGACGTGGTGGCCGAGGGTGCGTATTCGCAGTTCGAGCTGGATTTCCACTACACCAACATGCTGGAAATGTCTGATCGGCTGGCATTCCTGCGCATCACCCTGAAAGAAGTCGCAAAAAAGCACGGGATGTTCATCACTTTCATGCCGAAACCGACAGTGGGCGATTGGCGGTCTGGCGCGCATATCAACATGTCGATGCAGCATGAAAGCCGTCCGGGCGAGAACATTTTCGAAACGCCGGATGGCGATTGGAGTGACGAAAGCCGCTGGGCAGTTGGCGGACTGATGCAGCATGCAGAAGCAATCACCGCGATCACCTGTCCGACGGTGAATTCCTATAACGGTCTGGTGCCACGTGTTGGCGGCTTTGAAGGCGGCACGGTCACATGGGCCCCGACAAATATCACCTACGGCTTCAACAACCGATCCGCCCAGTTCCGCCTTCCGCAAAGCCGCCACTGCATCGAAAATCGCGCCTGTGACATGACAATGAATGTCTATCTCGCGATGGCGATGCACTTGAGCTGCGGAATAAAAGGCATCAAAAACAAGATCGATCCGGGCAAACCAACAGATTTTGATTTGTACTCAAAGACTGAATCCGAGCTTGCCGAGCTCGGTATACGCAGGCTTCCGCGAACTTTGTTCAACGCTATTGAGGCTCTGCGTCATGACGAGATGGCCGAACATGTGATGGGGCGCGTGATGCGCAACTCCTATCTCGAGTACAAGAACGACGAATGGGAGCGCTATCACCAATCGGTCACTGACTGGGAAGTGCAAGAGTATCTGAGGCTGTACTGAAAGATGGTCGTGGATGAGTTTAGGACATTCGACCTTGGAGACTTCCCGCTTCTATCGGGTCAGGTTTTGCGCGACGCCAAACTTGCCTATCAAACTTACGGCACGTTGTCGGCCACCCGAGACAATGTCATCGTCCTACCGACCTTCTACACGGGGACAAATACTCGGAACGAAGGGTTCTTCGGCCCCGGTCGCGCTATTGACCCAAGCCGCCACTTCATCGTCAGTCCAAATTTGTTCGGCAATGGCCGTTCGTCTTCGCCCTCGAATACGCCCTCCCCTCAAGACGGCCCGCGATTTCCGTTGGTGCAGATGTGGGATAATATCGCGGCGCAGCATCGGTTGATCCAAGATCACCTCGGCATCGAAAAGATCGCGCTGGTCGCCGGCTGGTCAATGGCGGGCTGTCAATCCTATCAATGGGCGGCGCAATACCCGGATATGGTACAAGCGATCTTGCCTTTCTGCGCCTCGGCCAAAACCTCACCGCATAATTTCGTCTTCCTCGAAGGGGTCAAGGCCGCCCTTTGCGCGGACCAGAATTGGAACGGCGG
Source organism: Ruegeria sp. CDSB022 (assembly GCF_059611145.1). NCBI lineage: Bacteria > Pseudomonadati > Pseudomonadota > Alphaproteobacteria > Rhodobacterales > Roseobacteraceae > Ruegeria > Ruegeria sp. CDSB022. Next base: position 7,159 of record NZ_JBXWOZ010000011.1, on the reverse strand, counting down.
CAATTATGACAGCCCGCCCGAGGCCGGGCTCAAAGCCTTCGGTCGGGTCTACGCAGGCTGGGCTTTCTCTCAGACCTTTTACCGCGAGGGGCTTTATGAGCAGCTTGGATTCCAATCCATTGAAGAGCTGATGCAAGATTGGGAACAGGACCATGTACAAAGCTGGGATGCCAACAATCTACTGGCCAAGCTTGCCACCTGGCAGGCTGGCGACATCTCTGCCGGGCCACTTTACAATGGGGATTACAAACTGGCGCTGGGTGCCATCAAGGCGCGTGCCATCCTGATGCCCTGCACTCAGGACCTCTATTTCCCTCCTGAAGACAATGAAATTGAGGCCCACCACATGCCTAACGCCATCTTCCGTCCTTACGACTCGCCATGGGGTCATTGCGCCGCCAATCCTGGTAACGACAAAGGCTTTGCGGCACAGTTGGACGTTAATATCCGCGAGCTCTTAGAAGAATAAGACCTTGTAAATAAATGAGAGATTGTACTCATTCATTAGCGACTGGTACATTCCTTCAAATGAAGGGCAGCAATTCGGCAACAGAACTGCAATCGCAGTGGATTAGCTATAGTTACGCTCTGGGTAATTCGTTCGATGTTGCCAAGTCCGCATTACTGCGCATAACAGACGTCGATGCCAGTCGCGGCATTCGAAACATTGGACTCACTGCTACCGTCGGATGCGGCGCAGAATGACTCGCCAAGCCAAGATAAACCCTGTCCTGTACGGCCCAAACCAGCCGTTTGCCTCACCACTCGACGCTGCAGCGCAGCCTGCGCATTGCTGCCGTTCGTGCACCTTGCAGCATTGTCGAACAGCGGGTGACGGCAAACCACAACATAGCCGTCAAATTCTCGGGATACTCTGCGATAGTTAGGATCTTTCTTTCGGCCAATAATCCTGAAGCAAACCTATGGCTGTGCGCCCTGCTTCCAGCGCTCGGTCTGCCTCTTCTTCGGATTCCGTCAGACGAGCCAGGGTAATCGTGCCCATCAAGAGCGCCATCGCAGCTAAGCCCTGACCCGAACGGGTTTCCGACGTGTCCTGCAAAAGGGCCGCCATGCGATCTAACGCCTGTGCGCCCACTTGATGGGGCGCGCCCGTTGTGCGGGCAAGCTCTGTTCCCATCGCCGCCAACGGGCATCCGTTCCGACTATCTTGAGCGTGAGCTTGGGAAAGATACTTAGCTATGTAGCCTTGGCGCTCCTTCTTTCGCCCTTCGCTGGTTTCTTCGCGCTCCATGTCGGAAACCACATCGTCGACTGCGTGCCAGAAGGCTGTCGCGATCAAATCCTCTTTCGACTCGAAGTGCCGGTAGAAACCGCCATGTGTCATTCCGGCTGCCTTCATGACGTCAGCGACGCTGGTCGCTTCGACCCCGCGTTCGCGGAACAACTGCGCTGCAGCATCCAGTATCCTGTTGTGACTGCGCTGTTTCTCCGCTTCCGACATCCTCGGCATTTTCGCGCTCCCAGACGGGGTTGACATTTAAGATTATATGTATCATCTAAATTATAGATTGCAAGCATCATCTAAAGGAGCGTGCCCGTGCCTACCAAACCCAAGATCCTTGTCACAAGTGCAAGCGGTAAGACCGGACTGCAAGTTGCACATCAGCTCAGAGCCAAGGGTTACCAAGTCCGTGCGTTCATACGACAGAGAGATCATCGTTCTGACATGCTAGATCGCGCGGGCGCTGAATTATTCGTGGGTGACCAGTATTCGCTGAGCGACATGCGCAAAGCCATGAAAGGCGTGCAGCGGGCGTATCAATGCGCCCCGACGGCACCCAACGGGCTGCACTTCAACGCAGTCTTCACCGCTGCGGCTTACGAAGCAAAGGTTGAACATGTCGTTACACTTAGCCAATGGCTTTCGAGCGTAGATCACCCATCACTGTTTACACGCGAAGTTTACTTGGGCGACATCCTGATCGGCATGCGCCCCGAGATGTCCGTAACCACGGTGAATGTCGGCTGGTTTGCTGAAAACTACCTGATGGTACTGGGCATGGCGGCCCATCTTGGGCAGTTCACGATGCCGCTCGGCGACGGCGACGTGAAGAAGAATGCCGCCCCCTCAAACGAAGACATTGCCAGCGTAGTTGTCGGTGCCTTGACGGATCCGGCACACCATGCAGGCAAGACATATCGTCCCACGGGCCCAACGCTGTTGTCACCCAACGAGATCGCTGAAGCAATGGGCCGGGCGCTGGGGCGGCGGGTACGTTATGTCGACATTTCCGAGCGTATGATGGTCAAGGCGCTGAAAGCCCTTCGCCCAGCAAACTATTCGGAAGCGGCAGTCACCCAGCTTGCAATCTATTCAGAAGAGTACCGGCGAGGCGCCTTCGCGGTGAACGCCCCAACCGAAGACGTGTTCCAAGTCAGCGGGCACGAACCTGAAGCCTTCGAAAGCATTGTACGGCGCAAGGTCGCTGATCAACCGGGCCTGGCGCGCAGCCTACCAGGCAGCATTGGCGCGATCGGCAGCTTTCTAAAGATCCTCACGACGCGCCCCTTCGATCTTGATCGCGCCCAGATGCAGCGAGACTATGTACAGCTTTCTTCCCCGTCGTATTGCCAAGACGACGCCGCGTGGGCGGAAAGTCACCAGCCCACCGCCAGAAAGACCGCACCGATGCGTGTCGCCTGACACTACGCAAGACGAAGGATTGTCCCCCAAGACGAAAGGACCTCTGAATGAACATTCAGGACGAACTTATCACTCGAAACCAAGAATTCGCGGCGGGCTTTGACAGTGCTAACCTGCCGATCCTGCCAAAGTTGCGAACGGTTGTGCTGACTTGCGGCGATGCCCGGGTCGATCCCGCGCACATCCTCGGACTGGAGCTTGGTGATGCGGTTGTAATCCGAAACAATGGCGGACGGGTTACACGCGCTGCAATCGAAGAAATCGCCACCCTCGCCTTTCTGGTGAGCGTCATGACGGAGGGCCGCGAACAGGCGTTCAACGTAATCCTGATGCAGCACACACAATGTGGAGCCCAGCGGCTGTCCAATCCAGACCTTCAGGACGCGCTGCTGAAAAAGCTTGGGATAGATGTGTCCGAGTACGCGATCACGGATCAGGAAAGCGACCTTTTCGCAGACATCAAGCGCCTAGCGGTAGCACCGGAGGTACCGGACGCGATCACCGTCTCAGCCTTGCTTTATGATGTCGCCACTGGAACAGCCCACGAGATTGCTCCGGCCGCATCATTGGGGGCGATCCGGGCCGAGGTGAGCGTATCGCAAACTGCGGTTCGAGGGTGAAGGTCTGCCTACCTCCAATTCACGTAAACAAACGCATATCGAAAGGACCGATCAGATGACGCCCACAGTGATATTCCTTCTTCAGTTCGCGATGAGTCTCTTTGTCTTTGCTCTGATCGCGGCGTGGTACGTTGCACCCTGGCTTGCACGGCTGTCGGCGGCGGCAGCGCTCTCAATCCTGCTGTTGCCGCATGCTTTCCGACACATCGGAATGAGCTTCTTGGTACCAAATCTCAACAACGGAGGGTTGCCCGAGGCGTTCGCAACCAGCGCCAGCTATGGCGATTTACTCTCGGCGTTTCTGGCAATCGCCGCGCTTATCGCTTTGCGATGGGGATCAGTGGCCGCCCTTCCGTTGGTGTGGGGTTTCAACATCCTAGGTACTGTAGATCTGGTGAACGCCTTGCGCCAAGCCGAGGCAATTAACTACTTTGGCCCCACTTGGTTCATTCCAACATTCTTTGTCCCGGTACTTTTGGTCACGCATGTGATGATCTTTGCACGGCTGTTGAAGGCAGAATGGCCCAAGGCGGCGTCGGCATGACAGAACAAATGTGCTTCTCAGGCAGGCAGTGCTGCTGCCTGCCCCACTGAGTCTCACGGCCCACACCGGACCTTCGCCCCTGCCATTAACGCAGCGGTGCGGCATCCACAGAGCGGACCTTCAGTCGTAGCGCAGCATTGTCGGGTCGTTACCTTGTAAGCCAGACCCTATTTGACTCTAACCGGTGCTCTTTATCGTCTACAACAGGTGAGCGGGCGGCCATCGGAACAGGCTTTTCTCATATTCGGTAATTGATTTTGAAAGCCACTGTATGAACAGTTTTGCCACTGGCCGAACCGGACCAGACAGCGTGACAAGGTAATAGCCGATCCGTGGTATTGGATCATCAAACAGCGCCACGAGTTGTCCTGACTTCAACTCGTCAGAGACAAAGGCCGGTACTGTCGCCCCGATACCGTCACCTCGGCGGATGCCATCCAACAGCATGTTGCCCGGCATGCGGATCACTTTCCGTTCCGCTTCGGGCGGGATGCCAGCCTTTTCCAGCCACAGATCAAACTCGACCGACGCCTGTTCCTGAAGAAGTGTGAAATCAAGCAATTCTACAGGGTTTTTGAGCACCCTGTTTCCGATCAGTTCGCGGGACGCGACGACCGTCAGACAACCAGGTAGCAGCATCTGCGAGACAAGCCCTGACCAGCGACCTGTTCCGTATCGGACGGCCATATCAATTCCGCCCGGCTTGAGATCGACAGCCTGGATCGTTGAATCGATCCTCAATTCGATATTGGGGAATTCATCAATGAACGTCGACAGCCGCGCCATGAGGAACGCGCTTGAAAACATCGGAGTCGCGCTGACCACCAACGGTCGAACCGACTCTGCACTCGTCACCCTCTCGGTCACAGAGGCCATTTCAGCGAAGGCTTCAAGCAAACCAGCCGACAGGAATTCGCCTTGCGATGTCAGAGAAATACCGTGCCGGGTACGAGTGATAAGCCGGGTGCCGAGTTGTTGTTCTAGCCCGCGGATTTGCTGGCTGACTGCGGAATGGGTCACGTTCAGTGCCTCTGCCGCCCGGGTCAGATTTTGAAACTCGGCGGCGGCGGCGAAAGCTCTGAGAGATGTCAACGAGGGAAGCGTGCGCCAATCCATAAGTTAGACCATCTAACAATATAGAAAAATTTACAACTATGTCATCTCCCCATGCCGGCGCATGCTGGTGCTGGAACTCATTGGCGGACACAGGAGGCTAAGATCATGAAACTTGCTGTATTGGGACTGGGCAACATGGGGTCAGCGCTGGCGCATTGCCTGCTCAAGTCAGGTCACGATGTCAGCGTTTGGAACCGCACGCCGGAAAAGGCAGAGGTTTTCGCTGAGGTTGGCGCCACCATCTGCTCCTCACCGAATGATGCCATCGCGGCGTCTGATTTTGTCATCATTTGTATCAAGAGCCACACGGAAACAGTTGAACTAGTCAACGGGCTGAGTCTTTCGCTAGAGGGTAAGACTATCTGCGACATGAGCACAGGCGATACCTCGGATGCCGATAGACTGGTCGCCATCCTGGAGAAACAGGGGGCTGGCTACATGCTTGGCATGATCAATGCCTACCCTTCTGGCATTGGCGGTGACGAAACCACAATCCTGACGGTCGGCAGTGCCGGTACCTGGGACCGTTATGGCAGCGTCATCGGAAACTTGGGTGGAAAGTCCGCCCATGTTGGAGAGAAGCCAGCGGCGCTTGCCGCGCTCTTCGCCGGCCTCTTCACGGTTCGGCAGGGGTTTATGTTCGGAATGATATACGGTGCACTTGTTTGTCAGAAAGCGGGCATCCCGATGCAAGTTTATGCCGACCAACTTCCTGCCACGATCAAATTGGTCAAGGACTACCATGATCTCTTTGCCAGAACCGTTCCGACCGAGGACTACGACAATGCAGAAGCCTCTCTGAAGGTTTACGCGATGGCGCAAGAGGATGCGTTGAAGACCTATCTCTCACTTAATGCTCCCGCTGATTTCATCCGGTTGATGCATGACCGAACCAAGACGGCTTGGGACGATGGCCATGGCGACAGACAGCTGACCTCACTGGTCCAGCATATGACCGATGCCTGATGCAAAAAGGCTCTCCGCCCATTGCAGACGTTCTGCAGCTACCACGATCTACCGAACGGCACTCCGAGAGCGGGCATTCGGCCATGTGCAGCATTTCAGCGGGTTTCGTTAAGCTAATTATGCATTTTTTTTAAAAACTCAGCTCTGTAGCAAAGCGACTTGAATCGTCTCATCCCAGCCAAGATACAACACATCCCGATCGCGTATTACCGGGCGCGCCATCACCTTGGGTTGGGCCGAAATCTGTGCCTCTACTTCCGAATTTTTTAGCCAGTCATTAAGCGCTCGGTAATCGTTCGATTTTCGGTCCACCAGCAAGTCCCCGAATTCTGCAATCAGCTCAGCCAGCTCCGCTTCGGTCAGAGGTTCCGCCCTGACATCGCGGAAAGTGACTTCCTTGCCTTCTGCCTCCAACGCCTTTCGGGCCTTCTGGCAAATCGCGCAGGTGTTCAATCCATAGATCATCATGTCGCGGTCTCTTTTGCAGCCATCTCGCAACCTCACGCATCAACCCCTCCAACGCAACCATTTGATCTGGCATAGCTGCCCACATGTATCCCACGCTACGAACATTGTTCGTCGTTCCTTGAGGTTTCTGGATCAACCCATTCCAGTAAATCGCCTGACAATCGAGATACTGCGTTGCGGCCCTTCGAACCGGGCGTGGCAGTCATAGCCACCAGACTTTGGCCAATTTGCGCATTCCTGTCTTAGGGTTATTCCTCTTGGCGAGCTGAATCGCTACGATTGTAGATGAGGCAACAAGCAGGATAACGCGATGCGCAGTGCAATCTTCTTACCCGTAGCGGCAATGTTCCTGGGGGCCACAATATACGCTGCACCAGCAACGGCCGCCTCACTCGGACGATACGAGGTTTTTGGCGTCGAAGACGGTGACATGCTGAAAATGCGTGGTGGACCCGGAACAGGCTACAATGTGATTGTTGGTCTGCCAAATGGAACCGCCTTACGTGTTCACAGTTGCGAGCAAACCGGTGGCACTCGTTGGTGCCGCGTTTCTTTGGTGCGTGCGCGTGGGCTCAAAGGGTATGTCTCCTGGGCATATTTGCGAAAAATTTGATACAATGGAGATCAGCATTGCCATGTTAACAGCGACCATGAAATGTCGATGGAAATTGCCCTTTCTGTTCAATTGGCATCGTTCAACATGGGCTTAGGTTCTGGACCTATTAATTTGGTTGCCGTCATCCCGCCTGCGTGATTCATACCCGTGAGTTTCAGGGGTAT
>NZ_JBXWOZ010000010.1:0-113439 GCF_059611145.1 Ruegeria sp. CDSB022 | reverse complement strand
GGTGGCGTCGGCCCCATGACAATCGCATGCCTGCTGGCCAACACCCTGACCGCCGCATGCCGCGCAAACAAACTCCCCGAACCAGAAGGCCTGACGGCTTAAAACGAGGCCGCCGCTGTTCAAACTGCGGCTGTTCTTTTTTCCGTTCTGATTTAGGTAGGTATTGGCGACCTTTTAGGTCGTAACTTGTGCATGGTGATCGTATCCATTGGCGTGTCGCCTCCCAATTCCCTCCGATCCCCCCTACTACGAGCGTTGTGTGAATCCGGACCGCCACGCTCAGGCGAGATTGAGTGCCTGCGAAACAGCCCGGCTGCAGCCCATCAGGCACGTCAATTCGCAAGGCCGTCCTCAGAGCGCGAGATAGCCGATTCCGGCAAACGCGACGACACAACCAAGCCACTGGCTTGGTGACATACGCTCTTTCAAGATTGCCCAGGCAAGGACAACAGTCAGTAGTCCAAAAACCGAAGCCGCGACGGATGCATATTGGGCATTGGGCAACCTACCGGCCGCGACCACACTGAGAATTGCGACCGCATCCAGTAAACCCATTAAGCACAAAAGGGGCAGTGCTTTTGTGCCGGGCCAAATCGACTTGCGAGACGCAAAAGCTATCGCTGCCAGAACCAGAATTGCCGTAAGTCGACCGATTAGAGACACGGTGTATTCGTCGCTGATCTCTGCCGCGTATTGCCCCAGGGCAAATGCTGCGGCGAACCCGGTTGCGGCCAGCAAAGACAAGACAATGGTTGGGCCACGGGCAGGGTAGGTTGTCTCGGTTTTGTCTGAGCGGGCTGCGACGATGGATACTCCGAGGCCGATCGCAATTACGGCCAACCAGTGCCATGCACTGACAGTCGAGCCGCGCCAAATTGCGACGGTGACGGACAAGACCGGATAGCTGGCAACTAGCGGCGCAACCAATCGCACGGGCCCCCGATGAAAAGCCTCGTACATGCTGAGCCCGGCCAAGAGGTAAAAAAAACCTGCTGCAATCGCATAAGCCATCGCGTTGCCCGACATGGGGTTGATGTCGCCCCAGGCTGCAACCATCCCGATCTGCAGGATGGCACCAAAGAGTAACACAAACATAAGCGAGGCGACCACGCTGACGGACTGGCTGATATAGCGGACCGAGAGATCATGAATGCCCCAGCACAACGCAGCTAGCAACCCGAGTGCAAGGGCGCTCATGTAAGGGAAGATTGTTGTAGTGTCGACCATATTGGCATGTGTTCGGTCCCAGATATCAACAGCGCCAAGATGTCACTGTTGATAAACTAATATTCCTGTTATGCAATAAATTAGGCACTGGAGACCCGGAGAATCCACTATGTCCTCGGCTTTGGATCAACTTGGAGGCGAAGAGAGCCTGCGCGCGCTTGTCGAACAGTTTTATGATCGAATGGAGGCCGATCCGGCTGTGTATTCCTTGCACCGGCTGCATTTTCGGGGTCACGGATTGAACCATACAAGGCAAGCACAGTTCGAGTTCCTCAGCGGTTTTTTGGGCGGCCGAGCTTATTACCGGGAACGATTTGGCCACATGGATTTACGGGAAATACATGCCCATGTGCCTATTCGCGAGGCCGATGCAGAGCTTTGGCTGGAAACCTTTGACGCCGCTTTGGAAGATTGTGAACTGCGCGGCCCGGCGGTGGATAAAATGCGAACCTCCCTGCGACGTGCGGCATTGATGCTTGTTAACGACGTTCCCGACTGGCGCATCGAGGTGGATAGGAAAAAAGGACAAGAAGTCCCAGAATAGGCTATTTGCAGGGTCTCGAAATCAGTCGTCAAACAACCAACCGTTCAGATTAGATGAAGCCGGTCTTAAGTATTGAACGTCATAGAGATTTGCTCGATCGCGATATCGTCGTTTAGGTGTCATCTTTTGCACAGCACCCTTAGCCCATGCCCTGATTGACTGCTTTTTGGCCGCAAGCCAGGGATGGTTCCGATTTCCCAGACAACCAAGGGGCTGCCCAAAGCAGCTGTGCAATGCGGGGATTGGGTTCCCGTCTTAAAGGCGCACAATTTCAACGGAATCCCCGTTTGACGATATGTGTGCAAAAGACGCGCCGCGATCTTCGCCCGGCGCGTGTTGACTGAAAAAACATCCCGGCGTGATCGTTGTTGGTGAATGAACAACAAGGCCGCGGCACAGGCCGCAACCTCGATGTCTTCCAGTTTTACCGGATCAGATATCCAGCGTGTTTTCCTTTTCCCAGCGCGAGAAATGCGACACGAAGGAATTCCACTCCTGATGCTTCATCTTCAGGAAAGCAGACGAGAATTCGGCGCCCATCATGCCCTTCAGGTCTTTGTCTTTGTCGTATTCGCGCAGTGCATCAAGCATGTTCAACGGCAACTTTGGTGCTCCGCGCACTTTATGGCCTTCGGCATACATATCGATATCCCAGCGCTTGCCAGGGTCTGCTTTGGATCGGATACCTGACAGTCCAGCCGCAATGATCACGGCCTGAAGCAGGTAGGGGTTGGTTGCTCCGTCCGGCAGACGCAATTCAAACCGCCCGGGGCCGGGCACACGCACCATGTGAGTCCGGTTGTTGCCCGTCCATGTCACGGTGTTGGGCGCCCATGTTGCACCCGACATCGTCCGCGGCGCGTTGATGCGTTTGTAGCTGTTCACCGTGGGGTTGGTGATCGCGGCCAGTGCTGACGCGTGCTTCATGATGCCACCGAGGAAGTGCTTGCCACGCTCTCCCAGACCAACCTCACCGGTCGGGCCGTCGCCCTCGCCTGCAAACACGTTGGTCTTGGCCGCATCGCCTGGCGCATCCCAGACCGAGATATGCGCATGACAGCCATTACCGGTCAGGCCTTCCACCGGTTTCGGCATGAATGTCGCACGCAGCCCATGTTTTTCAGCAACCGATTTGGTCATGAACTTGAAGAAAGAGTGTTTATCAGCAGTGCGCAGAACGTCGTCAAATTCCCAATTCATCTCGAACTGGCCGTTGGCGTCCTCGTGGTCGTTCTGATAAGGTCCCCAGCCCAGTTCCAGCATGTAGTCACAGATTTCACGCACGACATCATACCGGCGCATCACGGCCTGTTGGTCATAGCAAGGCTTTTCAGCTGTATCGAAAGGATCGCTAATCTGTTCTCCGTCCGGCGTCATCAGGAAGAACTCGGCTTCGATACCGGTTTTGACATGCATTCCTTCGCTTGCAGCTTCGTCGATCAGGCGGCGCAATACGTTACGAGGGGCTTGCGCGACATCGCTGCCTTCCATAACGCAGTTGCCAGCAACCCAAGCCACTTCGGGCTTCCAGGGCAGCTGAATGACCGATGATGGGTCTGGAACTGCCAGCATGTCAGGATGAGCCGGTGTCATATCCAGCCAGGTGGCGAACCCGGCAAAGCCTGCACCATCTTGCTGCATGTCGGCAATCGCCTGCGCAGGAACCAGTTTAGCCCTCTGTCCACCGAACAGGTCGGTGAACGAGATCATGAAGTATTTGACGCCTTTTTCTTTTGCGAAAGCTGCGAGATCTGTCGTCACGATTGCTTTCCTTTCCCTGTTGAATTCTAGTTTTTCAAAGCAAAAACGCGGCCCCCATCAGGGAGCCGCGCAGCATCGGTTCAGAACCCTTCCTTGCCCGGGTACCAACTGGTGCCCGCCAAGGGGACACGCGCCATGGCGGCCGCCTCCATTGTCAGGGCACACAGGTCTTCAGGTTCGAGATTGTGCAGGTGATTGTGGCCACATGCACGCGCGATGGTTTGGGCCTCAAGCGCCATCACCTTCAAGTAGTTGCGCAGCCTGCGACCCGCAGCAACCGGGTCAAGACGCGCAGCCAGGTCGGGGTCTTGCGTGGTGATCCCTGCCGGGTCCTGACCTTCGTGCCAATCGTCATAAGCGCCAGTGGTTGTGCCCAGCTTCTGGTATTCGGATTCCCATTTGGGATCGTTGTCCCCAAGGGCCACCAGAGCAGCCGTGCCAATAGCAACTGCATCTGCACCCAGTGCCAATGCCTTGGCCACATCGGCCCCGGTGCGAATGCCGCCTGAGATGACCAACTGAACCTCACGATGTACGCCCAGATCCTGCAATGCCTGAACGGCAGGGCGGATGCATGACAGTGTTGGCAACCCGACATGTTCAATGAATACGTCCTGCGTCGCAGCGGTGCCGCCCTGCATGCCATCCATGACGACAACGTCCGCCCCGGCTTTCACTGCCAATGCAGTGTCGTAGTAGGGGCGCGTGGCGCCAACTTTCACATAGATAGGCACTTGCCAATCAGTGATTTCCCGAAGTTCGAGGATCTTGATCTCAAGGTCGTCCGGCCCTGTCCAGTCTGGATGGCGGCAAGCGGACCGTTGGTCAATGCCTTTGGGCAGGGTTCGCATCTCGGCCACACGGTCACTGATCTTTTGACCCAACAACATACCGCCCCCGCCGGGTTTGGCGCCTTGGCCAACCACAATCTCAATCGCATCAGCCTTACGCAGATCGTTGGGATTCATGCCATAGCGTGAGGGCAGGTATTGATACACCAGCTTGGTTGAGTGGCCACGTTCCTCGGGCGTCATGCCACCATCACCGGTGGTGGTTGACGTGCCCGCTGCGGATGCGCCGCGGCCCAGAGCTTCTTTCGCCGGACCGGACAATGCGCCAAAGCTCATACCCGCAATGGTGATCGGGATATCCAGCTCGATCGGCTTTTTGGCAAAGCGCGTGCCCAACGTTACTGAGGTATCGCAACGTTCCCGATAGCCTTCCAACGGATAGCGCGACACCGACGCACCCAGAAAGAGTAGATCGTCGAAATGAGGAACTTTCCGTTTGGCGCCACCGCCACGAATGTCATAGATACCTGTCGCAGCGGCGCGACGGATCTCAGCATTGATCGGATTGGTAAATGTCGCCGACTGAATCGGCAGGGTGCGGGGGATCTGATCGTCCATATCTTTCATACCCTTCTTCCTCAGTAAGCTGCGGAATTGTCGATGTCGAAATTGTAAAGCTGACGAGCCGAACCATAGCGTTTGAACTCTTCCGGCTTGGCGTCGCTGCCAGCGCGGTCCAGCAGATCCCTCAGAATATCCAGATGCTCAGGGCGCATTTCTTTCTCGATGCAATCAGCACCGAGGCTTTTGACCGAACCACGCACGAACAGCCGTGCCTCGTAGAGTGAATCCCCCAGCGCATCGCCCGCATCTCCGCAGACGACCAGATTTCCTGCCTGTGCCATGAAGGCGGACATGTGGCCGATATTGCCATGCACCACGATGTCGATACCTTTCATCGAAATACCGCAGCGCGAGCTTGCGTTACCCTTGATGACCAGCAACCCACCATGGCCTGTGGCCCCGGCATACTGGCTGGCGTCGCCATCGACGATGACTTGGCCGGACATCATATTCTCAGCCACACCCGGACCAACTGAGCCTTGAACCTTGATGGTCGCCTGTTGGTTCATGCCGGCACAATAGTATCCGGTAGACCCCTTGACCGTCACTTCGATCGGCGCGTCCAGTCCGACAGCAATCGCATGGCTGCCTTTTGGATTTACAATTTCCCAGCTGGTTTGGTTGGTCTCGGCGTTTTGCGCCTGCAGGGACGAGTTCAATCCACGCAGTCCGTCTGCCTCTAAATCATAGGTCTGCATTTCAGGCGGCCTTTTCGTGGGTTGTGGGACTGTCGTTGTGCGACCAGAAATATACGGTGGCCGGTTCAGGTTCCCAAACTCGGGCGTCTTCAATGCCTGGCAGGTTCACCAAGGCGCGGTATTCGCTGCCAAAGGCAACATATTGATCTGTTTCTGCCATCACTGCAGGCTTGCAAGCGATTGGGTCACGTACGACGCCAAACCCGTCTTTGGTCCCTACTACAAAGGTGAAAAACCCGTCCAGATCATCAATGCTGGATTCCAGAGCTTCCCCTAAAGTGGCGCCATTCATCATTTTCCAGGTCAGGTATGCGGCACCAACTTCGGTGTCGTTCTCTGTCTGGATGGTAACGCCTTCGCGGCGCAACTTGCGGCGCAACGAGTTGTGGTTGGACAGGGATCCGTTGTGAACCAGACATTGATCGGACCCCGTGTTGAACGGATGTGCGCCCATTGTTGTCACGGCGGATTCCGTCGCCATGCGTGTGTGTCCAATGCCATGAGTGCCGCTCATGCCGCTAAGGCTGAAGCGGTCTGCAACATCCTTGGGCAGGCCAACTTCCTTGTAGATTTCGAGGCTTTCGCCACGACTCATGATACGAACCGTCGGCCGGATTTCAGCCAGCGCGGCGCGCGCGGCTTCGAACTGACGGGCGGGAATTTCCAAGACGGCATGTGTATCATTGTCTGCCTGACCAACCGTCACGCCAAGACTTTTGCCTAGCTCATCAGCCAAGTCGACGAAGTCCGTTTCGGGGTTGGGGGACTGAACTGTAATCTTGGTTTTGCCATCGGACTCAGAGCCGTAGATTGCAATACCGGCACTATCGGGGCCACGATCTGTCATCGTGATCAGCATGTCTGTCAGCATATTGCCCAGTTGGGGCGCAAGAGACTGGTCTTTGAGGAATAATCCAACAATTCCGCACATGGCTGGCAGATCTCCTTATGTGTTTCATTATGATTCGACGGTACCAACAAATCAGTGGGACATCAATAATCATAGGAAAGTTTTTTTCCTAAGAGGCAATGGGCGCGACCTGTGTTTTTCGCGCCCATAGCAAGCATTCAAGGCTGGATCAATATCGCTCCAACTGTGCTTTCACCTTTTCTTCGTCACCGGTATGGCGCGCCTTTTCCAGGTGCTCAGCTTCGCGGACGAATTGGATGCGATGCCAGCCAACCCAGAAGACGACACCAATGATGACCATTAGAACTTCGTAACCTTGGAAGGGATAGACCGGCCCGACTTCGGCCAGATCCACGGCCCAGTTTGTATAACCATTCGTAGACATATCTTACTCCCTCATTTCACTGCTACGCCACGGGCGGCCAGTTCTTCTTTATCGGCTTCGATAATGGCAGCTTTGGCGTCCTCATAGGCATGGTGTTCAGCGTAATCGAGACCCTGAAGTTCAACTTCTTCCGGGATGCGCAGTACGCCGGCAGCGGATTGCATTTTCGCCAGAGCCCAGCCTGGCAGGAACCCAAGGACAAAGAACATGATGACCGCACCCGTGATCTGACCGATCGGGTTGATGGTTGCATAACCTTCATATGGTGACGAAGGCACGCCCCACAGGACAAAGCCCGCGATGACCAGCCCGACGACACCTGCATAGCCATGCACGGCAACGGCACCAACGGCATCGTCCAGCTTGAACCGACGCTCTACCCAGTAGTGCAGATTATAGACGATCACGACGCCGATTGCGGCAATGATCATCGCTTGGATCGGGTGATACAAATCGTTTCCAGCAGACGCGGTGATGATACCGGCCAGACCGCCCGAGAAGGTCCAGAAGGCATCCCCCTTCGAGACGACATAGGCTGCCATCAACCCACCCGACAGCGACATCAGGAAGTTAAAGGTAATCGCCGACAGCGTGGTCGGAGCCAGATAGATGTTGGTTGCAGTCCAGGTGGCGCCAACGATCTGACCGTCGATAACCTCGGGCGAGATTACCGGAACGTTACAGGCGGCATAGAAGCCCCAGAACCCGGTATAGATCAGGAAAATTCCGATGGTCAGCAACCATGGATTATGCGGAGGAATATCCCGCGGCGTTCCATCCTTGGCAAACTTGCCAAGTCGTGGACCCAGTACCATGATCACACCAAGTGCGTAACCACCTGCGATTGCATGGATAACGCCTGACGCATAAGCATCGTGATACCCCAATATACGCACCATCCAGCCACCATAGTGCCAGCCCCAAGCAGCGTCGATGATCCACCAGACGGACCCGATCATGACTGCATGGACCCACAAAGCCGATGACCTGATCCGTTCGATCACTGAACCAGAAACGATCGAGGCGGCTGTCCACGAGAACAGAAGGAACGCGGCCCAGAAGACCCCTGTGATTCTGTCGTCCAAATTGGTTGCCATTGTGTTCGCCCACGGTAGATTTGCGGCACCTGCTTCGGTGTCGAGACCGCCCCAGAACGGAAAGTTCGGGAACGCCCAGTAGATCCACCATCCAAAGAAGAAGAACGTGACCGTCACCAGCGGGATGATCATGATGTTTTTCATCAATGTGTGCATATGGTTACGGGCCCGACTGGCACCGACTTCGTACATGCAAAAGCCCACATGGATGAGGAACATGAAGACGACCGTTACCCAGTAATAAAACTCGGTAAAGACCGTCGTAAGTGCATTTAGATTGCCATCCACTTCGTAGTCTCCCTGTTGTTGCAGCAGGAGGTCTTTCTGCGAAGCATTTCCTGCTGGGAATAATTGTATACTAAGGGGACAATCTCATTGGCGACCTGTCAATAGATATGTGGGGCAAACATCTTTAAGGTCTGTGCTTGAAGTATGTCCCCACACGTCCAAAAACGCACTAAGCCACAGATAAAGAAAAGAAATATTAATATTCCCGGATGTTCTTAGGGTGCAAAAATTGCAGGCAAATATTCCCAACAGGAAAAAATTCTGCACACAAGTGTTGATTTTCAACCCAACATCGGCCTCAATATGGGCAACAAAAACGATCAACGGGAGAACCGAACCATGGCCATTCTTTGGAGGACGTCGGCCCTTGCGCAGCGCCACGCCCAGATCGGCGGCGAGCTTGAAGACTGGAACGGGATGGGGACTGCTTGGTTCTATGACCAAAGCCCTGAACGTGCCAAAGCTGACTACGAAGCAATTCGAACCAAAGCTGGTCTTATGGATGTTTCCGGCTTGAAAAAGGTTCACGTGGTTGGTGAGGATGCCGCCTATGTCATTGATCGTGTCACCACGCGGAACGTCGAAAAGATCATGCCGGGGCGGTCGACCTATGCCTCGATCCTGAATGCCGAAGGCAAGTTTGTTGATGATTGCATCATCTATCGCCTGTCGGTGAACACGTGGCTGGTGGTGCATGGCACAGGCACCGGAATGGAGCAGCTGACATCCGTGGCGGCGGGTAAGAATTGTTCGGTCATCTTCGATGATGACATGCATGACATGTCGCTGCAGGGCCCGGTGGCTGTAGACTTCCTGGCTAAGCACATCCCCGGAATTCGCGATCTGGCCTATTTCGGCATCATGCAGACCAAGCTATATGGCTGCCCGGTGATGATTTCGCGGACCGGCTATACCGGCGAGCGCGGGTATGAGATCTTCTGTCAGGCCAAGCACGCCGTGCATTTGTGGGACAGCATTCTGGCTGATGGCAAGGATATGGGCATCGTCCCGGTCCAGTTCTCGACGCTCGACCTGTTGCGCACCGAAAGCTACCTGCTGTTTTACCCCGGCGAC
Organism: Ruegeria sp. CDSB022; assembly: GCF_059611145.1. NCBI lineage: Bacteria > Pseudomonadati > Pseudomonadota > Alphaproteobacteria > Rhodobacterales > Roseobacteraceae > Ruegeria > Ruegeria sp. CDSB022. The sequence goes on along the minus strand of NZ_JBXWOZ010000010.1, from coordinate 104,040 downwards.
AATTCCGAAACCTATCCGTTCGATGGCGATACCTGCGGCGATACACTGTGGGAACTGGGCCTGGATTTCACTGTCTCACCTGGAAAAACCGGCTTTATCGGTGCCGAGAACCACTATGCATCGCAAGGCAAAGAGCGGTTTAAGATCTATGGCGTCAAGCTGAACGGCACGACGCCGGCGGATGAAGGCGCGGATCTGCTGCAAAACGGCGAGAAAGTCGGCGTTGTCACCTTCGGCATGTATTCTGATATCAATGGTCACAATGTGGGTATCGCGCGGATGCCGGTCGCATGTGCATCACCCGGCACCAAGCTGACGGTGCGCAACGGCGATGGGACAGAAATAACGGCAACTGCGGAAGAGATGCCGTTCTACGATCAGGACAAATCGATCAGAACCGCAAAGGGCTGAGTTTCAGGGGGCGCGACGGACACACCGTGGCGCCCTTTTCCTATTGAGGGCACAATGTCAAAGTTCGAATTTCCCAAGTCAATCGCAAGCCGCCCGGTCTGGGGCACGCTAGAGGTTCGCCAGGGCGAACATCATCTCATGATAGCCGAGGCCGAAGGGGCCGAAGCCATTCTCGACATCGCAACACCTGACCTGATGGCCAAAACCCATCTGATCTATATCCCGAAAGGCACGGATTTCGCGGAAAAGCTAAGGGCATTGAACCCTGCTCAGTTCTATGAAGGCCCGTCTTTCGAGGCGTCTCTGCCGCGCATTCGCAGGGTTCTGGAGGACGCGCATATGGGATTGCAGGTCTACCTGACCGGCACCGAAGGCATGATGGGGCAGGCCATGAATGAAGTGATGGCTGTGGGTCTGCCACACACGGCGATCCAGACCGAACATCGCGGATCGGTCGCCCGTCGGATGCAATGCGTGCATTGCAAAGGCATCACCGAAGACGTCGAGATTGACCCGTTTGTCTGTTCACATTGCGGCCTAAACCTGTTTGTGCGCGATCACTACTCCCGCCGTCTTGCCGCCTATCAGGGCGTCCGTATCGACGCCGAGGATCATGGTAATGTGCCCGAGTCGAAGGGGATTTACGAATGAGCGGTGCTGAGAAAATTCAGGTCAAGGTGACCGAGATCACTCCGCTGAACGAATTGGTGACGCGGTTCCGGTTCGAACGTATCGACGGCGCGCCATTACCAACCTTTTCGGGCGGGGCACATACTGTGGTCGAAATGCAGGATGGTGCCATTACACGGCTTAACCCCTATTCGTTGATGTCAGATCCGTTTGATCAGTCATCTTATACAATTTCGGTTCGACGCGATGATGAGGGCAGGGGGGGGTCGCTGTTCATGCACCGCCAGGTCAAGCTGGGCGACGAGATGACCATAAGCTATCCGGTCAACTTGTTTTCACTGGACTTGCGCGCCCGCAAGCATCTGTTTCTGGCCGGTGGCATCGGGATCACCCCGTTTCTGGCACAGATTAAACAGTTGGAATTGCTGCACGGGCATTGGGAGTTGCATTACGCGTGCCGAAACACTGCCTTGGCATCTTATGCTGAGCAACTGACAGACAGACATCCGAACGAAACCCATCTGTACTATGACGATCAGAGCCAGGCGATTGATCTGAAAAATCTACTCAGCGGGCAACCCCTGGGAACGCATGTGTATGTGTGTGGTCCAAAGGGCATGATCGACTGGGTCCGAAACACGGCTGCCGCCGAAGGCTGGCCCGAAGATTGCGTGCACTACGAAGAGTTCCTGGCGCCTCAGCCCGGCAAACCGTTCGAGGTGCGCTTGGCGGCATCGGATAAGGTCATTCATGTGGGTGAAAACGAAAGCCTGCTGGAGGCCATCGAACGTGAAGGCGTGGACGCACCATATCTGTGCCGCGGTGGGGCCTGCGGTCAGTGCGAAACCGTTGTGCTCGACCATGAAGGTAATTTCGTTCACCGCGATCACTGGCTGACCGGCGAAGAAAAGGCTGCGGGCAAGAAAATCATGCCCTGTGTATCGCGTTTCGAGGGCAAGTCCCTCGTGCTGGACCGTTGAGAGGAGGCCCAACATGACCATTCAATTCAACGAAGAATCCTTCCGCGACGACTATACGTTTCACAACTCGGACTGGGCGATCAAACGCTTTCCGTTTCCGTTTCACGAAGACAGCTATATGTATTCGGTCAACATGGAACAGCATCGCGGCGGGCCCAAAGGATCGGTCTACGAGATGCGGTTTGACGTCGACGAACACTATGTGTCCGAGATGAAAGACCGCGCCATGGTATTGGATCAGGACCCGCTGCGCTGCCAGTCACTGCCGCATATGACTTTGGCCGGTTGGGACTTGCTGGAGCTGATCATGGTCAGCAAATCCGAAGACTATCCCGATCTGTTCGAACTGCATCGCAATGGGAACCAGTGGCGCTGGGTCAACAAACCGATGGGCATTGATCACAGCTTTACCTTCATGGACGAAACCACGCTTCCGTACGGGCCGATGGAATACATCACACGTCAGGCACAGGGTGATTTCGCCGTGCTGGATCAGCGTGACGAGATGCTGTGGATGGACGCGGGAATGGTGACGACCCAAGCGGATTGGAGCCTGGATTTTGACATCGGAATGAACTTTTTCGAATGGCACGCGCCGGTTCCCAAAGCCCATGAAATGGGCATTTTCCAACGCGCCCTGAAATTCCTGCTGAACATTCAACAGGGTGCCCCGGCACGGCGTCTGAATTGGACTATGACAGTGAATCCGCTGCTGGATACCAGCCCGGAAAACTATCACAAATGGGGTATCCAGAAGACGACGCTGACACCTGAAAACATAGCGCACAAACAGTATCTGCGGGTCGAGTTACAAACCTTTTTCCGCCTACCGCGTTCCAACGCCCTGGTGTTCCCGATCCGCTGCTACCTGTGTAGTTTTCAGGACCTGATGACCGTACCCAAATGGGGCCGTCGTCTGCATCGGGTCATCCGGGACCTGCCGGTCGAGCTGGCAACCTATAAAGGGTTCATCGATAACCGCCCCATGATGTTGGACTATCTCAGCCAGTTTGACGACGGGTTGCCCACGTCTCCGGGGATCTGGCCGGATTTGGAAACGGAACCACCTTTGTCTAAGTAAGCGAGACTTGCGAAATTTCTCAACTCATATGATTGATCCGGTCGAAGCGCCTTGGCTCATCTCGAGTGACGATTTTGCATTGTATGACGTGCTTGCGCTGTTTCGCGCGTCATTTCAGTACATGGATGCCCGGATCGACCCTCCGTCTTCTATCCATAGTCTGAACGTGGAAGGAATGCAGGCGCATTGTCAGGGTGGCGGCGAGATCTGGGCCGTTGGGCGACCACTTTTCGCGTGTATGTTTCTGACGCCCAAGCCCGACAGTTTGTACCTTGGAAAGCTTGCGGTGAAGGATGGATTGCGGGGTCAGGGTATCGGCCGCAGGTTGGTGGATCATGCTGCACGCCGTGCAGCAGAGCTTGGCTTACCTGCGCTGGAACTGGAAACACGCGTGGAACTTACTGAGAACCATCGCGTATTTTCGAGGCTGGGGTTCACGATCGTAAGCACGGGCAGTCGCGAAGGTTATGACAGACCCACAGATTTCTTATTGCGCAAACCGATCAGTTTGTCTGCGGATAGCTGATAACTGATATATACCGCGCCGGCAGACTGACAAGCCGTTCGGGCCCATGCGGAGCATCTGCATCAAAGAACAGGGTATCGCCGGGTTTTAGCGGGTAAATCTGGTCCCCGTGGCGGTAATCCACCTCACCGTCCAGCATGTAAATCGTCTCGATCCCGCCATGTTGGAAAGTTGGGAACACATCTGATTCAGCGGTCAGGGTAATCAGATACGGTTCGACGATCACGCCGGATCCGTTGGCACCAATATGTCCCAACAGGTTATATTGATGGTTCGCACGTGTTCCTTCACGCTCCAGTTCGACGCCTTCTCCTGCTTTTGTATGAACCGCCTCGCGGCGTTCTTCAAACTGTCGGAAAAAGCTTGTCAAAGGAACCGAAAGCGCATCCGCCAGCGATTGCAGAGTCGTCAAGGAGGGCGACGTATTTCCGTTTTCGATCTTGGACAGCATGCCAATCGACAGGCCGGTCAACTGGGCCAGCTCTGCGACCGTTATGTTCTGCTGTTTGCGAAAGGCACGAACCTCGCGGCCGATGGCAACTTCAAGAACTTTCTCTCTGTCACCCGAACGAACGGAATGTGGGTCCTGCGTCAGGTTTGCTGCCATTTCTTTGTCGCGTTTTTTCAATTTCATTCTTTCAACGTCTTGCTACACGTGTCCAAACCGGTTCTGCAAGCAGGCACGGCGCAATACCCAATTCAATTCGGATTACCATAGCATCAGTTTTTCCTGATAGTAATATAATCAAGCTGACAGAAAACAGAATAGAGATCGGATTCTCACTGTTTGACGGCTTTCACGGCTCTGACGCCGATGTCCTAAATCAAGGTTCGGTAGCTGTGGCAAGGATGCTTGGTGCACCGGAACGTCTTAGGTTTTGACCCTTTCATCGGGCACTTCCACAAGAGACCTCAACCAGCGACGCGGATTGACGCCGATCACCCTTAAGAACTCGCGGTTGAAGTTCGACTTGGTGTTAAACCCGCTGGCCAGCATCGCCTCGGTCACCGATTTTCCAGTCTTCATTACGGTGCAAGCGTGAGATATCCGATGCCTATTGATGTAGCGAGACACATTCTCGCTTTTGCCTTTGTTGATTGCGCTTGAAAGCTGCTTTTCTGGAACCTGCAATTTTCGGGCCAACCGGGCCAATGTGAGATCGGGATCGAGATATGGCTTATGTGTTTCCATATAGGCGTCGAGCTTTTCGACAATAGCGGTGTCACGGGTTTTATCTTGCTTGGAATACGCATCGCGCGTGTCAGAGCCAATGCTCTGACTTTCGATTGCATGCGATAGGCTGAGCGCCCCTAATATGAGCAGTGTGATTGCGGAAAACAGGCTTGGCAGCCAGAGCAAGACCTCGGTGTCTCCTGATGCAAGGCGGACTGCAATGAATATGTCGCTGCCTGCTGAGGCGATCAAAGCGATGGCCAGAACACGCCAAACCCAAACAATCATGCGCCCGTTTTCTAAGCGGCTATGGGGCAAACAATCTTCGCCGCGCAAGAGCATAGACGCGATGGCGATACCGTATGCCGCAAAGAGAAAGGGGATCAACACGTCCAGCGCTTCGGGTCGGGTTGCCAGAAAACTTATCGCAAGGGCCGGACCTACCGCATGCAAATACAAGTCCTGTCTGCGCAGATAACCCACCGAGGCCTGACGAAAGGACAGCCACGCGGATGCGGCAATTACAGTCGCAAGAATGGGCTGAACGACCCTGAGACCCGTAAAGCCATAATATTGCACAAGCGCGATAACCGCACTTTGTGCTGCGCAGCATCCGATGAGGACCAAAAGCGTGGGATGGGTTTTGCGGGTCAGAAAGCGATGTAAAAGAAAGCCCGAAAGCAGCAGGGCAGTAATCATTGGGATTGGTAGAACTGGCATCAGGGGGGTCCGTTTTCGTCTGTCATAGGACCTAAATCCTGATCTGCGCGACCTTAAACCGGATTCAGGTCGTATGAAATCCCGACAGCGTCTGAATGTAGGCCGACACTAATGCCACCCTACAAAAAAGGCGCGCCATGAAACTTCCTCTTCTTACCCTCGTCATGACCCTTTCGGCGGGCACGGAAATTGCTGCACAAGATGTCGGCCTCGTCGAATTGACGATTGCCGCACCTCATCATGATCAGGACATGCAAATGGCTGTCATGTTCCCTGCGGCAGGTCAGCGCCAGACTATGTTTGCAGAAAATGCAGTGTTCTATGGAACAGCAGTAGTCGAAAACGCCAGGCCGGTGCCAGGGCAACATCCGGTTGTTCTTCTCTCACACGGATGGGGCGGCAATTATGCACGAATGGCGTGGCTTAGTGCGGGGTTGGTCTCGCAAGGTGCAATCGTAGTGGCAGTAAACCATCCAGGCAGCACGACCTTAGATTTGGATTTCGATACCGCATTTAATCATTGGACCCGCGCCCAGGACATGTCCACCGCGTTGGATCACGCGCTGCAAGACCCGGTTTTCGCCCCCCTCATCGACACTTCACGGATCTACGCCACGGGTTTCTCTTATGGTGGCTGGACAGCCCTTTCGCTTGCGGGCGTCCAGGGCAATCGTGACGGATTTTTCGATTATTGCGAGGCCGCAGGGGCAGGGTCACAATTTTGCGCAAAGTTGACGGCAGAGGGTGTCGATGTAACTGCAATCGACCAGGAAAAATATGAGGCATCTTACAAGGATCCACGGGTCAGTGCCGTCGCAGCCATTGATCCGGGACTAACTTGGGATCTTGCGCATAAGGATGTGCGGGACGTGACAGCCTCGCTTTTTCTGATTGGATTGGGTGACGGGGCCGACAGGCTGAATGCAACAGACACGAGCGCCCTGGGAAGCAATTTTGAGACGCTGGTTCCTCAGGCCACGGTGATGACGATCGCGCCCGCAATGCATTTCACCGCGCTTGGATTATGTAAGCCCGCCGGTGAAGCGATTTTGATCGAAGAGCAGGACGATCCTGTTTGCACTGATCCTGGGGGAACGGACCGCGCCCAAGTTCTTGACATGATAATTGACAGTTTGGCCGCTCACTTCGATCTGAATTAGTGTATTTCGGACACTTACATATCGGCATTGCATCCAATGGTGCGGGCCGACCATACCCCTCAGCGGTATACCAAAAATTCGCAGTTGGCTTGCCGCTACCTGCCACTGGCTTTCTTCGTGCCCCGGTGATGGGCGAGGTCGATGAGCCGTCTGAATGTTGCGCATTCCAAATGCGATGGCGCCGGGCAATCCGCCACATGTCGCAGGGTATCGCGCAGCGCCGTCAGCTCGCGGATTTGCCGATCCAGCGCATCCGCACGAATGTGAAACTCTTGCCGGGGGATATTCGGAGTTCCATCAAGGCCGAACATCCCCGAGATTTCCTCAAGTGAAAACCCTGCAGATTTGCCCATCGTGATCAGGGCTAGTTGCAATAAGACATCCGGCGTGAACTGCCGACGAAGCCCGTGCCGCGCAACAGACGAAATCAGGCCAAGCTCATCATAGTAACGCAGCGTTGAAGTTGGGGTGCCGGTCATTTTCGACACCTCGCCTATATCCAAAAGTTTCATGCTTGACCTCAAGTCGACTTGAATTCGTAACGTCGCCTTCTGTAGCGATTCCGACAAGAGGAAAATAGTGGTGCACATCAAATCAAATGCATTGAAGACAACGAGACCCGGCGCTTTGTTGTGTTTCTCCCTGTCCATGCTGCTGGCCTCATTGGGCACCAGCATTGCCAATATCGCCTTGCCTGCAATCGCCCAGGACCTGAAAGCGCCGGTACATCAAGTGCAATGGGTGGTGATCGCATATCTCGCGACACTGACGCTGTTCTCTGTGCTGGCTGGACGACTTGGGGACCGCTTTGGACGACAGCAGATGCTGATCTTCGGGCTTATACTTTTCGCGCTGGCCTCTGCGTTTTGCGGCTTGGCGCCCAATCTTAAGGTGTTGAGTGCCGCGCGGTCTCTTCAGGGAATTGGCGCTGCATTCCTCATGGTGCTGACCGTCGCACTCGTTCGCGATATTTTTGAAACAGAGCGTGTCGGGCAAGCCATGGGCCTGTTGGGCACGATGTCGGCGGTCGGAACCGCACTGGGACCTTCGTTGGGTGGCGTGCTGATTGGAAAACTCGGGTGGCAAGGAGTGTTCTTTGTCCTGGTGCCGATGAGCCTGACTACGGCCATTTTGGCCGTTCGGCTTTTGCCCGCAAGTGTTTCCTCTGGGATAACACCTCTGGTCGGACTAACTGCACTGCGAAAGAGCGGCGCTATCCCCGGCCTTGCGGCAAATTTTCTGGTGGCAAATGTGATGTTGACCACTTTGCTGATAGGCCCCTTCTTTCTGGGGCAGTCTCTTGGGCTGAGCGCGGCGAAAGTGGGGCTTGTCATGTCGGTCGGACCAATCATATCGATCTTCCTCGGCGTCCCATCGGGTCGGCTAGTGGATGCATGGGGGGCAGCGCGTGTTCTGTCGCTTGGGCTCATTGCTCTGACCACCGGGACCTTTGCGCTTGCGGTCCTGCCAGTCGCATTCGGTGTCATTGGTTACATTGGCGCTATCAGCATCCTGACACCGGGATACCAGTTGTTTCAGGCCGCCAACAACACCATGATCATGGTGGGGGTTCGGGCAGATCAGCGGGGGACAGTTTCAGGGCTGCTTGGCTTGTCGCGCAATCTGGGCCTTATTTTCGGCGCCTCTGTCATGGGGACGGTCTTTTCCTTTGGGATCGGGGCCCGCACCGTCGAGGCAGCATCTGCTGAAGCGATTGCCAACGGGATGCAGCTCACCTTTGTAATCTGCGGGGTATTGGCCATCGTGGCGTATTGGCTTTCGCGTCGAACTTCGTTGAAGAGCATCACCAGTAAGACAGTCGCGAGATAATGATAAAGGAGGTCGCAGTCCTACCGATGAACACTTTTAAACCTGTCCCAATAGACGGCTTGAACGTACAGATTTGGGGGCATGGCGATACGCCCGCGCTCATTTTCCATGGGGGGCCAGGGTCGGGTCTCAACCCGCAGCACACAGCCTATTTCGACGCCGACCGCCATCGGGTGGTTCTTTTTGACCAACGCGGAACAGGGTTGTCGGGCAGAGCTGGTCGGGTCACTGCAAACACGACCCAGCACACCCTACGCGATGCCGAGGCTATCCGGATGGCCCTGGGATATGAAGATTGGATAGTGCTGGGTGGTTCATGGGGTGGCGCACTGGCATTGGCCTACGCATCCGCTCATCCTGATCGGGTACGCGCATTGATCGTGCGCAGCACGCATATCTGCCGCCCTTCAATGGACCAGTGGATGTTGCGCGATAGGGCAAAGCGTTTCGAAGCCGGGCAGCGTGCGCGCGGCCTGTTTCTCGATCCTCTCGATGAGACAGAACAGCTCCATCCTGCCATAGCATGGTTTGCCCGTATGGAAGATAATGACGCGCAAGCACGTGAGGCAGCCCGCCGTGTGATGGCGCTTGAAGATGCGTTTCATGGACCGCAACCCGGCACTGTGCGGCTTCCGGCATCCGTCACCCAAAGCGACATAAATCGCACCCGCGTGTACCTTTGGTACTGGCTTAATAATTTCTTCCTACCTGCTACCGGCCCCGGAGATCCAAATACAATCTCCGTACTCCCACATCGTTTGATCCATGGGGCGGATGACCTAATATGCCCGATTGAACCTGCCCGTGCCTTTGCCCAAGCTGGAAAGCTTCAATTTGAGGAGATTGAGAGACTGGGTCACAACGGGTTGGCGCCGCAGATGATCGCTGCTGTGCGCCAAGCCGTCGAAGACTTGAGCGGTTGAGAATCGAGCAAAGCGCGTTCTCTAACAGGACAATCGCGGCAATACCGAGTGCGCGCAATTTGGGTTCAGGGCATCGTCATTTTTTTGGTTGCGTGAGGTGGCTGAAGCAAAGCGCGATGCCTGACCACCTTCGATTCCGTATGCGAGAGACGGGGGACAATCCTGGCTGGTCATTTCGCTTCGCGCGTCGATGTTGCTCAACAGTTTAAATCGTTTGCCCGGTAATCTTTTGGTCGATTTTTGTGCCAAGGCGACCCATCTCACCCGATTTAAGAAGCTGTTTGTTCTTGCTCTGCGTTCACGTTGTCTGCGGCACCTAACAGCCCAATGGCAGGAATAGTTAAGCTATCTATGAGGCGCATGTTTAGCCTCGCCCGGTGCCAGCTTCGTATGAGGCAGATGATTACAAATCGAAATATTTTTCGAAGCTATTTTTCTGCATATGTGCAATCGAAATAGAAAACTCCGACCACGGGCAATACTGCACCTTACCTTCGGGGCAGGATCACTTTAGTCAGCCACGACCTCAAAGATCACAACGATGGCGGTGTTTTCGCTGCCTTTGGTGTATACGCGCCCCTGATACTGGCCGGGTTCTGCCAGATCATGAATGGTGAGGCTTACGGCAACGTCGACGGCCTGTCCCGGGGGAATACGGACTGCGGAAGGTTGGATGCTCATCTTGTCGGTTGGCAACACGTTGCCGTCGCGGCTGATCATGTCGCCCGGTTCGAACTGCAAGTCGACAACGTCTGCTCCGGCAGGTGCAGCAAAGGACAAGAGAATGGTTCCTGTCTCACCGGGCCTGCAGGGCTTGCGGCAGTGAAAGGGTCCGTCCAGCTGTTGTGTGGTGCTGTTTTCCGCATTCAGAATGCCCCGTGCGATCTGAGATATCGGAAGTGTATCCTGCTCCGGAACGGCCTTGGTGGCCGTGCGGAGAGCGCTGACAAATGGTTTTCGCTCGAAATAAGGCATAGCTCAATGTGCACAGCCTACAGCGTTTAGTAAATGACAAACTTGAAAGGAATGCGTATTGGATTCGGCGGTGGATTCACGGGATTTCGAAATTTAAGATATTGAATATCTACAAAAAAATAGGGCGAGTGTTAGACCTGACGCGCCACCAGATAATCCATGAACTGACCAAGAAACGCGCGCGGCGCCGCGTTGGTATTTGCAAATACAACATCGAATTCCCGACGGGCCGCCGCAAGCAGGTCATTTGCTGCGGCCTGAGCATATTCAATGCAAGAATAGTGGTTCATCCGCGCCAATACCCATTCGACCTCTTGCTCCGAACGGGCCGTTCTTGGCTTTTCTAGAAACTCTGACAGTCGGGACTGTTCCTGCCGATCCGCCTGCGCCCCAAGACGTCCCAGCATCAGCGTGCGTTTGCCTTCGTAGATATCCCCACCGATCTCTTTGCCGTATTTACCCTGGCTTCCCACAAGATTCAGAACGTCATCCTGGATCTGAAAGGCGGCCCCCAGAAAAAAGCCGAACGCGTTGAAGTCATCCAGATTCAGCGCCCCGGAGGCGACATCGTCCGGGCGCGCGATCAGGGCACCTATACGCATCGGGTGAATGAAGCTGTACCAGCAGGTTTTCTTCAGACACATGGTCAGATAGTCGGACGGGCTGAGGTCAAGGCGATTGTCTTTTATCCATCCCAATTCAAGGGCTTGGCCCTCGATCGACTCTTTCAGCAGGTGATCAAATTCGTCCACCACACGCGCGCCGGTCATCGGGCCCAGAGGGCCGAGGTTCTGGCGCAGCAGGCTTAGCGCCAGAGATTGCATGCCGTCGCCGATATTGATCGCCAAGGGCACACCAAGACGTTTGTGCATACATTCCCGACCCCGTCGGAAATCGCTGAGGTCTTCGATATCGTCATGAACCAGAAATGCATTGTGCAGCAATTCGATGACCGCAGCAGCAATTTCGGCATCCTCGGCTTTTCCGCCGAATGCTTCACACGTGGCCAAAAGAAGGGCAGGTCTAAGCCCTTTGCCCGAGGTTTCGATATAGTCCCGCATAGGCCCATAGAGATAGGCTTGCGGCTCACCCGTTGGCATTTTGTCCAACAGTACCTTGCGCGCCTGATCGCCATAACGCGTCAGTTGGTCAAGGAAGCCTTGCGTGGCCGCGGATGCCGGCTGCGCCTTGGGAACAGTCACCTGTCAGCCCTTCTGTGTGATGATGACTTTGCGACCGGACGTGTCGGTTGGCGGTGAGGTCGCCTCAACAATGCCGATCGCCAGATCTTCGGCAAAGTCCGCGCCGGGGATCGGTGTGTCCCGGCCCGGCAGATGCGCGGCCATCAGATTATAGAGCTCAGGAGGTGCCGCGAGCATGCGCAACGCGTCCGAGATCGCAGGGTCTTCGACAATTCCGCCGGGCTTGGAGTATTCGGCCGTTAGCGGACCAATCGCGGCCAGCGGTCCTTGCCCACCACGTTTGGTGCCGGTGGCGTCTTGTCCCATGCGCAAAGCGGCCTCGACAGCGATGGCAAAGCGTTCATCCCAGGGCTCACCCGCCTGATATCGGGCATAGTCATAGGCCCGCAGGGGTTGCAGGATGTCGGGCTCATGCAGATCCCAGATTTCACAGGGCTGCGCCTCAGAACCACTGCGCCGCAGGATGGCATTGACGGCTCTTCGGGCAGCCTCATTTGCGCCTTCCATGGTGGCCAGGTCGGTGTTGGTCCGGACGTAGTCGGACGCAAGCATAAAGTTCGGAATCAGCGTCGCCGCTTCGGGCCGCAGCCGCCAGCTGTTAATGCGGTTTACCAACAGCGGTTCGACATTGCTTTCTCGGGCAGGATGATCGGGGTCCTCAACGATGTCGGGATCCAGGAACCAATAATGCAGTTCTTCATCCCTGAGGACGATGTTGCCATCAACGTTCAGGCTGCGTTTGAGCTGTTCCCAGACCTCTTTGGCGATTTCTTCACGAGAGCTGTCGCGCGCGGTTTTTCCGTTCGTGCCCGGCTTGTCCCATTCGGAAATATCGACCGAGAGCAATCCCTTGGTCTTACCGTCGGCCCAGTTTTCAAAATCTATCTGGGACCAGAATTGTTTTTGCGAAACAGCCGTCAGCGCCCAAGGGCTGTCGATAAAGATCACATGGCCATGGGCCAGTTCAACATCCTTGGTCAGGTAAAACTGGATGCCATTCATCCACTGCACGTCTTCGGCAAGCAATGGCAGCTTGGCCAGACCCGGATCTACCTTTGTCATGGCCGGCGTCACCAAAGGTGCAATGCGTTCAATGGGCAGGGCGCTGATGAACCAATCACCGGTGACCTGCTTTTGCGTGCCGTCCTGTTCAACGGTGGCGCTGGAAATTCGGCCGTTTCGGCATTCAATCCCGGTGACCTTGGAATCGAAATGGTACACCACACCCCGGCTTTTCAGATATTCCAGCCAAGGCTGAATCCAGACCAGATTGGTCGGCCCGTTCAGCAGCCTGTTGCTGGTCGCCTCGGGTGTTGCGATCCCAAGCTGCAGTTGAATGGCGACATCGCCGACGGTCTTGGTGCTTGCGGTTGTCGCTTTGGCCGCCACCAGTGATCGGGTCAGGCCGATTGCCAGAAACTTCTGATAGGCCTCGGACCGCTCCGCGGCGCCGATGAATTCCCACCAGCCGATACGTTCATACTCATCGAACCGGCGCTCTTTGCACGAGGTCGCAATGCGCCACATGCAACCAAGGAAATGTTCGATATCCTCAAAGTCGATTTCGTTGCGCGGCGAGATTGTATAGGCAAAGGTCTTGAGCGCATTGGCGACCTCTTTTAGCGATTGTGGAAACCGCTCGGGTACGATGATACCGGGGTGGTCGAACTGGCTGACCAATACCTGGGTTGTCGGAACCAGATTGTCGTAGCAGGTGCCCTTGTCATAATAGGGCGTGCGCGACATCGTATTGGTGATGTGCCGGTAGAAGTTAGGGAAGAACCGGAACCCATGTTCACCGGGCAACCAGGGGCGTTTGACACCGGGTGGCAGGTCATAGCCGTGCATCCCGATCCAGTCTTTCAGCGCTCTGATATGTTCCTCTTTCGAACCGTGATCGTCTTCGCCTTCAAGCACCGGAATGCTGCGGGCCTTGCCGCCGGCGATAAGCTGACGCTCATACACTTCGACTTCGAAACCCCGTTCGATCAGCTCATGCGCGGCGCTCATCCCGCCGACGCCTCCGCCTAATATGACCACCTTTTCAGCCATCGGATGTTCCTTTCGCGGAATAGACGTCAAATCGCAGGGTGATGTCGGACAGGCTGGCCTCTCCGATTCCGAAACCCTGCAGACGGTTGATCCACATATAACGCGGATTCGAGGTCAGATACCGGGGCGCCAGCCGAACCGGGGCACTGGGTGGCAGCTTGCCCTTGGCAAGGGCGGCATAGCCATCCGTACCGAAATCGCAGATCCCGGTATCGTCGAACATGACCGGGGCACCGCCGGTTGTCGGATTGATCAGCGCCTTGGCATGCAGAATACCCACGCCATCAGGGCGCACGCGCATCCAGTCTCCGCCCACGGGCTCGATCGTTCCGTTCAGGTTCGGGCCGGTCACGGTACCGCCCTCTTTGATCGCAAAATGCAGCCATATGCCATCGGGAGTTTCACCCGATGGGTTGAAGTTGCCTGAAAACGGCACCTCAAAATGGGCGATATGATCCAGCACCGGGCTGGATGTCTCGTGTTTTGGCGCGCGATCTTCTGGTTTCGGCGCGACCGCGTTTCCGGGGTCATAATCGCGCCCGCCCGAGGTCAGAACCGGCCGCCAGGTCATCTGTTTTCCCACAGCGGGAACGGGCAGGGCCGCTGCAAATTGTTGCAACCCCGATTGTGGATCCTGACCCAGTGGCCACCCACGGACAGCCCGTTCAGGTCCGCCCCCTTCGCGATAGAACAGGCGCAGCGTGTCATGCGGAGATATCGCAGGCCCGGCCTCAACCAGAACCCGCTGTACCCCGGTGGCGGCCTGAAAGGCGGCTTCGGACCAGCGCAGTGTGACCCCGCCGTCGCTGAATTCCCGCATACCCATCGCGCCGGTCAGCACGTGATGGTCGAGATAGCCTGAGCTTCTTTGATCCTGAGGCGGAATTTCTGCTGAACGCGGAAGATATGATCGCCATCTGCCGAGGTCTGCAGATATTTGACAGCAATGTCAGAAGGCACAACAATTTCAACCGGTGCGCCCTGCAAAGACACCAGCACGGCCTTGTTCACCGGAAATGCGCCAGACCGCAGCAGCGGCCCGTCCAGAAATGGCAGAATGCTGTCGCGGGGCAGGACCATCGAGTTTTCCATCGGTGTCGTGACCGCCTGGAACAGGCCGTTACCCATCACACAGGCATAGGGTCCAAGATGACCCAGGGATTCCAGTTGACTGATCCCCGCAACCACGGCCTCGAAAACCTCGGGGCCGGTAGGCTTTTTCTTGGAACCGCTGGAAATGGGTTGTGCCTCCCCCGCTTCCAGCAGGCCTTCGTATTTTCCACCCCCGCTTACGGTATAAACCGGGGGCAGCGTGACGGGTGCGCCGGGCGCGGGTTGGGGGCCTTCACCGGTGCCGGCCTGACCGTTAAAAATGATCTCATCCTCGACCCGTGCGACAATGGCAGCCGCCCGGCGGAACATAATCAGCGCGGCGGCCAGTTCGGGATCTGCAAGCTGTGCGCC
The DNA here is from genome assembly GCF_059611145.1 of Ruegeria sp. CDSB022. Taxonomy (NCBI): domain Bacteria; kingdom Pseudomonadati; phylum Pseudomonadota; class Alphaproteobacteria; order Rhodobacterales; family Roseobacteraceae; genus Ruegeria; species Ruegeria sp. CDSB022. The sequence continues at coordinate 88,912 of NZ_JBXWOZ010000010.1, read as the reverse complement.
TTTGACATGGACGTTCACGGACACTGTCGACAGCCGCGTCGTATCAAAATCATTCACGCCAAAGCGCATCTTTGGACCGGTCGCTTCGGGAACCAGTTCAAGCTTGTTCAGAGGAACCGATTGGGTATCAGCCGGTAGCGGGCCGTAGAGCGGCAGAAAACTGGCAGCAATACGCGCGCGCAACGCTTCATCGTGGACGGCCTTGTTCACAGCGTCCCACTGCTGCTGGTCCAATTCAAGTGCTTCGGTCATCGTCTCCCCCTTCTGGATGGCACTGCGCGGTTAAATCTGGCAGCTATCTAATTTCATAACGTTTTAGCAAATTTGTTCAGGCAATCCAGAGCGCGTTTCTCTTGAACAACTGCCCCGATGTCACGTGCAAGCTGCAGGGCTTGATTTGCCTCAGTGACAGCTTGGTCAAGGTCGCCACGGGCGGCCAATGCTTTAGCGCGCACACGGTGATATTCCGGCTTGTTCAACATCTCTCCACGGTCCCACCCGGGCGTGCAAACATGTTCAAGCCGGTTCAGGGCGTCCTCGATATGACCCTGATCTATCAACAGCTCGGACAGGACAATCTGGTTTTGCGGGAAGGTAAAGTTGCCGCCAGCCTGGGACACAAGGTCCATATAGGTCCCGACACGAGCAGCCCCCCCGATCACGTCACCTTTGCCCGCCTGAGCCAGACCCAGATAGATATCCTGCATTGCGTGAAGATACAGGAACCCTTCTTCGTCCGCGATCCGACGCGCTTCGTTCATCGTATCGTCCAGCAAGTCCCATTCGCCCGCATACGGAAGGAACATCGACGACGCGCCCATAATGTAAACAAGGTTGGGGGCGTGTTCGAACGGCTTGCTGATTTCGATCGACTTCAGGCGGGCCTCTTCGGCCTCGTCGAATTTGCCAAGCTGCCACAGAAGACAGCCCTGAATGGCAAAGAACGACGCGCTGGTCGAGGACTGGGTCATCGGCATCATGGCCATGTCAAGCTCGGGCGTGATCAGGGCAAGGCCCCGTTCAAGCTGTCTTTCGCAATCGGCGAACTCGCCGCGGAAATAATGAGTATAGCTGAGCGCTCGAGCAGCAAGGACGTTTGTAACCGGATCCGGTGCAAGGCTGGCCATGCCGTCAAGGGCCTGCGCCATCTCAAGTGCGCGGTTCATCTGGCCCGACACAAAGAAATGCGTCCATCGGCAGAAGGTCGCGGCAAACAGGGTTTCGCCCGCACCCAGCGCCTGTGCAAGATGCATCGCACGGGCTGCGGTCTGCCCAACCTGTGTGGATGACCAACCGTGTATCGCCATGAACGCAGGCAACACATTCATCTGAACGCCAAGCTCTACCCCATCTCGTTCGGGACCGCCGGGCATCGTTTCGATATTGCGCAATGCGGCCTGAAAAGCGGCAATCGCCGGTAGGTTCGCAAGGCGGCTGAGGGCCTGTTCACCCGCCAGAACCCAGTGGGTAACAGCCTCGCCCTTAAGACCGCCTAGATCGCAGTGATGCGCCACGGTATCCGGTGTCGGGTTACCAAAAGCCTTGTGACCGGCCAGCAATTCTTTGGCGATTTTCAGGTGAATCTGTTCCCGGTCTTCAAGTAAAAGCGACTGGTACGCTGTGTCCTGCACCAGCGCATGGTGGAACGTGTAAGTCGGCGCCCCGGCTTCGCTGGTGATGGATACCAGACCTGCACCGATCAGTTGGATCAATGCCGATTCCACATCCGTTTCCTTGGGCGCTACCGCATGGATCATCGCCGACGTGAAGCTGCGGCCAATCACGGATCCCAACTGCGCTACAGGTCGCGCATTTTCCATCCGGTCCAGCCGCGACATCAGCGAGTCATGAAGAGTTGCGGGGATACTGAGGGTTCCCATTACCCCGGCGTCGATGGGCACGTCCTGCGGCAGTTGATCCAGAACCGCCTTGGTCATTTCCTCGATATAAAGCGGTACACCATCGGCTTTTTCGACAATCTGTCTGACCAAAGTGACCGGCAGGCCGCGCGGTACGGCAACACGGCGCACCAGTTCAGACGCTTCGAGAACCGAAAGAGGTGTCAATTCGACGATTGACGCGCGGCCTTCAAAATGTTCCGGAGGCTCGTATTCAGGGCGGTGCGTCAGAACCACAAGGATGGGCAACTGGTCCAAGGCGTCGATCAGCGCGTCCAAGGCATCCAGCGTGGTTGCGTCCGCCCAGTGCACATCTTCGAATACCAACAGCAATGACCCGCGTTCATCGCAGATGCTCCCGGCACAGCGGATCAGCAAGTCCAAAGATTTGCGGGCTTTCTTGATCGGATCGGGTTCGACCGGAGCGTCAGTTTCAAACCCGGCCAAATCCAATAGCAGCGCAGCATCTTCTTCGGTCAAACGAGAGGCGTTTTTCGCGTATTCCCTGATCGACTCGGTTACCTTGTCGGTATCAGTCTCATCCCCTGCAAACCGCCGAAGCTCGGCACGCAGCGGGTGCAGGGGCAAACTGGCAAGATGCGGGACACATTGCAGGGTCATAGGCCTTTGTCCCAGCGTTTTGCTGAGGGAATTGATCAGCCGCGATTTCCCGATACCGGCCGGGCCACCAACCAGCGCAACCTGACCCGATCCGCGCAGCACATGATCCCAAAGCCCTGTCAGGCCGGTCAGGTCGTCTTCGCGGGCAACCAATTTGACCGTGGACTTGCCGGTGCGCGCGTCGAACCGGCTGGCGGCGATCTTTTCGTCAATAACGCGGAAGACCGAGCGCTCACCATCAAATCCCTTCAATTCGTGATTGCCGCGCGGTTCAAAGTTAAAGGCCCCTTTTGTCAGGCGCCATGTCTCGGACGAGACGACAACTTCACCGGGATTGGCCAACCCCTGAAGGCGCGAGGCAAGGTTGGCCGTTTCGCCAACAATGAAATCCTGTGTTCCCAGGCTGGCAGAGGAAACAACCCCGACAACGACAACTCCGGTTGCGATTCCCGCGCGCAGGTCCAGGTTTTCACCGAACTTGTTTTCCAGATTCTGAACCGCTTCGATGGTTTCCAAAACTGCACGCACCGCGCGCTCGGTATCATCTTCAGTGGCTTTCGGATATCCGAAATACATCATGATGCCATCGCCCTGCTTATAAGCCAGGTGGCATCCGTGTTGTTTCATCGTGCCGATGGCGGTGTCCAGATACAGATTCATGATCTGCATCAGCTCTTCCGGATCATGCCGCTGTGCTAATTGCGTGGACCCGACCAGATCGCAGAATACAAGCGTCAGCTGTCGCCGTTCGGCCACGCGGGACATTGCGGGTCTGTCGGACGCTTCCTGAAGCTTCAGTTGTGCCTGTGTTTGCCGAAAACGTTTCCTTTGACCGACAGTCAAACCCAGATCTCGAAGTTCCGGGTCTGTCAATTCGTCCAATATTACGTCGTCTATCCCTTCTTCGAGAAACCGCGCGCTGAAGTCATGTAGATCGGCGTTTTGCAGAATAGTTGAAAGGCGTGTGGATTTCCCGATGACAGTCGTCATTGATCAGCGCTTGCCCCCTGGTACTTCTTCGGCACATCGTTGCATGCCTCATTCGTGTCAATATCGCGCCGAATCCAAAAGATTGACGTGGTATCAGACCAATTTGGTAACAAGTGTGGCAGATGTCGGGCCGAATTGCTATGATATTGCGGTCAAGCCTCCCAAATGAATGGTTTTGTTGTCAAATCGGAACCAGCCCGGTGTGGTCGCACCACTCAGACGCAATTTCGGTCGGTCCGAGGTTAATTGGCACCAGGTACAAGGCCTCAGGGGTTCAGGTTAATCCGGCCGGAAACCAGTGGCCTGACCGGATGGCCATAAATATGCCGGTTGGTCACAAATGCGTCGCGAGCCCTTTCGCGGGCCATAGCTCTTGGATAAAAGAATAACGCGCCAGCACCGAAACGCCGGCCTTCGATGTCTTCATTGAATTACCGGGAGAATACCTGTGACGTCTTTCCGCCTGGCGAAACTCGCGATCCTTTGTCTTGGCATTCCAACCATGTCCCCTGCGCAATCCGCCGAGGACCCAAGCGCTGGGCTGTTGATGGAACTGAACAATCTGCAACAGGTCGATGGCAACTGCCGATTGTCATTTCTGGTGCAAAATCAGACCGGTGCCGAGATTGAGGCCGCCAATTATGAAACCGTTATCTTTAACGCTGAGGGCAATGTTGTCAGCCTGACGCTGTATAAATTCCGCGATATTCCTGCAGGTCGTCTACGGGTGCGGCAGTTCAGCATCGCGGACATGAGCTGCGGCGATGTTGGCCGGATTCTAATCAACGGATCCAATACATGTACGGTCGAAGGCGCCGAGAGCGATCTGTGCGACGCGGCCCTGACCCTGAACAACCGAACAGATGTGGAGTTTCTCAGATGAGCCCGCTTGATGCTTTGCGTGAAATTGTTGCCCTTGGCGGGCCGGTGGTTGCGGTCCTGATCGCCATGTCGATCGTGACGCTGGCCGTCACGCTGTACAAGCTTTGGCAGTTCACCGTTTCCGGTGTCGGTCGGCACAAGATCCTGTCCCAGGCGCTTGCGGCCTGGGATGCAGGTGACACGCAAGCCGCAAGGGCCAAGCTGGCGGAAAGCCGCAGTTATCTTGCGCCGCTAGTCAGCACTGCCATGGATGCGCCCATCATGCCCGGGCTGGACCAAAGGCTGGATGCCGAGGCCGGGTTGGCCTTGGCGGGCCTTGAACGCGGCTTTCGCCTGCTGGACACCGTGGCACAGCTGGCGCCTCTGCTGGGCCTGTTCGGCACCGTCCTTGGCATGATCGAAGCGTTCCAGAGCCTTCAGACTGCCGGATCGTCGGTTGATCCCTCGCTGCTTGCGGGCGGTATCTGGGTAGCGCTGGTCACCACAGCGGTTGGTCTGGCCGTGGCGATGCCGACCTCGATGGTTCTGTCCTGGTTCGAAAGTCGCACTGCGCGCGAACGGGTTTTCGCCGACAAGGCCTTGAGGACCGTTCTTGTTCCGGGGCGGGGATCGTCAGACCCTGCCCAGATGGCCGCTGTCCCAACGACAGCAGATCATGCGTAATCGGGCACCATTTGTGCGACGGCCAATGTCGATGACGCCGCTCATCGACATCATTTTCCTTTTGTTGCTTTTCTTCATGCTGACTTCGACCTTCTCGAAATATGCCGAGATCGAATTGAGCAGTGCGACCGGCGGCGCCTCGACCGACGAAGTTACGGGTCAGCGGGTGTTTCTGCAGCTGGGATCAGAGCGCCTGATCCTGAACGGTGTGCCGGTCACATTGGACGACGTGGTCGAACAGGTGAACACCGGTCAGGTCCTGGTCAGCCTCGACCCCGATACAACCTCGCAAAGGCTGGTCAATCTGCTGGTACGGTTGCGTGGCCGTGACGGGTTGAGCGTTCTGGTGCTGGAGTGAGGCGATGATCCGCAATATTCGACCCCGCCGCAAACGCGATTCGACCATTGCTTTGATCAATGTCGTGTTTCTGATGCTGATCTTCTTTTTGATCACCGGAACGATAGCGCCGCCGCTGGATCCGGATCTGCAGCTTGTTGATACGTCAGAACTGGAGGGCAGTGAGCCCCCCGACGCGTTGGTTCTGCACAAGAACGGATTGCTCAGCTTTCGGGGCCAGCCGATGACCCCCGAAGCCTATATGACCGGCCGCGACCCCGCGCCGGTGCGGATCGTGCCCGACCGGGATGCACCGGGCCACCGGCTGATCGAGGTGACGGGGACTCTGCGGCGGTTGGGGGCGACGTCGGTCTTTGTCGTGACCGAAAAGGCGCTGGAATGATCAGACGCTCGGTTGTCATTGCGACTATTGCGGTGCTGGTGTCGCTGTTGATTCACTTAGGCGGGTTGAGCGTGACAGCGCCCCATCTGACGGAAACCGCAGAACCCGCAGGCCCGGCCGATGCCATCGCGCTGGGCAATGAGTTCGAAGAGATTGCCGATGTCGTTGCGGACCCGGTTGAGCCCGAGCCCGCCCCCGAATCCGAACCGGAACCGGAAGAGCCGCTGGAGCCCGAACCGGCACCCGAACCCGAAGAAGTGCCGGTCAGCGAAGCATTGGTCGCCTCTGATAACCCTCAGCAGGTCCCTTCACCCGATCTGGGCAAGTCCGAAATCGTGCGCCCGGTTGTGACGGAAACGGTTGAGCCGTCGGAAACCACATCTGAGACACCTTCGGACGCAAATGAAGCCGCCAGCCAGGACGAAGATTCCACGCCTCAGGCCGAACCCAGTGAGCAGGCCGAAACACCCGAAGGAGTGCCCGAGGCCAGCCCGGTGCAAGCCGAAGAACAGGCAGCGGTTGACCCGGCCCCGGCCGAAGTTCCCACGCCCGAGCCATCGCCGGTTCCCGACATACCGCTGATAGCTGACATACCCGACGTCGACATCCCACTTGTCGAGCCCGAACCCGAACCTGAGGCGAAAGAAGAGACAGCGACGGCACTAACCTCTTCGGTGCGTCCGAAGCTACCGGATCAACGACCTAGTTCCAAACCGCAGGGCGTCTTGCCGGGCTCCAACGATTTCAGTGATCTGCGGTTCCCTGAGAAAGAGGTCGAATCCCCGCTGTCGCAGTACAAACGCGCGGGAATTGACCCGTTCACACGCGGCAACACCAGTGCCGGTTCAGGGGGAAGGGGGCCAGGCAATTCCACCAAAACCAACTATGCTGGCCGTGTGCTCATGCATCTGAACCGGGCGCCTTTGGTCTATGTTTCGGCGCGCGGTTTCGCTCAGGTCTTTTTTCAGATCAACCCGGATGGAACCTTGGCCTTTGTCGATGTGGTCGACAGCTCTGGATCCCCCGAAGTCGACCGTGCTGCCAAGGCGCAGGTTCGCGCGGCGTCGCCTTTCCCGTTGCCCCCTGGCGGTGTCAGCCGCAGCCTGTCATTTTTCTATAGCAGCAACTAGCATATGGTGCCGTAGCAGGATCGCATCCGACCCGAGGCGCGGCTGGGCATTATGCCGTCTGAATGGGCGTGGTTTTGGACGAGGCAATACCCGGAACGCGGACTCTCAGATTGCGACTCACCTGAAATTGGGCTGCAGTCACAACAGGGGTAGGGACCGAGAATCCCTGAATCATGCGACCTGTCAATAATTCCCGGTTTAAAGAGGTGGTCTGGCTTTTTTGCGTTCAAATTTTTGTAACGTTTCCAATGAGCGAACAAAGTGCTCGAAAAGCTTGAATATCTGTGCCCTGCGGCCTTTTTGCCCGGTGCAAAGTGGCAACACCGTCGCAGGCAGAGGGCGTGGAAAATCCCGTCTCGCTATTGTGCCCATGCTGAAATTATTCGACCAATTTAGCCGCCGCTTCGGTGGCACTACTCCTCTCAAAACTTATGGATTAACCATGAAAAACGTACTCATCGCATCGACCGCGCTGATTGCAACCGCCAGTGTTGCTGCCGCGGAAGTCAAATTCAGCGGCTATGGCCGCTTTGGTCTGGGCTATGAAGAAGACCGTTCAGCAACCACCACCACAACGACCGCGTCTGGTGCGGTCAATTCAAACAACGCCTCGACCGACGATACCATTTTGGTGTCGCGTTTTCGTCTGAACATCGACGCCAGTGCCGAAACAGATGGCGGCGTTGAATTCCAGGGCCGTGTTCGTCTGCAGGCGGATGACGATTCAAGCACCGGCGAGCAGAACGAAGCTGGCCTGAATGGCGCCCGTTTCTCGGTTATCTATGGCGGCCTGCGTGTTGACGCCGGTAACGTTTCGGGTTCGTTCGACAACCTGGATGACTACTTCGGTACCGAGCCGGGCCTGGAAGAATTCCTGGGTCAGTATTCGGGCGTGAACTATTCCTTCCTGGAATACAGCTCAACCGGCACGGGCGCGAATGCTGTGTTCTTCCGCTACACCGTTGGCGATCTGGCATTCTCGGCATCCTATGACCAGGACACGAAATTCCTGGGCGCAGGCATCACTGACGACCGTGACCGCTGGGACGTAAGCGCATCTTATACCTTCAACAACTTCACCGCCTCGCTGGCATATGGTGAAACTGATGAAGGTGCAGGCGTTGACAAGGAAAGCCTGACTGTTCTGACCCTGGGTGCAGAACTGGGCGATTTCTACGGCACCCTGTTCGTGGCTGACGATGACGTCAACAACGACGCCGAAGACGGCACCGCTTATGGTTTCTCGGTCGCCTATGATCTGGGTGCGGCAACCACGCTGCAGCTGGTTTACGGTGACGGTTCGGCTGACGACGACACCCGCAACATCGGTGTTGGCGCCATCTATGACCTGGGCGGCGGTGTATCGCTGCGTGGTGCAGTTGGCGAGATCAAAGACGGCGACGACGACGGCAAGATCCGTGCCGACTTTGGTGCTCAGTTCAACTTCTAAGCTGATCTGAACCAGATTGATCTAAGGGCGGGCCTTCGGGTTCGCCCTTTTTCTGTCTGACTATTTCTTTTCAAAGAACAAAATGGCCTCACCCAGCCGGATGCCATAGCGCGAGACATAGGCCCGGTTCAGCAGCCGGTCATCGCTCAGCATCCACATCCAGTCATCGAAATCGACCCGCATGGTCCCATCCTTGACGGGCAGGTCGATCTTGTAGGTCCAGTTGAACGTATCGCCACGCTCGATCCCGCTGGCGGTGCCCAGCACGCCGGGGGCTGTGCCGGTCCAGCTATCCTTGCCGGTTTTGGTCAGGGTCCAGACGCGCTGCTCGGTTGCGCCGTCGTCATAGACGAAATCCTCGATCAGGGTCAGCGTCTCGCCATCCCATGTACCATTGATATCAACAGTGAACCGGCGTGGCACATTGCCCAGAACATCCTGAAATTGACCATAGGCCACAGTCTGACCCTCAAAGAACTCTTCCAGGTTCAACTGCCGATCGGACAAAAAGGTCTTGGGGGTTCGGGGTTTCGCGGAGCAGGCAGCCAGAACGGTCAGCCCCAGAACAGCAAGGCCAGCGATGAAAACACGACGTGGTTTCATTGCAGCACCCGTGTTTCAGCGGCGGTGTCATGGCCATTCGCCCGGTCCAGATAGGCCGATTTGGTGGATGGCGCCGGGCGCATGGTGGCTATCAGCTCGGCGACTTTGATGCCGAACTTTCGCATCTCGGACCGGTTCATGATCACGCCACTTTCCGTCAGGTACATCCAGTCGGTTACGTCCAGCGTGTGTCCCCCTGCGTCCTCGGGCAGGATGATCTTGTAGGTCAGCTTTACGGTCGAGCCCGAGACCGTGCCGCGCCCTTCGCCCACGATGTCATCTGCTGTCGCGATGAATGTGTTTCCTGTGCCCAGAGTCAGATACCATTTGCGGGCCATCTTCTTGCCGTTGGAATAGGTGAAATTCTCGGTCAGAGTGCCTGTGTTGCCGTCCCATTCCCCGACCATACGGGCGACAAAGCTGTTCGACATCTTACCGTCGGGGCCATAGATCAGCCCTTCGGACAGGATCTCCCCGTTCAGGTTTTCCGTCATCTTAAACGCGGGGCCGGTGCCGCTGTAATCCTCAGGCGATTGGGCCCGAAAGCTGAGATAGCGCCCTTTTGCGATGGACAGGGCGAAGATGATGAGCAGGGCAATGGCAAGTAGTTTCATTTGGCTGAGACCTCAGTTGGCAGCGTCAGGACCATTCCAAACGCGCCGAGTTTCAGGATGCAGGGCAAAATGGCATAGGCGAGGTTGAGCGTTTGCAGCGCCTCGGCTGAATTTGCCTGTCCCGGAGTGAATCCGCTGCGTTCCAGCAATGGCAGGGTGAAGAAGGCCGCCAGGGCCAGCCCCAGCTTGCCCGCGAAGGACCAGATGCCGAATGCGGCGGATGCGTTCAGACCTGCGCGTGTCAGAGCGACCGAGAACATGGCCGGCAGCACCACCATATCCGCCCCAAGTGCGGCGCCCGATGCAATGCAGATCAGGGCGAACCCGGCTAGGCTGCCGGTTGACAGCGTCGCGGCGCTGACAAAGGCCGCAATCGACAGCGGCATGGCGATCATTAGGGTCTGTTTCGGGCCAATCCGATTGCTGAGCCGCGCCCAAAGGGGCACGCTTGCCCCCGCGCTGAGGAAGAACAAGATCAACAGCGGTCCTGCCATGCCTGGCAGTTGCAGCCGGTCTTCGACAAAAAACAGAAACAGAGTCGAGGTGATGGCGACCGGCAAGCTGTTGATCAGCGCAAGAACCAGCAGGCGCAGCGCACCGGCATCGCCGAGCCCGGAAAAGGTCAGGGCTTGTCCGGTTATCGGCGCGCGTCGCCAGATCGGGGCCGTCAGGACAAAGGTCAGAATGGCGATGAGGCCCAAAAACAGCCCGAACGCAGGATAGCCCTGCGCCTGCGCGCCAAAGGCGACAAACAGCGCGGGGGCACTTGCGGCAAGTATCACGCCGGTTAGCTGCCCGCCCTCGCGATAGGCGGCGAGTGTCATCAGCTCGGACGGGGTGGGCGTTTTGGACAACGTGGCGCTGCGGCCATAGAGCAGGATGGTTCCCAGGCTGTAGGCTGAAAACAGCAGGATAAGGATGGCCACCAAACTGGCAACGGACGCGCCCTCAGACAGAGTGAACAGCAGCGGGAAGCCAACCGCCAGCCCAAGTGCGGCGAGGGCAGCAAACAAAAGCTGGCCACCAGGCCACCGGTCAATCGCCCAGCCAATCAGGGGATCCTGCACAAGGTCAACCAAACGGATCAGCAACAGGACGGCGCCGATCACCCCAAGGCCAATACCCAGATTGACCGCCGCAAAACGCGGCAGGTGAATGTAAAGCGGGATGCCTGCAGCGGCGAGCATCAACGCATAGAGACTGACCCGGGGATACAGCATCACTGACCCTTCAACTGCCGGGTAAAGTTGGCCGATCTGGTGTTGCTGCCAAGAAAGATCGACATGAATGCGCGCGTGATGCCCGGGCTCGACAAGGTGCAGGTTCTGCTGCCATTGCGCCAGAACCCGATCTTGTCCGGCCCCTTCGAGATTGCCAAATAGCTGTCGCCTTTGCTGACGGCCTGAAAACAGGCCTGCAACTGATCGGCGGTTGGAGGCGGGTTGCCCTGTCGCACCATTTCGTCAAGCGTCGACTTGATCAGAGCCTTCTGCGCGATGGATCTGCGGTATGTCAGTTTCAGTCCGAACTCTTGATTCCAGTTAAACGGCGCGCCGCCGGGCGTATAAAGCCTGGCATCGTAAACCGGCAAACCCAGGAACCGGAACGTAGAGCTGCCCAGAACCTGCGGATCGCCCAACCGTTCAGCCAAAGGTGACGCCGCTAAACCGCAGGGCAGCACCATCGCCAGCGCCAGAATGGCCTGGCGCAACAGCTCAAAGATCGGCCGCAACAGGGATGGCCGCGATCTGTTCGGGGGTGCCATTGTCTGCTCCGATGGTTTGCGGGCCGCCAGTGATCCGCTCGACGACATGCATGGCGCTGGCAATCCCGTCTTCGTGAAACCCGTGCCGGTTATAGGCGCCCGCAAACCAGGTGCGGTTCTGTCCCTGCATCTCGCGGATTTGCCCCTGTGCCCAAAGTGCGGCCTTGTCAAAAACCGGATGGGCGAATTCGACCTTATCATAGATCTTGTCGGCGGCGATCTCGGATGAGGCGTTCAGCGTCACAAACAGCGGGTCACTGTCGGGAATATTCTGCAGCCGGTTCATCCAATAGGTCACCCCGACATTCCCGGCCTGCGAGCGATAGGTCCAGCTGGACCAGCAGGCCCGGCGTTTGGGCATCTGCGACGGATCGCAATGCAGGATGGCCGTGTTGGGCTGATACCGGATCGCGCCAAGCGCGGCTGCTTCGGCTGGGGTGGCATCCTGGCCCAGAATGGCAAGGGATTGATCCGAGTGGGTGGCCAGAATGATCTCATCATACTGATCCGACTGGCCTTGGCTGTGAACGGTCACGCCTATCTCATTGCGCTGAACCCTCTGAACGGGGCTGGCCAGACGTATTTCGGCCCCGCGGGCACGCAGGGTGGCGTCAATCCGGCGGACATATTCAATGCTGCCGCCCTTGACCGTGTACCATTGGTGCTGATTGGCGCGGCCATTGGCCAGCAGAGCGTGATTGCGAAAGAACTGCACCAGCGACCGCGCTGGGAATTGATCCACAAATTCAACCGGGGTCGACCAGATCGCCCCGCACATGGGCATCAGGTAATTGTGCCGAAACCAGTGCCCCAACCGCAGCTGATCAACCAGCTCTCCGATCGTTGTGTCATCGTCCTTGGCTGCGTCCGGGGCCTCTCTGCCAAAACGCAGGATGTCGGCGATCATCTTGTAATAGGCCGGCCGCGCAAGGTTGCGTTTCTGCGCCGTAAGAGTGCGCAGGTTGTTCAGCCCGTATTCGATGCGCCCGTTGTCGATGGTCGCACCAAAGCTCATCTCGGATTTTTCGACAGGCACGTTCAGCGTATCGAACAACCGTGTCAGGTAAGGGTAGGTGGCATAGTTGAAGACGATAAAACCGGTATCGACGGGCTGATCGCCATTTTTTCCCGCCATGACCGTGCGGGCATGCCCGCCAAGCCTGGGTTCAGCCTCAAAGAGTGTCACGTCATTGTTTTCGGAAAGATAATAAGCTGCTGAAAGGCCTGAAATGCCTGCGCCAACAATGGCGATTTTTTTCCTGCCCCTTTGGGTTTCGTCGAACATGATAGCCTCGTTACGTGACGTTTTGATATTGAATACGCAGTAGGGGCAGGATTGGATCATTCAAGACATGGGTTTTCAGGTGCGGCTGCAATTTAGCGGCCTCACCGCGAGCAACCGAAGGTGATCCAAACTGGCCGTGTAACCGTATTGAAACAACACAATTCAGAAATGGTCGGCATGAACAGCTTTGACGGGAAAACTTATTGGATAGTTGGCGCAAGCGAAGGTCTGGGTCGTGCATTGGCGCAAGCTCTAAGCAATCGCGGCGCCCGGGTGATCCTGTCGGCGCGAAACGCGAAACGCCTGGATGAAATCTGCAGCATTCTGCCAAATTCAAAAGCCATTCGTTGCGATGTCGCTGATTTAGACTCTGTTCGACGTGCCGCTTCCGCTGCCGGAAAAGTGGATGGCCTTATCTATAATGCCGGAGCTTATGACCCGATGCGCAGCACGGAGTGGAACACCGAGGCCGCTCTTCGGATGTCCGATGTGAATTTTCAGGGCGCTTTGCGGGTTCTGGGCGAAATACTTCCTGGGTTTGTTAAGGCCGGGCAGGGGGAGATCACGCTGATCGGGTCGCTGTCCGGCTATCATGGCCTGCCATCTGCAGTCGGGTATGGTGCCAGCAAGGCGGCTTTGATTTCACTGGCAGAAACCATGCGGCATGATCTGGCGGGTTCGGGCGTCACGGTTCGGATCGTAAATCCCGGCTTCATCAAGACTCGCCTGACCGAAAAGAACAGTTTCCGGATGCCGATGCTGATGACGCCTCAGGGCGCGGCCCAGCATGTGGTTCGGGCAATGTCCCGCCACAGATTCCGCACAGACTTCCCAGCGCCGTTTTCATGGCTGATCCGCCTTGTGGGCTATTTGCCGGATTGGGTGATATATCGCGGAAGATAGGCCCTAACATTGGGGTTTTGAGCTTCTGCTAGGCTTAACCGCAGGTCAGGTTCTGTATGATCCCCGAGCCGTTTACAAAGACGTTCAACCGGTCGATGCGATAATCCTGTGTGGCGATGTCATCTGGGCTTAAAACGCGCGACCGTTCGGGTAATTGCGACTGAATGGTCGATACAGGCTTGCCAATCGCATCGGCAAATGGCTCTCCTTTGCAAAAAGCCAAATCCACCGGGGCGGGTTCAAGTGGCGGTGGCGCGTCCTCAGGAGCGGGCGACTCCGTACATGCGACCAGCAAAATCAAAACAGGGGTCAAACGGCGCATTGGCGCTCCTCTTTCTGGCAATGTCGTTTCTGTAATATCAAATATTTAGCATTGCTGCCATCAAAGCGCAGTTGAAAAAACCCTGCATTTAACGCAGGGTCAGGCCAAATTTGACTGGGAGAAGTACATCATGCGCACCCGTGCCGCCGTTGCCGTTCAGGCCGGCAAACCTTTGGAAGTGATGGATGTGAACCTCGAAGGCCCCAAGGCGGGCGAGGTTCTGGTCGAGATCAAGGCGACCGGCATTTGCCACACCGACGAATTCACCCTGTCGGGTGCAGACCCCGAAGGCCTGTTCCCCGCCATTCTGGGCCATGAAGGCGCAGGTGTGGTGGTCGAGGTCGGCCCGGGCGTGACCAGCCTGAAGCCGGGCGATCACGTGATCCCGCTTTACACCCCCGAGTGTCGCGAATGTGAATACTGCCTGCATCCCAAAACCAACCTGTGTCAGGCGATCCGTTCGACGCAGGGCCAAGGGTTGATGCCCGATGGCACCTCGCGGTTCTCGACGCTGGATGGTGATCCGATCCTGCATTACATGGGCTGCTCGACCTTTGCCAACCACACGGTCCTGCCGGAAATCGCGCTTGCCAAAGTGCGCCCGGACGCGCCTTTCGACAAGATCTGCTATATCGGTTGCGGCGTGACCACCGGCATCGGCGCGGTGATCAACACCGCCAAGGTCGAGATCGGCAGCCGCGCCATTGTCTTTGGTCTGGGTGGCATCGGCCTGAACGTGATCCAGGGCCTGCGACTGGCAGGGGCCGACCAGATCGTCGGCGTCGACCTGAACCCCTCCAAGGTGGAAATGGCCACCCGGTTCGGTATGACCGATTTCGTGAACCCGTCCGAGGTCGAAGGCGATCTGGTGCCTTATCTGGTCAATCTGACCAAGGGCGGCGCAGATTACACCTTTGACGCAACGGGCAATGTCGGCGTGATGCGCACGGCGCTGGAATCTGCACATAAGGGCTGGGGTGAATCGATCATCATCGGCGTGGCACCTGCTGGGGCCGAGATCTCTACCCGCCCGTTCCAGCTGGTCACCGGTCGTTCCTGGCGCGGTACGGCCTTTGGCGGCGCCCGTGGCCGCACGGATGTGCCCAAGATCGTCGACTGGTACATGGAAGGTAAGATCGAGATCGACCCGATGATCACCCACACCATGGGCCTAGACGACATCAACCATGGGTTCGACCTGATGCATAAGGGCGAAAGCATCCGCTCGGTTGTGGTTTACTAAGGCTCTAATCCAGACGGAAAAGTTGTTACGGCGCGCTCCTGGCGCGCCGTTTGTCATTCCCCTGGTCGCGTCGCCCCTGTATCCGAACGCGGTGAGCGAACCCGCAGAACCGGGGTGTTGGCTGAGGTGGTGTTCGACCGGCTCTCGCGCCAGACGACGAAGACACCAGATGCGATGATGATGCTGGCGCCGACGGCAACCCAGCCGTCTGGCTTTTCGCCGAAAAACGCCATGCCAAAGATCGTGGCCCAGATGATCTGGCTGTATTGGCTGGGGGCGATGACCCCCGCTGGCGCGGCACGATAAGCCAGAATAATCAGGTGTTGGGCAATGACAGAAAACACTCCGACCAGTGCCATCATGGCCAGATGCAACAGGGACGGAGGCTGATAAACGGCCGGTTGCGCGATGCTCATGACCACTATGGCCAGCAGCATCGGATAAAGGATCAGAACGGCCGAGCGTTCCTCATTGCCGATCTTACGGACCAGAACCGACGCGAAAGCGCTGCAGAACGCGGCCGTCAGCGCCGCCAGATGGCCTAGCGTGATGTCCGTGGTACCCGGGCGCAGAACGATCAACACGCCGATCAGGCCCACGCCAACCGCGGCCCAACGCTGGGCGCGGACCACCTCGCCCAATATGGGGATCGACAGGACCGTGACGATCAGCGGGAAAGAGAACAGGAGTGAATATACCTCGGCCAAAGGCAGGACCGAAAAGGAATAAAATGCGCAGGACATGCCTGTGACCATCAACCCCGACCGCAGCAGGACCAGCCAGGGATGGTGCGGAAGGAAGTTGCCGGTAGAGCGGTCTGTCAGGATTGTCACGGCCATCGGCACAAAGGAAAACAGCGTGGCGAAAAAGATGATTTGCATCACCGAATAGGTTCCGCCCAGCACCTTGATCAGCGCATCGTGGCTGGCAAAGACAGCAAATCCCAGAAACGCATAGCCAAGGCCCCTGAGGGTGGTGTTTTGAGTGCTCATGGGTCTGACCTTGGGCAGCGGAATGGTGGGTTCATCCGTTGCATAAACCCATTTTTCAGAGTCTGATAGCCCTTATTTTACCGCTAACATGACTACCGGCCATGATCTGAGATCATCGCAGGATCGGTGGCGCGTCCTTTGGCTGGCGCGCGGATTGTACACCCACTTTCATCCCTACGCCGATGCGCCGGGCCAGCGCCACCCAGGGCAGCGCGGTCTCGGGAGGCAGGGTGCTATGGGCCACCTCCTCGAACAGGTCCAGCCAATGATCGAACAATTCGGGCCTGATATCGGGCCTTTCGATGTGAATACGCTGCGGATTTCCGTCATAACAACGCTCATACAGAATGGCGTTGCGCCAGAACGCGGCGATCTTGTTCTCATGCGGGGGCCAGTCGCTGACATGGTTTGCAAAGACCGGCGCCAGTGCCTCGTCCTGCCGGACGCGGGCGTAGAATGCGCTCACCTGCGACATGATCTGTTCAGCGGTGGCGGGAAACCTCGGAGGAATTCCTGGGCGGGTAGGAGGGGTAGGTTTGGACATGGGCGTTCCGAAACTGAATTGCGCCCCGTTCAGATCGGATTGTAGCCCGTGCTGTCAAGCCACGGCGCGTATATGTCGCGCTGTCTCAAAGAAGCGTTTGCGCAGGAAACGGGTCGGTTCCCCTCGCCGGGTCAGGCATCTTTTGTACAAAGAAGGAGACCTAACATGCACAAAATATCTGCCCTCCCCACCGCGCAGGTTCAGGCCTATCGCCAAGGCGCGCCTGATGGTTATGGCAACCCGCCCGAACGGGCGATATCGAACGGGGAAGGAAACCCCTGCCGTCATTGCCTGACCTATATTCCCAAGGGAAAGGAAATGCTGGTGCTGGCCCACCGGCCCTTTCCAGCGACACAACCTTTTGCTGAAACCGGGCCGATTTACCTTTGTGTAGAGCATTGTCAGCGCTATGAGGATCTCACCAACCTGCCCGAGGCGCTGACCGCCTCACCCAATTATCTGATTAAAGGGTACGGATCGGACGACAGGATTGTTTACGGCACCGGGATCATTACGCCGCAGGCGGAATTGCAAAACGCTGCCCGGGGTATCTTTGCCCGCGCGGATGTCGCCTATATCCACATCAGATCCGCGTCGAATAACTGCTATCACGCGCGGATCGACCGCGCCTAAAGCTTAACCCGGTGCAATCCCCGGCGCGGCTGATCAAGATCAGCTGCCGGGACATCGCCCGCCCGGGTCGAGGTCAGGGCCAGGAACACATCCTCAAGATCCGCTTCTTCGGTGCGAACGTCCCGGATACGGATGCCCACGGCCCTGACGGATTCCAGAACCTGTTCGGCACTGGTCTGGGCACTGCGATAGCGCAGCACCAGGCTGCCATCGTCGCGCAGTGTGGCCTCGACTCCCTCGGTCGCAGGCAGTTCAGTGACGGGGCCATCCGGAATAATTACCATCGTCCGACCATCCATGCGGCTCAGCAGGTCTGCCGTGCTGTCCTGTGCGATCTTTTCGCCATGGTTGATGATGGCGATCTGGTCGCACATCTCCTGTGCTTCTTCCAGGTAATGCGTCGTCAGGATGATGGTCATGCCCTGCTGGTTCAGCTTGCGCACGTTGGCCCAGAGCATTTGGCGCAGCTCGATATCCACGCCCGCCGTGGGTTCGTCCAGAACCAGCACTTTGGGGTTATGCACCAAAGCCTTGGCCAACAGCAACCGGCGCCGCATACCGCCGGACAGGGTGCGGGCATAGGCCTCGGCCTTGTCGCTGAGGCCAACCAGTTCGAGGATTTCATCACTGCGCCGCTGCGCCTTTGGTACACCATATAGGCCAGCCTGAACCTCCAAAGCACCGCGCGGGGTAAAGAAAGGGTCCAGATTCAGCTCTTGCGGCATAACGCCGATGGCAGCGCGAGATTGGCGCGGGTTGCGGTCTTGGTCATGACCCCAGATCGACACATGGCCTGCAGATTTCACCACCAACCCGGCCAGAATGTTGATCAGGGTCGATTTCCCAGCCCCGTTCGGCCCCAGCAATCCAAAGACTGAACCGCGCGGGATTGTCAGGTCGATGCCCCTCAGCGCCTGCTTTTCAGGCTGGCCCTTGCTGCCGCGATAGGTCTTGCGCAGCCCTTCGATCCTGATTGCCGCATTGTCCATGTGGCTCTTGCCCCCGGTTTGCTCATCGCTCATAAACGCACCTAATGCATGCCCGCGAGGCCGACAACCAGTGAAGGATCGCCAGCCGTGACAATCGAAGCGCCGGAAACCAAGATCGTCGAAACCTCTCGTGTCGCCTGTGATGGCGGCGAAGGTGCATTGGGCCACCCACGCGTCTGGTTGCAGATCCCCGAAGACATCGGCTGGGTCGAGTGCCCCTATTGCGACTGCAAGTATGTCTTGAAGGGGCACCATGCCAGCGCCTGAATGTGCAAAGCCGCGGGCAGGTTTGGCCTCTGCCTGATCATTGGAGCTGTTGGCTATTTTCTGGCCGCCGCTATCGGAATGCTTCTAACCGGATCGGGAAATCGGGCGCAGGGCAATGATACGATCGAAATCGCCCTGGTCAGCGGGCCGATCTACAGGCCTCCGGGGTGCCGGGTTTTTTCGACCGAAATCAGTTTTAAGGCCAGAGGGCGTTTCAACGCGCTGCGAACCTGCAATGTCTGGGCCGGTGAGGTGCTGTGGGCTGCGAATGAAGACTTCGGCACTTGGGTGCCATTGCCTTACTCGATCACTTTGTCCCGCTTGATAAACCAATCCGGCAAAGTCTAACTTGCCCAACTAATGTCGTGTTCTGACGATAGCTTTGCGCCGGCTCAATGGAGGAAGTGTGTTGATGGACGCAAGTATCCAAAATACCAACCAACCGGTCTTCGGATGGATTGGTTTTAGTGTTTCCGCGATGGCCCTGTTGGGCGCCCTGTTCCTGTTCTGGGCCGGGCCATTCGCACCGCAACAATCGACTGGCGTGTCTTTGGGAGAGCTTGCAGCCGAGCTTGGAAAATCCACCCTGCGCTCGGCCGCCGGGCTGGACCAACCCGAGCCGGTGGCCCGGGTCCGTGATCTGGACGACTTTCTGCAGATCGGCGTAGCCCTTTTGGGAGGATTGGCCGTCATCCTGTCGGCCATAGGCATTCTGCGCCACGAAAAACTGCGCCCGGCCATTGCGGGTATCGCAATCGGCATCGGCGCAATCCTGTTTCAGTTCTTTGCTTTTGCGTTTTTCGCTTTCCTCGGTGTGCTGGTCATCATGGCGCTGCTCAACAGCTTTTCGGATGTATTTGGCGGCCTGTTCGGCGGATAGTTCACCTTCTGTACTGGTCACCCGTGCGCCCCTGTGGCAGAACCATCCCTGACCGACAGGGAGCGCGCGCATGAGCAATTTCGGAAAAGGGTGTCACCTTCATCTTATTGACGGATCGGCCTTTATCTTCAGGGCCTATCACGCGCTGCCGCCGCTGACGCGGAAGTCGGATGGGTTGCCGATTGGGGCCGTGTCGGGCTTTTGCAACATGCTGCAGAAATATGTCGAAGGAAACACCGGGCCAGACGCGCCGACCCATGTGGCGGTGATCTTCGACAAGGGCTCTCATACGTTCCGCAACGATATGTATGACCTTTACAAGGCCAATCGCGAGGCCATGCCCGAGGATCTGCGCCCTCAGATGCCCCTGACCCGCGAGGCGACCCGCGCCTTCAATATCGCCTGCAAAGAGCTTGAGGGCTATGAGGCCGACGACATCATTGCCACCCTTGCCATACAGGCGCGTGAGGCGGGTGGTCGCGTCACGATCGTCAGTTCCGACAAGGACCTGATGCAGCTGGTCGGCGATGGGGTCGAAATGCTGGATGCGATGAAGAACAAACGCATCGACAGCGATGGTGTGTTCGAGAAATTCGGCGTCGGGCCGGAACGTGTGGTGGACGTGCAGGCGCTGGCCGGGGACAGCGTGGACAATGTGCCGGGGGCTCCGGGCATTGGGATCAAGACGGCGGCGCTTTTGATCAATGAATTTGGGGATCTGGAAACCCTGCTGGACCGCGCCGAAGAGATCAAACAACCCAAACGCCGCCAGACCCTGATCGACAAACGCGCCCAGATTGAGCTGTCGAAAAGACTGGTGCAGTTGGATGAGAATACGCCGCTGGATTTCACCTTAGACGATCTTGAGGTGCAAGACCCTGAACCGGACACTCTGCTGAGCTTTCTTGCTGAGATGGAGTTCCGCACCCTCACCAAGCGCATAGCGGACAAGCTGGGGGCCGAGGCACCGGTGATTGCAGACGCGCCTGCGCCCGTTGCAGATGTGGCCGAGGCTGAAGACATTCCATTCGACGCGTCGAAGTATGAATGCGTCCGCGACGCGGGGGCTTTGCAGAAATGGATAGACCAGGCATATGAGCGTGGCTGGGTTGCAGTGGACACCGAGACCACTGGGCTGAACGAGATGATCGCAGATCTGGTCGGCATTTCGCTCTGCATTGAGGCGGGCGAGGCCTGCTATATCCCATTGATCCATCGTCAAAGCGCCACCGACGATCTGTTCGGCTCGGACGCTCTGGCCGAGGGGCAAATGCCGATTGAACAGGCTCTAACACTGATAAAACCGATGTTAGAGGACCCGTCGATCCTCAAGATCGGGCAAAACATGAAATACGATGCCAAGATTTTTACCCGCTATGGCGTGGATGTGGCGCCGATTGATGACACGATGTTGATGTCCTATGCGATGCATGGCGGCGAGCATGGGCATGGCATGGACACCCTGTCCGAGCGTTATCTGAACCACACGCCGATTCCGATCAAACCGCTGTTGGGATCCGGCAAATCGGCGATCACATTCGACAAGGTTCCGATTGATGAAGCGACCGCCTATGCGGCCGAGGACGCCGATATAACGCTGCGTCTGTGGAGACTGTTCAAACCTCAGCTGCATCAGGTTCAGGTAACGACCGTCTATGAAACGCTGGAGCGCCCTCTGGTGCCGGTTCTGGCCGAAATGGAGATGCATGGCATCAAGGTTGACCGCGATGTCCTCAGCCGCATGTCCAACGCGTTTGCCCAGAAAATGGCCGGGTTAGAGGCTGAAATCCACGAATTGGCTGGTGAAAGCTTCAATGTCGGCTCGCCCGCTCAGCTGGGCGAGATTCTGTTCGACAAGATGAGTCTGGAAGGCGGCAAGAAGGGCAAGACCGGTAAATATTCAACCGGGGCCGATATCCTTGAGGATCTGGCGACCGAGCATGAATTGCCGCGTCGGGTGCTGGATTGGCGGCAGCTATCGAAACTGAAATCGACCTATACGGACGCGCTGCAGACCCATATCAACCCCGATACGGGCCGGGTACATACATCCTATTCGATCACCGGGGCGAACACCGGTCGTTTGGCCTCGACCGATCCGAACCTGCAGAACATCCCTGTGCGCACCGAAGAAGGCCGCCGTATCCGCGAGGCGTTCATTGCCGAGCCGGGAAATGTGCTGGTCAGCCTGGATTATAGCCAGATCGAGCTGCGCATTCTGGCGCATATTGCCGATATTCCGGCCTTGAAGCAGGCGTTTACCGATGGGCTGGACATTCACGCCATGACTGCGTCCGAAATGTTCGACGTGCCGCTGGATGAGATGACGCCGGATATTCGCCGTCAGGCCAAGGCGATCAACTTCGGTGTGATCTATGGCATCTCGGGTTTTGGTCTGGCGCGCAACCTGCGTATTCCACGGGCCGAGGCGCAGGGCTTCATCGACCGCTATTTCGAACGCTTCCCCGGCATTCGGACCTATATGGACGACACCGTCGCCTTTGCCAAAGAGAATGGCTATGTGCAGACCCTATTCGGGCGCAAAATCCATACGCCCGAAATCAATGCCAAGGGGCCGCATGCGGGATTTTCGCGTCGGGCAGCGATCAACGCTCCGATTCAAGGCACCGCGGCCGACGTGATCCGACGCGCCATGGTGCGGATGCCGGATGCGATCCATGGGTTGCCGGCGAAAATGTTGCTGCAAGTGCATGACGAATTGCTGTTCGAAGTGGCCGAGGACGCCGTTGACCCGCTGATCGACGCGGCGCGCGACGTGATGGAGGGGGCTTCGGACCCAGCAGTGAAACTGGATGTGAAACTCAACGTTGATGCGGGACAGGGCGCGAATTGGGCCGAGGCGCACTAGCGCCGCCGTTCATCAAGCCCTGCGGGCCCTCTTCGCGGCGGGTCAGCCCTGTGGTCTGACCATGCGGTTGACCATCCGTTGCACGCTGGGGCCCAGCAGTAGGATAACTGTGAACGCGATGGGCCAGGAGAAAACCCATGAGCCCATCCAGTCGCCCAGCGTCGCGGGACCGAAGCCGACGGCCTTGGCCGTGGCGATACCGGTGACGATGCAGGACATCATGCCTGACATGATCAGGCTGAACAGGGCGCGGGCATAGCGGGCAGGGATCATCCGGACATCCTTGGTGTGAGGTGGCAATGATCTGCGCCATTTTTCCGGGTAATACCAGTGCGAGCGGACAATCAAAGGTGCATCCAGCCGAGCGTCTCGGCGGTACGTTGGATCGAGGGCTGATATTCGGCACTGACCCAGCCGGTGTAGCCGCTGTCATCAATCGCTCGGAACAACTCGGCAAAATTCATCTCACCTCGACCGGGCTCTGCGCGATCCGGGGCCGCTCCGATCTGGGCGTGTACGATGCGGTCTTGGTAATCCTTCCAGACTTGCAGCCCGTTGCCATGGATCATCTGGGCGTGGAAGCTGTCATATTGCAGGCCGACATTGGGCCGGTTCACGCTATCCAAAACCTCGGCGGCCAGATCGTAAGAGTTCAGGAAATATTCAGGCTGTGACACCGGGTTGAGCGGTTCGATCGTGAACGGCTGTTGGGGAGCGTGGTCTGCTGCCCATTGCAGGTTTTGAACAAAGCAATCCATCGCATCCGCGCCCGTGGAATATCCCGACATGATGTGGATTTTCTCGGGCCGTAACACCCCGGCATAGCGCAGGACGCGGCGGATGTCGGACTGAAACCGCGCCTCACCGCCGGGAATGGCGGCATATCCGGGGGTGCCACCGGTATAGTTGGGCGGTGGGGCGTTGATCAGCACCAGGTCGAGCCCGTTAGCCAGCAGAGCACGGCGGGTTTCCTTGGTAGCCAGATCATAGGGAAACAGAACCTCAACAGCCTTGAACCCGGCCTGCGCGGCAGCTTGAAACCTGTCGAGATAGGGCAGTTCGGTAAAGAGCAATGAGATATTTGCAGCGAATTTGGGCATGGATGGCCTTTGCGTGTCTGTTCGCCGGACCATATCGGTCGGGTGATTTCAGCGAAAGGGACTGAAAACGACAGATTGTCGAAAATCGGCCAGATCACCCGGTTTAATTCAGTGACGTTCGGGACAATGCGGCGAATCATTTCTGGCGTCGCTTTGACCAGAGGTATGACCCATGGCACTGAGCCCTGACCCCGTGCGCGGGACCGCTATTTCTATGTCTGCCGACCGCAACTCCGCGTTGTCTGGCAACGGGTTGGCGGTTGCCTCGATGCTGGCATGGGCCGCAGGCTTTCCGGCGGCGGAGGTCTTGTTGCAAAGCTGGTCGCCGGTGGGCTTGCTTGCGGCACGTCTGGGTCTGGCGGTTCTGGTGCTGCTGCCGATCTGGCTGATGCTGGACGGTCCCAGCCGTATTCTAAGGGCCAGATGGGGATGGGCCATGATCGTCGGAGCGTTTGGCTTTGGCTGCCCGATGTTCCTGCTGATCCTGGCGCAAAAGCTGACCGATCCGGTAACCGTCGTCATCATCGCCTCTTGCGCGCCACTAATCGCAACCCTGCTGGAGCTTAAGGCGGGCACACGTCGGCTGAGCTGGAATTTTGGCCTGGGCGTTCTGGTTTCAATTATCGGCGGGCTGATCGCCACCAGCGCCGTCGCCCCGGCGCAGCTGGGCCTTGGGGCCTTATGCGCGGTCGTGTCGGTCGTCTTTTTCAGTTGGGGCAGCATGACCACAGCGCGCGATTTTCCCGAACTCAGCCAGACCGGGCGCGCGACGATCACGTTGATCGGTGGTTTTGCCATGGCCGTGATCTTGTGCTTTGCCGCTGGGCTGCTGGGCATGGAGGTGATCCCCGAGGTTGCCATTGACGGACAGCAGATCGGGATGCTGGGGATCTATGCGCTGATTTCGCTGGGGCTGAGCCAGATCCTGTTCGTTGCTTCGGTTGGCAAGCTGGGCGTGGCGCTGGCCTCATTCCATATGAACATCGCGCCATTTTACGTGATGCTGATCATGATTGTGCTGGGGGATGAATGGAATTCAACCCGCGCGCTGGGCGCGGGCATCGTGGCGGTCGCCGTTGTTCTGGCGCAGGATCGCAGGCCGCGCTCAGCCCAGATCGGCTGAGCGGATCAGCGGAAAGAACTGACCGCCTGACCATACCCCGAACCAGTCTTCATGATCGGTGCCGATCTCGACCAGCCGGTAAAAGCTTTTGCGGTCAATGCGCGCCTCTAGATTTGCGCGGATCAGGATATAGGGCGAGGGTTCCTGGGTCTTCGGATCAAACTCAACACGGATCGGGTGATCCGGTCCGGCCTTGGCCGTGTCACCCACATGGGTGCTGAAAGTCAAAATCTGCGCCGCGCCTGAGCCTGTGGCATCAAAGTCGACAGCGACGAACGGGACATCCTCAACCGTGATTCCCACCTTTTCGACCGGGGTCACCAGGTAATATTTGCCCTCTTCTTTCTTAAGAATTGAGGAAAAAAGCTTCACAAGCTCGAACCTGTTGATGGGCGAGCCTAAATAACTCCAAGAACCATCTTTTGCGATCCTGATGTCCAGATCGCCACAAAACGGGGGATTCCACAGGTGAACAGGGGGTAAATCCCGTGTTTTCGCGGCTTTGACTGATGCCGCAATGCCATCAGGAGAAGGTGTCACAGGGATTTGTCCGCTCATTACTTTTGCCATTTCCTTTTCGCGCGATACACTTCAACCATACTCGTCCACGGAAGGGAAAGTCATGAGCGAACCTGCCGACCTCGTATCCGAGATCGAAGCGCTGGAAACTAAACTGCAAGAGGCCAAGGCCTCGATCACCCGACGCTTTATCGGGCAAGAGCGGGTCGTGGATCTGACGCTGGCCGCGCTGTTATGCGGCGGGCACGCATTGCTGATCGGATTGCCAGGGCTGGGCAAGACCCGGCTGGTTGAGACTTTGTCGACCGTGATGGGCCTGCATGGCAACCGTATCCAGTTCACGCCGGATCTGATGCCAGCTGATATTCTGGGGTCCGAGGTTCTGGATACGGCCGAGGATGGCAGTCGCCACTTCCGGTTCATTCCCGGCCCAATCTTCTGTGAATTGCTGATGGCGGATGAGATCAACCGCGCCAGCCCGCGCACACAGTCGGCCTTGCTGCAAGCGATGCAGGAACGCACCGTCACCGTCGCGGGCGAGAATCGTGCGCTGGATGAGCCGTTTCACGTACTGGCCACGCAGAACCCGATTGAACAAGAAGGCACCTATCCGCTGCCCGAGGCGCAGTTGGACCGCTTTTTGGTGCAGATTGACGTCGAATACCCGGATCGTCAGACCGAGCGGGATATCCTACTGGCCACGACCGGTGTCGAAGAAGACGACGCTCATCAGATTTTCACCAAAGAGGAATTGCTGGCGGCGCAGCTTTTGTTGCGCCGGATGCCGGTCGGCGAGTCGGTGGTCGAATTGATACTGGATCTGGTCCGCGCGTTCCGCCCCGGCGAGGCAGGCGTGTCCGATCGTGTGGCCGAAACCGTGGCCTGGGGCCCTGGCCCCCGCGCGGCGCAGGCGTTGATGATGACGGTGCGTGCCAACGCCATGTTACAGGGGCGACTGGCCCCCAATGCCGAGGATGTTCTTGAGATGGCCCGCCCGGTTCTCAGCCATCGTATGGCGCTGAACTTTGCGGCCCGGGCGCGCGGTGACAGCCTGGCTGATCTGATTGACTCGACCGCGCTTGGGCTGATCCGAACCGAGGCTGCGGCGTGAATGCCGGGTTGACTCTTCGTGAAAGATCCGAGGCCGAGGCATCCCGGCTACCGCCCCTGTTGGCGCGGGCGGAACATCTGGCCGGAACCGTCTTGCTGGGTGACCATGGGCGTCGCCGATCCGGGATGGGTGATGATTTCTGGCAATACCGCCCGGCACAGGTTGGCGACAGCCGCCGGATGATCGACCACCGCCGCTCGGCCCGTGGCGATCAACAATTTGTGCGCGAACGCGAGTGGCAGATTGCCCAATCGGTGATGCTGTGGGTGGATCAGGGCGCGTCGATGCGCTTTGCCTCGGACGCTTCGCTGCCCACCAAGGCGGATCGGGCGCGGTTGCTGGGCCTGGCAACTTCGATCTTGCTGGCGCGTGGTGGTGAGCGTGTGGGCCTGACGGGCACAACTCTGCCGCCCCGGCGCGGCAATGCCCAGATCATCCGGCTTGCGCAGGCCTGGTCCGAGGATGATCAAGCCGACTATGCGCCACCCGAACACCGCGCCATGATCCCCCATGCGCGGGCGGTGTTCATCTCCGATTTTCTTGGCCCGATGGAAGAGGTTGAACTGGCCCTGTCCAAAGCTGCGGATCGTGGCGTGCGCGGGGTGGTCCTGCAGGTGCTGGATCCCGGTGAAGAGAATTTCCCCTATCGTGGACGCACCATTTTCGAAAGCGTGGGCGGCTCGGCCCGGCATGAAACGCTAAAGGCTTCTGATCTTCGTGACCGGTATCTTGCGCGCCTTGCCGAACGAAAGGATACCTTGATGCGCTTGTGTCGGGTGACGGGATGGCAACTGGGGCTGCACCACACTGGCGACAGCGCACAGGCGGCTCTGTTATGGCTGTATAGCGCTTTGGACGGGGGCAGAGTATGACGGTTTTGGCTGGGATAGGCTTTACCGCGCCCTGGGTGTTGCTGGGATTGTTGACCCTGCCCATCCTGTGGCTGGTCCTGCGCGCTGTGCCGCCTGCGCCGATCCGGCGAATGTTTCCGGCCGTAACGCTGCTGCTGGGGCTGAAGGACGACGAGAGTGTTTCGGATCGGACACCATGGTGGCTGCTGCTGTTGCGAATGCTGGCGGCGGCGGCGATCATTATCGGTCTGGCCGGGCCGGTTTTGAATCCCTCGCGGGATCAGGTGGGTTCGGGGCCGCTGTTGTTGGTGCTGGATGCCAGCTGGGCAGGTGCAAGCGGCTGGCCATCGCTTCAGGACCAGCTTGATACGCAGCTGACCGAGGCCGGACGCGCCGGACGCACGGTGGCCTTGCTCAACTTGACGGAGCCAGAAGCCCCAGTCTTTCAGGCCGCCGAAGCGTGGCGGGGTCGGCTTCCGGGGGTGACTCCGATGCCCTGGCAACCAACTCAGCTGCAGATGGATCAGGTGCTCGATATACTGGATCAGCTTGATGGTGGTTTTGATACATATTGGTTCAGCGACGGTCTGGAATTTGCGGGTCGGGAAACGGTTCTGGCTGCGTTGCAATCGCGCGGGGAAGTAACCGTGTACCAGTCAGGCTCGCCTGTTTATGCGATTCTGCCCGCCGCCTATCAGGATGGTGTCATTCAACTGACGGCCCAACGCGCCACTGCTGGTCCGGAAAACATCCTGACCATTTTGGCACAGGGGCGCGATCCGGCGGGCGCAATGCGGGTTCTGCAATCCGCCAATATCGTCTTTGCTGAAGGCGAAACGCTTGCTCAGGTGGAGCTGGCGCTGCCCTCGGAACTACGGGCCAGAATCACCCGGTTCGAGATTCAGGGCCAGCGGTCGGCGGGTGCCGTAACGCTGACCGATGACAGCCTGCGCAGGCGTGAGGTGGCCCTACTTGCGGGCAGTTTGAACCGTGAAGGGTTAGAGCTGTTGTCGCCGCTGCATTATCTGACACAGGTTTTGGTCCCGACCGCGGATTTTGTCGAGGGCGGGTTGATGGATGTGTTGCCCGCCAATCCGGATGTGATTGTTCTGGCGGATGTGGCGAAATTGGCCGAAGCGGAACAACTGGCGGTGACCGAATGGGTCGAACAGGGTGGGCTGCTGTTGCGCTTTGCCGGGCCGCGCATGGCCGCCAGCGATCTGGGGCGGGATGTCGAGGATACCTTGCTGCCG
Source organism: Ruegeria sp. CDSB022 (assembly GCF_059611145.1). Lineage (NCBI taxonomy): Bacteria > Pseudomonadati > Pseudomonadota > Alphaproteobacteria > Rhodobacterales > Roseobacteraceae > Ruegeria > Ruegeria sp. CDSB022. Next base: position 60,672 of record NZ_JBXWOZ010000010.1, on the reverse strand, counting down.
GTGCGCCTGCGCAGCGGTGGCCGTTCGGTCGGCGGCGCGATGAGTTGGGGTGAGGCCAAAGGTCTGGCCCCGTTCCCCGAAACCTCACCCTTCTACGGGCTGCGCGTGCCACCGGATGTTTCGGTGACCACGCAGGTCATGGCGCAACCAGACCCTAATTTGGCCGATCGGGTGATTGCATCGCTCTCGGATGGCACACCTCTGGTCACGCGCAAGGCGTTGGCGTTGGGGCAGGTGGTGCTGTTCCATGTCACCGCTGATGCCGAATGGTCGAGCCTTCCCCTCTCGGGCCTGTTTGTCGAGATGCTGGATCGGCTGGCCGTCGCCTCGGCTGCGAAATCCCGAGAGGAGTCGCAGTTGCAGGGCACGACCTGGGAACCGCTGCAGGTCATGGACGGATTTGGAGGCTTGTCGGATGCAGATAATCTGGCAGGCGTCGTTGGGGTTGATCTTGCCGCCGGCGCAATCGGGCCGGACCTGCAGCCGGGCCTGTATGAAAGCGGCAAGCAAAAACTGGCGCTGAATGTGCTGGACGCGGACTCGGTTCTGATGCCCGCTGTCTGGCCATCCGATGTGCCCATCAAAGGGCAGGAAATCAGCGCCGAAACGCCGGTCGGGGGAATTTTGCTTAGCCTCGCGCTGATCTTGCTGACGGTGGACGTCATTGCGTCACTTCTGTTGTCGGGGCGACTTGGGCTGGCCCGGGCCGCGGCGATGGCGCTGGGTGCGTTGCTGATTGCACCTGACCTTCAGGCTCAGACGCCCGAGGAAACCGATTTTGCCCTGATGGCAACGCAAGAGCTGGTACTGGCTCATGTCATGACCGGAAACGCGCAGGTTGACGATATCGCGGGCGCCGGGATGCGTGGCTTGGCGCAAACTTTGTTCTTCCGCACTTCGGTCGAGCCGGCAGAGCCCATCGGCGTTGATCTGGAACGGGACGAGCTGGCGTTTTTCCCGCTGCTGTACTGGCCGATCACGCCGGAACAGCCGCAACCCTCGGACGAAGCCTATGCCAAGCTGAATGCCTATCTCCGCTCGGGCGGCATGATCCTGTTCGACACGCGCGACGCGGATGTGGCGCGTTTCGGTGCAGCCAGCCCCAATGGCCGCAAGCTGCAACAACTGGCCGCCCCGCTGAATATCCCTTCGTTAGAGCCTGTTCCGGATGACCATGTTCTGACGCGGGCCTTCTATTTGCTGCAGGATTTCCCGGGCCGATATGCCGGTACCGAGATTTGGGTCGAAGCCGCCCCGCCGGATGCGGAACAAATCGACGGCATGCCGTTCCGCAACCTAAACGACAATGTGACCCCGGTAGTGATCGGCGGGAATGACTGGGCCGGAGCCTGGGCCGTCGACCGAAACGGGCAAGCCCTGTTGCCGGTCGGGCGCGGATATGCCGGTGAGCGGCAGCGGGAATTGGCCAATCGGTTTGGCGTCAATCTGGTGATGCATGTGCTGACCGGGAATTACAAATCGGATCAGGTCCATGTGCCTGCGCTGCTGGACAGGTTGGGACAATGACCGGAACCGTTATCTTTGACCCTCTGATTCCGTGGCCCGTTCTGATGGTCGTTGCCGCGATTGCCATATCAGGCGTTGTTCTAGCTCTGTGGCGGGGCCTGTCTGGCTGGGCCTTGCGCGGGTTGGCCGCCCTGGTCGTGATCGCGGCCATGGCGGGGCCTGTCTATCAGATCGAAGATCGCACTCCGCTGACCGACATCGTGGTGATGATCGAGGATGAAAGCGCCAGCCAGACCCTGTCCAATCGCGCGGAACAGACCGCACAGGCCGCTGCCGAACTGGCGGCCGAGATTGACGCGCGCGACAATACCGAGCTGCGCCGGATCCGGGTGGGTGACAGCGATGGGGATGAGGGCACACAGGTCATGGCTGCGCTGAACAAAGTCCTGGCCGAGGAACCCCGTGCGCGCATTGCGGGGATCCTCGTGGTTTCGGATGGGATCGTGCATGACGTTGATCAGGCCCCTGACCTGCCTGCACCGATGCACCTGTTGCAGACTGGGCGGGCCAGCGACTGGGACCGCCGTCTGATCGTCCGCAATGCACCGGCTTTTGCCATTATCGGAGAGCCGGTCACGCTGACGTTGCGGGTTGAGGATAGCGGCGCAGTTCCTGTTGCGGCTGCGAATGCGCCTTTGGAAATTTCGGTTGATGGCAATGCGCCAGAGCATTTCACCATTCCAATCGGTGTCGATGTCGAGCTACCGGTCAAGCTGTCCCATGGCGGGCGGAATGTCATCCAGTTTACCGTACCCGGCGTCGAAGGAGAGTTGACCGATCGCAACAACACCGCTCTGATTCAGATGAACGGTGTGCGCGACCGTCTGCGGGTGCTGTTGGTTTCGGGTGAACCGCATCCAGGTGGACGGACCTGGCGGAACCTTCTGAAATCCGACAGCTCGGTTGATCTGGTGCATTTCACGATCCTGCGACCGCCTGAAAAGCAGGATGGTGTGCCTGTGGACGAGTTGTCTTTGATCGCTTTTCCGACTCGAGAACTGTTTCTGGAAAAGATCAACGATTTCGATCTGATCATCTTTGATCGCTATAAGCGGCGCGGTATTCTGCCTGCGGTCTATCTGGAGAATGTCACCAATTACATCAATGATGGCGGCGCGGTTCTGATTGCGGCTGGCCCAGATTTTGCCAGTGCCGACAGTATCTTCCGCTCGCCGCTGGCGCCGATTCTTCCGGCCCAACCCACCGCGCGGGTCATCGAAGAACGCTTTGTCCCCACAGTTACAGATATGGGGCACCGGCACCCGGTGACCACGGATCTGGGCGATTCCGAGCATTGGGGTGCATGGTTGCGCCAGGTTGATGTCCTGTTCCGATCAGGTGAAACGCTGATGACCGGCGTCGATGACCGGCCGCTGCTGGTGCTGGACCGGGTCGGAGAGGGGCGCGTGGCAATGCTCGCCTCTGACCACGCTTGGCTCTGGAGCCGTGGCTTCGACGGCGGTGGTCCGCAGCTTGAACTGCTGCGGCGATTGGCACATTGGATGATGAAAGAACCCGAGCTTGAGGAAGAGGCTCTGTGGGCCGAAGCAAATGGTCAAATCATGCGCGTCATCCGTCAAACCCTGGGGGATGACGTCGGAACAGTTACCATCACGCAGCCCAATGGCGAGACACTTGAGGTGACGCTGAACGAAGTTTCTCCGGGGCGGTTCGAAGCTCAGATCTTCGGCCCCGAGATTGGCCTCTATCGGCTGCAAGAGGGTGAACATTCGGCGGTGATCGGGTTGGGCCCTGCGGCCCCCAAAGAATTTGAGCGCACGATTGCTACTGATCAGATCCTCGAGCCGGTTCTGGCCGAATTGCGCGGCGGTGTGATCCGGGTCGAGGACGGTTTGCCTTCGATCCGAAATGTCCGCGCTGGGCGGCCAGCATCGGGGCGCGGTTGGATCGGGCTGACCCCGCGCGATGCCTACCAGACCAGCTCTGTAACACAGGCTGGTGTTCTACCGCCCTGGCTGGTGCTTTTGCTGGCCGGTGGGTTCCTTCTGGCGGGTTGGCTGCGTGAAGGTCGGCGTTAGGTCATTCGACTACAACGCTGATTGTGGCCCCAATCACCAGCATCATGTCATGGTAAAGCACCGTTTGAACCGGCTTTGCTGCGTCAGGATTGTCGTGTAATCCCACACAGTTTTTTGATCTGAGCGCCTTTCGCGCATTCAGATACCGCAGATTTTGCGTTGAGTAGGAAAAGGCAGGTACCGGCGAGGCAGGCAGTTTTGGACGTTTGCGGCCTCTGAGCCTGCCATTGGTCTGTTGCAACAGGCAACGACTTAAACACTTTTTCACGCTCTGTTGGGATGCTGTGGGCAGATTGTACCGGGATCACCTTTGATGAGTCTTGCAACCAAACTGGCACAGGAAAGACGCGCACGGCTTGCCGCTGAACGTCTGCTGGAGATGAAACAGGCCGAGCTATCAGCGGCCAACCGGAAATTGGGCCTGCACGCGATGGCTCTGACTAAACGCATTGGTGAAACGCGGGCCGAGGTTGAGACGGTGCGCGATGAAAATGAAAAAGTTAAATCGGACCTGACATTGGCCAATGCCAAGATCGAAGTGGCCGAACGGCGGCTATGGCATTCGATCCAGACCTTCCCAGACGGGTTTGCATTCTTCGACGAAGAGAGCCGGTTGATCGGGGCAAATGCCTCATATTTCAGCCTGTTTGAGGGGCTGGATGAAGTAGCGCCCGGCATCAGCTATGGCAGAATTCTGGAAACCCTCACGCAGGAGGGTCTGATTGATACCGTGGACGAGGCGCAGGATGATTGGCGCGCCAGGATGCTGGCCCGTTGGAAGTTGTCCAACCCGCCGTCAGAAATCGTCAAGCTGTGGAACGGGCTCTATATCAAGCTGATTGATCAACGCGGTGGCGGTGGCGATGTGGTCAGCCTTGCGCTTGATATAACCGCCTCGGTCCGGCATCAGGCCGAACTGACCGCGGCGCGCGAACGGGCCGAGGCTGCAAACCGCGCGAAATCTGCATTCCTGGCCAATATGAGCCATGAAATCCGCACGCCCATGAACGGTATTGTTGGCATGACCGAGTTGATGACCGAAACCGCGCTGGATGAAGAACAACGGCTCTATCTCAACACGATCCGCAATTCCGGTGAAGCCTTGCTGGTGATCATCAACGATGTTCTGGATTACTCGAAGATTGAGGCGGATAAGCTGGTCTTGCACCCCGAACAGTTCGATTTCGAACGCTGTATCCTTGAGGTGGCGATGCTGCTGCAGCCCAGTGTTCGTGACAAGGGTTTAAGCCTTTTAGTCGACTATGACCTGTTTTTGCCAACCCTGTTCGTAGGCGATCCGGGCCGGGTGCGTCAGGTCTTGACCAATCTGGTTGGCAACGCTGTCAAGTTCACCGCGGAAGGGCATGTCTTGATCCGCGTCACGGGGGTCCCCCGCGCGGAGGCCCAGGCCTGTGATATTCATGTTGCCATAGAAGATACCGGTATCGGTGTTGCCGAGGATAAAGCGGCGCATATCTTTGGTGAGTTCAATCAGGTTGAGGATGAACAAAACCGACAGTTTGAAGGGACCGGGTTGGGCCTGGCCATCACCAAACGACTGATCAAATTGATGGACGGTGCCATCTGGGTCGAAAGCGAGCCGGGCCAGGGGTCCTGTTTTGGATTTCGGATAACGCTGCCGACGGTCGAAGGTCCGCAACCCGCCCCCCCGAATCTGGAAGGATGTCTGCGCCATGTGGTCGTGGTTGAAGATCTGGCTGTCAATCGAGCGATCCTGTCAAAGCAACTTGGTCGTCTGGGTGCCAAGGTTACCGAATGTACCACCGGAACCGAGGCGCTGGCTACGCTTGATGACACCGTAGATCTGGTGCTGTGCGATCACGATCTGCCGGACATGGACGGGCTGGATTTGGCGGCCACGATAAAGGGCCGGGGGTGGACGGATACCTCTGTCGTGGTCATGTCGGCCAATCCCGGCGTGATTCATGCTCATCCGGCCTGCCAGCTCATTGACGGAGTGTTGCAAAAGCCGATCCCTCGTTCAGAATTATATGCACGTCTGACCGCTCTGGGACGATCAGCGGATTCGATATCGAATGGTTCCGACACGCAAAACCCAACGGTTGCGCAGGTCAGACCGATTGCCGGGGATCAAAGGCTCATGCGGGTTCTGGCTGCTGAGGACAACAAGACCAACCAGCTGATCCTGCGCAAAATGGTCAAGGATCTGAACATTGATCTTCGCTTTGCGGGCAACGGGCTTGAGGCGGTCGCCGCCCATCTGGAATTCGACCCGGATTTGATATTCATGGATATCTCGATGCCCGGAATGGATGGTAAACAGGCCACAGGTGAAATCCGCCGCCGCGAGGTTGAAACCAATCAGCACGTCCCGATCGTAGCCCTGACCGCACATGCAATGAGCGGAGATGATCAGGGTATTTTATCGGCTGGATTGGACTATTACCTGACCAAACCGCTGCAAAAACAGAAAATCCACCAGATGATCCTTGACCATCGGCCAGACGGAACGCAACCGGTTCTTGATGACGAAACCCGAGCGTTCTAGGCTGCCGACATGACTGATGACCGTGGATTTCACCCCCGCGCGCTGGGCGAGATTGCCATTCGCTGCGCAGATATGGCCGCTATGGTGCAGTTCTATGAACAGGTGGTCGGCCTGCAGCGTCTGAGCGGTGACCATGACAGCGCTATAACCTTCTTCCGGATAGCCGAGGGGTTTGGCGGCCATACGCAAGTTCTGGCCCTGTTTCACCACAGCACCGCGCCACGACCGGGGCAACATCGGGCCGGTGCAGAAGGTCCCGTAACAGGAGCGGGATCGTCGCTGCATCATATCGCATTGTCGCTGCCCTTCGACGAGCAGGCGGCGGTCATAAGTTGGTATGACAAGATCGGCCAACCCTATCGCGTCGAGCAGTTCGGATGGGTTGGTTGGCGCGGAATTTTCACCGAAGACCCGGAAGGCAACACAGTTGAACTGGTCTCTTACGACCCGTCGATGCTGGCTGAGGCCTGATAGGGCCGGATAAAGACCGGCTTGTCGTTCTCTGACAGGTCGGGTCGATATTCATAGCCGCCCGAGTCGAACTCTGTCAGGCTGGCGGGTTCGGACAGACGGTGTTGAATAACATAGCGGGCCATCGCCCCGCGTGCCTTTTTGGCAAAGAAGCTGACGATCTTTGGCGTGCCGCCCTTGTCTTCCATGAAGACCGGCGTGATGACCCGTAATTTCAGCGCTTTGGGGTCTACTGCACCGAAATATTCCTGACTGGCGCAATTCAACAGCACATCGCTACCGGTACCGGCTGCCTGAGCGTTCAGCGCCTTGCTTAGTTGGTCGCGCCAATAATCGTACAGGTTCTTGCCGCGCCGGGTCTTCAGCCTACTGCCCATCTCAAGCCGATAGGGCTGAATGGCGTCCAGCGGACGCAATATGCCATACAGTCCGGACAGGATGCGCAGGTGATCCTGGGCCCAGGCCATCTCTTCCACATCCAGCGAAGTCGCTTCGAGCCCCTGATAGGTGTCTCCGGCAAAGGCCAGTGCGGCCGGGCGTGTCGCCACAGCATCGGGGGCGTCCGAAAAGGCGCGATAACGGTCGCGGTTCAGGCGGGCCAGATCATCGCTCAGATCCATCAGCTTTTTCAGGTCGCCCAGCGTCAGATTGCGGGCGGTTTTCGACAGGCGGATCGCGTCATCCTGAAAGTCGGGTTGCGTGACCTCAACATTCCGTTCTGCCCAATCCAGCCGTTTGGCCGGGGAAATCACTACCAGCATAGTCGCCCTCGTTTCTTGCCTGTTGGTGGGTATCTAGCTTGCCATACGCAGCACGTCCAGAAAGGCGGCTCCAAACCTTTCGTGACGGCGGTCACCCAGAACCTGTTCGATGGCGCGCGGGTCGTCTGATCGCAACTGCGCCACCTTTGCCAGTTGCGAGGCGGTACAGGTCAGCGGCTTGTCGATTCCATCAGGGCCGCGCGACAGTTGCGACTGAACTTCGAGCAGGCGGTCGTAAATCTCACCCTGATCGCGCCCGGCCAGTTTGCGGCGGGCCGGGTGCAGTTCTTCGACCGCGCCGGTCAGAACCTCCAGAAACGTGGCCCCGTATCGTTCCAACTTTTTAGCACCGATCCCGCTGATCCGGGCCATATCATCCAGCGTTGCAGGGCGGGTTTCCGCCATTTCGATCAGCGTGCGATCGGGAAAAATAACATAGGCCGGGACCCGCGCGGATTCGGCCAGCGCACGGCGTTTCGCCTTGAGTGCGCTCAGCAGCGGTGCGTCTTCTTCGGATACCATCTCTTTGACCGCAGGCCGACGGGTTGCTTTGCGGATCGTGTCCTTACGCAGGTTGATCTGCGCCTCGCCTTTCAGGATCGGCTTGGCGGCCTCAGTCATGCGCAGCGCACCGTGGCGGTCGGGATCAGGACGGACCAGATCATGGCCCATCATCTGCCGGAAGATCGCCTGCCATTGCGGGCGGGACCAGTCCTTGCCAATGCCATAGGTCGACAGATTGTCATGTCGGCGGGCGCGGATCTTGTCGGTTTCATTGCCCAACAGGATGTCGATCAGATGGCCTGCGCCGAACCATTCCTCGGTGCGCAGGATCGCGGACAGGGCCATACGAACCGGGGTGGTGCCATCGAACACTTCCGGCGGGCTGTCACACAGATCGCATTTGCCACAGGGTTCGGTCTGTTCACCGAAATAACCCAGCAAAGTCTGACGGCGGCAGGCCAGCGCCTCGGCCAAGCCAAGCAGGGCGTTCAAACGGGCGTGATCGGCCATCCGCCGGTCAGACGGAGCAAGCCCCTCGTCTATCTGTGACCGGCGCAGGCGAATGTCATCTGCCCCAAACAGGGTCAGGGTTTCTGCCGGGGCGCCATCGCGCCCGGCGCGGCCGATTTCCTGATAATAGGCCTCGATGGATTTGGGCAGGTCCGCATGGGCGACCCAGCGGATATCGGGCTTGTCGATGCCCATGCCAAAGGCAACCGTGGCCACCACGATCAGACCATCCTCGCGCGCAAAGCGGGTCTCGACGATGCGGCGATCCTCGGGATCCATGCCGCCGTGATAGTGACAGGCGGTGTGGCCTTCGGCACGCAGGGCCTGTGCCAGAACCTCGGTCTTGTTACGGGTGCCGCAATAGACAATGCCGGATTGGGTTTTGCGCGCGGCGGCAAAATCCAGGACCTGTTTGCGGGGCCCATCCTTGGCGGCAAAGGCCAGGTGGATGTTAGGCCGGTCGAACCCGCGCAGAAATTTGCGCGGGGCCGCGCCGTCAAACAGCTTTTCGACAATCTCGTCCTGCGTTTCCGCATCCGCCGTGGCGGTGAAGGCGGCCAGGGGCACGTTCAGCGCACGTCGCAGCTCTCCGATCCGAAGGTAATCGGGGCGGAAATCATGGCCCCATTGGCTGACGCAATGCGCCTCGTCCACCGCAATCAAGCTGACATTGATCCGCCGCAACATGCCCAGCGCCGATCCGGCGGCCAGACGTTCGGGAGCCATGTACAGCAGCTTGAGCCGTCCGGCCTCCAACGCCTCCCACACGGCATCGGTTTCTTCGGGGGTATTGCCGGAGGTCAGCGCGCCGGCCTCGACGCCTGCTTCCTGCAAGCCGCGCACCTGATCACGCATCAGGGCAATCAGCGGAGAGATCACTACCGTGACCCCATCACGCATCATCGCAGGCAGTTGGAAACACAGGGATTTACCACCGCCCGTCGGCATGATGGCCAGCACGTTTTCGCCCAGCGTGACGGCATCGACGATCTCTTCCTGACCGGGGCGGAAATCGTCGAATCCAAAGACATCTCGCAGCAAAGGCGCGGCGTCAAACATGTGCGGGGGTGCCCTGTTTTAAGGTTTATCTGCTCTTAAGACAGGACAATCACATACTAAGATTCACTGAACAAGAGGGATCAGCCTCAGCTCAGGGCCAGAAAGAGTTCCGGCAGGACGTAGCTTCGCAGTGAAATGATGATGATCAACACGACCAGAGGCGTCAGATCGATGCCGCCAAGATCGGGCAGCACTTTGCGAATAGGGCGATAAATCGGCTCCAGGATCCGATTCAACCCGTACCAAATCTGGGCAACGAATTGCTGGTGAAGGTTCAGAACCTGAAAGTTAATCAGCCAGCTCATTATGACCTGAATCAAGACGAACCAATAGGCGATGCTCAATACCAAGTCGATCGGGCCGAAAATTGCCATCATATTCGTATACTCCAAGTCACGTTTCGGGAGAGGTAGTGGCTAGCGCAGCAAAGAGCAAGTGCGCGCTAACAGAACCCTTGCGAAATAGGCCAAAGAACCGTCTTATGACGCCAACAATAAAAAACGGGGCAGGTATGGCAGAGATTTCCAAGCGCAAACGCATCTGGGGCTGGTGGTTCTTCGACTGGGCAAGTCAGCCCTATCACACGCTGTTGGTGACCTTTGTTTTTGGGCCCTATTTTGCCGGGGTAGCCGCCGAGTATTATCTGAACGCCGGTCTGGGTTCCGATGCCGCAGACGCACGGGCGCAGACGGTGTGGGCGAACTGCATGACCATCGTGGGGCTGATCATCGCCTTCGGTGCCCCGCTGATGGGGGCGATGGCGGATGTTTCGGGCCGTCGTATACCATGGATATTCGGCTTTTCCATCATGTACGCGGTGGGCTCTGCTGCGCTGTGGTACACGTTGCCGGACGGGTCAAACATGTGGCTGATGCTGTCGGCCTTTGGCCTGGGTTTTGTCGGGGCGGAATACGCGCTGATCTTCGCCAATTCTCAGCTGCCCGATCTGGGTGATGACAGTGAGGTGGGCGAGATATCGGGTTCGGGTTTTGCCTTTGGCTATTTCGGCGGGCTTATCTCGCTGGCAATCATGCTGGCCCTGTTTGTTGAGCAGGGTAATGGCAAGACCCTGATCGGCATGGACCCTGTTTTTGGTCTGGACGCCGCAGCACGCGAAGGCACGCGATTTGTCGGGCCGTTCACCGCCGTGTGGTTCATTCTGTTCATGATCCCCTATTTCCTGTGGGTGCGCGACGATCCAGATGTCGAAAAGAAAGGCAGCGTCAAAGAGGCGCTGCAGCTGCTGGTCAAATCAGTCTCTAACCTGCGCAATCGCGTTAGCCTCGCCAGCTATCTGGGCTCGTCCATGTTCTATCGTGACGCGTTGAACGGGCTGTATACATTTGGCGGCGTTTATGCGCGGCTGGTGCTGGAATGGGATCTGATCAAGATCGGCGTATTCGGGATTGTCAGCGTTCTGGCTGCGGCAGCCTTTGCCTGGCTTGGCGGCAAGCTGGACAAGAAATACGGCCCCAAACCTGTCATTCTGGTTGCGATCTGGGTACTGATCTTTGTCTGTATCACCGTCGTGATGATGGACCGGACCCAGATCTACGGCATCGCCCTGCCCGAAGGGTCGGGCCTGCCGGATCTGGTGTTCTTTGGTTGCGGTGTTCTGATCGGCGGCATGGGGGGTATCCTACAATCGGCCAGCCGTTCTCTGATGGTGCGCCACACCGATCCCGCTGCCCCGGTCGAGAGCTTTGGCCTGTATGGCTTGTCCGGCCGCGCCACCGCATTTGCGGCCCCGTTGTTGATCGGGATTGCCACAACTGTGACCGGTAGTGCGCGACTGGGGGTGTCACCCATAGTTCTGTTGTTTATTCTGGGACTGTTCCTAATGCGCTGGGTGAAACCGGAAGGGGATCAGAGCAGATGATTTTATTACGTTTTTTCGCGGTCATTGCCGCAATCACATTCGCCGGTACCGCAGGTTCCGAGCCGCTGGCCAAGCAGTTATTCGGAGGCCAAAAGCAAAGTTCACAACAAAAATCGGCCGCTTTCGGCAGTTATTCGCGCGGCTGTGCGGCGGGGGCGGTACAACTGCCCGAAACCGGACCCACATGGCAGGCTATGCGCCTGTCACGCAACCGCAACTGGGGCCATCCGCAGGCGATCGACTATGTCCAGGATCTGAGCCGGTTTGCGGCCAAGCAGTCAGGATGGAATGGTCTCTATATAGGCGATATCAGCCAGCCGCGCGGCGGGCCGATGACATCGGGCCACCGCAGCCACCAGCTGGGTCTGGACATCGATATCTGGATGCTGCCCGGTGACAACATGCGTCTTTCCCGCAAGGCGCGCGAGAATATCTCTTCGATTTCCCTGCGCCGCTCGAACGGTGCCTTCGTCAACGGCAGCTGGACCAAACAGCATCACGCAGTGCTGCGTGAGGCGGCAAAAGACAAGCGCGTGGCGCGGATATTCGTCTTTCCCGGTGCCAAGGTGCAGATGTGCAATGACGAAAAGGGAAACCGCGCTTACCTGCGTAAAATCCGGCCGTGGTGGGGCCATCACTATCATTTCCACGTGCGGTTGGCCTGTCCAAGAGGATCAAGCGGCTGCGTGAATCAGGATCCGCCGCCCAAGGGTGATGGTTGCGCCGAAGCACAGCAATGGGTTAACAACATCCTCAACCCGCCACCGCCCGATCCAAACGCGCCTGCACCCAAGAAGCGACGCGAATACCGGCTGGCCGATCTGCCCAAGCAATGCACAAACGTCTTGCAATCCAACTGATCGCGGCGCTGCTGCTGACAGGTATGGTCTGGGCGGAGGGGGTAAAGCCTGCCGCTTTGCTGAACAATTTTGCATGGCGACATCAGGCGGATTGGTTCGGCGGATATTCCGGAATTCACATCTTTGACGGTGGCACCCGCATGATCGCGCTGAGTGATCGTGCAACGATGTTGGACGCTCGTATTGATCGAAACGAAGATGAGATTACTGGCATCGAGATCCAGCGGCTCTGGCCCATCCTGTCCAGCACCGGCAAGGTTCTGGTGGGCACCGCGGGCGATTCCGAAGGCCTGGTAATCGCCCCTGACGGTGGGGTCTATATCTCATTCGAGGGTGTGCACCGGGTGGCTTATTATTCCGATCCAACCGGCCCGGCGCAGGTTCTGCCACGCCCCAAAGCCTTTGAGGTTCTTGACCATAACGGCTCGTTCGAGGCACTGGCCATTGACAGGCTTGGGCGGCTGTACACCCTGACCGAAAAGAGCCGTACCGTATCGGGGGACATACCGGTATATCGTTGGGATGGTCTGTCGTGGTCGACACCTTTTGTCCTGCCGCAACGGGGCAAGTTCCTGCCAGTAGCCGCGGATTTCGGCCCCGACGGGCGGTTCTATGTGCTGGAACGATCGGTGTCCCTGACAGGCTTTCGGTCGCAGCTCAGGCGTTGGGAACTGAATGGTGACACTCCGCAATCCGAAGAGATCTTGCTGCAAACCGCGCGCGGGACGCATGACAACCTCGAAGGCCTGTCGGTCTGGCGTGACGATCAGGGAAGGTTGCGGGTTACGATGATTTCGGATGACAATTTTCTGGCCATTCAGCGGACGGAACTGGTGGAATATCTGCTGCCCGATTGACAGGCTTGAAACAAAGGTCTAAACGCACGGCTTGCCTTGGGACAGTCCCTTGGCCAAGTCGCCGCTACCTTGTCAAAACGGGCATCAAAATATGCAACGCGCTTTTATTCCCGGCATCCTTGCCATGGCCACCATCGTTGTGGCTTCGAACATTCTGGTCCAGTTCCTGATCCTTGACGGGCTGTTGACCTGGGGTGCTTTCACCTATCCGCTGGCCTTTCTGGTCACCGACATCATGAACCGCGTCTATGGCGTGGCAACCGCCCGCAAGGTCGTGTTTGCCGGGTTCGTCACCGGCATCGTCTGCTCGCTGATCGGCAGCCAGATCATGCTGCAGGGCGACGGGTTCACCTATGCCGCTGTGCCGCTGCGGATCGCTGTTGCCTCTGGCACTGCTTTCCTGATCGCCCAGCTGACCGATGTCACCGTGTTCAATGCAATGCGCGGGGGTCGCTGGTGGCGCGCACCGCTGGTCTCGACCCTAGTGGGTTCGGCGCTGGATACAGCATTGTTCTTCACTATCGCCTTTTCTGCCTCGATCGCGATCTTCGGCGCCAATGCAGACGCCGCGATCAACTGGGCGTGGGAGCCTGTTCCCTTCATGCTGTCTGGCCCGATGGCACCCCTATGGGTCACGCTGGCCTTTGCGGACTGGCTGGTAAAGTTGTCGCTGGCGCTGATTGCGCTGATCCCCTTCAGGGTGATCGTTGCGCGCCTGACCGCGCAGCCCGTGTAAAAAACGCTTTGAGAATGGCACAGCTTGTGTCACCATCCTAGTTAACCGCAACAGATAGAAAAGGAGGTGATCCAGTGTCGAGAAAGAGATTGGAGAGAGGTGTTGGAACAACCGGGGGGATCGCCCGTTAGGGCAGCCCTTGGCGGAGCGCTCGCTCCGGCTGGTCGATTGATCTAACCGACCCAACCTCCTGAACTTTCGAAGGGCCGTCCTGCTAGGGCGGCCCTTTTTGTTTCCGCACAGCACTTGTAAGGTCCGCCCCATGTTGCGGATCAATGACGATATCACCCTGCAAGACTGGGAAATGACCGAAAGCTTTGTGCGCTCTTCCGGCCCTGGCGGGCAGAACGTGAACAAGGTTTCGACCGCAGTCGAGTTGCGGTTCGAAGCGGCGCGCTCGCCCTCACTGCCTGATCCGGTCAAGGCGCGGCTGAAACGGTTGGCTGGGCGGCGCTGGACCAAAGAGGGCGCGATCATCATCCAGTGCGAGGAAACGCGTAGCCAGGCTCGCAACCGCGAGATTGCGCGGGTGCGATTGGCTGAACTGATCACCCGCGCGCTGGTCAAACCCAAACGGCGTATCGCCACCAAGCCCACCTATGGCTCGGTCAAACGTCGATTGGCCGCCAAAAAGGCCCGTTCGGATGTCAAATCTCTGCGCGGCAGGGTCGACGAAGATTGATCTGGTAACTTCTTTGCGCCTTGCTACTCTGCCTTGACAGGCGACAAGGAGGCAAAGCTATGAGGTTGGAGGGAAAAACCGCAATCGTAACAGGCGGCGCGTCCGGGTTCGGGGCCGGTATCGCGCAGAAGTTCAATGCAGAGGGCGCACGCGTTATGATCGCGGATATCAACGGCGCTGCGGCCCGCGAAATGGCAGAAACGCTGGGCGCGCAGGCCATCGCGCAGCAGGTTGATGTGGCCAGCACGGCATCGGTTCAGGAAATGGCGGACACCGCCCACGACGCCTTTGGCAGGCTCGACATCCTGGTCAACAATGCCGGAGTGACCCATCTGCCTACACCGCTAGAAGACGTCTCCGAAGAGGATTTCGACCGTGTCTTCAACGTGAACATGAAATCCGTCTATCTGACCGCCCGCGCCTTTGTGCCGATGATGAAGGCACGCGGAACCGGGGCGATCCTGAACATCGCCTCAACCGCCGGGCTGTCCCCGCGCCCCAACCTGAACTGGTATAACGCGTCCAAGGGTTGGATGATCACCGCAACCAAAACCATGGCGGTGGAACTCGCCCCGTCCGGCGTGCGTGTCAACGCGATCTGCCCCGTTGCGGGCGAAACCCCATTGCTGAAATCCTTCATGGGCGAAGACACCCCCGAGATTCGCGCCAAATTCCTGTCGACCATCCCATTGGGTCGCTTCTCGACTCCCGAAGACATGGCCAACGCCGCCTGCTTTCTGTGCTCGGATGAAGCCACTATGATTACGGGCACCACGCTCGAAGTGGACGGGGGCCGATGCATTTGATCCGGACTTCATTTGGCTCAAAATATCTCCGCCAGAGGCAGCGCGCCGAGGCGCGCTTCCCTGCCCAACGTCAGAGGTTTCGATGACTCCCGGATCCAAAAACCTGATCACCGATGTCCCAGGGCTGAAGGTCGGCAACGCGCAGGACGAGGCGTTGAAATCGGGCACAACTGTTCTGACGGCGGACAAACCCTTTGTTGCTTCTGTCCATGTAATGGGGGGCGCGCCGGGCACGCGTGAAACTGACTTGTTGGCACCGGACAAAACCGTTGATCAAATCGATGCGATCGCGCTGTCTGGTGGCTCGGCTTTCGGGTTGGACGCCTGCTCAGGGGTTACGGATGGTTTGCGGGGCGACGGGCGCGGCTTTGCTGTCGGGAATGCGATTGTGCCCATCGTGCCGGGAGCAATTCTGTTCGATTTACTCAATGGCGGCGATAAAACTTGGTCCGAGAATCCATACCGCGCTCTCGGAAAGGCAGCCTACCACGCTGCCGCAGAACGTTTTGCGCTCGGTTCAGTCGGGGCAGGAACCGGCGCATTGGCGGCTATGCAAAAAGGTGGCCTGGGTTCTGCATCGTTGGTTCTGGACGACGGCATCACTGTAGGCGCGCTTGTGGCAGCCAATCCGGTTGGCAGCGTCACGACACCTGGGGATCGCCACTTCTGGGCGGCGCCATTCGAGATCGACAACGAATTTGGCGGCCTGGGGCCAGACCTCTCATCGGGTCAAGCACAGATTCAGCAAAGCCGCAAAGCTCTAGCTATGGGGCAGGTTGACCCAGACCGGGCCAACACGGCCATTGCAATTGTCGCAACTGATGCCGCGTTAACCAAGACACAGTGCCACCGCCTGGCGGTGACAGCTCATGATGGCATCGCTCGCGCGATTGTGCCTGCGCATACTTCACAAGATGGTGATCTGGTTTTCGGCATCAGCACTTCCGGTCAAGCTGTTGACCCAAGCGTGCTGCCTATGATCGCGCATGCAGCCTCGGTTTGCCTGTCGCGGGCGATCGCCCGTGCGATTTATCTGGCGTCACCCAGTGCAGGCGATCTTCTGCCCTGTTGGGCAGACGTACATGACTTAAGTTAAGGACGACCCGATCCCGGCTGTGACACAGTGCCATCGCGCGGCAATCTGCGCGTTGACTCTCTGCCGCGCCAGAGGTCCTTTCTGTGCAGCCAATTCGTATCGGAGCAAAAGTTATGAATCGTATCCTCGCGACCGCAATTGCCGGCCTACTGGCCCTTCCAGTCTATGCTGAAGGTGACACCGAAGCTGGCAAGAAAGCCTTCAACAAATGCAAATCCTGCCATCTGATTGCTGATCCCGATGGCGAGGTGATCGTAAAGGGCGGAAAAACCGGCCCGAACCTCTATGGGGTTGCAGGCCGTACTGCTGGGACGGTCGAAGGGTTCAAATACGGTGACAGCATTGTCGAAGCCGGTGAAAACGGCTTGGTCTGGGACGAGGCAACCTTTGTCGAATATGCCCAGGACCCCAAAGCCTTCCTGCAATCCTATCTGGATCAGACCTCGGCCAAGTCCAAAATGACCTTCAAGCTGAAAAAGGGTGCTGAGGACGTTTACGCCTATATCGTCAGTGTTTCGGGCGAATAACCTGGGAAACCACGCAATCGGTAAGACCAGAAAAGGCCGCAGCCCCTGCGGCCTTTCGTGCGGTTGATAACCGGATCAATAGACGCCAGTTTGGAATCGCGTGGTGCATTGCCCGCTTTGCACCACAGCCAAGCCTATCAGGCCAAAGCTATTCCGGAATTCCCGGTCGCCCAGGCGGATCGGCAGCAGGAGACGACAAATGGGAATCATGATCCCGGCCTGGGTTGATGGTGAATTGACCCCCGTTGAAAAGCTTGAAGCCCATGAAAAGGGTCTGCGGCACAAAGCGGTGTCGGTCTTTGTTGTGCGCGGCACCGAGATTTTGCTGCAGCGCCGGGCGATGGGCAAATACCACACGCCCGGCCTGTGGGCGAATACCTGTTGTACCCATCCTGACTGGGGTGAGATGCCCTCGGTCTGTGCAGTGCGTCGCTTGCAAGAGGAACTGGGGATCACTGGGCTGTATCCCGAATATCGTCACCGTTTGGAATATCACGCCGATGTCGGCAATTCGCTGATCGAGCATGAGGTGGTGGATGTTTTCCTCGCTCATGTCCGCGGGCCACTGAAGATCGAGCCGAACCCCGAGGAAGTGATGGATATCCGCTGGATCGACTACCACGATCTGCTGGCCGAGGTGCAGCGCCATCCTGACCGGTTTACGCCTTGGCTGAAAATCTATCTGCACAACCACGCCGACACGATTTTCGGCCCCGATCTGATTATCTCGGCCAAATCCTGATGCACCTGCTTGCAAGGTCCGCCCAAGGGGCATAAATCAACCCGTCATGGCCAAGCAGAAGACAGACCCGAATTACAAAGTCATCGCCGAAAACCGGCGCGCCCGCTTCGATTACGCGATCGAAGAGGATATCGAGTGCGGCATCATTCTGCACGGGTCCGAGGTCAAATCCCTGCGGGCAGGCGGGTCGAACATCGCCGAAAGCTATGCCACGGTTGATGACGGAGAGCTGTGGTTGGTCAACAGCTATGTCGCCCCTTACGAACAGGCCAAGGTATTCAAACACGAAGAACGTCGTCGCCGTAAGTTGTTGGTGTCGCGCAAAGAGCTGTCAAATCTGTGGAACGCGACCCAACGCAAAGGCATGACGCTTGTGCCGCTGGTCCTGTATTTCAACCACAAGGGCCTGGCCAAGATTAAGATCGGCATCGCCAAGGGTAAGAAAAACCACGACAAGCGCGAAACCCAGGCCAAGCGCGACTGGTCACGGCAAAAGCAACGCTTGCTGAAAGATCACAGCTAAAGGCGCTCGATTATCGGTTGTCAGATGGATTTGATCCTCGCGTTCTCAATCAGGCTACCGGGACTACAGATACGGCAGATATCCGGTTCGAGCCCAATGTGTTCGTTAAGATCGGCGCATAAACAGATAACCGCGTTCTGCGAAATGTGTTTTCCAATCCAAACCATGGGCCAAAGCGGTGGCTTTAAAGTCTGCAATATTGGGCGACTCATCCGCGATTAGAAGCCATCCGTCATCGCTTACATGGTCCATCAACGAATTCAGAACCGTGCCCCGAGATGGGCGATCTAACATGTGCAGTGTTCGGTCGATCAGCACTATGTCAAATAGACCCTCTGGGTTGTAGGTAGTGATGTCGGCCACAACACCTTCAACTTTTAAATTTTCTTTTGTCGCTGCAGCTCTTAGGTCGCGAATGCCATTGGGGGATATGTCCACTCCCACAACGCGATGCCCCAAATTCGCAATGAAAATAGCGTCACGGCCTTGTCCGCACCCCACGTCGAGGACACGAACGTTATGTTGGTCGAGTTGGTCGAAAAATTTGACAAAAACCGAAGTTGGTTGCCCCAGTGCATTTCGTGTCTCGCCGTACAGTTTGTCGTAATTGTAAGCCATGGAATCAGCGTTAGTAGATATCCACGTGATTAGCTAAGTGAAATATTTCGTGAGCGGCAGGAATGTCCCGCTCTACCGACATTGACCATCAGCCTAACTCGCAGCACTGACTTGCCGTAGAAATTCACCGTTCGCACAGGTGGCCCCAAAAAACCCAACCTTGAACAAAGCAGAGCCCAAATGCGGCAGCGATCAGAACGCCATGGCCGCCTGAACAGCGCGTTGCCAGCGGTCATAGGCGGCGTCGCGTTCCTCTGTGGAGAGTTTGGGTTCGAACCGGCGATCCAGCGCCCAGGTTTCTGCGAATTCCTGTTGGTCGGGGTAGATGCCCGCGCGCATACCGGCCAGCCAGGCCGCGCCCAGAGCGGTGGTTTCCTGCATCACGGGTCGGTCGACCTCGGCGCCGAGGTAATCCGACAGGCCTTGCATCGCCCAATCGGATGCGCTGGCACCGCCGTCGACGCGTAAGATGACATCGGTATCTGCGCCCCAGTCGCCCTGCATGGCATGCCACAGGTCTCGGGTCTGATAGGCGATGCTTTCCAGTGTTGCCTTGGCAAATTCTGCCCGGCCGGAATTGCGGGTCAGCCCAAAGACCGCGCCCCGGCAATCGGGTTTCCAATAGGGCGCGCCCAATCCGGTGAACGCAGGCACCAGCACAACATGCTGGTTCGGGTCGGCCTGCTGCGCCAGCTCGCCACTTTCCGGGGCGGTTTCGATGATCTGCAGCGCATCGCGCAGCCATTGGACTGCTGCGCCTGCGACAAAAATCGAACCCTCAAGTGCATAGGTTCTTTGTCCGTCCAACTGATAGGCGATCGTCGTCAGTAGGCGGTTCTTCGAGGCGACCGGCTGTGGCCCGGTATTCAACAGCGCAAAACAGCCTGTCCCATAGGTCGATTTCATCATGCCGGGCTGAAAACAGGCCTGCCCGATAGTCGCGGCCTGCTGATCGCCCGCAACACCCAGAATCGGGATTTTTCCCCCAATCAGAGTCGTTTCTCCGAAATCCGAGGCGCAATCCTGTACCTCGGGCAGCATGGACATGGGCACATCCAACAGATCGCAGATCTCGGTGCTCCAACAGCCTTTGTGGATGTCGAACAGCAGTGTGCGGGCAGCGTTGGTGGCGTCTGTCACGTGGTTGCAGCCTTCGGTCAGGCGCCAGATCAGGAAACTGTCGATGGTGCCGAACAGTAGATCGCCTGCCTCGGCGCGGTCGCGGGCGCCGGGGACATTATCCAGTAGCCATTTGACTTTGGTGCCCGAAAAATACGGGTCCAGCAACAGCCCGGTCTGCTGGGTCACGTCATCCTCGCAACCGGCCTGCTTGTAGCGGGCGCAGATATCGGCGGTGCGTCGATCCTGCCAGACGATTGCGTTGTGGATAGGCTCGCCGGTCTGTTTATCCCAGACCACGGTTGTTTCACGCTGGTTGGTGATGCCGATACCGGCAATCTGATCGGGGGTTGCGCCAACGCTCTGCATCACCTCGCGGCAGACACGTAGGACGCTGTCCCAGATTTCCTCGGGATCGTGTTCGACCCAGCCTTCTTGTGGGAAATGCTGCGTGAATTCATGCTGCGCGGTGCCTGCCCGTTGCATGTCCGCGTCGAACAGAATGGCCCGTGATGATGTGGTGCCCTGATCAATGGCAAGAATATAGGTCACGCCTGCGCCCCCCTTCGCATTTGGTTTTGCGAGACTTTAGCGCAAACAGTCGGTTGCGTACCAGAGTGTTCAGACGGGAATATTGTCGATTAGACGCACTCCATCCGCCCAGGCCGCGGCAAACAGGCGGGTGGGTCGGTCGGCATGTGTCAGCGGGTTCAGAGATTCCGCACAGCGCAGTTGGATATATTCCACTTGTGTAAAACCTGCGGCCAAAAGATCGGTACTGGCCTGTGCTGCCAGTGTGTCGAACGGGGCGCCGTTCTTTAGCGCGTTGGCCAGATCCAGCATGATGCGGTGTTTGTGCGCTGCAATCTCCACCCCCTCGGGCGAGAGGCGCTGATTGCGCGAGGACATGGCCAGACCCGAGGGTTCACGCACCGTGGGGCAGCCGATCACTTCGATCGGGATATCCAGATCGCGCGCCATGCGGCGCACGACCAGCAGCTGTTGATAGTCTTTTTCCCCAAAATAGGCTCTGTCTGCCTGGGTTTGCAGGAACAGTTTGGCGACCACAGTGGCGACGCCATCGAAATGGCCGGGGCGGAATTCGCCCTCCATCACACTGGTCAGGCCAGTTACAGATACGGTGGTGGCAAAGCCTTGCGGGTAGATCTCGTCCGGGTCCGGCACATAAATTGCATCAACGCCATAGGGGGCCAGTTTCTGAGCATCTTCGATTTCGGTGCGCGGATAATTGGCCAGATCCTCGGGGTTGTTAAACTGCGTTGGGTTCACGAAAATCGTCACGATAACTCGGTCGGTGCCATTTTTGGCCGCCTCAACCAGAGACAGATGCCCCGGATGCAACGCGCCCATAGTTGGGACGACGCCGATTGCCTCACCATTCTTGCGCCAGTTGGCGGTCAAGGCGCGCAGATCGGAGAGGCGACGCAGGATCGGAGCGGTCATTTAGCTGTGCCCTGTGACGGAGCCTGATTGGCAAAGACATGTTCATCGGCGGGGAAAGCGCGTGCGCGCACTTCGGCGGCGTACTCGGCGATGGCGGCCTCGGCCAGTGGCCCCAGCTCGGCATATCGTTTGACGAATTTCGGTTTGAAAGCGGTGAAAAAGCCGACCATGTCGTCCACCACAAGTATTTGCCCGTCACATTCGGCGGACGCGCCAATGCCGATAGTAGGGATGGCGACCTCGGCAGTGATTTGGTTGGCTAGACCCTGCGGGACCTTCTCTAACACAAGGGAAAAGGCGCCTGCATCAGCCACGGCATGGGCATCGGCCAGTACCGTCTGTGCCTGAACATCACGGCCCTGCACCTTATATCCACCTAGCGTGTTGATCGACTGTGGGGTCAGGCCGATATGCGCCATCACCGGGATGCCGCGCTTGACCAGAAAGCGGATGGTTTCGGCCATTTCGACCCCGCCCTCTAGCTTGATCGCACCGGCACCGGTTTCCGCCATCAGGCGGGCGGCATTGCGGAACGCCTGTGAGGGGCTTTCCTCGTAACTGGCAAAGGGCATGTCGATGACCATCATCGCCTTGTCCAGCCCGCGAGCAACAGCCTGACCATGCAGGATCATCATCTCCATCGTCACGCCAAGGGTGGATTCCAACCCGTGTAGCACCATGCCGACACTGTCACCGACCAGAACAAAGTCGCAATGATCATCCATCAGTCGGGCCATCGGAGTTGTATATGCGGTCAGACTGACCAGTGGCTCGCCACCTTTTCGGGCGCGAATATCCACGGCATTCGGGGCTCTTTTGCGGGCGGTGGCGCTCATGCTCGCTCCTCGCGGTTCATGTTGCGGTGCGGCATAGCAGATTGGACCGGGCCAAAGATAGCCCGGTTGCGCGAACATTTCCTTGATTGACCTAAGGTTTAAAGGGACATTGGTCCGCAGACCGGTCCGCGACATGCAGGACCACGCAGTTTCAGTGGGGAGACAACGATATGACAAAGCAGATGTTTCGGTCTTTTGCATCGGCGCTGGCGATTGGAGCCAGTTTGATAGCCACCCAGGCCCTGGCCAAATCCGACATCACCATCGCAATGCAGCTTGAGCCGCCGCATCTGGACCCGACCAGCGCTGCGGCACAGGCCATCGATTCGGTTGTCTATACCAATATCTTCGAAGGTCTGACCCGGTTCATGGGCGACGGATCGGTCGTGCCCGGGCTGGCGGAAAGCTGGGAGATATCAGACGACGGCACCGTCTATACCTTTAAGCTGCGCGATGGTGTGACCTTCCACGATGGCACCACCATGGATGCCGAGGACGTCAAATTCAGCCTTGACCGGGCCCGCGCTGAAGACAGCGCCAATGCACAAAAGGCCCTGTTTGCCGGGATCGAAAGCGTTGAGGTCGTGGATCCGTTGACCGTCAGGGTCACCCTGTCAGGACCAAACGGGAATTTCCTGTTCAATATGGCCTGGGGGGATGCGGTGATTGTCGCCCCCGAAAGCATAGAGGCGATCAAGACCAACCCGGTCGGCACCGGCGCGTTTGCCTTTGGGGACTGGGTGCAGGGGGACAGCATCACGCTGACGCGAAACCCCGACTATTGGGGTGATCAGCCCGCGTTAGAGTCTGCTACATTCAAGTTCATCTCGGACCCAACCGCCGCCTTTGCCGCCATGATGGCCGAGGATGTTGATGTGTTCGACATTTTCCCGGCGCCTGAGAACATGCCGCAGTTCGAGGCTGATCCGCGCTTTCAGGTGCTTGTCGGCTCGACCGAGGGTGAGACGATTCTGTCCACCAACAACAAGCAGCCGCCCTTTGACGACATCCGGGTGCGGCAGGCGCTGGCCCATGCCATCGACCGTCAGGCAATTATTGACGGCGCGATGTTCGGCTATGGCACGCCCATCGGAACGCATTTTGCCCCGCACAACCCCGCCTATGTCGATCTGACCGGCAATTCGGCGTATGACCCCAAGAAGGCCGCGCAGTTGCTGGCCGATGCGGGCTATGCCGAAGGGTTCAAGACCACTCTGCACCTGCCGCCGCCTTCTTACGCTCGCCGCGGAGGCGAGATCATCGCCGCACAACTGGCCGAGGTCGGGATTGAGGCTGAAATCATCAATGTCGAATGGGCGCAGTGGCTGGAATCGGTGTTCAAGGGCAAGGATTTTGGTCTGACTATCGTCAGCCATACCGAGCCGATGGATATCGGCATCTATGCGCGGCCCGACTATTATTTCCAGTATGACAGCATCGACTTTCAGACGCTGATGGAGACGTTGAACGCCACCACCGACCCTGATGAGCGTACCCGCCTGTTGGGCGAAGCGCAGCGTCTGATCGCAAATGATTACGTCAACGGGTATCTGTTCCAGCTGGCCAAGCTTGGCGTTGCCAAGGCTGGCGTTCAGGGACTTTGGGAAAACGCACCCACAGCGGCCATCGACCTGACCGCCATCAGTTGGGCGGAATAAGACCAGTTCCAGAGAGGAGACCGGCGCATGAGAAGATCAACCCTCGTTGCGTTGATGATTGCGGTTTTAGTCGTGATTGCGCCGGTCGCCAAAGGGGATACGCCGCTTGAACAGGCGGTGACACTGTGGCTGGAGGGCGATGATGAACGCGCTCTGCCACTGCTGGCGGATCTGGCGGCTGATGGCAACGCGCAGGCTCGTCTGCTGTTGGGGCGAATTGAAACCGCCGATCTTGGACCATCTCCGTTCCGCCAATCGCTGGGCCGAAAGGGTTCGCGCAAGCTGTTTCGTCAAAAAGACCTGACGGCCTTTGGCCGATCCTGGCTGTTGGTCGAGGCGAAAGGTGGAAATGAGCTTGCCCAAGCGCTGTTGGATGCCAAACGCCCCACACCAGACCCGAAGCTGATTGCACAGCTCAATGCGTTGGGAGAACATCAAGCTACGGACTACCCGACGCGAATTGTGGCGCTCTATGGCGATCCAGAAATGCGCGGCGATCTGTTGGCGGATGGGCAGCTGATGCAGGACCTCAAACCTTATCTGAGTTATCTGACGGTCGATCCCGAGCCGCGCGGCGACGGTCTGGCAGCGCTGCGCCACATTCAGCCTGATCCAGTTGACATGAATTCCGATCAGGCGCTGGGCATGGCGGGATTGCTGGCCCTGGGGCTGGGATATGGCGATCTGTCTGTGGACAATAGCTGGCGCCCGGCGGTGGAAAACTGGTTGATGACATCCCAGTCGACCCGCCCCATCGCGCAGCTCTGTTCTGACCAATGCGGGGCCGAGGCACCAAACTGCGCCTTTGCCTTCCTTGCCCTGTTTGGCGGCTATTTCGAGGTCATCCGCATCGACAGCCCGCTGGAAACGCTCATCCCGCAGGAGCAGTTTCTGGACAGTCCTCGCGCGCGCCTGATGGTCCTTCGTCGGGCGGCACTGGCCCGGACCGAGACAAATCTGGAAACGCTGGTGGACAGCGCACCCGCGGCGAAGCTTTCGACCTGCGCGACTGATCTGGTCCGGCAAGAGCAGCAGTCCTACAAGTAGCTGTTGCGTAGGCGCCGCTCGCACCCGTAACCTGTTTGTAATGCTACGCTATGCCCTCAAACGTCTGATTTCGCTGGTGATCAGCCTGGCTATCGCCTCGGTGGTCATTTTTGCAGTGATCGAGGTCGCGCCGGGCGATCCGGCATCCTTCATGCTTGGCGTCAACGCGCAGGCGGACACGCTGGCCGCGCTGCGGGCCGAGCTGGGGTTGGATGTGTCCAAACCGCAGCGCTATTTCAACTGGGTCAGCGGAATGCTGGTCGGGGATTTCGGCACCTCATACACCTATCGCACGCCGGTGTCGCAGATGATTGCGGACCGACTTTGGGTGTCGCTGCCGCTGGCGCTTTATGCGCTGACCCTTTCAACCCTGATCGCCTTTCCCGCAGGGATTTACGCTGCTGCGCGCCGGGGGCGGCCCGGCGATGTGGCGGTCATGGGGGCCACACAGCTCGGCATCGCCGTGCCCAATTTCTGGTTCGCCATGATGCTGGTGCTGGTCTTTGCCATCAATCTGCGCTGGTTCAACGCTGGAGGGTTCGCAGGCTGGGACGACGGGTTTTGGACCGGTCTACACTCGCTGACCCTGCCAGCCATAGCGCTGGCTCTGCCACAGGCGGCGATTCTTGCAAGGGTCATGCGGTCGGCCCTGCTGGATATTCTGGGTGAGGATTTCATGCGCACCGCACGGGCCAAGGGCCTGTCCCGCCGACAGGCGCTGTGGCGTCACGGGGTGCGCAATGCGCTGATCCCGGTGCTGACTATCATCGGGCTGCAGTTTTCCTTTCTTCTGGCCGGGTCCATCATTATCGAACAGGTGTTTTACCTGCCCGGCCTCGGGCGGCTGGTGTTTCAAGCGATCTCGGCCCGCGATCTGATCGTGGTGGAATCCGTGGTCATGCTACTGGTTTTTGCAGTGATCACGGTGAATTTTCTGGTTGATCTCGCCTATGCCGCCGTTGACCCCCGTCTGAGGAGCAGGACATGAGCCGCAACCTCATCCTTGGTGCAGTGCTCTCCTCGCTGGTGGTCTTGGCGGCCGCACTTTCCTTTGTCTGGACGCCCTATGCGCACGCCGCGCTGAATATTCCCGCCAAGCTGCAACCACCCAACGCGCAGCACTGGTTTGGCACCGATCATTTTGGGCGGGACATGTTCTCAATGATCATGGTGGGTGCGCGCACTTCAATCGCTGTGGCCTTGGTGGCGGTGGGGATCGGCATGACATTGGGCGTGCCACTTGGTCTGGCGGCAGCGGCGCGCAAAGGCACGTGGCTGGATGAGGTGATCATGCGCGGCAACGATCTGGTTTTTGCTTTCCCGTCGTTGGTCATCGCCATCCTGATCACTGCCGTTTTCGGTGCCGGGGCGGTCAACGCCATCATTGCCATCGGTATCTTCAACATTCCGGTCTTTGCCCGTATCACCCGTGGCGCTGCGCTGTCCCTGTGGGAGCGAGAGTTCATCCTGGCCGCCCGGGTCTCGGGCAAGGGCGCGGCGCGGATATCGGCGGAACATATCATGCCTAATGTGGCGAACTTGCTGATCGTACAGGGCACCATCCAATTCAGCCTTGGCATTCTTGCCGAGGCGGGCCTGTCCTATGTCGGGTTGGGTGCGCAACCGCCTACGCCCAGTTGGGGCCGGATGTTGGCAGATGCGCAGACGATGGTCAGTTTTGCCCCGCATTTGGCTCTGATTCCGGGGCTTGCAATCATTGTCACTGTTTTGGGGCTGAACCTGCTGGGCGACGGTTTGCGGGATTGGCTGGACCCAAGAATACGGGTGGCGCGCGCATGAGCTTGCTGGAAATCGAAAATCTCAACCTGTCGATTCATGGCATGGACATCCTCAAACAGGTCAGCCTGTCTGTTGCGTCGGGTGAGATCGTCGCCGTCACCGGTGAAAGCGGTTCGGGCAAGTCCATGACGGCGTTGGCGGTGATGCAACTGCTG
Source organism: Ruegeria sp. CDSB022 (assembly GCF_059611145.1). Classification (NCBI taxonomy): domain Bacteria; kingdom Pseudomonadati; phylum Pseudomonadota; class Alphaproteobacteria; order Rhodobacterales; family Roseobacteraceae; genus Ruegeria; species Ruegeria sp. CDSB022. The sequence goes on along the minus strand of NZ_JBXWOZ010000010.1, from coordinate 33,866 downwards.
CCAAACGGTGCGGATGCCGCGGGCGCGATCCGGTTGGACGGGCTGGACCTGCTGAACTGTTCCGAGGATGAGATGTGCGCCCTGCGTGGCGCCTCGGTCGGGATGGTGTTTCAGGAACCCATGACCGCGCTCAACCCGGTCAAAACCATCGGGGATCAGGTGATGGAGACAATCCTGATCCACAAAGCCATGCCTACTGCACAGGCCCGGTCCCGTGCCGAAGAAGTGCTGACGCGCGTCGGCCTTCCGCCCGAAAGGTTCCCTCTGTCCAGGTATCCGCATGAGCTGTCCGGTGGTCAGCGTCAGCGCGTGGTGATCGCCATGGCCATCGCGTTGCGCCCAAGGTTGCTGATCGCGGACGAACCTACGACGGCGCTGGACGTCACTACGCAGGCGCAGATTCTAGACCTGCTCACGGGGTTGGTGCGCGAATACGACATGGGATTGCTAATGATCACCCATGATCTGGCGGTTGTGGCCGATATGGCCGACCGGATCATCGTCATGCGCTATGGCGAAGTCGTCGAGGCCGGCGCCACCGAACCCTTGCTGCGGAACATGCAGCACCCTTATACACGCATGCTGTTCCGGGCTTCGGGCCATCAGGTCAACCTGCCGGAACCCAAACCGACACAGCCTTTGCTTGAGGTTGCACAGGTGGTCCGGGATTACCGTTTGCCCCGAAAGGGCTTGTTTGATGCGCCGCGACACCACAGGGCTGTGGCTGGGGTCAGCTTTACACTGAACAAAGGCGAGCGCTTGGGCCTAGTCGGAGAGTCCGGGTGCGGAAAATCGACCCTAACACGGGCTATCCTGGGGCTGGAAGAGGTGCAGAGCGGCCAGATTCTGCTGGACGGGCAGCCAGTATTCACCGGGCACAAACCCAATCTGGCCGTCCGGCGTAAGATGCAGGTTGTGTTCCAGGACCCCTATGGCAGCTTCAACCCCCGACACCGGGTCACTCGCCTGATCACCGAGCCGTTTCACCTGCTCGAACATCCTCCAACCGGGTTCGAGCGGCAGGATCGGATCGCCGAGATTCTGACAGCCGTAGGTCTCAGCCCCAATGACGCGGGTCGGTACATTCACGAATTCTCGGGCGGGCAGAGGCAGCGTATCGCCATCGCCCGTGCCCTGATCATCCGGCCCGAACTGATCTTGTTTGATGAGGCGGTCTCGGCCCTTGATGTTTCTGTCCGAGCGCAGATCCTTGATCTGCTGGCCGAGCTCTGCGCCGCCTATGACCTGACTTATCTGTTCATCAGCCACGATCTAAGCGTCGTGCGCACCATTACCGACCGGGTTTTGGTGATGCAGGCGGGGCAGATTGTCGAACAGGGTGAGACCGAACAGGTCTTTTCCAACCCGCAGCACGTTTATACCCAAACCCTGATTGCCGCTGCACCTATCCTGCCGGATATCGGTCAGGATGTGGCGTAAATTTCAATGTTAGAGACGAAGTGGAGCCTGACATGACCAACCCCTTGTGGTTCGATCCCAGCTTGTGCCTGATTGGCGGCGCGTGGCAGCGGCCTGCGTCTCAGGCCGATTTGCCGCTGATCAACCCGTCGGACGGGTCCGAGCTATGTCGTATCGCGCGCGGGGATGCTGATGACATCGATGCTGCGGTGAACGCGGCGCAAAAGGCGCTGGATGGGGACTGGGGCCGCAAAACCGCACTGGAGAGGGGCCGCATTCTGACCCGGTTGGGTCAGATGGTGCTGGAGCGTGTCGATGATCTGGCCGCGTTGGAGGCGATGGATGTCGGCAAACCCCTGACACAGGCGCGCGCCGATGCGGTGGCACTGGCGCGGTATTGTGAGTTTTACGGAGGCGCGGCGGATAAGGTGATGGGCGAAACGATCCCTTATCTGGATGGCTATACCGTCTATACCCTGCGTGAACCGCATGGTGTGACGGGCCACATTGTGCCGTGGAATTACCCTATGCAGATCATCGGCCGCTCTGTCGGGGCGGCTTTGGCGATGGGCAATGCCTGTGTGCTGAAACCAGCGGAAGAGGCCTGTTTGACCGCGCTTGCCTTTGCCCATCTGGCGCAGCAGGCCGGGTTGCCGGCGGGCGCTTTGAACGTGGTTCCGGGGCTGGGGGCCGAGGCCGGGGCGGCGCTGTCGGCGCATCCGGGGATTCAGCATGTGTCCTTCACCGGCTCCGTTGCCACCGGCGCGTTGGTGCAACAGGCCGCTGGGCATAACGTGGTGCCAGTGACGCTGGAGCTGGGCGGGAAATCCCCGCAGCTGGTGTTCGACGATGCAGATCTGGATGCGGCCCTGCCATTTCTGGTGAATGCGGGCGTTCAGAACGCAGGGCAGACCTGTTCGGCCTCCTCCCGCGTTCTGGTGCAACGCGGAGTGTATGAGCAGGTCAAATCGCGCATGGCCTCGGCCTATTCCGAGTTGACCGTTGGGCCCGCGTCCGAAGATTTGCGCCTGGGGCCCCTGATTTCAGCACGCCAGAAGGACATCGTGACTGGATTTATCGACAAAGGCGCAGATCTGAATATCGTGGGCCAGGGGCCGATTGTTGGCCACGCACCCGAGTCTGGCGCCTATGTGCAACCGACCCTGTTTGCCGACGTACCCTCTGATCATGTTTTGGCACAGGATGAGATTTTCGGCCCAGTCCAAGTACTGATCCCCTTTGAGACCGAGGAAGAGGCCCTGCAGATCGCCAACTCCACCGATTACGGGCTGGTTGCCAGCATTTGGACACGCGATGGCGCGCGGCAGATGCGGCTGGCGAAGAAGTTGCGGTCGGGGCAGGTGTTTATCAACAATTACGGCGCTGGCGGCGGCGTGGAGCTGCCCTTTGGCGGTGTCGGGAAATCCGGCCATGGTCGCGAAAAAGGGTTCGAAGCGCTGTACGGGTTCTCACAGGTGAAAACGGTAGCTGCATTCCATGGTTAGGGCCTAAACGATGACCTCGATTGGCTGTTGCACGCCGACGCCGAAGACACGTTTGTAGCGCTCGATCTGATCTGCCGGACCCATCGCTTTTTCCGGGTTGTCCGACAGTTTGACCGTCGGGCGACCATTGGCCGAAACCGCCTTGCAGACCAACGAGAAGGGTGCCAGCGCGTCATCGGGAACCAGCCCTCTGAAATCATTGGTCAGCAGCGTGCCCCAGCCGAAGGATACTTTGGTGCGGCCTGCAAACTGACTTTGCAGTTCGCGGATTTTGCCGACATCCAGACCGTCAGAAAAGATCACGCGTTTCTGTTTGGGATCCTCACCGCGCGATTGCCACCATTTGATCGCAGTTTCTGCACCGGTTGCCGGATCACCGCTGTCGATTCTGATGCCGGTCCATCCCGCCAACCAATCTGGCGCGTCGTCCAGAAAACCCTTGGTGCCATAGGTATCAGGCAGGATGATCCGTAGGTTGCCGTCATGTTCCTCGTGCCAATCGCTAAGCACATCATAGGGTGCCTGCGCCAGTTTCTCATCAGTATCAGCCAGCGCAGAGTAAACCATGGGCAACTCGTGGGCATTGGTGCCGATGGCCTCGACCTCGCGCCGCATGGCGATCAGGCAGTTCGAGGTGCCGGTAAATGCAGGGCCCAGACCTTCGATCATGGCTTGGACGCACCAGTCCTGCCATAGAAAGGAATGCCGCCGCCTAGTGCCGAAATCGGCGATGCCCAGCCCCTGAATCCCTCGTAAGTGTTCGATTTTCTCCCATACACGGGTCATCGCACGAGCATAGAGAATTTGTAGCTCGAACCGCCGCATCGCATTCAGCACCGAGCGGGATCGCAGCTCCATCAGGACTGCCAATGCGGGAATTTCCCACAGCATGACCTCGTGCCATTTGCCTTCAAAGGTCAATTCGTACTGATCACCTTTGCGTTCAAGGTGATAGGGCGGCAGTCGCAGGTTCTCGAACCACCCCATGAAATCTGAACGGAACATCTGACGTTTGCCATAAAAGGTATTGCCGCGCAGCCAAGTGCTTTCCCCCCGGCTCAGGCTGAGTGACCGAATGTGGTCCAGCTGTTCGCGCAGCTCCCCCTCATCAATCAATTCAGCCAATGGAATGTGATTCGACCGGTTAATTAGTGAAAACACCACATCCGTTTGGGGCTTATTTCGAAACACTGACTGGCACATCAGCAGTTTGTAGAAGTCTGTGTCGATTAAAGACCGGACAATCGGGTCAATCTTCCATTTGTGATTGTATACTCGCGTCGCAATATCGACCATTGGGAACTCCTGCGATTTCCGTTGTTAGATCAATAGGTGCGTGGAATGGCAAGAGTCGCTAAATTGATGACAATGACAAGGTCAAGTCACAATGCGAGCATATTGTGGGGTCTTTTCACCGGTTAGTGGAAAGAGGGGGATGGATAGTCGAGGTTTAGTTAGTGAATGGTTCTCGAGTACGACTTTGATATTGTAACGATCGCTTCGGGGGAAAACGATCCGGAGGCGACCCCGTCAGGGGCGCAAAACGGACGCAAAGTGCGTGCGCTGTTTCGGAATGTGAAAACAGCCGATGCATTGCGGGCAGCGTCACCCAAAATACGCAAAATTTTTCATGATGCCGGTTTTGGTCTGGATTCGACGCGCAGCGAGATTACCCATGGATATTACCGTCCACAGGATACGGCGGACAGGGATCGCATTCTGCGAGCCTTGTTTCACAATATCCGGACGACGGGAGTCAAAGGCGAATATTGCGGCGAGTTTGATTTCCTGAAGTTCATGAACGATGTAAAAGCCGCCAAGCCGCGCGCCGGGTTGCCCAAAGAGGTTCCAATGTGGAAACCCAGGCCACAGCAGGCGGAATCGGCCGGACCAAATCGCCGAACTGTACCAGGCCGGGTTGGGTTTGCTTTGGGGTTGGCGGTGATTATCTTTGCGCTGCTCAAGTATCTGGCGGCTGCGGGGGCAACCCCTTAAATCAGCCGAACGCCAGCATCTTTCATCGCGGTCTCTGCCGAGGCCAATGACCCATCCAGGTTAATTGCCCGGCAGGCTCTCATCTGAACTGACACGTCGAAACCCAGCCGCGCAGCGTCAACCGCAGAGTAGTAGACGCAGAAATCCGTGGCCAGCCCGACGAGTGTCAGTCTCTCGATTTCACGGGTGCGCAGATACCCTTCCAACCCGGTGGGCGTGGTCTGGTCGTTCTCAAAGAACGCCGAATAGCTATCGATGTTGCTGCGGAACCCTTTGCGCAGGATCAGATCGCCATCCGTACGCAGGTTCGCATGAAATGCTGCCCCATTTGTTCCCTGCACGCAGTGATCTGGCCACAAAACCTGAGGCCCATAAGGCATCTCGGTCATGTCAAAGGGGTTTTTGCCCGCATGGCTGCTGGCAAAGGACGAATGCCCCGCAGGGTGCCAGTCTTGAGTCAGGATCACCGTGTCAAAATCTGGCATCATCGCGTTGATCGGAGCCACGATCTCATCCCCGCCGGGAACCGCCAACGCACCGCCGGGACAGAAATCGTTCTGAACATCGATCACAATAAGGGCATGGGTCATTGGGACCTCCTTCGATTGCGTTATCGGTAGTGGGCGCGACAAGGGGCGTCAATCCGGTCTCTTGCGACTCTGTCCGCGCGGGTTTAGACCGCGCGCATGTATACGATCGCTGCTCTCTATCATTTCACCCGGTTCGCCAACCACGAAGCCCTTCGTGCGCCCTTGCTTGAGCTGTGCCGCGCGCAATCGGTCAAAGGGACGCTCTTGCTGGCACAGGAAGGGATCAATGGCACTATTGCCGGACCCCGCGCTGGCATTGACGCGGTTCTGGCCCATATCCGTGCGCTGCCCGGCTGTGCTGATCTGGAGTGGAAAGAGGCCACGTCTGACCAACCGCCATTTGGCAAGATCAAGGTACGCCTGAAAAAAGAGATCGTGACCATGGGCCAACCGGATATCGATCCGCGCGCCCGTGTCGGCAATTATGTCGAGCCCGAAGACTGGAATGATCTGATCCGCTCGGATGATGTGGTGGTGATCGACACCCGAAATGATTACGAGGTGGCAATCGGTACGTTTGAGGGCGCGTTAGACCCTGAAACAAGCAGTTTTCGTGAATTCCCCACTTGGTGGGAAGAAAACAAAGACCGGTTCCACAATAAGCGTGTGGCGATGTTCTGCACGGGTGGCATCCGGTGTGAGAAATCCACCAATTATCTGTTGGGTCAGGGGGTCGAGGATGTCTATCACCTGAAAGGTGGCATCTTGCGATACCTCGAGGAAATGCCCGTCGAGAACAGCACCTGGCAGGGCGAATGCTTTGTGTTCGACAACCGCGTATCTGTTGGGCATAGGCTGGTCGAAGGGCCGCACAACCTGTGCCATGGCTGCCGTCGCCCGATCCTTCCCGAGGATGTGAAACGTGCCGAATACGAACACGGCGTGTCCTGCCATCAATGCATAGAGGAAACCTCTGAGGTCGACAAAACCCGGTTCCGGGAACGTCAAAAACAGATCCTGCTGGCACGTCAGCGGGGACAGGAGCATCTGGGCGCAGACTGATTTGCTGAAATCTGGTTGCCACGCAGGACAGTCCACCGGATAATCCCGGAGATTTCAGCGCGTTGGAGGTTCCATGTCCCGAAAACCCACGACTTTGGAAGAATGGAAATCAACGCTGCTGGCGGCAGCCGCAATGGTGGTTGCCAGTTTCCTCGCATGGTTCGGTCTGTCCCGTCTGAGCGAGGGCACCGCAGGTGACACGATCGGTACGATCGCCTCTGTGGGGCTGGTTGTGTGGATGGTGTCTCAATCCTGGTTCTATATGACTCAGGTGAAATCACCGCGCCGCATTCTGTTTTTGATGGGTGTGTCCTTTATTCAGGTCGTTCCGTTCCTGTTCGCCGCTGCCTATGGCGCATTCGGGTACCAGGATAATTGCGTCATCGGGGCGCAAGGGCCCGCTGATATCCTGTATTTTTCTTATGTTACATTCACCACCGTTGGGTACGGCGATATGTCCCCAACCGGGCTGTGCCGCGCCCTGGCCGTGGCCGAGGCGGTGACCGGCTATATCCTACTGGGCCTGTTCGTCGCGGCGGCGGTGGCGTTGTATGCCCGCAATCATAGTCCGGATTAGGCTCTGATTTCGTCTATTTGTTTTGATCTATCCAACGCGACATCATCTGTTTGTCGCGAAAGCACTCCGACGGGATTGGGCGGCGTTTGCTGCGCGAGATACGTTCGGCAAAGGCAACCTGCTTGCCGGTCGGGTAATTTGCAAATGGCGAGGGATCATCAGGTTTGTGTTTGGAAATCCAGGCAGACATGGACTGACGGTCGCGCTGCGCCTCGACCGGAATCTCAAGTGCAGTTTGCTCCGCGATGGCGCGGGCATAGCGTATCTGCCGATCGGTGGCGGGCAGCAGGTGATAGTCGTTTGTCGGGCCGTGCGGGGCGGTGTTTCGCAATGAATGGGCCATCGGTTGATCCTCTGACTATGTAGAACATAAATAGAACATTTACCGAAAATTTCAAGCCACGGCCTGTTGGAATTGGCAGGAAATCGCTCTGGATCAGTTTTATTGACTGCTGAGTCAATAAAATATAAACGCGGAGGAAACAGCTTCTGATCAGGGAATCCCCACAATGAGATTTCAGCCCAAGGCGAGCCATTTCATCAACGGTGAATATGTCGACGACACGACCGGAGCACCCATAGACGTGATCTACCCTGCAACAGGGGAAGTGATCGCACGGCTGCATTCTGCTACTCCGCAGATCATAGATCAGGCTCTAAACAGTGCAAAATCGGCACAGGCAGACTGGGCCGCGATGTCTGGGACCGAAAGGGGCCGTGTTCTGCGCCGCGCCGCGGACATCATGCGCGAACGCAATCGTGATCTGTCGATCATCGAAACCCACGATACTGGAAAACCGCTGCAGGAAACGTTGGTTGCCGATGCTACCAGCGGAGCCGATGCGTTGGAATATTTCGGAGGTCTGGCGGCCTCGCTGACCGGCGCGCATATCCCGCTGGGTGGTGGGGATTTCGTATATACGATCCGTGAGGCGCTTGGGGTTTGCGTCGGAATCGGCGCGTGGAACTATCCAACCCAGATTGCCTGCTGGAAAGGCGCGCCTGCTTTGGCCTGCGGCAACACGATGGTATTCAAGCCTTCCGAGACCACGCCCTTGTCTGCTCTGCAAGTGGCCGAAATCCTGGTCGAGGCCGGGGCACCAAAGGGTGTCTATAACGTAATTCAGGGTTATGGCGATGTGGGCGCATCACTTGTGACGGACCCCCGTGTTGCCAAGGTCTCGCTGACCGGATCGGTACCGACAGGGCGCAAGGTTTATGCCGCAGCAGCCGATGGCATGAAGCATGTCACGATGGAACTAGGCGGCAAGTCCCCCATGATCGTGTTCGACGATGCGGATATCGAAAACGCCGTGTCTGGCGCCATTTTGGGGAATTTCTACTCCTCGGGTCAGGTCTGTTCCAACGGCACCCGCGTTTTTGTACACAAAGGCATCAAAGAAGCCTTCCTCGATCGCCTGTCCCAGCGTCTGGCGAATGTGAAAATCGGCGACCCGATGGATGAAGAGGTTAATTTCGGTCCGATGGTTAGCGAAAACCAGATGAATATCGCTCTGGGTTATGTTGAAAAAGGCAAGGCAGAAGGTGCGCGTTTGGTCTATGGCGGTGCGCGTATCGAAGGCGACGGGTTCTACATTCAGCCCGCCGTCTTTGCCGATGTGACCGATGACATGGCCATCGCGCGCGAGGAAATCTTCGGCCCGGTTATGTCAGTGTTGGATTTCGAAACCGAGGAAGAGGTGATGGCCCGCGCCAATAACACCGAATTCGGTCTGGCAGCCGGTGTGTTCACCAAAGATCTGACCCGAGCCCATCGTATCGCGGCCGCGTTCGAGGCGGGCACCTGCTATATCAACACTTACAACCTCGCACCGGTTGAAGCCCCGTTTGGCGGGTCAAAAATGTCTGGGGTCGGGCGGGAAAACTCGAAATTGGCAATCAATCATTTCAGCGAGATGAAAACGGTTTATGTCTCGATGAATGACGTCGAGGCGCCTTACTGACTAAACCCACCAATTCAGGCTCTGTTCATGAGGTTTTCCCTCGGGAACAGGGCATTGGATGCCGCGGTTCGTCAGGAGATCAGCCCTGACTGGGTGGCCACCCTGAGTTTTGCCCAGACGTTTCAGTCTGCCCTCATAAGTGCGAGAAGCTGAGCGATATTCTCCCGGGCGTTGGCGCTGTTTTCAAGCAGGGCAGTTGCATCCGCCAATGGTCGTTCTTCAATCCTGGTTACAGGTTCTGCCAATGCCAGAGTCGCCCGCCTGACCTGTCCAAATTTTTGGTCGGCCTCAGGCTGCGGGACGTCTTCCATATCAGAAAGCCAGAACAATCTTTCTGCTTCGTTCACCCTGTCAAACTGCAACAGTACCCGCCCTGCATTTTCAAACTCACCTATATCCAGATTGGCCTGCGCCCGCAGTGACATGGCCTTGTCCGAGGGGTCATCCCCTAACTCCAGCAAGGCTTTGTGTGGCTGGCCGGACAACAATGCGGCCTGCGCGCGCAAAAGGGCTCGGTCCTTTCGCCTGATAGTGTCCTGAGGTCGGTTGGACCAAAAGAGCGTTGGACGGGCAAACCCCAGCGATGCCGACCTTTCGGCAATGGAGATTGCGGTTTCGGTTGTCAGCGATTGTGCCATCGGTTCGGGCAGGTTGAAGATGCGCCGCAAAAAGGTATCGTCGTCGGCGCGCGCAGTCAGTACTTGAACGGCCCGGTCCAGCGTTTCAGCTGAATTCGGAATATCTTCTAACAGATCAAAAGACTGGTCGAACTCTTGGCCCAAACTCAGCGCCAGCGCATATGTACGTTGCATAAGTGGGCCGATCTCAGATCGGCGCAATTCGACCGTATAAGATGCGGCAAGTTCGAGCTCCCGGGCGGAGGCTGACCCGCGTTCCGCCCACCGCTGTTCAATCAGTCGCGCCAGCGCCAGAGGCGCTTCGAGCCCCGCTTCCGAGCTGCCCACCACGTCTTTCAGCAAGGTTTCGGATTTTTCCTGATCGCCTTCAGCCTTTGCAACACCGGCCTTGGCCTGTGTTGCGCCGGGGCTGGGTTTGGTTTCGATGCGATCAACAGCCCGCAAGACGCGCCGCGCGGCTTCAAGTTTTTGGGCTGCAACGAAAATGTCGGACAGCATAGGTCCGACTTGCCGGCGCAGATGATCCGGTAGTCGCGCAAAGGAATGTTCCATAACCCTTATCTGGGCATCTTCGGCGAGCTTACCCTCGGTCAGAGCGGCCCAGATTGCGGCGTCACTTTCGCAACGCTGTAGGTCGCGGAATGGATTTGACCCTTTCAGTGGCCGGTCGTCCAGAACAGCGGCAATCGCAGAAATCCGGTTCGTTTCCGGCGTCTCTTCACCCATCCAGCCAAGGCTGCGAACCGCCTCGGCACCGAAGCCGAAATACGCATAGAGCTTGGCAAGCTTCATGGCTCGTTCTTTGTCAAGGTGATCAAACTCCTGAAAAAGGCCAGTGCGCAGCTCTGCCACCTGTTCGGGGAACAGGCGCTCATCGGACCAGCTGTCAAAACCTAGCTCGGCGCTGGAAATGCAGGCTGGTTTCTTTTCCAGTTGTGGAATGGATGGTCCCAGCAAGCCATCCAGATCTTCCAGTACCGACGTAACTGCGATGTTCAGGTCCATACGCGGTGGCATGTCGAGCGATTGATTGCCATTCGAGTTCCTGGGCCCAATCTGAGATAGTTCAAGATCAACCAGATCTCGGTCAGCGCCTTGCAACAATCGCGTCGATAGCTGGTCCTCAAATACCTGCGCTTTGAGATTCAAAAGCGGCAATACCAGAGGATCAAGCGCCTGTGGCCCGGGCAGCGGGGCGTTTACCACAGCGGCTTTGGGCAGCGTTGGGGGTGGAATGTCGCTGCTGATCGGTGGAAGGGCTGCCCCCGGCGCAATATCCACAACGATCATCGTGTTTTGATGCAGAAATGCGGTGGCAAAGCAGTCGCAGCCGAATTCCATCTCTAACGCATCACCCGGGTTGGTCTGTGAGATCGCAGACAGACGGTTCTGCGACAGCCGCTGAAATACCGCTCCGGTTTGAAATTCGGCATCAGGAAGCGCCACGTTGAGTTTTGCGCCATTATTCGTTCGTTTCAGACCCCATTCCGTGCCGGGGGGCACCTGCACGACAAGACGCGTATATCCGTCATGCTCGCCTGATCGCACAGAAATGTCGCGCGCGCCAGCCTGTCCTGCGGCAGCAAGGGCTGCCGAAACCATCAGGGCGTATCGGATCATGCCGCTGCCTGCTTGAGCTCTTTCAAGGCTTCTTCAAGTTCTGAGAAACCCGGCCTGTTATGGGTGGGAGTGTTCTGCCGCCCGACCTCAATGCACATGGCAGGGTTGTGGTTGTGCAGGTTGGCAACCAGAACCTCTTTGATCAACTGATAGAAATGATTGTCTTCTTCCACCACGGATTTGAGTTTTCCTGCAAATGGGCCGACCAGCCCATAAGCCAGAAAGACCCCCAGGAACGTCCCGACCAAAGCGCCACCGATCAGCTTTCCCAACACTTCTGGAGGTTGATCAATCGAGCCCATCGTTTTGATAACGCCCAGAACTGCCGCAACAATTCCAAGTGCGGGCAGGCCGTCAGCAACAGTCTGTAGCGCGTGGCTAGAGTGCATGGCGTGGTGAAAATTCGCCTCCATCCGCTTTTCCAGCACCTCTTCGACCTGGTGGGGATCGTCATAGTTCAACGAGGCGGCGCGCATCGTGTCGCAGATCAAGTCGACGGCTTCTTTGTCGGCCTGAATTTTCGGATAAGTCGAAAACAGAGGCGAGTTTTCGGGGTCTTCGATATGCTGTTCAACCTCGACCGGGTTGGCCTTGGCGATCCGGATCAGCGAAAACAACAGGCACAGCAGGTCACGGTAGTCATTGGGCATCCACTTCGGCCCTTTGAATACTTTTGCCATATCCCTGATCGTGTGTTTCACGGCGCTCAGGTCATTGCTGATCATAAACGCACCGACCGCAGCGCCACCGATCATCATCATTTCAAACGGCAGGGATTTCATGATGATGGTCATTTTCCCACCAGCCGCCAAATAGCCGCCGAACACCATGACGAAAATAACGACAATTCCGACAATTCCGATCATAAGAGGTCTCCGGCGAATTCCGATGCAGGGTTGAAAATCATGGGGGCTACTCCTGCGGAGCCGAAGCGTTTCGCCCGGCCATAATCACGCTGATTGTATAGGCAGCCTCGGGGTTCAGGCCTGCCAAAACACCGGCTGCGGCATCGGGCGGCATCCGTGACAGGAATCCGGCGGCAAAGGTCGGGTCCATCGTTTCAAACAGGGCGGCCGCGTCTTTCGGCTTCATGTTCTGATAGACATCCGTCAGGCGCGTCAGGTCTGTCTCAGCCGCTTTTTCTGCAATGGCCAGCGTCTCACGCAGCGCCTCTTCTGCCTGCTGCAGGGCAGCCAGGCGGGCCTCGATGGCCTGATCGGCAATGGCCAGCGCCTTTTCCCGATCAATGGTGGTGGCTTCGCGCTTTTTCAACGCCTCTTCGCGCCGCAGCAATTCGGTCAGCAATATCCGGGCTCCGGGCAGCTCTGCTTGGGTCTCTTTCGGCTTTGCTTCGGCTTGCTCGGCCCCTTTTGCTAGGGCTGGCCCAGCCTCAAACCCCAGCCGAATCGCAGCTGACCCGAGCATCAACAGTGAGATCACTGTCAGCACACCGCTTCTTGGCCGTTTCTCTACAGCGCGTCCGCTCATGTCGCGGCCTCTCCGCTATTGCGGGCGTGACGGAAGAACATCAGCCCGCCCGGGCGCTTTTTTTCCCGAGCGTCCCCGGATTTGGGCGCGACAGGGGCTTCTGGCTTTTCCACCGCTTCGACCGGAGCCTCATCAGGCTCAGGTTCCGCCGTTGGTTCCTCGGCTCCGGGTTCTTGCAGCTTGGGTTCTTCAACCGTGATGTCTTCGGCCGGAATGACATCGTGCATCGAGGCCATCATCAGTTCGAGCCGCTGAGCAACCGATTCCGCCCTTTGGGTCAGTGCCTCAAGTACAAGGCCCGACTGGTCCGAAGCAGTTCGTGCCGAATCAAGCGATTTCTTCAACTCATCCGCCTGGGATGACAGGACAGCGACCGCGCCACCGACACCTTGTTCCAGATTAGTGAACCGCTTTAGCCGACGGGACAGCACGAAACAGTAAAGACCCGCACCCAGCGCACCTGCGACCAGCAAAATATCTGCAATCAGCTCCATCTCGGCCTCCTAATTCAATACGAATTCCATCACGAGGACATCGCGCACGCGCCCTTCCCCGACGACGATTTCAATGCGGCGCAAAAGGTGACCGCGGATGCGCATCAGTGCGAGCGAATCCTCCAGATCCGACACTTCGACCGCCCGCAGATACCCGTTCAGAACATCCATGATTCGAGGCTTCATCTTCTCGACATCCGAGACGTAGCTGCTGTTCACTTCAAGCTGGGCGTGGAATTTCAGGTGCCGCGAATCGCCGGCATTGACCGAGACGATCACCGCCGGCAGGTCGATAAAACCAACCTCGGGCAGGGCCTTAACCTCAGCCCCGTTGTCTTTTTCTTTGGCGTCTTCTGCGGCTGGTTGGCCGCCAAATGGCAGCAATCCCGAAGTGGTCAGGAAATACCCGCCCGCAGCCCCGGCAACGGCCAGAATCACCCCTATGATCAATCCTTTTTTCCCCGATTTTTCCGGGGCTTCTGCCTGTTCTGCAGCCGCGTCAGTCATGACGTCCTCATTCATTCAGTCTGGGGATGTCATAACCCGGCAGGGACTAACCGATTGTTAAGGGCAATCGTCCAAACAGGGGATGCGCCGGGCAGAATGTCGGCGAGTCGGAGGTGAGCGTGCAGCAGATCGGAACTGTCTGGGCAAGTTTGGACAGGCGAAAGCAAATCATTGTCGCCGGTGCAGTTGTGCTGGTGTTTCTAGGGGTCCTTGCGATGTCGCGGTTGGCGACGGCGCCGTCGATGACCCTGCTATATGCCGGGCTGGAAAGCGGCGCGGCGGGGGATATCGTCCGATCGCTGGATCAGCGCGGCGTACAGTATGAGATTCGGGGCGGTTCGATTTACGTGCCCGGCTCGCAGCGGGACGAATTGCGCATGACTCTGGCCAGCGAAGGCCTGCCTGCGAACGGAAACCGCGGGTATGAGCTTTTGGATTCACTCAGCGGCTTTGGCACCACCTCGCAAATGTTCGATGCGGCCTATTGGCGTGCGAAAGAGGGTGAGCTCGCGCGCACGATTGTCGGCAGCCCTCACATAAGTCAGGCGCGCGTGCATATTGCCAACGGGTCAACGAACCCGTTTCAGCGCAGCGTCGCGCCGACGGCTTCGGTCTATCTGGTGTCCTCGGGTGCGGATATCACTTCGGATCAGGCCAAGGCGATCCGTTTTCTGGTCTCTTCTGCCGTCAGCGGCCTCGCACCCGAGAATGTGGCGGTGATTGATTCCAATGGTGCGGTCATTGGCGCAAAAGAGACTGCGGTGGCAGCAGATTCTGCGGATGACAAGTCGCGCCAGCTGCGCGAACGGGTCCTGCGTCTGATTGAGGCCCGAGTGGGGGCCAGAAATGCAGTCGTTGAGGTCAGTGTTGATGCGGTCACTAAAACCGAATCCATCCGTGAAAGGCGCTTTGATCCTAAGGGGCGCGTGGCCATTAGCACCGATGTCGAGGAACGGTCTGACAGCGCCCGGAACCAATCGTCCGATGTCACGGTGGCGTCGAACCTGCCCGATGGCGACGGTGCAGGTGGGGATGCATCCAATTCGAATGCCACACAGACACGGGAACGGGTCAATTATGAGGTGTCCGAGACGGAGCTAGAGGTTCATACCGCACCCGGTGCGATCAAGCGCCTGACCGTTGCAGTTCTGGTGAATGGAACGCGGACGGTTGATGCCTCGGGTGCCGAAAGCTTTACGCCCTTGCCCCAGACCGAGCTTGATGCATTGGGTGAGCTTGTGGCCTCGGCCGTTGGGTTCGATGCAGAACGAGGTGATGTCATCACCCTGAAATCGCTGGATCTGCCCGCAGTAGAGCCTGGTGGAACTGTGGTTTCCGCTTCGATCTGGCAGCAGATTCATTTCGACGCCATGTCGCTGGTTCAAATGGCGGTTCTGGCGATTGTGATGCTGGTGCTGGGATTGTTCGTGATCCGTCCGATCCTGATGAAACCGGCCCTTGCCCCCGCCCTTTTGCCAGCAGGATCGCCGCCAGAGCCCGAGGCGGTTCTGACCGGTGAGATCGCGACCGAAGAGGACGGGCAATTCGCCGCTATTCCGGGACATACCCCGGGGGATGTACCCGCGCTGGCGGCAAATCCGGGCGCTGATCCGGTTGATCGGCTGCGGGCCATGATCGGCGACAAGCAGGAGGAGACCGTGGAAATCCTGCGCAGTTGGCTTGAAGAAAGCGAGGAGCGTGCGTGATGTCGATAGCCCATCTTCTTGAGGATTTCACCGTACAGGCAGGCGGCGGCAAAGTTCATTTACTGGACGAAGAGGCGCTGGAAGAACAGCGGCTTGGAGCCTTCGAACACGGCTATCGCGCCGGATGGGACGATGCCCTTCAGGCCCAAGAACAGGGTCGTGGAAAGGTATCAGACAACCTTGCCCGCGCGCTCGAGGATATGTCCTTTACTTATCATGAGGCGACGAGCCGGATGACAATGTCGTTAGAGCCCATGTTCCAGAGCCTCGTCAATCTGGTGTTGCCGGACACCCTGGATCGGGGGCAGGCCCCGCGGTTGGTCGAACAGCTTACCGAAATGGCCCGGGAACAGATTGGTCAGCCGATGCAGGTCTTTGTGCCTTCGGGTTTCGCGGATGCGGTCGAGGGGCTTTTGCCCCCTGAATTGGCCACCCCGACACGGGTTGTCGAGGACCCGTCTCTGGGGCCTGGTCAGGCGCGTCTGCAGATTGGTACCTCGCAGCGAGAGGTGGATAGCAGCGCCTTGCTAGAGACAATCCGTTCAGCATTTGACGCTTACGTGTATGAGGCAAAAGAGGCATTGAACAATGAGTGACCCGCAATCCCCCAAACCCGAAAAAGCCAGCCCGTTTGATACCGTTCCGATCGAGGTAACCGTGTCAGTCGGCCGCGCCCGCCCGCTCATCCGCGATCTGCTGAGTATGGGTGAAAACGCTGTTCTTACCCTGGACAAGCGGATCGAAGACCCTGTGGACCTCTATGTTGGCGACCAACTCGTGGCGCGTGGTCTGCTGGAAGAGATGGAGGGTGATCAGGCCGGGCAACTGTCCGTGCGCCTAACCGAAATCGCGGATCTGCAGAACGGGATCGGGTAATGCGCATCCTGTTTTGGGTGGCGGTGCTGCTGACGCTGACGCCGTCTCTGGCCGCCGCGCAAGAGGTGTCGCTGTCACTGGGCGAAGGCGGGTCGATTTCCGCGCGCACCATTCAGTTGATTTTGCTTATTACCGTGCTCAGCCTCGCGCCTGGGCTGGCGATCATGATCACCTGTTTCCCGTTCCTGATCACCGTTCTGGCCATCTTGCGGCAAGGGATCGGATTGCAGCAATCCCCCCCCAACATGCTGATCGTCAGCCTCGCACTGTTTCTGACCTATTTCATCATGGAGCCTGTCTTTTCGGAGGCCTGGACCACAGGTATTCGCCCCATGGTCGAAGAAACGATGGAGGTCGAACCAGCGTTGGAGCGCGCGTTGCAGCCGTTTCGTGCCTTTATGGCAGGGCGAGTTGATCCCGATACCTTCCATGCCATGGCGGCCCTACGCCCTGGGGGTGATACGGTGTCCCTGTCGGCTGAGGCTCCTTTGTCGATCCTGATGCCGTCTTTCATGCTATCTGAGATCGCGCGGGCCTTTCAGATCGGGTTTCTGATCTTCCTGCCGTTTCTGATCATTGATCTTGTGGTGGCCGCTGTGCTGATGTCGATGGGGATGATGATGGTTCCGCCTGCAACAGTGTCGCTGCCGTTCAAACTAGCCTTCTTTGTCATTGCCGACGGCTGGTCGCTGATCGCAAGCGCGCTGGTGCGTAGCTATATGACATGAATCGTCACTGCCTGGTGATCTGCAGACGTGCGCGCAGGCCTTGCTCTCCGGCTTCGAAGCTGAGGGTGCCGCCGTGCTGTTCTGCGATTGTCGCCGCGATTGTCAGACCCAGACCAAACCCATCCGAAGACCCGGTGTTTGACCCGCGACGGAACGGGGCCATCAGGGCTTCGATATCCGAGACGGACAGGTCGGCCCCTTTGTCCTCGACGGTGATGGTTGCTATTTTGGCATCGGTTTCCAGCTGAACTTCGGCATGGCGCCCATATTTCAGCGCATTGTCGATCAGGTTGGTCAGGGCGCGCTTCAGCGAAATTGGCCTGCCGACGACCAGCATTCTCCGGGTCTCGGGCAGTGATCCATGCCCTCGGCGCGACATGAAAACTGACGTGCCGCCCTGTACCGCCACTGGGGCCAGCTTTTTCAGGGTCACCGGCAGTCCCATATCCTGATAGTCCGCGACCAAAGCCTCGACCAGCGACGTCAGTGAAATCTGCCGCGGTTCCTCAATGCTCAGCTCGGACCTTGTGTAGGTCAGAACGCTTTCGATCATGCCGGTCATCTGATCGACATCGGCCTCAAGCTTTTCGCGCAGCTCGGCATCCGGGATCAATGCGGCGCGCAGCCGGACGCGGGTGGCCGGGGTGCCCAGATCGTGGCTGACACCCGATAAAACAGTGGCGCGCTTTTCCAGTTGCATGCGCTCTGCGTCCAGATGCTCGTTCACGGCAGAGACGATGTCGCGCAGTTCGGCCGGGCCATCGGCCTCATAACTGTTCGGCCCACCCCGCCTTTTGCGGTCGCGCAAGGCAGTAGAAAAGCGGGTGAAACTGTCTGATACATTGCCCACCGAGGTCAGGATCACCGCCAGCGCGACAATAGCGACCAGAATCGTAGGCAGACGCAGGTCGGTTGGGGCTGCACGGCATCCCCAGATATCTGTCCCGTCCACCTGTTGCCATGCGCCGCGCCCATAGCGGGCGATCAGTATCGGTTCGCTGCAATAGGTCGCCAAAAGCCGGGTCAGATTGCCCATTTTCTCTGGGCCGGTTTGGTCGATGCCGGAGAGGATGTCGGACACCGGGTAAACCAGCCGGTCTGACATCACAGCCAGCGTCAGCTCTCGGCCTGAAACGGGTGCTGAGCTGTCAGTCAGGATCGACAGGTTGGTGACAAAGCTGCGATCCGAAAACCCGGGAAGTTGCTCAAACTGCCCGGCATCCGCCAGGCTGGCTGCTTTGGGCGGCAATGGTACGATGGAGATGCCTGGCGGTGGGGATTTACCGATGCGCAAATCCTCGTAAATAGCGAACCCGGCAACATATGCACGGGTCTGGAATTCCTGCCATGCCCGGGCCGAGGCGAACCAAAGGCCTGCGGCCAGCAACCCCGAGGTAAAAGCGGCGCAGGTCCAGATCCAGCCCAGGCTGCGCAGGCGCGTGGCGCGGACGGTCATGCGGTTTCGTCCACAGACACCTCTGCGGCAAAGATATAGCCCACACCGCGTTCGGTCTTCAGCATTTGCGGGTCTTTGGGGTTGGCTTCGATCTTGGATCGCAGCCGCCCGACCAGCATGTCGATGGCGCGTCCCTGGCCTTCGCTCTTGTCATTAGCGCCTGTTACATCCAGGGCCGCGGCGATTTCATCCCGGGTCAGGGGAATATGCGGGTTGGCCAGAAAAACCTTGAGCATTGCTGTTTCTCGCTGCGACAGGGATACCAGATATCCGTCGGGCGAATGCACTTCGTCCCGTTTGCCGTCATAGAGCCAGCCGTCAAACCTAAAGGAGCGGGTGCGGCGGCGATAGGCAAGCGAAGGTGTACGACGCGCCCGTTGCATGACGGCGCGTACGCGAGCCAGCATCAGTTGCGGATTAAAAGGCTTGGCGATGTAATCGTCGGCGCCCACCTCATACCCGGCCATGCGTTGATGATCGGCGGACAAGGCCGAGACCAGAATGATCGGCACGTCCTGTTCGGCCCGCAGGCGGGCACAGATATCAACGCCGTTTTCATCCCCCAGCATCACATCCAACAGAATCAGGTCGATCCGACCCGACTTGAGATGCGCGCGGATTTCGCTTTCGGAACTGGCGGGCAGCGCAATGAAGCCATTCTGTTGCAGGAACTGGGTCATCATCGACCGCATTTCAGGGTCGTCATCCACCACCAACAGCCGCGGAATGCTCACAGTGTTTGTCCTCCTGTTCTCTGGCCCCTAACTTCGTCCATTGTAACGAACGGAAACAGATTCAATGCTAACGTAACACGCTGTAACAAAAGCGGTGAAAATTTGCGCCTTTCCCGGGTATTGGCCCGGATTAAGCGTTGTCAGACTCAGATAGGGGCACAGTATTGCGGCATTGCCATTTTGACTGGCACCGAATTCTCAGGGAGGAGAAAACATGAAACGATTTTCTTTTGCGACTGTGTCCGCATTGGCCGTCGCAGCCGGATCATCTGTGGTGGCCGAACCACAGGCGGAGGTCTTGCATTGGTGGACATCCGGTGGCGAGGCCAAATCGGTGGCCGTGCTTCAGGAAGAGTTTGCCTCGAACGGGGGCACATGGACCGATATGCCTGTCGCAGGCGGCGGCGGTGATGCGGCCATGACAGCGCTGCGGGCGCGGGTTCTGGCAGGCAACGCGCCGACAGCGGTTCAGCTGAAAGGCCCGGCGATTCAGGAATGGTATGAAGAGGGCGTACTGGCCGATATCTCGAACGTGGCCGCCGCCGAGGGCTGGGCCGAGGTTCTGCCCGCGTCGATCGCCGGTCACATGATGTGCGAGGGCACCTGGTGCGCGGCACCGGTGAACGTTCACCGCATTGACTGGATTTGGGCCAATGCCGATGTGCTGGCCGCAAACGGAATTGAGATGCCGACCACATGGGACGAGTTCAACGCCGCAGCCGAAAAACTGCAGGCCGCCGGTGTGATCCCGCTGGCGCATGGCGGTCAGGCCTGGCAGGACGCTACGGTTTTCGAAGCCGTCGCGCTGGGTCTTGGCGGACCGGAATTCTATCAGAAAGCCCTGGTCGATCTGGACCCCGAGGCGTTGACCTCGGACACAATGATCCAGGTCTTTGACCAGATGCGCACCCTGCGTGGTTATGTGGACGAGAATTTCTCGGGTCGCGACTGGAACCTTGCCACCGCGATGGTGATGAACGGCGAAGCGGCCTTTCAGATCATGGGTGACTGGGCCAAGGGCGAATTCCTTGCAGCGGGCAAGAAGCCTGGTGAGGATTTCCTGTGCGCCTCGACCCCCGGCGATGGATATCTGTACAATGTCGACAGCTTTGCCATGTTCGAGGTTGAGGGCGACGACAATCGCGCCGGTCAGGAATTGCTGGCCAAGCTGATTGTTGCACCGAACTTTCAGGAAGTGTTCAACCTGAACAAGGGCTCGATTCCGGCCCGGACCGATGTGTCGCTGGATGCCTTTGACATCTGCGCGCAAATCTCGGCCGAAGACATGGGCTCGACATCGGCGAATGGTTCGCTGCTGCCGTCTTACGCGCATGGCATGGCGCTGCGCGGGTCGCAGGCTGGTGCGATCACAGATGTTGTGACCGCGC
This sequence comes from Ruegeria sp. CDSB022, assembly GCF_059611145.1. NCBI lineage: Bacteria > Pseudomonadati > Pseudomonadota > Alphaproteobacteria > Rhodobacterales > Roseobacteraceae > Ruegeria > Ruegeria sp. CDSB022. The sequence continues at coordinate 13,179 of NZ_JBXWOZ010000010.1, read as the reverse complement.
ATTTCAACTCGGATATGTCCTCGGCTGACGCGGTTCAGCAACTGGCGGACGCGGTGGCCAACAGCTACTGATCCAATACGCTCTGCCCCCCAAGGTGTGGGGCAGAGCATCTTTCCCCGGAGGAAAACATGTCCGAATGGCTGGAAAACCACCTGCCCAAGGTGGTGCTGGCACCGTCGTTCATCGCCGTATTGATCTTTGTCTACGGATTTATCGGATGGACCGCATGGGTGTCGCTTACACGCTCAAAACTGCTGCCGAAATACGAGATCCATGGCTTCATCCAGTATGAGCGCCTGTTCGACTCTCCTCGCTGGGATACGGCGATTGGCAACCTGTATATCTTTGGTACTCTGTTCATCGTGATCGCGATGCTGCTGGGCCTGCTGCTGGCCATCCTGCTGGATCAGAAAATCCGCGTCGAAGGAGCGATCCGAACAATCTATCTCTACCCCATGGCGCTGTCGATGATCGTCACGGGCACGGCGTGGAAGTGGATCCTGAACCCCGGTCTGGGGATTGAGTCCATGGTGCAGGGTTGGGGCTTTCCCAACTTCGAATTCGATTGGCTGGTGAACCCCGATTACGCGATCTACACTATTGTGATCGCTGCACTCTGGCAGAGCTCGGGCTTTGTGATGGCGCTGTTTCTGGCCGGTCTGCGCTCGGTCGATGGCGAGATCATCAAGGCCGCACAGGTCGATGGTATTCCAACATGGCGTATCTATACCGCGATCATCATCCCGTCGATGGCCCCGATTTTCCTGTCCGCTTTCATCGTGTTGGCGCATCTGGCAATCAAAAGCTTTGACCTTGTCATCGCCCTGACTGGCGGCGGCCCGGGTTATGCCACCGATCTGCCCGCCACTTACATGTATGCGATGGCCTTTTCGCGCGGCGATATCGGTCAGGCGGCGTCTTCTGCAATGATCATGATGCTGGTCGTCTTTGCCATCGTGGTTCCTTATCTCTACTCAGAATTGAGGGCTAAAAATGACTGATCTGTCGATGCCCCACACCCAAACCCGCAGTCAAAGTAACATGAGCAAAATCGTCCTGCGCTGGCTGCTTTACGTGGTGCTGTGCCTGTTCGCGCTGTATTACCTGATGCCATTGTTTGTGATGTTGACGACATCGCTCAAAAGTCTTGAGGAAATCCGTACCGGTAGTCTGATATCGTTACCGCGTGAGGTGAGTTTCGAGGCCTGGAAAACCGCTTGGTCGGGCGCCTGCACGGGTATCCAATGCGAAGGTCTGCGGCCTTACTTCTGGAACTCGGTCCTGATTGCGGTGCCTGCGGTGGCTATCTCGACCCTGCTGGGCGCTCTGAATGGTTACGTTGTCGCGCAGTGGCGGTTCAAAGGGGCTAACATCATCTTCTCGCTGATGCTGTTTGGTTGCTTCATTCCGTTTCAGGTCGTCCTGCTGCCGATGGCGCGCCTTCTGGGCATGATGGGTATTGCCGGAACCATTCCGGGTCTGATTTTTGTCCACGTAATCTATGGTCTTGGCTTCACCACGCTGTTTTTCCGCAACTATTATGTCTCTATCCCGGCCGAGCTGACCAAGGCCGCTCGCGTCGATGGGGCCGGGTTCCTGCGGATTTTCTGGTCGATCTTCCTGCCACTGTCACTGCCGATCATCGTGGTAACCGTGATCTGGCAATTCACGCAGATCTGGAATGATTTCTTGTTCGGCGTGTCGTTCAGCCAGGCGGGCACACAGCCTGTGACTGTGGCGCTTAACAACATCGTAAACTCCACCACCGGTGTCAAAGAATACAATGTCGACATGGCCGCCGCGATCATCGCGGGTCTGCCGACGCTGCTCGTCTATGTCGTTGCCGGTAAGTATTTCATCCGCGGCCTGACCGCTGGCTCTGTGAAGGGATAGAATGATGGCTCCCATCCTTGATATCAACAAGCTGTACAAGAACTACGGCGCAACCGAGATCCTGAAGGATATCAACATCTCGATCGAACCGGGCGACTTTCTGGTGCTGGTCGGCCCATCGGGCTGTGGTAAATCCACCTTGCTGAACTGCATTGCCGGGCTGGAACCGATCACCGGCGGTACGCTGGCCATTGGTGGCAAAGACATGACCCATGTCAGCCCTAAGGATCGCGACATTGCCATGGTGTTCCAGTCCTATGCCCTCTACCCGACCATGTCAGTGGCCAAGAACATCACCTTTGGCATGAAGGTGCGCGGGGTGGATCAGCCCACGCAGGACGCCAAGCTGAAAGAGGTCGCGTCCCTGCTGCAGATCGAACCTCTGCTGAACCGTCGCCCCAGCCAGCTGTCCGGCGGTCAGCGTCAGCGGGTGGCGATGGGACGGGCGCTGGTGCGTGATCCCAAGCTGTTCCTGTTTGACGAGCCGCTGTCGAACCTCGACGCCAAGCTGCGGGTTGAGATGCGGACCGAGATCAAAAAGCTGCACCAGACGCTGGATGCCTCGATCGTTTATGTCACCCACGACCAGATCGAGGCGATGACGCTGGCCACCAAGATTGTGGTTCTGAAAGGCGGGATCGTGCAACAGATCGGCAGCCCGGCGGAGATCTATAACAACCCCGCCAACCTGTTCGTCGCCGATTTCATGGGCTCGCCTGCGATGAACCTGATCCCTGCAAAGGCCACCAAGAACGGCACGGGCACCGAAATCGCCATTGAGCGGTCATCCGGTGAAACGCTGGTTCTCAAGGATGCCCGTGATCTGTCGCTGCCGCAGGACGTGATTCTGGGCCTGCGCCCCGAGGATATCGCCGAGGCCGGATTCCGCGCAGGCGACGGTGTGCAGGAGGCGGTCTGCATGGTCGACATGGTCGAACCTGCCGGAGCTGACACCTATGTAGTGTCCGAACTGGGCGGCAAACAGGTCACTGCGCGCCTGCACGCGGAAACCAGCGCCCAGGCCGGACAAGAGCTGAACCTGGCCTTTGACATGAGCAAAGTGTCCTATTTTGCCAAGGAAACCGGCGAGCGGTTGAACTAGCGCACTGCGCAGGACTTGTTCTTGCTAAACTCGGGCAATTTCGCCAAGTACTGATGCCATGTCAGGCCAACGAGATTGCCCGGGGAATATCGATGATACTGGAAATTCGACATTACACACTAAAACCGGGCCGCCGAGAAGCGTTCATAGAATTCTTTGAGAAACACAATCGCGCTGCGTTGCGGGATGCAGGAATGCTTGTGTTTGGGCCGCTCAGAGACCTGGAAAATCCTGACAAAGTGCATTGGATGCACGCGTTTTCTTCGTTGGAAGAACGCGACAGGATAAAGGACAGCTTCTATGGTGAGGCGGTCTGGAATGACCAGATCGAACCCATTGCAATGCCAATGATCGCACACTATGAGGCCGAACTGGTCGAAACTACGATCGGATTTGAAAGTTTTGACTGCAGCAAATCGCTGTGAATTCACCCGGTTCGCTTCATATCCTTGATCAGACGGTTCAGATCACCGCCGCGCGCGTCCAGCATGGCGCCAATCTCGGTACGTTCGGTCAGCAGCATGTTCACGCCTTCGATAAACATGTTGAAGAATTTGTCGCGGCCGGATTTGTCGGACACCAGGAAGGTCACCTCAAAGGGCGAGGAGCCCTGCAGCTTGACCGAGGTACGCACCTCGTATCCGGCTTTGATCTTGCGCGCATTTCGAACGGTCACCTCGCCGCCAATGAACTCGCGAAAGCGACGTCCGTATTTGTTCGAGATATAGCCCTGAAACGCGTCGGTGAACTGCTTTATCTGTGACGCACTGGCCGAGCGGCCATCGGCCCCCAGCACATAGCGGGCCATGATCGGAACGTCGGCATATTGCACGAAGATCTTTTCAAAATCGCGGATCATGCTCTTTTCGGATTTTCCCGAACTGATGACGCGGTTGATGTCATCCACAACGCTAACGACCAACGCTTTTGCACTGGCCTCTGTCTGTGCAAAGCTTGGCAAAGGGAGGGTGGCTAGCGCCAGGCCGGCGATGCCAGATGCAATAAACTCTCTTCTCTTCAAATAATTACTCGGCATATGGATCCTCGTAGGGGTCAAGGTAGGGGTCTCTGACAGGGTCGGTCCCGATATCTGCATAGGGATCGTCATACAATCCCAGATAGGCGTCCTCATCATCGCGTGCCAGTTCGAAACGTCGATTTTGCAGGTAAATTGTTTGTGCCTGCTTATAGCTGTCAGCACTTTCATAGAGGATGGAATCGACTGTGTCCGAGAACCGTCCACGGTCGCCCATCCGCCTTACGATTTCGGCGTAGACGCCGATATTCTCAACCGGGCGCACTGGTGTGAAGTTGATCGGGTTCGAAAACAGGTTGACGACGACGCCGACCGCATCCCTGGATGTTGAGGGGCCATAGAAGGGCAATTCCACATAGGCGCCTTCGCCAAAACCCCAGACGTGCAGGGTTTCACCGAAATCGGTATCCACGGGCGGCAGGTTCAATTCGCTGGCCGGGTCAGACAGACCCGCGCCACCAACGGTCGTATTGATGAGGAACCGCAGTAGGGCATTGCCCGACTGCTTCAGATTGCCCTGCAGCAGATAATCCAGAGCCTGACCCGGCATAGTCAGGTTTTCGGCAAAATGGTTGAAACTGGTCACCATCGGATCGGGCACGATCTTCACATAGCCCTTCGAGGCCGGACGGAACAGGAACCGGTCGACGCCCAGATTGAACTTGTGAATGCCGCGGTTTGTATTCTCGTAGGGATCGAAAGTATCGCCGCGCGCGGCCTGATCGGCGGGTTGGGACGCACAAGCGCCAAGAACGGTCATCAGGGTCACGACAATCAGGGGCTTGAATCTGATCTTGCTCAACACGGTATTTCAACTCCAAACGCGCCAGCCGTTTTGTGAGTGGGGCTGGACGCTCAATCAATAATGCCTGCGGCCATTTTGCGGCTCAATCTGTCGTCACATAAAGGTTTTGGGCCCATTTTGAAACAGTTCGCGTTTAACCCGGCCGACTGCATCAGGTAAAGTGACACAAGTTCAACACCTCGGGATAAGAGAAGTTACGCTTAATACGCCACTGACCGCAGTTTTACTGGTTTCACACTTTTCCAGCCGAACGATCCCGGATAGCGTCCGGCCGAGTCTATATCAGGTGAGGATCAACCGATGAGTATCGCAGCAAAACTGGAAAGCCTGGGAATCAGTCTGCCGGACGGGCCGGCGCCCGCCGCCAACTATGTGCCTTTCGTGCGGGTCGGCAATATCGTCTACGTTTCAGGACAGATTTCCAAGGATGCGGAACTGATCACCGGCAAGCTGGGTGATAACATGGATGTTGCAGCGGGTGCTGCGGCTGCCAAGGTCTGCGCGATCAATCTTCTGGCGCAGGTCAAGGCTGCTTGCGGTGGCGATATAGAAAAGCTGGTGCGTGTGATCAAACTGACAGGGTTTGTGAATTCAACCGCCGATTTCACCGACCAGCCGCAGGTGATCAATGGTGCGTCGGACTTTCTGGTCGAGGCGCTGGGCGAGGCTGGTCGCCATTCGCGCTCGGCCGTGAGTGCAGCGTCGTTGCCGTTGGGCGTCGCGGTTGAGATCGAAGGCATCTTCGAGATCGCATGACCCCGGTACTGCCCGCTACGTTCCTACAGGCCCCGATCACGCATCGGGCCCTGCACGACAAATTGGACAACCGCCCGGAAAACAGCCGGGCGGCGGTTCGTGCCGCTGTTAAGGCCGGTTACGGGATTGAGATTGATCTGCAGTTGAGCGCCGACAACCGGGCTTTGGTCTTTCACGACTATGACCTGGGGCGACTGACCGGGCGACCGGGGCCAGTTCGGCAGATTTCGGCGCAGGTAGCGTCCGAGACACAGCTGTTGCACGCTGATGACGGTATTCCGACACTGGATGATGTGCTGGAAATCGTGGCGGGCAAGGTGCCCCTGCTGATCGAGCTTAAGGATCAGGACGGTGTGATGGGCCCGAATGTGGGCCCGCTCGAGCGCGATACTGTACGAGCCCTTGAGGGTTATGAAGGTCCGGTGGCGCTGATGTCGTTCAACCCCAATTCGGTGGCTGAACTGGCGCGGTTGGCGCCGCATTTGCCCAGGGGGATCACGACCTGTTCGTATCAGCCCAAAGTCGAACTTTTGCCTGCGGCGGTGTGCGATTACCTGCGGGACATCCCGGATTTCGTAAGGGTCGGGGCCAGTTTCATCAGCCACGAAGTCGAAGACTTGTCCCGCCCAAGGGTTGCCGAGCTGAAGGCGCAGGGTGTTCCGGTCCTGTGCTGGACCGTTCGCTCGGCCGCGCAAGAGGCCGAGGCTCGCAAGATTGCCGATAATGTGACTTTCGAAGGGTACATAGCTGCGCATCCGGCTTGAACCGCGCCCCTTCCGTCACAGATAAAGATCAAACGCAGAGGGCACATGGATCAGGCACAAATCGAGGTTCGGGTACTTGGATCGCTCTCGCAGATTACTGCGGCAGAGTGGGACAGCTGTGCCTGCCCCGAGGCTGCGGATGGGGGCCGTCCGCTTGATCCCTTTACCACTCATCGCTTTCTTTTGGCTTTGGAGGAGAGCGGGTCGGTCGGGCCGGGTACCGGCTGGCAGCCGCAATACCTGACGGTTTATCTGGATGGAATGTTGATCGGGGCCGCCCCGATGTACGCCAAATCGCATAGTCAGGGCGAATATATCTTCGACCACAACTGGGCGCATGCCTATGAAAACGCCGGCGGGCGGTATTATCCCAAACTGCAGATTGCCGTACCGTTCACCCCGGCCACCGGGCGTCGCTTTCTGCTGCGGCCGGGATATCAGGCGGTGGGCATGTCCGCCTTGGTGCAGGGGGCGGTGCAGCTGGCGGCGGACAATCAGGTTTCCTCTGTCCACGCGACCTTTTGCACCGAAGATGAGGCGCTGGCTGGCGCGCAGATGGGCCTGATGCTGCGCCATTCCCAGCAATTTCACTGGCTGAACGACGGGTATGCGGATTTCGATGGATTTCTGGCCGCTTTATCCTCGCGCAAACGCAAGAACATTCGCAAGGAACGCGCGCAGGCCTGCGCCTTTGGCGGCGAAATCCGCGCGTTGACGGGTGATGACCTGCGCCCTGAACATTGGGACGCGTTCTGGGAGTTCTATCAGGATACCGGCGCTCGGAAATGGGGCGTGCCCTATCTGACGCGGCAATTCTTTGATATCGCTCAGGAAACCATGGCGGATGACATGGCATTGGTTCTGGCCGAGCGCGGCGGGTATCCGATTGCGGGGGCGCTGAACTTTATCGGGCGCGAGACGCTTTATGGCCGTTACTGGGGCTGCGTCGAACATCATGCCTGCCTGCATTTCGAACTGTGCTATTATAGGGCAATCGACTTTGCCATTGCGCAAGGCCTGGCCCGGGTCGAGGCAGGGGCGCAGGGCGAACACAAGCTGGCGCGCGGCTATCTTCCCACGCGCACGCACAGCCTGCACTGGGTCAATGACCCCAGCTTTGCCGATGCGATCAAAAAATATCTGGACGCCGAGGCCCAAGCAGTGGGAGAAGAAATCGAGATTCTGACTGATTATGGCCCGTTCAGAAAGTCGAACCCGGAGGAACACCAATGACTGAACTTCTGTCGACCGAGACCCGTGGCCCCTTGCTGGACCCGCTGTTCAAAAGCGGCTGGACCATGGTCAAGGACCGGGATGCGATCACCAAGACCTTTACCTTCGAAGATTTCGTCCACGCCTTTGGCTGGATGACCCAAGTGTCCATGTTTGCCGAGAAATGGAACCATCATCCCGAATGGTTCAATGTCTACCGCTCGGTCGAGGTGACGCTGTCCACCCATGATGTCGGCGGGCTTTCGGCGCTGGACGCCAAACTGGCCCGCAAGATGGACAGCCTGGTCTAGCCGCTGTCACCGCGTGATCCGACACCACCGGCAAGGCTGGCAACCTGACCCAGCCGCCTGAACTCGGCTGGGGTGACCAGGTTGTCACTAACGTCGATTTCGGCAGGTATCCGGGTAGTTCTGTTGCCGATCATGCGCACGGACCGTGCTGCGGGGTTGATGTCGAGACAACGCCGGTCATAGCAGGTCAGGCCATTGGTACTGATCTCTATCCTCGGTTGGCCATCAGGGCCGGTCACAATAGGGGCCTGCGGCACATCACATGCCGCAAGCAACCCCAACGCAAAAAGAGCGCTCCATTTGGTCATTGCATACTCCTGTCTGGTCCAGGGCCGCAGAGCCTAATCCAGTTGACCGTTGCTGTTCTGATCGGCAGAAATAAAATCTTCGGTCATATGCTGATCGTATTCCGTTCTTGAAATATTACTATCCCGGTCCCGGTCAACCTTTTGGAATTGCTTTATATCCAGAAACGGCTTGGCTTCATCCAGGCCCAATGTGCCGTTCTTGTCCTCATCCATCGTCTGGAACGCATAGTCGGAAAAGGCGTCGAACTCATCTTTCGACAGGAAGCCGTCATTATTGGTGTCGATGGCCTTAAGCTCATTCTCATGCAGCTCTGCCACGGTTTCGGCCGTTGCGGCACCCGCCAGGGACAACATCGACAGGACGATTGCGGTTTTCATCTTCATCCCTCTCAACATGCGAACCTCTGACCTTCAACGCCGCCGACCGCAGCACCCGCTGCCGTCAGGATGGTTTTCCCGGAACCGCCGCCAAACTGATTGCCGATGACACCGCCCAGCAAGGCACCACCCACTGTGCCGCTCAGGCAGGCGATCTCATGCTGTCGTGCGGCCTGTTGCTGCGGGGTAGGGGCCGGTCCACAAGCGCCAAGTGCGCCGGTCAGACCTAAAAGAAAGGTAAATGTCTTTAGGTTCATAAACAAACTCCCTGATGAATATGTACCAAGTATTCGCTCATCATGAGAGTGCCGCAAGTTAAATTGCGAAAATGGCCCCAGCAGCACTGGGGCCAGATCAGGTCAGATAACCTCTAACAGCCCTTCACCTGCGGAAATCTCGCAGACGCCGGGATTTTCCTCCAGGTTCATGGCGACCACTTTGCCGTCTTCGACCAGCATCGCATAGCGCTTGGACCTGCCGATCAGACCAACGGGCGGGGCGTCGAAATCCATCCCGATGGCTTTGGTGAATTCAGACGCCGCATCGGCCAACATGGTTAGGCCAGTCGCAGTTGCGCCTGTGGACTCGCCCCAGGCGCTCATGACAAAGGGGTCGTTGACCGAGATGCAGATGATTTCTTCCACGCCTTTTGCATCGAACTGGTCTTTGGTACGCATAAAGCTTGGAACATGCGCCGTTGTGCACGTGCCGGTATAGGCGCCGGGCACGGCGAAAATGACAACCTTGCGCCCTTTGGTCTTGTCCGAAACGCGGACCTCTTCAGGGCCATTTGCCCCCATTTGGGTCAATGTGGCGTCGGGCAGAGTGTCACCTGTTGAAATCATTTTTTCGCTCCTGTCATTTGGATTTGCAGAGTCGGGCCTAGCCGCAATATAGGTGAGCTAACAAAAGTGACCACGGGAATTCGACAGGGTGAGGGGAATATGAGCCATATTGTCGTGATTGGCGCCGGCCAGGCAGGTGCTTCGCTTGTCGCCCGGCTGCGCAAAGATGGGTTCGACGGCGAGATTACTCTGATCGGCGCAGAGCCGCATTTGCCCTATCAGAGACCGCCTTTGTCTAAGGCCTATCTTCTGGGTGAGATGGGGCTAGAGCGCCTGTTCCTGCGCCCCGAAAACTTCTATACCGATAACAATATCACCCTGCGCCTTGGTCAGCGCGTGACCGGAATCGACCCTCAGGCCAAGACCGTGACGCTGGGTGATCAGGTTGTTGCTTACGACGAGCTGGCCCTGACCACCGGATCGGATCCGCGCCGCCTTCCAGCCGCTATTGGCGGCGATTTGGACGGGGTGCATGTGGTGCGTGATCTGGCCCATGTGGACGAAATGGAACCTTATGTGTCCGAAGGCGCGCGTGCGCTGATCGTGGGCGGAGGATACATCGGGCTTGAGGCCGCAGCCGTTTGCGCCAAGCGCGGGGTCAAGGTGACCCTGGTTGAAATGTCCGACCGCATTCTGCAACGGGTCGCCGCCCCTGAAACCAGTGACTATTTCAGAACGCTGCATTCCGAATATGGCGCCGATATCCGCGAAGGCGTCGGGTTGGGCCGTTTGCTGGGTGAAAACGGCAGGGTCACTGGCGCGGTGCTGACCGATGGAACAGAACTGGCGGTCGATTTCGTTGTTGTCGGTGTTGGCATCGCCCCTGCGACCCAACTGGCCGAGATGGCCGGGCTTGAGCTGGACAATGGCATCAAGACAGATGCGCATGGGCGCACCTCTGATCCGTCGATCTGGGCGGCGGGCGATTGCGCCTCATTCCCGCATGCTGGCGGGCGTATCCGTCTGGAAAGCGTGCCAAACGCGATTGATCAGGCCGAGATTGTTGCCCAGAACATGTTGGGCGCGGCAAAGGATTATACTGCGATTCCGTGGTTCTGGTCGGATCAGTATGACGTCAAACTGCAGATCGCGGGCCTGAACACCGGGTATGACCGGGTGGTGACCCGCAATGGTGACGGGCAGACCGTGTCCTTCTGGTACTATAAGGGCGATCAGCTGATCGCTGTCGACGCGATGAACGATCCGCGTGCCTATATGGTTGGTAAGCGTCTGATTGAAAGCGGAAAAACAGCTGATCCTGCTATTGTAGCCGACCCGGATGCGGACCTGAAACCGCTGCTCAGAGCGTGAGGATCATCGCCGGAGCCTTCCGAGGTCGGGCTTTGGCCTCGGTCGGCAAGGGGGACGCCGGCGCGCATCTGCGCCCGACCACAGACCGGGTACGCGAAAGCCTGTTCAACGTACTGGCCCATCAGATTGATTTTGACGGGCTGCGCGTGTTGGACCTGTTCGCAGGCACCGGTGCGCTGGGGCTTGAGGCCTTGTCGCGCGGTGCGGCACATGTGAGCTTTGTCGATGATGGCCGCGTGTCACAGGGCCTGATCCGCAAGAATATCGACCTGACCCGCAGCTCTGACTGTACCGAGCTGATCCGTCGCGACGCAACGCGGCTGGGGGCCAATCCTGCAGCGCCTTATGACCTGATCTTCCTGGACCCGCCCTATGGCAAATCCCTTGGGCAAAAGGCGATTGCGGCTCTGTCTGACGGCTGGTTCGCACAAGGCGCCCTTGTCGTCTGGGAGGAAAACGCGCCCATGCAGCCGCCCGAGGGGTTCGTGTTGCATAACAGCCGCAAATATGGCGACACGCATATCACCCTGATGTGGAATGGCGATCCGGATGCATGATCTGGTGATCTTTGATTGCGACGGAGTCCTGGTCGACAGTGAGCCGCTGTCCAATCAGGTACTGGTCGACAATCTTGCCCGTTATGGCCTGAACCTGACAATCGAAGACAGTATGAAGCTGTTCGTTGGGGGCACCATGACCGGGGTGCGGGACAAGGCAAGGGCGCTGGGCGCGGAGCTGCCCACAGGCTGGGTTGATGAGGTCTATGCGGAAACCTATGACCGGCTCCGACTTGGCGTGCAGCTGATGCCCGGCGTGGCGGACCTGCTGGCGGTTCTCGAGGCAAACGGGCTGCCCTTCTGTGTCGCCTCGAACGGCAGCCCGGACAAGATGCAGATCACTTTGGGTCAGAACGGGTTATGGGATCGGTTTCGCGATGTCGCCTTTTCCGCTCATGTTCTGGGAACGGCCAAGCCGGACCCGACATTGTTTCTGGCTACGGCTGAGCGTTTCAACGCCGTAAACCCTGTGGTGATCGAGGACAGCCTCAGCGGTGTGACCGCAGCAAGCAGGGCACATATGCGCTGTTTGGCCTATGTGCCGCATGGTGGCGGTAAAAAACTGGCCGATGCGGGGGGCGAAGTCTTTTCAGACATGGCGCAGGTCCCGGCGCTTTTGGGGATTTGACCCGGTCATGTTACCCTGCGGGGCATGGACCGTGCACTGACCCCGTCGAATTGGTCACCTCCGCAAAAGGCTGACACCGCAACCGATCCCCAGCGCACGCCTCTGCGCGCGCCGGTTTTCATCCATGATGCGGTCACGCCATGGGGGCCGGAAACCTTGCTGCTAAAGCTGTTACGGGATCAGGCGGCGGATCAGGAAGAATAGGTCGGGTGGTACTTACCGCCTGGCGACAGGGTAAAGATCTCGACCCCATCTGCCGTTACACCGACCGAGTGTTCAAACTGTGCCGACAGTGATTTGTCGCGCGTCACGGCGGTCCAGTCATCGGCCAGCGTCTTGGTCTCGGGGCGGCCCAGATTGACCATCGGTTCGATGGTAAAGAACATGCCCTCTTCCAGAACCGCACCAGTGCCCGGACGGCCATAGTGCAGAACGTTTGGCGGTGCATGGAAGACTCGGCCCAGCCCGTGGCCGCAAAAATCGCGGACTACGCTCATCCGGTGTGCCTCGACAAATGATTGAATCGCGTGGCCGATATCGCCGAACGTGTTGCCGGGTTTGACCATCTCGATGCCCTTGAACAGAGCATCATGAGTGATCTGGATCAACCGTTCGGCTTTGCGCGGCAGCTTTCCCGCTACATACATGCGCGAGGTATCCCCGAACCAGCCGTCGACAATAACGGTCACGTCGATATTCAGGATATCGCCATCCTTCAGCTTTTTGTCGCCGGGAATGCCGTGGCAGACCACGTGATTGACGCTGATACAGCTGGCATGCTGATAGCCCTTATAGCCAATCGTGGCCGATGTTGCGCCCGCATCCTCAACCATCTGCGTGATGAGCCCGTCAATCGCGCCAGTGGTCTGGCCGACGAACACATGATCGGCAATATCATCAAGTATCTGCGCAGCCAAAGCCCCTGCCGCCTGCATGCCGGCAAAGTCACCCTGCTCATAGATACGGATACCGTCCTTGGTCAGACGGCCACGATGTTCTTTCATCGGTGCGAGGCTCCAAATATTTCGCGCAGCACCCTTTTTACGCTGCTTGTGCAGAAAGTACCAGAGGGCGCACGGTCGCGGGTTAAGATGGGGATCAATGCCGTGGCTTCAAGGATTGGTCGGATTGCCTTTGTTGGGCGCGTGCTTTTTCTGAGCACATTGCCCAGTCGGAGGGGGGCGCTAATGTCGGCTTAGGGTCAGGACCCATTGATTTCCGTTTTGCGGCGTGATTCACGGTTCAAAAACGAGCGGTGAACATGTCTGATCTC